>JAJQDT010000087.1 GCA_021202075.1 Lachnospiraceae bacterium | reverse complement strand
TACAAATAAGCACCGAATGAAAAGTGATAGATAATTCTTAATTATCCGTCAAAAATATAAGAATCGGAGGTATATGATTAAATGAAAAAACTTGTATGGATAGGACCGAGAGAATCAGATACCTATTACAGCAATATAGATTTCTATGCATCTATTGTCTATAATGGGGAATTCCATGATAATTGTACAGCCCTTACTAACAAGCTGAATACCCGAATTAATCAATATAAAAATACTCATCTGAAGTTGACTGATTATATCAAAGATGAAGCTACAAAATTTCTAACAGACGAATCTGTCAGTTTTATGTTTTACAATCCAATGCAAAGCTATGTACTCGGGGAAGAATATGTAAAGAAGACAGTTTGCGTGAATCCTCTTCCTTCTATTGATTTTATACGGAATAAGGGAAAAATGCGTTCCCACGCCAGAGATTATATAGATATTGTCCCATTCGTTCAATTCACAGGAAATCAAATTCCCGAAGTAACATTCAAAGAGTTTGATACCCGTTCCTTTGTGTTACAAAAGGTTATTTCTTCGGGGGGATATGGGACATACAGGCTTACATTGGATGCTGTTAAAACATTTCTGTTGAGAAATCCTGCAAACGAAACGTATATTCTATCGCCTTACATAGCGAATGCTGTTCCGATCAATGTTCACGTTGTGATTTTTGATGATGATTGTATTGTTTTTCCACCATCTTTACAAATATTGGAAGAATGCGAGAGACATTTCATTTATATCGGAGCAGATTTTCATACAAACTTTTCTGAGTATGCTTATAAGAAAATCATTCGTGATGCTTCGATTCTGGCAAATGAACTGCGCAGTATAGGATATCGTGGGGTTTGTGGCTTTGATTTTATGCTTACAAGAGACAGGCTCTTATTCTTGGAGGTGAATACCCGTTTTCAATCCTCAACATTTATGCTCAATCGTATTCTTCAGGACGAGAAAATGCCCTCTATACACGAATTGAATATAATGGCTTTTGATCATGCGCCATGTCCTCTGAAAAGCTTTTCGTCCATTCGCTCGCCAAAAAGCTTTTTTACAGTTATGGGGAAAACTGTACCTTCCTGGTATTCGGATATGGATAGAGAATTACCATCCGTAATTTCTCAGCCGCTTCGTGATGGTTTCCGTAGCTCCATGTCAACAGAGGAAGATGCATATTTGTACAGAGCTGTCACAGACAGGAATTTGGGATGGGTTAATCGTGACAATCAGTTGGTTCTTGCTCCAAACATACGCCCAGATTCCAATGAATGGCGACATAAAATATTATCCGGTGATTTACTGGCCTTAAAAATAAGCCTTTTGAATCAGGGAGTACGTATTTCTACATCGGCTAAACAGCAGATGGAAGTGACCGGACATATTCGTCCAGGTGTTTTTCAATCCGTTGACCTGCGTCTCCCCAACAACATGGTGATTAATGCCCCATTTCATACGGATTTTTCAGAGTTATCGCCATATTGCATCGACTATGACGGCAAAACATACATACTGACTTACGAAAGACAAAAGATATCAAGAATCTCGTTTGATACTATTGATGTCAACGGAGATAAAACGGCATCAAACGGAACTATTTACCGTCATGCTTCTCTTTTGGCGACAGACCGACTGCGTGTACACCATCAATTTCGCTGCCAATTTAAGGAAATAGGAAAGGGATGCAAATTTTGCAACATAAAACTTAAAGAAGGCATCTTTACCATCTCAGATGTGAAAGAAATCATTGATTTTTATTTAGATAATGTTGAATTCAGGCATTTCCTTATTGGTGGTGGTTCAGGAGATGCTATCAGCGAAACAAAAAATATTCTGACTATTTCAGAATATATTCGTTCCAAATGCGACAAACCCATTTATGCCATGTGCCTTCCGCCGGAAAATATTTCTGTATTATCAGAGTACAAAAAAGCAGGGATTACAGAAATCGGTTTTAATATTGAAATATTTGACCGTGAAATTGCAAAAGAAATGATGGAAGGTAAAGGCTCCATACCATTAATCCGTTATGAAAATGCTTTCAGGGAAGCAGTCCGGTTATGGGGAAACGATGGAAATGTTCGCAGTATGATGGTATTGGGTTTGGAACCGTTGTCCAGTTTTTATGATGGCATACAATGGTTGTGTGAAATGGGTGTTATGCCTATTATTTCCATATTCCGTCCTATGAACAATATGGTAATCAGGGAAGCTTTTCCTCCTGATAATGAAGCATCAGCGCAGATATATCTTGCTACTTTAAAAATCACACAACGTTATTCGCTGATTCCGGGACCGTTATGTGCTGATTGCCAGAATAACACCCTAAGCATCCCTGAAAATATGATTACAGCCATTTATACGGATTAAAATCATTACATGTCATGTCTGCTTTTACTATGATGATACCACTTTCTGTAATGGTTTTCTGCTCTTTATCCAATTCAAGGCGGAGTTTTTCATTTTGCAATTCCAGATTCTCTATTTCGGAGGAAAGCTTCGCCTTTTCAAGCTTGTTGAGTTCAATAGTATCCTGATTAAGCCTAATTTCCTGAGTGTTGGAAATAGCCTGTGCCAAATTATTATAAGTATCGCAGACCTTTGAAATAATGTTTAAAATCAATGCGGCAACAATAAGAATCGTTGCAGGAGTGCCGCATAAATGAATAATAATGTCAAATGGAGAATTGTGGCTGATTTCTATACTTGGATGTTCCAATGGGTAGTCATCAAGATGTATTATATTATCCAGGCCACGTTGCAATAACATCATTTTCTCGGATTCTATGTCAGTTATATTTGTTTGCAAACGTAACTCTGCTGTTGGATACTTATGGGGGTTATAGCAAAGCATGTCTCTTATTTCCGGCATATATAGATTGTATTCATGGTACTGAGCATCCGTCATTTGATTTACCTGAGAATTATCAATCAACGTTTGATAAAGCATATTAAGCTGATCCTGAGTTGCAATATTTCTCATAGTAATGAGTTTACAATAATACTTACACATTCTAAAATCCTTTTGCTTGCAGGCAGCAACAATCCCGCTTAATACGGCAATCCACGCTTCCTTATCATGATGAAATGCAAGCAAAATATTTGCCAGAGGAAAATATTCTTGTTTATAAGAAAAAAATACAATCATATCTTTCAAAACATCACGGTACTCTTTTGGTGAGATGCAGCCATCATCGTTAATGCGTGAGGAAATAGTGACAGAATCGTTTGTATTAAGCAAATAATCCAGCCCTCCAAAAATATACGGCATTTGGCTGAATGGAAGAGTCACTTGTTCCATCGTAACATCTTTAAATTCTGAATACTCCAGATTCATATTTGTAAGGCGATGTTCTTTAAAATAAACATTATCAAAACAAGCGTTTCCCATATTTCCAAATCTGCCTTTATTGTCAACAAACCTGCAGTTCTTCATATAAGAGCCTGAAAATCCGAGTCCGTTTATATTGCAGCCTGTCCACACGGAATCCGAAATATATCCAAAACCAAGATGCGTGTCTTCCATATCACAATTTTCAAACAAGCAATCGGTAATGACACAATTTTGAAACAAAGCATAGGTTATCTTAGCATTCTTAAAAACAGTATGGTCAAACGTCACACCCAAACCTGCCACATCGTGCAAACATGCGCTGTCAAAGGTACAATTTTTAAAGCAGTTGTGGCTAATTCTTCCCAAAGTGTAATCTCCGGGAAACACCGCACCATCTGCACTAGATAATATGGAATCAAATTTAATGACACTCTGTTTATGCCTTATAATTCTTGAAACAGCTTCATTAAAATCCTGTGTGTCATAAGAAAGCGGAAATTCCTGATTATTCTTTAATGATGGAATCATATCACTTTGTCCTTCCAATTTGTTTTTTTGACGGATAATTAAGAATTATCTATCACTTTTCATTCGGTGCTTATTTGTATTCCGTGAAAAATGACGAGGACTTATTTGCTGTTTATAAAAATCAGCCGACAAATACACCTTGCTTGCCGGCTGATTCCCATCTGTCAACCCCTATTCCAAATTAAAATCTTTCCTCGGATGCTTATTCGCCAGAATATCCTTCTGCTTTGCCGTCGATACATGCGTGTAGATTTCCGTCACCGAGATGGAGCTATGCCCAAGCATAC
>JAJQDT010000070.1 GCA_021202075.1 Lachnospiraceae bacterium | reverse complement strand
AGCCCGAAATGATTTTTATCGGTTCTGGACTGATCATATCGGTAGAAACGCGAAAATACTTTCTCCTTTGCTTCGCTCGGGATGCCTGGTCCGCTGTCACTCACTGTAATAATAAATTTGCCGTGAGATTCTAAGACAGCAGCCAGAATATGCCCGCCTTCAGGAGTGTAGGAAACAGCATTGTCAAATAAAATCGTCAAAACCTGTGTTAAACGTTCTGGATCGCAATATGCCGTAGCGTCGGATTCTTCAGGAATTGAGATTTCCAGAAAAATATTCTTGTATTTCATATGCTGAAAAATGATACGGAGGTTCGATATGAGGATTCCAAAATCAACCTGTATGTACTGGAAAGTACGGTCCCGCAGAGGGCAACATTGGAATCTCTCTATAAAGATATTTTAAATCTGGGAAAAATATTTGGGATTGAAGACCGGGCGGTAAAGCTTGCTGAGGATATGCAAAATCGGATCACGATTCTGACCAGAGGGCTGGTTTTGCAGAAGCATGTCCGCGTATTCGTATATGATGGCTGCGAAAACCTGCCGTCGACTGCCTCTGGCGGGACTTTTGAAAACAGTCTGATTACAGCCGCGGGCGGAGAAAATGTTTTTGGCGGTGAAAAAGAACCCTATATCCGTGTGACGTGGGAACAGATTGCAGGGCGGAATCCTGATGTGATTCTTGTGCATGATTTTGCCGACCACATAAGTGCCAGGGAAAAAATACAGATTCTGAAGGAGAGGAGAGAACTGGAGACAGTATCGGCTGTTAAGAACAACCGTTTTTTGATTGTTTCATTGCAGGAGGTGTTTCCGGGGATTCAGAATGTGAATGTGATTGAGAAATTTATCCGTTTTTTTTATCCGTATGCATTGTGATTCTGTAAGGAGAGTGATCCCATGTTTATTAACAAGTATCTGATTGCGCTTGCAGGTGAAAACACAAAAGGGGTATTGAAAGCAGGAATGTATGAACTGCTGACGGTTCTGTTGGGAACCTGGATTTCTTTTTGTTCCGCACTGATTATCCAGAACCTGATGAATACAGGAACTATAGCTGGTAATAAGGTGGAAATGGTATGGATTTTTATCGGAATTGCCGCAGGATTGCTGCTGCGCTTCCGGATTGCCGGGAAAAAGGTGAGGGTGGCGAACCAGTGCAGTGTGCAGATCCGGGCTTCTCTGCGTGAGAAGCTTTGTGGAAAAATGTTTGAACTTGGTCCAGCATTTATGTCAGCGAATCGGACAGGCGACATCGCGGATACGATTTCAAATAAAGTAGAGGCGCTGAGTTATTATTATTCCACTTATCTTCCGGCTTCTATGGCTGCTATTTTGAATGCGGCATGCCTGATCATAATGATTTTTTTCATGGACAAACTGACAGCCTTCATCTGTCTGGGTGCATTTATTGGAATGATTCTATGCCCTATGACTTTTTACCAGTTTATGAAAGAACGGGGAGAAAAGGAATGGGAAGCGCATTCGGATTATTATGCAGACTGCCTGGACAGTATCCAGGGTATGACTGCCTTAAAGTCGTTCCACGCAAATGAACAGAGGAGGGATTACATCCATCAAACCGGTGAAACACTTCGCATCCGCGTAATGGAACATTTACGGATTACAATGCTCGAAAATGGGGTGCTGGAACTGCTGACTCGTATGGGAAGCACTTTTTCAGTGGCGGTAGCAGCGGTTCATATTGTGTCTTCGGGAAAACATCAGGAATTGCTTGTCTATATCCTTTTTCTGGTAAGTGCCTGTTTCTCCCCAATGATGAAGTTGGCCGATGCCTGGCATATGGGGTACCGCGGGATCACCGCATCGTATTCAATTATGGAATTGCTGGGCAGAAAAGGCACTTTGACTTTACAGGCTGTTTCCGATGGCAGGGATTTTGCTGCGGCAGCAACAGGCACAGGCACGGAAACTGTTTCGATTTCTTTACGGAATGTGAGTTTCGCTTATGACCGGGAGGAAGGGGATGTTCTGCATAATATTACGTTTACGGTTCGTCCCGGTACGATGACGGCACTTGTGGGTGCTTCTGGTTCGGGAAAATCTACGATCGCACATCTTTTGGCCGGTTTTTATCCGGCTGGAACTGGCACAGTTCTGGTGGGGGACCGTCAGATGAGTGAAACTACGGTTGGAGAAATACAGAGCCTGATTTCAGCCGTGTGGCAGGACAGCCATATTTTTTATGGAACCGTAGAGGATAATATTCGGATAGGACGTATGGATGCATCTGATGAGGAAATTGTTGATGCAGCCAGGAGAGCAAATATTCATGAATTTATCATGACACTTCCGAATGGATACGCGACCGTTCTTGGGGAGAATGGGATGCGGTTTTCCGGTGGGGAACGCCAGCGTATCGCGATTGCGCGGGCATTTCTGAAAGATTCCCCGGTTTTACTTTTTGATGAGGCCACATCTTCCCTGGACAGGAAAAATGAGATAGAGGTCCAGCAGAGTTTTATAAAGCTGAAGGAAGGGAAAACGGCTGTTGTAATAGCCCACAGGCTGGCTACGATTGAAAAGGCAGATCAGATCTGTATTCTGGAAAATGGAAGGATATCCGATTCGGGTACACATGGGGAGCTGGCGGAAAAATCAGGCGTTTACAGGCAGCTTATGGGAAAACAGATGTATGCACAAGAGGTGGGTTATGCAGAATAGTATCAGCAGAATTACATATGTAATACGGTTGGGAAAATATATACAGGGCATGTGGTTCTGGATGCTGCTTTCTATCCTGTGCGATCTTATTTATAAATTACTTCCCATGCTCATCAGCTTATTGACAGCGTGGATGGTAAGCTCGGCAATGACCGGAAATACAGGGGATGTGGAGCAGATGCTTCTTTTGACAGCATTCCTTGTACTTCTTTCAGCAGTGTTTGCCTGGCTGAATATGCTGGTGTCGCATGATGCCGCTTACCGTATACTCGCAAGACTCCGGAATGTGGCTTATGACAAAATAGATGAGCTGGCTCCTGCCGCGATGGAAGGGCAGCACAGCGCGGCTCTGACAAACATTGTGCTGGAGGATGTTGAACAGCTGGAATGGTTTTATGCACATACGATTGAGCAGATCGTGGTGGCAGTAATTCTGCCGGCAGTCGCGCTTCTGTTCCTCGGAGTGCTTTCTCCTGTATTGCCGAGTGCCTTACTTCCATTTATTGTCCTGATGATATGCGTGCCAATGCTTACTTCCAGAAAGTCAAATGACCAGGGCATTTCTGTGCGGCAGGAATATGCCGGCCTGAATGCGCGGATAGTTGATGGGATACAGGGGTTGAAGGATATTATTTCCTTTGGATGGCAGCAGGAATATTTCCGGCTTTTTTACGACTCACAGAAGAAATATCATCAGGCACAGATGGCATACGCAGTGCGCAGCGGAGACGAATCACGGAAAATCATCCTGATCATGGGGATTGGAAGCCTTGTCGAAGAGATTGCCGCTGTGGTTCTGGCGGTAAACGGCGTGATCAATCTGGTATGGCTGGCTCCGATTTTTGTGCTCAGCACAGCTATTTTTGGTCCATTACAGGAAGCGCTCTCCATGAGTACAAATTATGGGCTTATTTTTGGAGCAGCACAAAGGGTTTTTCAGCTGCTGCAAATGAAACCAACGGTGGACGATTCCGGTGTTCTGGATACCATGGCTCTGGGGGCTGGGAATAAGGCAGAAGGGATAAAAGTGAGCTTTGACCATGTCAGCTTTGCTTATCCTCCGGAAGATGGAGAATCAGTTCTGCCGTTGCTGAAGGATATCCATTTTGAAATAAATCCGGGGGAAACAGTAGCTCTGGTTGGGGCATCAGGCAGCGGTAAAACAACAGTTTCAAGGCTGCTGCAGCGATTCTGGGATGTGGATAGAGGAAAAATCTGCCTGAATGGGATTGATGTACGAAAATTCAGCCTTGCGGCTTTGCGTGAAATCATTACAGTGGTTCCACAGGATGTGTATCTGTTTCATATGAGTGTAACAGATAATCTGAAACTGGCTGCGCCGGATGCAACAGAACAGGAAATCCGCAGGGCCGCGCAGAATGCGCATGCGGATGGCTTTATTGAATGCCTTCCGCATGGTTACGATACATTGCTGGGGGAAAGGGGAATGAGGCTTTCCGGCGGAGAAAAGCAGCGGATTTCGATCGCACAGGCATTTCTGAAGAATTCCCCTGTGCTGGTGCTGGATGAAGCATCTGCAAATCTGGATTCCGAGACGGAACGCCAGGTAAACCTTGCTGTAAATCAGCTCAAAAAGGGACGTACAACGATGGTGATCGCACACCGGCTTTCTACAATTTGCAGCGCTGACCGGATTGTTGTCCTCCACGACGGAATTGTTGAAGCAGCAGGAACATATGAGAAACTGATTGAAAGCTGCCCGTATTTTGCAGAATTGATTGGAGGAAAGGAATATGCAGCGGACATTCGAGAATGACCGGCAAAAACGAAAAATCTGGAAAATTGTTCTGCTTGCGCTGTTAGGATTCGGTGTCTTATCTGCGAGTGTGCTTGCTGCTATTCTGCTTGGTTCTGCGGATTTATCACCGAAAAATGTGTTTGATGTCCTGCAGTGGAAGCTGTTTGGGACAGAAAAGGGGGAACTTTCCAATTCCGTGGTCTACATTATCTGGAACCTGAGGCTTCCAAGGGCTCTCCTTGCGATTGCTGCCGGGGGCGGACTGGCAGTCTGCGGAGTGGCGATGCAGGCAATCACGCAAAATGTAATGGCTGATCCGTATATACTGGGGGTGTCGAGTGGTGCGACTGCTACCGTAAGCTTTGCTTTTTGCATAGGCGGGGTTTTTGCTGACCATACCGGCCTTGCCGGTTTTTTAGGGGCTATTATAGCCATGGTTCTGGTATATTTCATCGGTGTCAGTAAAAATGGTGCCTCCAGTACACGGCTGGTACTTACCGGAATGGCAATTTCCATCATCTTTAATGCTTTCTCTTATCTGTTTATCTCCCTGTCCAGCGAAAGCGCTACACGGAGCATTACCATGTGGATGATGGGAAGCCTGGCTGATGCGAGATGGAGCAACCTTTTGCTTCCGCTGCTGGTCAGTGTAGCGGGACTGGCCTTTTTTGGCGCACAGGCAAGGGCCTACAACCTTATTTCACTTGGGGATGAAACAGCAGTCAGTATGGGAGTCAGTACTGCCAGACTGAAAAAATGGACAATGCTTGCGGTAGCGTTTGTCACGGGCGTGATGGTTTCCAGTTGCGGGATCATCGGTCTGGTAGGTTTTGTAATTCCCCATATCGTCCGTATACTGCTGGGAGCAAACCACAGGAAGCTGATTCCTGTTTCCTGGTTTTCAGGCAGCATTTTTCTTGTGTGGATGGATGTGCTTGCAAGGACGGTTTTGTCCCCGCAGGAACTTCCGATCGGCATATTTACTGCGTTATTTGGCGGGCCGTTTTTTATCTGGCTTTTATACAGACAGAATCAGGGAGAATAGTGGCGCATATGAAAAATGATGAAAAAAAAGAGGCAGCTATTGCGGTACAGATTGAGAAGTTAAGTTACCACATTGGTGAAAAGCAGATTCTGGATAACGTGAATCTGTCCGTAAAGGAGAACAGCATTGTTGGCCTGATCGGGCCAAACGGCAGCGGAAAGACAACCATGCTGAAGCATATTTATCGTGCGCTTCCGCCTGAAAAAAAGACAGTTTATATTCACGGCAGGGAGATTGAGACGATGAGCTATCGGGAATCCGCCAGAGAAATAACCGTACTTCGTCAGGAAAACAGTTCTGATTTTTCTTATACAATCCTCGAAATGGTACTTATGGGTCGTTCACCGCATCGCAAGTTCTTTGAAGGCGATACAGAGGAGGATAAACTGCTGGCATATCAGGCTCTGGAAAAGGTAGGAATGGAAGAGGCTTCAAACCGGAAATTTTCTAATCTTTCAGGAGGAGAAAAGCAGAGGGTGCTGATAGCGAGATCATTGGCACAGGAGGCGGACATTTTACTTCTGGATGAGCCGACGAACCATCTGGATGTTCATTACCAGTGGCTGCTGATGGAGATTATAAAGGGATTAGGGAAAACCGTACTGTCTGTCTTCCATGAACTGAATCTGGCCTGTGCATTCTGCGATTATTTATATGTACTGGACGATAACAGGATTGTAGCACAAGGAGCGCCTGGGGAAGTTTGTACAAAGGAGCTGATGGCAGAAGTATTCCGTATTGATACGGATATTATACAGGGCGAAAACGGCACGCCCAGGATTATTTATAAAAGAGCACTTAGATAACATTTTGATGTCCGGACTGCGCAAAGCGCGGTTTGACATAAATAATCTTTTAGGAGGAAGAAAAGAAATGAGAAAAAAATGGTTCACCTGCTGCTGGCATTCGCCCTGGGCACCAGCATGATTGCTGGAAATGCAATGAGCGTCGTGGCAGAGGAAGAAACAGAAACAGGGAGTTACCCGGTGACGATTGAAAATAATGGAAACACAATCACTTATGAATCTGCTCCTGAGCGTGTAGTTGTCCTTTCATACGAACGGGCTGAAATCATGGCTGCACTTGGCCTTGCTGATCGCATTGTCGCCCTGGCACCGGCAATGAATTCTGTTGCCAACGTGATGGAAGAATATCGGGATATTATTGACGAAATCCCTGTTTTTGACGAGAGCGAAATGACGGATGGGGTTCCAAACCTGGAGACAGTTTTATCTGTGGAACCGGATTTTGTTTATGGCACATATTATTCCTTCTTTGCCGTAAACTGTGGTGCTTCAGAAGATTATCTGGCTAACGATATCGGCATTTATGCGTCTGACGCTACCTGCGCAGTAGAACAATCAATTGACAACATATATACAGAAATCGAAAATATTGGCAAGATTTTTGGAGTTGAAGAACGAGCGGCTGAGGTAATCGCAGAACTGGAAGCAAGAGTAAACGCCGTCAGCGAAAAGGTAGAAGGTCTGGAAGCAGTATCTGTATTTATTTTTGATATGGATATGGAAGACGGTACATACCTGACAGCAGGCGGAAGCGCCTTTACAGATGTATTGCTTTCAATGGCAGGCGGAGAAAATATCTTCCATGAAGTGGATGGTACTTATGTGACGGTCTCTCCTGAAGAAATCATCGCAAGAGATCCGGAAGCGGTAATTACAATCAGCTATTACACAACAGATGATGGAGAAACCAAAATTAATACAATGAAAAATTCAGAGGATTTTTCAGGACTTACAGCTGTTGTAAACGATCAGCTTCTCGCGATGGCTGACACTGCCTATGGGGCAAGCCCGGGAATGCAGTGTGTGGATGCTCTGGAAGAAATAGCACAATTCCTGCATCCGGAGGCGTTTGAGGAATAGACCTGTCATACGTAAGAACGTAGTGCGATTAAATTTTGGTAAAGGTTCATTTTGAACCTTTACCAGAACTAGAGCTTCATGGTCGGCTGCTTTGCATTTCGTTTTTGCATAATCATTGTAACAGCCTCTTTATGGTTGATATCAGGGCGTTCCTGTTTTTCTTTAGTATAATCCCCATTTCCAGTATCAAAATTAATGTGTTTTTGATTTAAATCATCAAATGGTCGATTAAGGCAATTCTTGTATATTTTCACAATCACATCACCGCCTTTTATTTTGATAAGCGTTCATTTGACATCTCTGATAAGCTATCATAGTACCGTATATTAAAGATAGCACACTCAGTTCATTGTATCAACTTGTCTTTTAAAAATGTTGAAGTTGATTTTTTGGGGGCTTCCCAGCAATACGATTCTATGTTATTATCGAACTGGTGCATATATCGTAAAGATATCGGGAGGAGGATTCAGAATGCAAATGAATGAGGACTGCATTGCCATCTATTCCCGCAAATCCAGATTTACGGAAAAAGGCGAGAGCATTGGCAATCAGGTAGAGCTTTGTAAGGAGTATATTCAGATACACTATGGGACAGAAGCACTGGAACACTTAGTGATTTTTGAAGATGAAGGATTTTCAGGCGGGAACCTGAATCGCCCGGATTACAGGAAAATGATGGCTGCGGCGAGAAAGCGTAAGTTCAAAGCAATCGTTGTCTATCGTCTTGACCGAATCAGCCGTAACATTGGGGACTTTGCCGGTTTGATCGAGGAGCTGGCTCGATTGGATATTGCGTTTGTTTCCATCAAAGAGCAGTTTGATACCGGTACGCCTATGGGACGGGCCATGATGTATATTGCTTCCGTTTTTTCACAGCTGGAGCGGGAGACGATTGCGGAGCGGATTCGGGATAATATGCACGAGCTTGCAAAGACAGGCCGCTGGCTGGGCGGAACAACGCCGACCGGCTATTCCTCAGAAGCAGTAAAGAGCGTTAATATTGATGGGAAAACTAAAAAAGCCTGCAAGCTGAAGCTGATTCCGGAGGAAGCGGAAGTGATCAGACTGATCTTTGATAAGTATGTGGAGACGGATTCCCTGACACTTACGGAGACGGAACTGCTGAATCAGGGGTATAAAACAAAAAATAATAAGACCTTTACCCGCTTTTCTATCAAGTCGATTCTGCAGAACCCTGTCTATGCAATCGCGGATCAGGAGATGTATGATTACTTTGTGAATGCTAAGTCGGAGCTGTTTTCCGGAAAAGAAGATTTTGATGGCGTTCATGGGATTATGGCTTACAACCGTACCGATCAGGAAAAGGGAAAAACGACGATTCTGCGTCCATTAAATGAGTGGATTGTATCGGTTGGCCTGCATCCCGGCATCATCCCCGGAAAGGTATGGGTACGGGTACAGGAGTCACTGGAGAGGAACAAATCGAAGTCCTATCGTAAACCGCGCAGCAATGAGGCATTGCTGACTGGATTGCTGTACTGCAGCTGCGGCAGCCGTATGTACCCGAAGCTTGACCGGCGCAGAAGTCTGGATGGAAAGCCGGTTTACACCTATATCTGCAAAATGAAAGAGCGAAGCGGCGGCAGCATTTGCAATCAAAAGAATGCGAATGGAAACACACTGGATGCTGCAATCATAGAGCAGATCAAGCTGTTGGAGGATGATCAGGGAACCTTTATGAAACAGCTAGAGCAGAGCCGAAGCTTTTACATGGGTGACCGCACGGATTATGAGGAACGGCTTGCGTCCCTGCAGCAGGACAGGAACACCGCTGAAAAGAAAATGGAGGCGCTCGTGGATTCGCTGGCAGAGGTGAGCGATGCAACGGCCAGAAGTGCTGTGGTGAAACGGATTGAGCAGTTGAGCCGTGAATGTAAGGAGCTGGATTCCCGCATGCATGAACTGGAAGATCTGACCGCCGGACACGCGCTCAGTGACATTGAGTTTGATGTATTGCGTCAGCTGTTATCTTCTTTCAAATCAGGCATTGATGAAATGTCGGTGGAGCAGAAGCGGGCAGCAATCCGTACTCTTGTGCGGCGTGTGGTCTGGGATGGAACAAACGCCCATATGATTTTATTCGGCGCATCCGAGGACGAGATTGAGTATCCGCAAATCACCGGCCTGGATCAGACAGCGGATGGCGGAACGGATGCATCAGAAAAACTGGAACGGTTTTCTGATGTGGATTATGAGGATGAAACGGACGCTTCGGACAGCTTTTTGGGTACTAATTCCGGAGATGAGGGGATAGAGAGCCACGTCATTAATAATCGTGCTTCGCACGAGACGTGGCCTGCGTCCTGCATCGAAAACGATGCAGGACATGAATCAGCCAATCTGTCTCCAAAAACGCGTCGGGGCGACGATAGCAAATGAACTCCTGATGATGTTTCGTGCAAGAAAAAAACTGGCCCATGAAATGTCGATGTATGAAAAAATCGGAACCGACCAGGAAGGGCGGGATCTGCGGCTGATGGATGTCCTCGAAAGCGAGCCGATTGACATCATTGAGGATCTGGAGACGCAGAAAAATATCCGCCGGATGAGGGCGTGTCTGGGGCAGGTATTGAGTGAAAGGGAACAACAGGTGATTGCCGGGCGATATGGGCTGGACGGACAGAAAGAGCGCACACAGAAAGAAATCGCAGCAGTGATGGGTATCAGCCGGTCGTATGTCTCGAGACTGGAAAAACGGGCGTTGGGAAAGATGCGGGAGGCATTGCAGGAAGGGTAGCTTATGTATTATGTGCAATCGGAAGTCAAATCTGCATTTGCCGCCTTGCGGCAGTTCCTAAAAGCTTTCATATATTTTTGTAACACGTTAGCCAAACGTATAGAACCGAAAAATAAGGGAATCCTTGTATTATTCAGGGGCATTGTTCGATCGTAAAAAAGCTGCCTGGCAGATTGATTTAACCAGGCCGGGATGGCAAAGTGTAGAAGCCGCGCATGAAAAATTGCCTTACGGCAATGCGCGGCCTTCGTCCGCACTCGTTTACGAGTACGGACATGTAATGATTGTAATATTTGTGAAAAAAAGAAAATAATGGATTGACAAAATATTAACGATCTGGTATGTTAGAAAAGCCTGATAACCACTTGCACAAAAATAAGAAGAACCACGCCATGTAAAGCCGCACTGCGTGCGAGGCGTGGTCCGCGTCCATCATCTGTTCCAGAGGATGGACATATACGAGAGGAGGACGATTATGAAACTTTTATTTTTCGGAACCAAAAGCTATGATAAGAAATATCTGCTGCCATATCTGGAGCAGGAGAGATATTCCGGTATTGAAGTGAAGTTTATCGAAGCGGAGCTGACTCCGAATACGGCGATGCTTGCCGGAGGCTATGATGCCGTATGCGCGTTTGTCAATATGGACGTCGGTACACAGACGATTGAACTGCTGAACGAATGTGGAGTAAAGCTGATTCTGATGCGCTGTGCCGGCTATAATAATGTGGATCTGGAGACAGCGAAAAAATATGGCATCCGTGTTGCACATGTGCCGGGATATTCGCCGGAATCGGTCGCGGAGCACGCAATGGCGCTGGCACTGACGGCAAACCGCCATCTGCATAAGGCTTATATCAAGGTGCGTGAGAACAATTACAGTCTGAATGGGCTGCTCGGTGTCTCTTTTTACGGACGAACTGCGGGAATTGTCGGTACCGGACGCATCGGGGCAGCCATGGCGCGCATCTGCCATGGATTCGGCATGAATGTGATCGCGTACGATATGTATCCGAATAAGAATCTGGACTTTGTGGAGTATGTGGAGCTTGATGAATTGCTTGAGAGGTCGGACCTGATTTCACTCCATTGCCCGCTTACGCCCGAGACACATCATATGATTAACATCAACACCATTGAGAAAATGAAGGACGGCGTCATTCTTGTAAACACCTCCCGCGGCGGTCTGATTAAGACGGAGGATCTGGTGCGTGGCATCCGGGAAAACAAGTTTTTTGCAGTGGGTCTTGACGTGTACGAAGAAGAGAACGGCTCCGTGTATGAAGATATGTCTGATGAAATTATGCAGCATTCCACGGTAGCGCGTCTGCTTTCCTTCCCGAATGTCATTGTGACTTCTCATCAGGGGTTCTTCACCGAGGAGGCCATGCAGGCCATCAGCGAGACGACAATGGAAAATGCACTCGCATTTGAAAAAGGTGAGACGGGACCGAACGAATTATAAGAGAAAAGGCGGACACGAGTTCCATTACCTGGATTCGTGCCCGCCTTTTGACAGTACAACATGGATTATTCTCTGAATTCAAACAGTTTGGCAATCGGTATTTCCAGAACGTCCGCGATATCAAACAGAAGCTCGAGAGAGACCGAAGTCGGCATATTCGGAGCCTCGATATTACTCAGATGAGTACGGCTCACGTTAATCGACTCAGCAAGCTGCAGCTGGGTCATCCCATTCATCTTCCTGTAATAGGCAATGGTCAGGCCGAGCTGGCGGTACTGCTTTTTCCTCTTTTCTGAAACGGTTGACATTCGTCTTTCCTCCTTTGTTGAACTTTATATAGTTTAATTCCGATTATCAAAAACATAAACAATGAAAAAAAGTGCGTTTACAAATATATACATTGCCTCAAATGGAATTAATTTTATTGCAATAATACAAAGCTGTATTTTTGCGGATTGGATGATTGCAGATTCCGGCTTTTTGAAAAAATATGTAAAAACGGATGACTTTTTGTCATCCGGACGATATAATGTGACTTGTCGGAAGCTTTACCAGCAAATTTCGATAAAGGGAAGAATCCTGGTATATCAAATTACAGGAAAATACAAATGAGGTGACGAAAATGAAAATAGCTTTATTAGAACCAATCGGTGTGCCTTCCGGGATCATCGAAGGGCATACAAAAAAGCTGAAGGAGCTGGGGCACGAATTTGTCTCCTATGATACAAAAACGACGGACCCGAAAGAACTAACGGCCAGAAGCGCCGGCTGTGATATCGTTATGATTGCGAATAATCCCTATCCGGCAGAAGTGGTGGAGAGTGCGGATTCTCTGAAAATGCTTTCTGTGGCCTTTACCGGGATTGACCATGTGGCGGTGGATGCCTGTCGTGAGCGTGGCATTATGATCTGCAATGCGGCCGGATATTCTAACCAGACGGTCGCGGAGCTGATTATCGGCATGGCGGTTGATGCGCTGCGCAATGTGGCCAAAGCGGATCAGGTTGTTCGCGCGGGGGGAACCAGTGCGGGCATCGGCGGCCGCGAGATCTGCGGGCGCACGGTCGGCATTATCGGGCTGGGCCGCATCGGCCTGATGACCGCGAAGCTTTTTCTGGCATTCGGTGCAAACGTGATTGCTTATAACCGCAGCGAAAATGAGGAAGCAAAGGCTCTCGGAATCGAATACAAATCTCTGGAGGAAGTCCTCTCCAGGAGCGATATTGTTTCTCTGAACCTTCCGCTGAACGCGCAGACAAGAGGCTTTCTTTCTAAAAAATGCATCGCCCTGATGCGCCCGGATACCGTATTTATCAATTGCGCCCGCGGCCCGATTGTGGATAACGCGGCGCTTGCGGATGCACTGAATGAAGACAGGCTTGGATTTGCCTGTGTGGATGTGTACGACATGGAGCCGCCGCTTCCGGCGGACTATCCGCTGCTTCACGCGAAAAATACGCTTCTGACTCCGCATCAGGCGTTCATTTCGGACGAAGCCATGTTCCGCCGCGCCGAAATCGTGTTTGGCAATGTCTATTCTTATCTGGCGGGTGAGCCGGTGAATGTGTGCGGATGAACGGATATCGCAGTGACAGAAGACCATTGATTTGTGTACTTCTGCGGTTCATCAGCGCGGAAGTGACTGCTTTGTCGGAGACTATGCTTCTCTTTTGCACATAATAATCTGCAAATAAAAATTAGCATATAAAACCCCGGTACGGAGATGTACAAAGAGCATCTCCTGTACCGGGATTTTTATGATGAAAGATTTTTTTGAAGTCTTCGCTATGAAGCGGATATTGAAGCAGATGAAATGAAAGCTATTGGCTCCCGCTTGCCGGAAGGTTATCCCTGCGCCTGATGGCTTTTTCCTGTCACATACTGATCCTGCGAGGCTGTGCGCAGCACGACGCTGATTCGCTTGTACAGAAGCATAGTCGGTACGGAGATGCAGATGCCTTTGATCAGGTTCAGCGGCGCGACGCAAAAGATGACAAACGTAGTGACATTGTTCACGGAACCGTTCACGGCGCTGCCCATTCCGATAATGGAATCCAGCGGCATGCCGTAAAGGGATGCGAAGGCCGGGAGCAGGTAAATCGCGTTGAACATAGTGCCGAAGACGACAAGCACGACTGCGCCTGTCACCAGTCCGATGACCGCCATGGTACGTGTTTTCTTCAGGTGGTAAACGATTGCCGCCGGTACGACAAACGAGCAGCCGACTACAAAGTTTGCCAGGTCACCGACGAACGCGGTAGATGTTCCCTTGATGATTAGCTTCAGAAGAATCTTTACCAGCTCAATGACAACGCCGCCCACGGGGCCTAAGCAGAATGCACCGATCATGACAGGGATCTCGCTGAAGTCCAGCTTATAAAAGCTGGGGGCAATCATAATCAGCGGAAAATCCAGGATGTGCAGAATCATCGCGATCGCGCCCAGCATACCACAGATCGTGATATAACGCGTTTTGCTGATCTGCGCGATGTTTCTTTTCAGCACTGTAGCCTCGAGCGCCCATGACACCCCGATGATGGCCGCGATGACGATGGCGCACACGCCGACAAACTGCAGATTCTCTGTGATTGTCTGTAATAATCCATTTCCCATTTTCATGTTCTCCTTTTCTTAAATAGAAATTTTTCATTTAAGGAAAAGGCTCTTCCTGGTGCTCCGCGATATCTATGCGCGTTTTTGCCCCTTCTGCTGCATCGGCCGCGTCCGGCTTTAGCCGGAATCGTTCCATTCCCGGGTTATGCCCCCAATCTCTGATTGTGGGGCGTGGGCATCCCACGCTTCGCATGGGATAGGCCTTATGTGACAGTGTGCATAAAAAAGCGGGATTCTTCATAATGAAAAATCTCCGCGGCAAAAACGCACGATATATCAATCGCTTCGCATTCTTCTCTCATCCAGACTATACTGTCGGTTCCGGAATCTGTCGTGAGACATCACCGGATCAGCCGCTTGCGCGGGTCGCGGACTATACCGCCGGTGGGGAATCGCACCCCGCCCCGAAGAACCACTCTTAAATTGATTGATATGATAGCGCGTTTTGTATCTTTATGCAAGTGTTTTTTGAAAAAAAGCGATGACATTTTTCTTTCATGATAGTATAATGAGTGCCGGGTGACAGGAATCCGTCCTGAGGATAATACCGGAAAATCAGAAGTGTAAAGCATAATGCGGTATAGTGAACGCCCCATTATCTAAAGCGAATGGGATTGCGACCACATTCTTTCAATATAAAAGATTTAAACATGAAAAAATTATAAAAAATAGAAGACAGGAGTAAGTGCAAAATGGGAAACATCAGGAAAATAGAAAAAATCACGTCTAATCCTTATGTAAATCTTTATGATCTGGATGTGGAGAACAGCAAGGGGCATGCCGGGAAATATTATGTCTCTTCCAGGGCGAAAAGTGCCGATCTGCTTGAATTGAACACAAAACAGCAGTCTCCGGACGGCGTGGTGATCTATACGGTTTATCGACCGGCTTCCCTTGAAGTGAGTGAAGCCGGCCGGGGCACGCATCTGTCGGAAGGTGAAGCCGACTGGGCTGCCCATCTGTCGGAAAGTGAAGCCGATCGGGCTGCCCATCTGTCGGAAAGCGAAGCCGTCCGTGCGATCCATCTGCCGGAGAGCGTGGCAGAAAATGCTCATCGAAGGACCCAGGACCTCGTGGTGCTGATCCGTCAATACCGCTATGCGATTGATAATTACATTTATGAATTCCCGGCGGGGCTGATTGAAGCTGGGGAGGATTATCACACGGCTGCGGTTCGGGAGTTAAGAGAAGAGACGGGGCTTACCTTACATCCGCTTTCAGTTGACACGATGTATGAAAAGCCGTATTATACTACAATCGGCATGACCGATGAATGCTGTGCGACGGTATATGGATACGCGGATGGAACGATCAGCGCAGACCTGCAGGAGGCGTCAGAGGAAATTGAAGTGGTGCTTGCGGATCGGGATGAGGTGCGCAGGATTCTGCGTGAAGAGCGTGTAGCGATTATGTGCGCGTATATGCTGATGCATTTTCTGGAGGATGAGGAACCGTTTGGTTTTCTGCACAGCCCGACATGCTGAAACGATTCTGCAGTCTGCAGCGGCTTTTTTGTGACACACGGACTTTTTACTGGTTTCGAATTTTTTTGAGCAGCAGACACGCCTGGGAGATGGTATTTGTTACTGATTTCAGATGTTTTGTCTGCAGAAGGTGTGTGGAGAATTAGATGACAGTAGAGACAAATTCAGAACAGGAGACATTTGCCTTTGGACGAAGCCTGGGGGAAGCGGCGGTTCCGGGACAGGTGTATGCTCTGGAAGGTGACCTGGGAGTTGGGAAGACGGTGCTGACGAAAGGCCTGGCAGCAGGCCTGGGCGTGAAGGAAGCGGTTTGTAGCCCAACCTTTACAATCGTTCAGATTTATGAAGAAGGCCGGCTGCCGCTGTACCATTTTGATGTTTACCGGATTGGCGATATCGAAGAGATGGAGGAGATAGGCTATGAAGACTATTTCTACGGCGAGGGCGTCTGTCTTGTCGAGTGGGCGAATCTGATTACGGAGCTCCTCCCGCCGCAGACGATCCGGATACGAATAGAGAAGGTCTCAGAACGCGGATTTGATTTTCGGAAAATCACGGTTGAGGAGCGCGAGTAAAATACAATTTAAAATACTATTTATTTGAGAGAGAACTGATATGAAAATTTTAGCGTTAGACAGCTCCGGCTTGGTGGCGTCCGCGGCGGTGGTCGAGGATGATATCCTGCTGGGGGAATATACGGTCAATTATAAAAAAACACATTCACAGACACTTCTTCCGATGCTGGATGAGGTGGCAAAGATGATTGAACTGGATCTGCATACGGTGAACGCGATTGCGGTCGCGGGCGGCCCGGGATCCTTTACCGGTCTGCGCATTGGGTCCGCCACTGCGAAGGGGCTTGGCCTGGCGCTGGAGGCGCCGATTGTCTCGGTGCCAACGGTGGATGCGCTTGCTTGGAACCTGTATGGCTGTCCGGCCAACATCTGTCCGATGATGGATGCGCGCAGGAGTCAGGTCTATACAGGGATTTACACCTTTTATCAGGGTGAATTTGTGGTAAAACGGCAGCAGGAACCAATGGCGGTTGACGATATTTTAGCGGCCTTGAATGAGCTTGGCGGTGAAACGGTTTTTCTGGGGGATGGCGTTCCGGTATATCGCAGGCAGATTCAGGAGCAGATGCAGGTTCCATATCATTTTGCGCCTGCGAATCTGAACCGGCAGCGTGCTTCTTCTGTAGCTGTGCTCGCAATGAAGTATTATAAGGAAGGGAAAATACAGAGCGCAGCGGAGCATAAACCTGAATACCTGCGTCTATCACAGGCGGAGCGGGAACGTGCCGGGAGGCAGAATCCGGCCTGAACTTCAGGGGATCTCTTCATTATAAAAGAAAGTATCAGAGCAGGGAAGGCGGAGAAGCGAACGTGGAGCAGGACTGTGACAGAGGAGATGACGGGATTCCAAATGGAATCCGTTTTGAAACGATGCAGGCTTCGGATATTTCTGCGGTTGCCCGGATCGAGCGGGAGACGTTTTCTCAGCCGTGGAGTGAGAAAGGATTTGAGGATACTCTGAATCAGGAGTATTCGATCTATATTGTTGCGAAGCTGGAAGAGAATGATGAAGTCGTGGGTTATTGCGGACTTTTGCAGAGCTTCGATGTGGCGGAGCTTTTGAATGTCGCCGTGCGGGATGACCAGCGCGGCAGAGGTATTGGGTACGCGATGCTGCTGAGGCTGATGGCGCTGGGGAGAAAGCGCGGAATCGGGCGTTTTACACTGGAAGTACGAAAAAGTAATGAAGCGGCTTTGCGGCTTTATGGAAAGCTGGGCTTTGCATCGGCGGGAATTCGCAGAAGATTTTATGATAAACCGGTGGAGGATGCCGTGATCATGTGGACCAGATAACAGGACACAGCCCCTTTCTCAGCATTTTCCACTTGGCGTCAGGGCCGGGCTGCGCTATACTTGTTTCGTGCTTTTCAGAACAGCAAACGGCTGACAGAACCATTTGAAAAATTGTAACTGTGAAGGTACTGAACAGTCACGAAAAATCAGGAGGGGTACGGATGAACGAACAAAAGATCGTGCGCTGTAATAATTGCGGTAAAAAAATTTCCTGCGAAGACGAACTGCTGCTGGAGGGCGCTCTTTTTGTAGAGCAGGATTGGGGATATTTCTCAAGGAAAGACGGAGAACGGCATTCTTTTTGCCTTTGCGAAGATTGCTATGATAAAATTGTCCGGAATTTTGCCCTGCCGGTCGAGGTTGAAGAATACCTGTGCTAGCCCGCATCGTAATTCCATGTGCATTATGCACAAGCTCTTACGATACGGTCTACTGGAAGTTTTGTGATCCGCCGATTGGCATCTCGTAGGCGGTTTGGAAAAACAGCGCGCTTTGCGGATGTATGTGGCAAAAACTGGAATGGAGAGTAGTATGTTAGATGTATGTTTGCTGGGCAGCGGCGGCATGATGCCGCTTCCTTATCGGTGGCTGACATCCCTGATGACGCGGTATAATGGAAGCAGTCTGCTTATTGACTGCGGCGAGGGAACGCAGATTGCGCTGCGGGAAAAAGGCTGGAGCTTCAAACCGATTGATACCATTTGCTTTACGCACTATCACGGAGATCACATCAGCGGTCTGCCGGGGCTTTTGCTGACTATGGGAAATGCGGAACGTACCAAGCCGGTGACAATGATCGGGCCAAAGGGCCTGGAGCGGGTGGTAAATGCGCTGCGTGTGGTGGCGCCGGAGCTGCCGTTTCCCATTATATTTAAGGAAATACAGGGAGCGGAACAGGTTTTTGAGGAGAACGGATACCGCATCACCGCATTTCGGGTCAACCACAACGTACTCTGTTACGGGTATAGTCTGGAAATCCTCCGCGCCGGCCGGTTCGATGTGGAACGTGCAAAAAGCGCGGAGATTCCGATGAAATACTGGAGCCGGCTGCAAAAAGGCGAGGTCATTGAGGAAGACGGCCGAGTGTTTTGCCCGGAGGACGTCCTCGGTCCTCCGAGAAGAGGCATTAAAGTCACCTATACCACGGACACGCGCCCGACGGACTCGATTGTGAAGCATGCGGAAGATTCGGATCTGTTCATCTGTGAGGGAATGTACGGGGAGGCGGACAAAGACGTGAAAGCGGTGGAGCATAAGCACATGACGTTTGCAGAGGCGGCCAGGCTGGCCCGACGCGCACAGCCGAAGGAGCTTTGGCTGACGCACTACAGCCCGTCCCTGACACGGCCGGAGGATTATATGGAACAGGTGCGCAAAATCTTTCCAAATGCATATCCGGGAAAGGATGGAAAAAGTACGGAACTGGATTTTCAGGATTAGCCAGAAATGCTTCCCTGAAAGGAAGTTAAACGACTAAAGTCGTTTACTATAAGAATGACTGAATGACTATAAGAAACTGTCGCAAGATGGGTAAGTGATTTCGCGGCAGATCCTAAGGATGAGATACAAAAGGTTTTTCGGAGAATCAGGAAATGAGTCGTATAGTAGATACAGCTGCAGAAAAAAAGGATAAAGATATTCTGATACTGGCAATTGAGAGCTCATGCGATGAGACGGCCGCGGCAGTGGTGAGAAATGGAAGAGAAGTGCTTTCAAATATTATCTCTTCTCAGATTGACCTGCACAAGCTCTACGGCGGTGTTGTGCCGGAGATTGCCTCCCGCAAGCATATTGAAAAAATTAATCAGGTGATTGAAGAAGCACTCTCAGAAGCGGATGTCACTCTGGATGATCTGGACGCGGTGGCAGTCACCTATGGCCCGGGGCTGGTCGGAGCACTGCTGGTCGGAGTCGCGGAGGCAAAGGCAATCAGCTATGCCCGGGGTCTCCCTCTGGTTGGCGTACACCACATCGAAGGCCATATTTCTGCAAATTATATTGAAAATAAAGACCTGGAGCCTCCGTTTATCTGCCTGGTAGTATCCGGCGGACATACGCATCTGGTTCGGGTGAAGGATTATGGCGAATATGAGATACTCGGCCGCACGAGGGATGACGCGGCGGGCGAGGCGTATGATAAGGTGGCCCGTGCGATCGGCCTCGGCTATCCGGGAGGACCCAAAATCGACCGTCTGGCAAAAGAAGGGAATCCGGACGCAATTCCGTTTCCGAAAGCAAAAATTGCGGATGCACCGTATGATTTCAGCTTCAGCGGCCTGAAATCCGCCGTGCTGAACTATTTAAACGGCTGTAAAATGAAAGGCGAACTGATTGTGGAAGCGGATGTGGCGGCTTCGTTTCAGAAAGCAGTGGTTGACGTATTGATGGAACACGCGATGCTTGCGGTGAAGGAGTCCGGACTGGATAAATTTGCGCTGGCAGGCGGAGTGGCGTCGAACAGTGCCCTGCGCGCGGCGGCAGAGGCGGCCTGCAGAGAAAATGGATACCGCTTTTATCGCCCGTCGCCCATTCTATGTACTGACAATGCGGCTATGATTGGGGCAGCGGCCTACTACGAATATAAAAAAGGAGTCCGCCACGGACTTGATCTGAATGCGGTACCGAACCTGAAGCTGGGTGAGCGATGACATGAAAAATACAGCGATTGTGCTTTCTGGGGGCAGCGGCACCCGGATGAGAAGCGAGATTAAAAAACAATATCTGCTGATTAATGGGTATCCGGTATTGTGGTATTCCCTGAATGCTTTTCAGCAATATGAGGACATTGATGAGATCGTTCTGGTCTGCGGGGCGGGTGAAACCGAGTGGTGCCGCAGTGAATTTGTTCAGCGGTACGGGTTTACCAAGATCGGGCAGATTGTAGAGGGCGGGAAAGAGCGCTACCATTCTGTCTATGAGGGATTGAAAAGGATCGAAGAGTGTGATTATGTCCTGATACACGATGGTGCGCGTCCGTTTTTAGACGAAGGAATTCTGTCACGTATCTTTGCGGCTCTTCCGGAAACCCGGGCCTGTGCGGTTGGGATGCCGGTAAAGGATACGATTAAGATGCGAAATACGGATGGGTATGTTGAGCGGACACTGCCGCGGGAAAAGCTCTGGATGATTCAGACCCCGCAGGCTTTTTCCTGTGATCTGATCCGGCGGGCTTATGATGAACTGATGCGCTCCGAACAGACATTGGGGGATCTGAAACAAAGCAGGGACCGGAAAATGACCAATCGCCCGGATGGAGACGCTGTAACGATAACGGATGATGCAATGGTGGTTGAATATTTTTTGCATATACCGGTAAAATTAATAGAAGGCTCCTATGATAATATGAAAATCACGACGCCGGAGGATTTACCTTTAGCGGAGACTCTGGCTAAAACCAGATTCTGTGGAAGAGTTCTTCCTGAAACCATTTCCCAATAAAAATCGGATGCAAATATCGGCTGAAAAAATGCTGAAAAAATGTAAAATAAAGGGAAAAAACCAGTTGACAGAATCAAAAAAAGCTGTTAGTATAACCCTTGCGCTGATTCGGGTTCCTGCTTCGAGAGGCTGATTCGGCTGGTTGAGGAAATGGAACTTGGCGAATATGGAGAGGTATCGAAGTGGTCATAACGAGGCGGTCTTGAAAACCGTTTGTCCGAAAGGGCGCGTGGGTTCGAATCCCACCCTCTCCGTGAGAAATAAATAATAAGACCTGAGAAATCGGGCGCTATGGAGAAGTACCCAAGCGGCTGAAGGGGCTCCCCTGGAAAGGGAGTAGATCGTTAATAGCGGTGCGTGGGTTCAAATCCCACCTTCTCCGGTTTTGCGTGATTTTGAAATCGTGTGGCGGAACGGGCTATACTGTCAGTGGGCTCTGCAAAGTATATGAGGCATAAGAGCGGGGCTCTGGAGAATTCAAAAAAATGCAAAAAAAGAGAAAAAAGTTGTTGACAAACAGGAAAACACGTGATATTCTATCAGAGTTGCGCCTGAGAAATCAGCAACAGAAAAATCAAAGAACCTTGATAA
>JAJQDT010000112.1 GCA_021202075.1 Lachnospiraceae bacterium | reverse complement strand
TATCACATACGCTGTCAGGTGCGGCCAGATGGCCTGCAAATCCATGCTCCTGGTAAGTGAAATGTTCACACCTCATCCGTCGATCTCCCTGCATCATCTTTTCCACTCATAAGGTCAGAATTCTTCATTTCCACACCTGTTCAATCCACTGGATACATTCCTTGCCCATCATGAGCCGTTCCTTTGCACACTCCTCCGGGAACTGTTTTTCAGACTTGATAAACCATTTGATTTCCGCACCGCAGTTTTCCAACATCATGTGACTCATATGCTCAAAGCAGATATGCCGATAAGGATATGGAAAATCATGTTCCTCCAGTCGTTCCACTATCTTTTGGCCACTTTCCGCCGACGGCCAAATAGTATCTGCTTTCGTAGAAAAGAGCAGAATGGGTGTTTTTATTTTTTCTACGGGAATGACGGAATCTGGGTTAATGGATTTCCCCGTGTTAAACTCCAGTATATTGTATTCTCTGTTTCTGAGGACTTCCTGCACGATTGGAAACCGTCTTGTCTTATATGGCGTAAATGGCAGCTCCCGTCCCTGATAACTCCAGCAGGATGTACCAGACGGTCTTTTCCCGGCTGCCATTCCCTCGCTGTAAAACCATGATGGGGTTTTCAGGATGACCATGCTCAGTTCAGGAAACTGTATTGCGGCGGCTGCGGCATATTCTGCTCCCTTCGAGACACCCTCGATCCCGATTTTTTCATACCCCTGCGCGGTCAGCCATCTGATCGCTTCCTCGATATTTTCAAGTCCTACCCGGCTCAGATACCGGGCGGAATGTTTTGTCCCGAAATATCCCAACGCAAATGCAGGGATGCCTTCACTCTGCAAATATCGGGCGAGCTTTTCGGCGTGTTCCAGGCCGCCCTCGCTGCCGGACAGAGTGATGACCACTTTATCTTTTCTGCCTGATACAGGGAACAATACAGCATCCGCATTGCATACTACTGTCCTGATATTACTCACTTACTTCTCCTCCCGATATTGCGCATTTACGATTTCTTCCTGACCGTCAAAAAACTCATTATACGCCAGCAAACCAAAATTCACTTTTCAATTTCATGTCCTTCTTAATTCCTGATTCCGGTGCAGGCGCAGCCACACCAATATGCTCCCGAACCAAAGCACCATGCTCTCACTCATCAGGCCGTTCGTGAAAGCCAGGCGAAACGCACTGTCCGGCATAAGCAGGGTTATCAGTTTCAACGCAAAATAGAAAATCAGCGGATTGGACAGAATCATCTGCCGGGGCAGGACGCTCTGTTTTCGCAGTACCAGCCAGCCCCAGTAGATATAAGGCGGCAGCATCAGCGCCTCGCTCACCAGAACGAGCCAGGAAAAATGGGAAAAGGCCGCCTCTGAAATCGGAATGGCGGCAGAGGCGTACCCGTTTCCGCTCATCCAGGCAAAGCCATACAGGATCATGATGTAAAACAGATGCAGACACAGCCACGGGGTCAGGCTGAATGCAGTCAGATAGCGATAAACTCTCTGCTTTCTCTCTCCTTTAATCAGTTTCCCAATCGCAAACAGTGCGATCCCGTACAGGATAATGCCGGGAAAGGCCAGCGCCATGGCCAGGCTGTTGCGCCAGGGAGCGATTTGCGCCGCCCCTGTCGTCAGCCAGGAGAGCGTGCCGGAATAGGCCGTGTCGCCGTAGATCATGAGCCAATCCCCCGCACCAAAGCACACACAGCCCAGTAGCCCGCAGAAAAGGGCGAGGGTAATCTTTTTATCGTTTGACATTTTTCATTCCTCTTTTTCTGCCAACCGTTAGTTTTGTCTAACTCATATTGTAACAGATGCGAGAGGAGAAATCAATACGAAACCTGAACGATTGCGCACCAAATTAAACCTCACTGGGCAACGACATATTGCTAAAATGATGGAACAAATACAGGGTAGTACATTTGCCCCGCACTAACTCCACAAAAGACTGGGGAGATACCGGCGAGCCATTCTACGAAACTCATTGTCAAATGGAGCATTTTTACTCTTTGAGAGTTGGAGAAGAATCTGCGCATTGATATAATAGGATGAGGTTAGCTGTATCTAACTATCTTTTGAGGAAAGCGAGGAAACTCTCTATGGAAAAAAAAGAAAGCCAGGGAATCAAGCCCAAAAAGGGTCTGCCCCGCCTTATGGAGCTTGCCATGACGCAAAAAGCCCCTATGGTGGGCGGTATGATACTTTCCGCTCTGGCAACGATTGCGTCATTCCTGCCCTATCTGGCCATTTATTTGATCATTCAGGAAATTGTGGGGGCTTACCCGGATTTTGATGCTCTGGATGTTCCGAAAGTGATGGGATTCGGAGGGCTGGCTCTCGGCGGGGTTTTACTGAATGTACTGCTTTACACTGCGTCTGTAGCTCTTTCGCACATTGCGGCCTATGGCACTTTGTATCAATGCAAAATCAATTATGTGTCCCACATTACAAAACTCCCGCTGGGTTATCATCTGAAAATGGGAAGCGGCAGGCTGCGTAAGATCATGGACGATAATATTGAAAGTCTGGAAGGCTTCATTGCTCACGACCTTCCCAACATGATTTCCGCATTTGTAGCGCCGGTCGTGATGCTGGTGCTGGTGTTTGCGGTAGACTGGCGTTTTGGTCTGGCGGCCTTTGTGGGAATTATTTTTTCCTTCCTTATATATGGCGTTACCTCCGGCGGGGACAAGACGAAAAAGCTGATGGAGGACTATCAGACTTCCCTGGAGGATATGAGCAATGCTTCTGTAGAGTACATCCGGGGGATCGCCGTGGTGAAGGCATTCCGGCAGACTGCGTTTTCCTTTAAGCAGCTGTATGATTCTATCAAAAATTACACCAAAACCGTCATTCCGTATTCCTTAAGCCAGGAACTGATGACCGCAGCGCTGTCCGCGGCGCTGAACGGCATCTATCTGTTTCTTATTCCTGTAGGGATATGGATCGGCAGTTCCACAAACGATTATCCGGCATTTGCCGCATCCTTTATTTTTTATCTGATTTTTGTGCCTGTGATTGCCTCCGTCCTGATGAAAATGATCTATGCCTCCGTCAATGCCATGCAGGTCGGAAACGCCGTAGAACGGTTCGATCAGATTCTGGCGGAGCCGGAAATTCCGGAAACGAACACTTCGCAAAAGCCGTCCGCATATGACGTTGTTTATGACCATGTGACCTTCTCCTATGCGGAGGGTGACACAGCTTCCGCACCGCAGACAGAATCCTCTCAGGCACCGAAGGAAAAGAGTACCTCGACTGGAGCGCCGCAATCGGTATCATCTGCCGAGACACAAAAAAAGTGTACTGCGACAGAGGCAATGCAATCGATCTCCTCTGCCGAACCGAAGAAAAAGATCCTCGCAACCGAGGCGCTGCAATCGGTGTCTTTTACAGCACCGCAGGGAAAAATCACTGCGATTGTCGGCCCGTCCGGCGGCGGGAAAAGCACCATTGCCAGCCTGCTTCCCCGTTTTTATGATGTAGAACAGGGCGCGATCCGTATTGGTGGAACAGACATCCGGGATATGAGTATCGGCGATCTGATGGATACGGTCAGCTTTGTGTTCCAGGACAATTTCCTGTTCAAACAAAGTATTCTGGAGAATATCCGCATGGGACGTCCCGGCGCAACAGAGGAGGAAGTCGTTGCTGCGGCTAAAGCAGCAAGGTGCCACGAGTTTATCACAGAGCTGCCGCAGGGGTACCAGACCGTATTTGGCAAAAACCAGGTGAAGCTCTCTGGCGGCCAGATTCAGCGCATTGCCATAGCAAGGACCATTGTGAAAAATGCGCCTGTTCTGGTACTGGACGAGGCCACTTCCTTCAGTGATCCGGAGAATGAGCATTTCATTCAGCAGGCTCTTTTGGAACTGGTAAAAGGGAAAACAGTGATTATGATCGCGCATCGTCTCTCTACTGTCCGAAACGCGGATCAGATTCTTGTCGTAGATCACGGCAGGATCGTACAATCCGGCGTTCATGATGAATTAGTGTCGAAAGAAGGCCGGTATCAGGATTTGTGGAGCAATTATACGAAAGCCCTGACATGGAAATTCAGCGCAGGAAGGGAGGCATGAGCCATGATGAATCTGAAAGAAATGTTTCAGCTCTCCGACCGGGGAGCAAGTGATCTGAAAAAAGGTATTTTCGCCTGCACACTGACAAACCTTTCCCTGATGCTGTCCGTGGTTGTCACTGTCCAGATTTTCCTGGAAATCTTAAAGCCACTGACCGGCGAAGATGTTTCCTGGAATAAGATGTGGATGCTGTTTGGAGCCGGTGTTATTGCGGTAGTTCTCCATTTCTTCTGCTGCAAAAACGATTACCGGAAGACCTATGTGTCCTGCTACACGGCAGCGGAGGACTCCCGAATTCGTATCGCGGAGCTGGTTCGGAAGTTCCCTATGAGCGTGTTCAACGATAAAGACTTGACAGAACTGACCACCAATATGATGGGTGACTGCGCCAGCATTGAACACTCGCTGAGTCATATTGTGCCGCCTCTGATGGCCAACGCCATTTCCTGTACGCTGATCTGCATTTGTGTGATGATCTTCGACTGGCGCATGGGTCTGTCCATCTTTTGCACATTGCCTTTGTCATTCCTGATTATCTTCGGGAGCCGAAAGATTCAGGAGCGCGGAAGCCGGAAGCAGACAGAAGCAAAACTGAAAGCCTCCGAAGAAGAACAGGAATATCTGGACGGGATCCGGATCATCAAGTCCTGTCACCTGGACGGCGAGAAATTCTCTCAGCTGAACGACGCCCTGAAAGTTCTGAAAAAACAGTCTATTCATATGGAGCTGGGTACAAGCGTATTTATCTCCGCCGCACAATTTGTTTTGCAGGCCGGAATCGGCATCACTGTATATGTGGGTGTCCACCTCCTGACAGGCGGAAGTATCACCATTTTACCGCTGTTGCTTTCGCTGGTGATCGTGTGCCGGATGTATGGCCCGATTCTGACGATCCTCACGCTGCTCCCCATGCTGTTCCACACGCTTGTGTCAACCAGACGCATGCGGGATCTTGCCGGTATTCCGATCATGGAAGGCCGCACGGATGTGCCGTTCCCTGATTATACGATCACGTTTGACCATGTGGACTTTGCGTATAACAAAGAACCTGTTCTGAAGGATGTGAATACCGTGATTCCGGAGGGCAGGATCACTGCGCTGGTCGGCCCATCCGGCAGCGGGAAAAGCACCATGTCCAGGCTGATCGCCCGCTTTTGGGATGTAGAAAGGGGCACAGTCGCTATCGGTGGTGTGGATGTTAAAACCCTTGACCCGGAATATCTCATGGGAATGATGTCCTTTGCGTTCCAGGATGTGACCCTGTTTGGCGACACTGTCTGGAACAACATCAAAATCGGAAATCCGAATGCAACGGACGAACAGGTTCTGGCTGCTGCGGAATCGGCCTGCTGTAACGAATTTGTCAAAAGATTGCCGGATGGATATCAAACCCTGCTGGGCGAGAACGGCTCCACGCTTTCCGGCGGCGAGCGTCAGCGGATTTCCATTGCACGCGCCCTCTTAAAGGACGCTCCTGTTATCCTGCTGGACGAGGCTACCGCATCCCTCGACCCGGAAAATGAGGTGCTGATCCAAAGCGCTATCTCCCACCTGATACAGGGAAAAACGGTATTGGTCATCGCCCATCGGCTCCGCACCATTGCGGATGCAGATCAGATTCTGGTGCTGGATAATGGAGAAATTATAGAAACAGGAACGCATGAGCAGCTGATGGCACAGGATGGCCTGTATCGTCGCCTGTATCAAATCCAGGCAAAAAGTCTGGAATGGGCAGTGTGAAACCTCGGTCGAAGCTTTTCATATTTCGTATGCGGTAAACGTCTGGAACAGTAACAATCTATTGTCAGATGGAGCATTTTTGCCAGAAAGAGTGGAAACCGTGGGCTTGATATGGTATACTAAATCAGGTTAGACATAGCTAACTATTTGTCGAAATGGAGGTGGTTTTTTGGAGCCATCAGCAATTCTCCCAGCGTATATGAGCGAACTGAAAGCCCAGCAGAATATCCGGGTACTGACACACAACGAACAGCGGATCGTCTATCAGGTAGACTGTGTGGACGGGACAGGTACGGTAGAAGTCCTTACACTTTTCCCAGGCGTTGTCCTGCAATTTCACAGCTTTCACTGTAAATCCTTTTATCTGCCTGAAAGCAAGGAAGTCGGCAACAGTCTCAAAATTAATTATTGCTCGGAAGGACGCATGGAAGTTAGGATGTCCGACCATCTGTTTTTGTTTATGGAACCGGGAATTTTAAGTATTGATGTGCGGAAAGCACAGGACAGCTTTCAATTTCCCTACGGACACTATCATGGGATAGAACTTTTATTCCATTCTTCCACATTAAGCCGCGATGCTCCGGAGCTGTTAAAAATTCTTGGCGTAAACGGCAGACAGGTACAAAACCGTTTTTGTAAGAATGCTCAGAGCTATGTTATTCGGACGGATGAACAGATAAAACGGCTGTTTGAAGACATGGGAAATGCACCGCAGAAGTGCCGGGTTCCTTATTTGCAAATGAAGGTGGCAGAACTATTGCTTTTGCTCTGCCTGTCAGATATGCCGGAGAAAAGTGACGACCGGTCTTTTATGACCATGGGGCAGGTACAAATCGCAAAACAGGTGATGGAGATCATCAGCGCTGATTTGAGCAGACATTATTCTATCGAAAATCTGGCTGCTCCGTTTGGGGTCAGCCCATCCTCGTTGAAAAACTACTTTCAGGGCGTTTACGGAAAAAATATTTCGACCTGGCTGCGGGAAGCCAGAATGTCGGCGGCTTCCACTGCTCTGCGGGAAGGGAATCAGCCTGTGGCTGAGATTGCGGCCAGTGTTGGGTACGAGAACGCCAGCAAGTTCTCTGCGGCGTTTAAGAGCTTTTTGGGGGAGACCCCATTGGAGTACCGGCGTCAGAGCCGGTGCGGTATCTGAATGATCGTAAATATTGGGTTTCCTTACAGTTAATCGGATAGATGGAGTCTTCTCACACTATCCGCTGCGCGGCTCCGGAGGGCCAGTGGACATCCGTTCAGCCCTCGCCGGGTGGCATCTCACACTTTGTGTGGGATATTCGCCGACCGGAGCAAAGCGTAGACCCGGGTGTGGCTTTAACCGCAAAATCTCTTTCCCGGCTCTGCGCATTTTTATACATACTTCGAAGCACTGTCCTGAACAACTGCAAATTATTTATCTGGAGGTACATAAAATGAGTAATAAGACGAATACAAAAAAATCAAAAAACCTTGTATCTGCGGGCGTATTCATCGCCCTGTACTTTGTCGTGTTTCTGGTCATTGGGTGCTGCTGTATGCCTCTGCCGCCCCTCTATCTTTGTATGTCCAGCCTGATCGCCCTGGTGGCCGCTCCGGTTTATCTGATGCTGCTTAACAAGGCTCCCATGCACGGGCCTGTCTTCATTGCTGCCATGCTGCCCTGCCTGTTCCTGCTGCTCCAGGGAAACATCTGGGTCGTAGCGGTAACCGGCGTTATAGCAGGTATCCTGGCTGAGATCATCGCCGGTGCAGGGAATTTCCGCAATCACAAACTGAACGTTTTAAGCTATGCGTTCTTTTCGCAGAATCTGCTGGGCGGATTCCTGCCAATCTGGATCATGCGCGACTATTATTTTGCCGATACGCTGGAGCGCGGTATGAGTGCGGATTTCTGCAACACGCTGGAGGCGATGACGCCCATATGGGTGCTGTATCTGATGATCGCCGGAACAGTTGTCTTTGCCCTAATCGGGTGCGTGATTGGCAAAAGAATGTTTAAGAAGCACTTTGAAAAGGCTGGAATGGTATGATGGATACACGGGAAGTAAAATTTGATCTGCGGACAAAGCTGATGCTGCTATTGGTTGTGAATCTCTTTTTACTTCTCAGCCATGCCCTTATTTTTGAACTGGTTCTGGTATTCGGCTGTCTGCTGCTCATTACCATAGACGGGCAGCCGAAAAGCGCCCTCCATTTTCTGACTGCGTTTTTCATCATGCTTGGAATCGACCAGCTTGCCACGCCTCACATGAATGGGTTTGCCTTTACACTGGTATCCTTCCTTGTGGTATCTCTGCGAAAATTCCTTCCCTGTTTTATCCTGGGGAAATGGATTTTAACAAAAACGGAAGTCAGTGAATTTGTTGCGGTCATGTGGAAGCTGCGCCTTCCGCAGACCGCAGTCATTCCGCTGTCTGTGATCTTCCGCTATTTTCCTACAATCAAAGAAGAATGGACATCTATCCGGGCGGCTATGAAGATGCGCGGCATCCATGTTTCTCTGGAACACATCATGGTTCCTCTTTTGATGTCTGCGGTGAATATCAGCGAAGAGCTGTCGGCGGCAGCTCTTTGCCGGGGCTTAGATAATCCCGGCGTTCATACCAGTCTTGTGCAGGTGAAATTCGGCTATCACGATTATGCCGTCTGGGTGGTAACCGGAGTTTTGGCAGTGTCAGCATTGGTTTTGAAAGGGGTGGGGATTTTATGATTTCTTTTCAGGATGTGACCTGGTCCTATCAGGAAGACGGCGAAAGTAAAAGCCTGGCTTCCATCCATCTGGAAGTACAGGATGGAGAGTGTATCCTGCTTTGCGGAAAAAGCGGATGTGGGAAAACAACTATGACCCGCCTGCTGGGTGGCCTGATCCCCAACTTCTATGAAGGAAACCTGAAAGGTGCTGTATTGCTGGACGGGAAGAATCTTTTTGACCTTCCCATGTATGAGATCTCAAAGCAGGTCGGCAGTGTATTCCAGAATCCCCGGACGCAGTTCTATACCGTCAACACCACCAGTGAGATTGCCTTCGGCTGCGAGAATCTCGGCATGGAACCGGAAATGGAAACGCCCCCTCGCTACGCTCAGCGGCAGGACGATTCGCCCATGCAAAATCGCTGCGCGATAGGCGAAATGGAAGCGCCCCCTCGCTCCGCTCAGCGGCAGGACGATTCGCCCATGCAAAATCGCTGCGCGATGGGCGAATCTATCGCTGCCCGTGTCAGACAGACGGCCAGGGATCTGGAAATTGAATCTCTGCTTGATCGAAACATCTTCCATCTGTCGGGAGGCGAAAAGCAGATCATCGCCCTTGCCAGCATTTATGCCATGTCCCCGCAGGTCTATGTACTGGATGAGCCCTCCTCCAACCTGGATGTTCAGGCAATTGAAAAACTGCGGAAGATATTGACGCTTCTAAAGCAACAGGGCAAGACCATAGTCATTGCAGAACACCGCACATGGTATCTCAAAAATCTTGTAGACCGGGCAATCTATATGGAGGATGGAAAAATCATCCGGGAATATACGATGGCGGAATTAGCACAGTTCACGATAGAAGAACAGCTTCAGAGCGGAATTCGGACGGTGGATCTTCTCTCCTATCCGATCACCCCCTGCACGGCTGTTCCTTCCGTCCATACGTTAAAGCTTCAGGATATTCACTGCTTCTATGGAAAAACGGAGGCACTTTCCATCCCGGAGCTGTCCATCCACTCCGGCCGGATCACCGCAATCATCGGCACCAATGGAGCGGGAAAATCCACGTTTGTTTCCTGTATGTGCGGGCTTTTGAAAAAGGTGAAGGGAACATTCCTGCTGGATGGGAAAAAGCAAACCGCAAAAAAACGGGTGAGGCAAAGCTATCTTGTCATGCAGGAGACAGGCCACCAGCTTTTTTCCGACAGTGTCCGCGAAGAAATTGTACTTGGAAATCATGACCCATCCGAAAAGAGCCTGCAGGAAATCATGAAGGCTCTGGATATTTCAGACCTTGCCGACCGCCATCCCATGACTTTATCCGGCGGACAGAAGCAGCGGGTGATCATTGCCTCTGCCTGTGTTTGCGGAAAAAAGATTCTGTATTTTGACGAACCTACATCCGGCCTTGATTTCAGCCACATGATGGAAACCTGCCAGCTATTAAAGCAGCTTCAGAAGGAGGATGTCTTTCTGTTTATTATCACCCATGATTACGAATTGATTGCTTCTGCCTGCGACAGTGTGATCCATATCGAGGATGGGCTGGTACAGGAACAATATATTTTGGATGAAGCTGGAATCGTAAAGTTGCGAGATTTCTTCTCTGGCTGTTATTCGTAAGAAGGGGCAACTCAGACGGTTTTTACACTGTCAATGGGCATCTTTACTTACATTGTCGTTTTCGCGTCCTGTTACTCCTCCAAGCGTCAGGATGCAGAAGGACGCAAACCCTCATTCCGCTCTATTTAACCGCCTCTGCTCTTTCTTTGTTTCCACCACATGACGGATGGCTGCAACCGGATGATGAAAGATCATCCGCGGCCCGCTAAAGCGCATAACCTGCCGGATTTTCTCGCGCATTTCCGGCTTATAGCAATGTACCGTGCAGTTGGAACAGAAGGTCTTCGTTTCCATAAAAGGGCATTTGTCGCTGCGCATCCGTGCATACTGAGTTAACGCCTCCGCAGTCCGGGCAGAGCCTCCCTTTTGTATGATGATTTTTTTTGCAGTAAAGTGCAATCATCTGGGAGACCATCTGTTTCTCACGCTCCCGTTTTGTCTGTACGTCTTTTTTCATAACCCCTTCCTCCCTCGAAGTAATCAGATCATTTTTACAGACCTTAAAGAACTGACAGCCATCGCTGATCACAATCTTCCGGATTTTGCAGGTGGAAGCTGTAAATATGTCAACAAAATCCTGTAATTCTGACCGTTTTACACACATAAGGTAAAAAGTTGACCAGCGTAAAGACAGGCAAGGCGAACCAGCGGTTTGTTACAATGCGGTCGATCCGGTCATACATCTTCTTTTAGTGAAAGCATTAATAAAAAGATAACAAAGTGCTTCTCTTCTGACCCGATATTTTCTCAAGTCCTTGTAAAAATATTACTTTATGTATTGCAAATCTCCGTTTCCCAACATTCGAAACTTTCCGTCATATATTTCATTGAACGCCTGCTGAACAGGCACGCTCTCACGCTGATGCCCGGATATAGACCAGACTTTATATTCCACCTGAGTCTTCAAAAATGCAGCCAACCGATCATAATATTCCTTCAACTCAGATTTTTCCTTGCCTGACCTCATCAGCTTATAAAAGACTCCTAATATACTGATGCAATGTACTGGTATCTCTAAACCCGCTATACTTTGTCTTGCTTTAAAATCATCCGAACAGAATACATACACCCGATTGCCATACATAATCTCCATCATCTGAATTAGAACATATGTCTTTTTCTCTCCCAGCCCCTTTTTATGCGGAACATTATCGTCACACGCCTTTAATGCTGCCAAAAACACCTCTACATCTTCCAGGTTCTCCAACTCATTCAAAGAATCATAGTATTGTTCATAAAAACCGGCATTAAAAGTATCACAACTCGTCTTTAGCAATTCCAGATATGCATTTGTTGCTTCTTTTCCGTATAACCTTCCTAATTCACTTACAATCTCCCAATCCGTATACAGCTTCACTTTTCCGGTTCTGATTTTATCTTCAAGCCAGGGATTCGGATCAGGACTCAATTCATGTCTGCTCAGTTCTTCCTTTATCATCTCATGGCAGAAAAACTCATACCCTTCAAATTCCATTACAAAGTCTGCCAGTGTATGATTTTTTGAATCTCTCGCCAAATGTGATTTATATAAAAAATCAGTATCCAGCAAGGCATATTTTAGCTCCTTTCCCATCGGCACTACCTCACTGTTTTCTTAAGCTTTCCATAATTTCATTCAATCTGTTTTTATCATCTGCTAACCGTTCTTCACGAACTGCATCCAAACATTCTACATCATACATCAACTTTGATAAGCTTCCAAATCGAATGAAATCTCTGGGTATCTCCTGCCAACGTACAGCTTTTCCTGTAAGCTCAATTAGCTTAATGATTTCTTCATCCGTAACCTGTAAAAGCTTCTTTGCGGTCTTAGTTTCAATCTTATCCTCCTCCAAAAGTCGTAATACCGCCGCCTTATAAGGAATTGCAAAAATATCCATTATTTTAAGAACTGTTTGCACTGAAATATCTTTGTAAGATAAATTGTACACATCCGTTTGTTCATCGAGTCGTTCCTTTGGAACTAATAGAATAGCAGCAAAAGCGTTTGCCTCCATATCCTCCATCTCGTTTGCTTCCTCATCTATAATATCAGATGCTAAAATTGATCCGGATTGCAATAATGCAGAATCATATCCCTCAAAATAGCAATAAATATGATACAATTCATGTGCTGCCGCAAATATCTGTTTTGATAACGGCAGCGCAGAATTAACCATAACAAACATGCGTCCCTTACGAATGAATGTGCAAGCACACAAATCTGCATCCTTTACAGGATATCTCAGCATATCAAATGGCATATCATGACGTGCCACATAGTTCTCCAACACATTAAAGATATCATCCTGAATAATATTGTTCTTATTATAAAGTGAATTAAAGCTAATTGCACATTCACTTATTTTTGTGTATTTCTTTCTGTCTTTGATAAAAAGACTATTATCCAAAACCCGGCACATAACCCTAAGCCTCCCATGGTTTCATCATTTCCTCAGCATTTTCACGAGTGCGCGCATAAAAACAAATCAAATTCGCAATCTCATCTGCAATTCCAAGTCCATCCCTTGCTTCCTGAGATTCCACCTTACCCATGAAAGCCTTTACCGCATTAGTTTCTACAATTACTTCCGGTCGTTTCACCAGACTCTCCATAGAGGTTCCAAGGAATTCTGAAATCTTCTGCAGCTCAATTGCATTAATCATCCTTCCACCGGTAAGCATCTTACTTACCACTTGCTTGGACACTCCAAGATAGACCGCAAGATCAATCTGTTTTTTCCCATTTTGTTTCATAATATTCATTATATTGTTGCTAATAATCTCGCTTACATTTACCATTATCGCTACCTCCAACATAATTCAAGGCTTTTTTCTATCTTTTTTATTTTCATTATATCCTCAACGCCACAAAAAATCAATGTTTTCTTGACCTCATTTCTCTCTCTTTTCGTTTTTGTCCTCTATTTCACGACATTATAGTCTGACAAACCATACTTTATCCTGCAATTTTATCGCTCATTACAGAAAAGGATATCGTCTCAGCGTTTTCCGTCAGGTCCTCCGGCCTGGTTACAACTGAGCTGTTTACCACACCAACGATATTCACACCCAGTTCATACAGTGCAAGTACCGGAGCCGCAGACAGGCACACCACCCTCTCCGGAACGCTCTCCAGCTCCAGGGCCTCATAGCCCTGCGCCTGCATATCCTCCGTATATTCCAGTACAAAAGAACTGCTTTCCGTCTCCGCTTCCTCCGCAAATGCGGTTCCTGCCATCAACAGACTGCAGCTCATTGCGGCACTCAGAAGAAGTGCCATTCCTTTTCTCATCGTTTTCATCGCTTTCGTTCCTCCTCTTATTCTAGCTCTGCAGCTGCCCCACCGAACAGGCAGAATCCTCTCATCAAGGAACCTGTTCCAATTTCCTTCAGAGCCTCCTGTACGATCTCAACCTCATTCTCAATGTTTCTGGCATTCAGAATGAGTCCCCGAAGCCGGGCGTAACCGCGCTTTCCAAAATTCCGGATCGCGGCAGCGATATTATTTGCTGCGTAAAGAGCCATCATCTCACCCGAAGACACTACATAGACGTCCTTCGCGTATCCACCGCGGATCGGCATGGCAAAACCACTGCAGACAACATCGCCGCAGACAACATCGCCCAGAACATCATAAATGACAATATCCGGCTGATAAACTTCGAACGCGCGCAGACCCTCCAGCGTAAGCTCCTCGCCTTTCTGCTTCAATTGTTCCAGTACCGTAGGGATACGCACGCCTCTCATCAGATTCTTCGTTGAATCTGACTTTGGATCGCAGCCAATCTGCATCACCCGATATCCTTTGTGGGACAATGCCGCTGACAGATTACAGGTCGTAGTGGATTTTCCAATCCCACCCTTACCGTAAATGGCAATTTTTCGAATCTCACGCTCTTGTTTCATACTCGCCTCCGTAGTTTGAGTTAACTAACCGAAGTTTGGTTGCAACTTACTTTATTCCATTGTTAAGTGTTTTTTTCATAAAGATAACAACACTATTTCTGCCCCTTCCCGGGTCTCATGGAACAGCTCCCGTTCAACGCGTACCGACAATCGCAGCAGTCATCCCCGTACCCCAGCGTTTTTGTCCGGTGGAATCCATTTTTCATGTAATAAGCAACGATGTAATCTACCGCACAAATTCCCGGCAGGATGCCCTTTGCATCAAACTTCTCCGCATAGGCGATGAATCCGCATTTCCTGATATTGATCATGAATTCATTCTCGTTGATATCCCTGTATTTGATTTCCCAGTCAAAGGGATGCAGCTTTCCGCTTTCCTGCCGGAGCATGTGCTGCTTCGCTTTTTTCCGGAAGCTGTTCAGATATGTCTTCCCGACCATATGCAGCAACGGCTTCGGAACGGTCAGCAGCATTTTCTCATTCATATGCCACATAAGCTCATCCGCCTGCTTCTGGCTCATTCCCGATTCCATCATCGCCTTGTACCACGCAACGTAAGAAGGTGCATAAGCGTAGTTAAAGGAAAATATGCTTTCCCCGATATCAGGAGTTTCCTTAAGGACTCTCCTGAACCAGAAATCCGACCTGTTTTTGAATTGTATGTAAAAATCCTTTCCATACATCTGTATTATCATTTTCCTGCTTCTTGCCATCGTCAGGAGATATATAAACTTCATCATTGTGCCAGCCCCTCCAGCAATTGTCCCGAGCCCCGCTCGGGACGCGGGCCTGCCCATGGCCGAAAGCCATTTTAAATGGGCAAGCTCTCTAACCAGCCACAAATCGTATCAAGAGCCAGCTTTCCGTTACCCACATTGCAGTGGTTTTCTGCTTCTTCTTTTTCCGTAAAAAGGCGGAAGGTAAGGCTTCTCACATTCGTAAACATATCAATTTCCCTACCGATCATATGGTAGTCGATAAAGTGATCCCCGCTCGCTCCAAGTATCAATAGATCCTGGGTGACCTTATCCGCGATCGGCTCCAGGCTGTAATCGGCCAGCTTCCCTGCATATCCATAAGCGCTGTCCGCTTCATAAGCATACATACCGTGCTTTAAGCCCCAGTCGATCATTGGCTCCTTTTGGGCTTTCGCATTAAAAATCAGATTGACCAATCCCTTTGCGTGAAGTCTCATAAGCAAATAAAAAATCTTCCGCAAAGCCGGCGGCTGTCCGCCGATAATGACATCCAAAAAGGACGGGAATACAGACCACGCAACGACTTTAGTGATGCGTTTGTCAAATGCGGCCGCCCTCGGCGCAAGATAGCCGCCCAACGATACGCCGATGATCGTCACATCGGAGAGATGAAAAAAGTCGAGCACCGCTTTCACGGGCTTTTCCCATTCATGCGTAAAGTGCATTCCCTGTGTGCGGATTACACCGCCCTGCCCCGGCCCCTCAAACAAATAGACTTCGAAGCCTTTTTCCTGCAAATAAAGAAGTGAAAATAAAAATTCCTCAAAATAGCTGTCATTTCCGCCATGAAGGAGCAGCGTCCCTCTGCTTTCCCCTTCCGGCTTCACATGCATAATGGGCAGCTTCACGCCCTCATACGGCACTTCAAGCTTCCTGATGCGGGGATTTTCTCCTTCGAAATAATCCGCATAATACTCGTAAAAAAGAGCAGTGGCTTTCTCGTAGTACTTTTTCTTATCGGGATCGCCGTCGTACATAAAGAACTCACTCATACGGTAGTAAGCGATAGCGTTGTCGATACGTTCCTCTTCCATCGCCTCATCTCCGAGCGCGATCAGCTCACGCTTCCAGTCTGCGCTGCTTTTTATTCTCCCGCTGATTTTCTGAATATCCTCCAGGCGCCCGCCGTCCCAATTGATGACGCGGTTGAGCTGATAATTAAAGTTTGCTTCATTGTTCAGCTTATACACGCCTTTCTTCAGAACTATCGGCTGCGAAATATCATATTTTTTCATAGATAATAGCCTCCTTGTTGATACCGTTTTATCATACAAGGAAGCTCTCCGCTTTCAATTACACGCTATCCGGCTATATATTTTCATACTGTTTTCGGAACAAATGTGAAGACCCGTTCTGAATAGTCACGCCAACTTTTCATGAAACGGTTCAGAACAGCGCGGACCAACCGTCTGCTATTCTGAATAGTCACGTTAACTTTTCATAAAATCAGTCAGGGAGATTCCGAACATCCTCTTGCAGGTGGCCGCCAGATGGGACGGGGAGTCGAAGCCTGCCATCATTGCCGCATCCGTAATATTCCCCGATTTCAACAGATGAATATAGCTCTTTCTTATTTTTTCCAGTGCAAGATATCGGCGCAAGGCGATTCCCACATTTTCCTTAAACAGATGGGAAAAACGGCTGACAGAAATCCCGGCTTCCGCCGCCAGCTTGCTGATCGTATCAGGTTCAACACTCTCATGGCTTTTGAGAATCTCAAGAGCATTCTGTATCCGCACGTCCATAGAAAGAGAGAAATCCTCTATCCCCAGCATATTGGTGATCGCCTCGTCCACAGCCAGAAGTGAGCGGGTATCAAGCCATACATTTCTTATTTTCTGTACAGTCTCACCATCCAGGACAGCATAGTTCTGCCCCTTCAGATAACGACGGGAAAGTTCACTGGCAAATAAAGAAGTTTTATCGAACAGGCAGATGAGCAGTTCCCCTTCCTCTACGCAGGCTGTATGCAGAACGTCGGAATCAATGCATACGCCATCTGCCTCGAATTCATAATGATTCACACTGCACCTTATTCTTTGGGAGGCTCCGACAATTATATGCGACAGCAGATGCCTGTGCTCATCCGGTTCGTGGTAGGCTGCGTTCAGATACAGTCTGTCATATTGAAATAAACATTCCGTCATGAATCATGATCCTTTCCATGCCAGAGTCTGCCGCCCCTCAGGGGGCTTATTCATAGGAATGATCCAGCCAACGTCGCAGATCGGTCTCAAGAAACTCTCTTGTTTCCCGCACATATTCATCAACCTTATAGAGTGTGGCGGTATGGCCACCTTCTACTTTAACAGCCTTTGCTTTCGGCATAGAAAGAAGCAAATCCGCCTGCGCAGTCTCTGAAAAAGCCTTGTCTGCCTTCGGAAGAACCAGAAGCGTTTTGTCATCAAACCTTTTATAATCCGAAAGTTCAAATGGCTTTATGTCTGCCACATTCAGGATCAAGCCTGTCATATGCAGGTCGAACTGCTTCGTGTATTGCCCATAAATCCAGGCGAAGAAATCCTCCATATACGCTCTGTTAATGGGGTCCTCATTTTCCATGCCGACCTGCTTTTTTGACACCGCAAACAGCATTTTCTTTACCCATGAATAAGGAACAACCTTCATAAGAACCATCATCACACCGTATGATTTATACTGCTTTTTCAAGTCCGCAATGCTCGCCTGTGACAGACTGCACGTAGAATATAAAGCCAAAGCGGATACCATATCCGAATATCGTCTTGCAATAAGCTGAGCCGTAAACCCGCCCAATGAAGCACCGATTAACACGGGGTTCTTAATATCCAGCTTTTTTATAAGTTTCATGATATGGTCGGCAAGCTGTTCCAGATCGTTGATTTCCATAGGATAATCAAAGGTAAGAATCCGATAATCCTCTTCCATTTGAATAATATGGTTGAACCAAACAGCTGAAATTCCCGTGCCGCCTACAAGATACACCAGCGTATATTGGGCATCAGCTTTACCGCGCAAAAGATAGCGGGTGCTAATCCCATCTATTTTTTCTTCTGCAAAGGGGTGCGTTTTGCCAAACCTTTGTATTTCTTCTGCAAATGTCATATTGTCCTCCGCTTCTATAAATACCAACAGCAGCTCTAAGCTTCAGCTGTCAGGACTGGCGAATAATTTTCCTTTCCTGCTACGGTTTATTTTGTATACCGTTTACGCTCTCGCTTGCCGAACCCCAGCCTAAAATCATATCTCCCGCCAGAACCATAACCGCCGCAATGATCCCAAGCTTCAAAAGATGCCTTATCGTTAGTTTTGGCTAACCCATATTGTAACAGATACGAGGGAGAAAATCAATGCGAAACCTGATACTTGCCTGCGAGTATGAACGAAAACCGTGTCAATATGGAAACGCCCCCACGCAAAACGAGGGGGCAATCTCCGTTCCACTCCGGTCGGTGCTTAACGGATATCCGGCATCGCGCCGCCAAAACGCTTCGCGTTTTGGCGGCGCTCACAATGCGATTTTCCTTACACGGCTTTCTTTATTATATGATTATTCCTCTGCGAGCAGTGCGCTCTCCAGATCAGCGAGCATCGTATCCAGTGCGGTAATTCCGCCTTCTGCTGTGTACCACACGGCAGGATGCTCCAGATATACGATGTTGCCGTTCTGGTAAGCGTCCGTCTGCATCACCAGTTCATTTTCCATAATCTCCTGTGCCAGCTGCGCTCCTTCTGTCTGAATCGCCGCGTCGCGGTCCATCACAAAAATGTAATCCGGGTTCTGCTCCAGAATTGTTTCAAAAGAAGACTCATTCCCATGTGTTGAAGTCGATTCCGCTGCAGTGAGATTCTCAAATCCGATCTCCACGCCGATGATAGAGCAGCGGCCATCGTTCCCAAGCAGATTGAAGCTGCCGCTGGTGCACATACCTACCAGCGCGGTCTTGCCCTCAGCCACCTCCTGAAGTGCAGCGATGCGATCATCAAAGACTGTCATTTTTTCATCAATCTGATCCTCCAGTCCAAAGATGGAAGCGATTGTTGTCGCGTTCTTGCGGACACTCTCTACCAGGCCGATCTCGCTGTCCGTCGCCAAATATACGACCGGCGCGATCTCGCTCAGGTCGTCATAAATAGAACTCAAACGGCCGCCGATGAAAATAATATCCGGCTCGCATTCCATAACAGCTTCCAGATCCGCTTCTTTGATATTACCGAGGTTCAGAATATTTTCATCTTCCGCATAGGAAGAAAGGTAATCGATCGATGTGCTGGCGGTACCTACTACCCGGTCGCCCAGGCCAAGATTATCAAGGATGTCCAGAGAAGCCAGGTCCAGGATCGCGATGCGCTCCGGGTCATATGGAACCTCTACCTCCGCTTCTTCGCCATCCGCATTCAATGCAGTAATGGTAATTGTTTCTGCTTCTTCCGCACAGCAGGCTGTACTGATTGTCATTGCTGCGACAAGTGCAGCGAAAATAAGTTTTTTCATTTTCATAATCTCCTTTTATAAAGTACTGAAATAATAAAATCTGTGGTAACTGTGGAACTGTCTGCAGTTCCTGTTTTTCTTAATAGTAGATCGACAGAGGCTTTCCCTCGATCTCCATGATCTCGAAATCTACATTATAGATGCGTGCCAGGGTCTCCTTCGTCATCACCTCCTTTACGGTACCGAATTTTTCGATCTTCCCGTCCTTAAACGCGCAAATGTAGTCCGAGTAAAATGCTGCGTAATTAATTTCATGCAGCACTAAAATCACCGTCTTCCCAAGCTCATCGCAGAGGCGACGGACAATTTTCATCATATTGGTGGCGTGGTAAATATCCAGATTATTCGTCGGCTCATCCAGCAGGATGTACTCCGTATCCTGAGCAATTACCATTGCAATATAAGCTCTCTGGCGCTGTCCACCTGAAAGCTCATCAATAAACCGATTCTCAAATTCCTCCAGCTCCATATAAGCGATCGCCCGGCTGATGATCTCCTCATCCTCCTTCGTCGTGTGGTTCCCGGAATAGGGAAAGCGCCCAAAGGTCACCAGTTCCCGGACGGTCAGCTTCATCTGAATGTTATTTGTCTGCGTAAGAATCGCCAGGCGTTTCGCCAGATCACGGCTTTTCCACTGTGTAATGTCCTTCCCCTCAAAATCCACCTCTCCGCCGTCCCTCGCGATCAGTCTGGACAATATATTCAAAACGGTCGACTTGCCGGCGCCGTTCGGCCCGATCATAGAAATGACTGCCCGCTTCGGAATCTCGAAGCTGACTCCATCAACTACCGTTTTTCCGTCATATTGCTTTGTCAGTTTTTTTGCAAACATAGTCTGCCCCTTTCTTTTCTATGCACAAAACCGCTTTCTGCCCGATTAAAATTCGTATGGTCAGCGTCAGGTATACCCCGCAAATAGCCGCATTCACCTTCTGGAATTCCTCAATATCAGATACAGGAAATAGATTCCTCCCCACAGGGTAATAAACACACTGACCGGCACGGAGTATACGAACACCCGCTCTACAACCAGCTGTCCCGCAACCAGCACCAGCATACCAAACAGGGTGGAGCCGATGATCAGCTCCGAATGCCGATAGGTCTTCAAAAGCTGCCTCGACAGATTTGCGATAATCAGGCCGAGAAATGAAATTGGCCCGACCATCGCCGTCGCCACCGCGATGTAGAGGGTTACGCACAGCAGCAGCCTGCGGATGCAGCTGTCATAGTCCACGCCCAGATTGATTGCCTGACTTTTCCCAAGCGTAATCACATCCAGCAAAGCCAGATCTTTTCGGAAAAGAAAGGCCAGCGCCGCAAGCACGATTACGGAAAAGATAATAATCTCGGTATTGATATTGTTGAAACTCGCAACCAGCGTTGCCAGGAGGGTATCATACTCATTCGGATCCATAACGCGTGTCAGCGTAGACTGAATACTGGAAAAAAAGGAACTCAGCACTGTGCCGACCAGCAGAACATAGAGAACATTATGCCCGGTCTTTTTAAACAGATAGCTGTAGATGATCGTCGCCGTGATCCCCATCAGCACCAGATCAATGCCAAACGCCAGATTCGATTTTGTCATAATAAAGCTGGTCGTGCCAAAGACAAAAACTACCGCCGTATGGATCAGCGTGTACAGAGAATTCATGCCCAGAAGGCACGGCGTCACGATCGTATTGTTGATAATCGACTGGAACACGATCGACGCGCTGCCGATAGCAAACGCTGTAATCAGCATCGCTGTCAGCTTTGGCGTGCGAATTTTCATGGAATAACGTAACAGCTTCGGGTTGGCAAATTTTACACCGATCGTCATATAAAGGATCGCAGCGAAAAGCACCAGCACGACCAGAATGACCAGCTTCCGGATGTTCGCGCGCCGCGCTGCAGTTGACATTACATTCATTTCGCACAGTCTCCTTCCTCAGCCATTTTCCGTATACCAAATTGCTTTCTAAGAAGCTCCCCAACACGGACCACCTTCCGCCCATGCTTCAAACGATACATCAGAAGCCCAATGAACAGAATGCTGCCAAGGATGCCAATGATCAGCTCAATCGGCAGCTCATAGGGCGCAATCACGACCCGCCCGATCATATCGCACACCAGCACGAAGATCGCTCCGAACAGCGCAACATCCGGAAGGGTTCCGCGAATCTTGTCGCCCTTAAACATCGCGACCAGATTTGGCACAATCAGGCCAATGTAAGAGATCGAGCCTACTACTACCACCACGCTCGCCGTAATCAGCGCGGCAATGGTCAGCCCGCCAAACAGCACCAGATTGTAATGGACTCCCAGATTATTGGAAAAATCCTTTCCCATGCCGACAATGTTAAAATGATTTGCGAAGACGAAAGCCAGAATCAGCATCGGCACGACCAGATATATCTTAACTTCCAGTGATTTTTCTCACTCAATGGTAAATTGATAGGAAGAAAGTG
>JAJQDT010000120.1 GCA_021202075.1 Lachnospiraceae bacterium | reverse complement strand
GCAGGCTGAACAGCTATCTTGAAAAGATTGACACACAGGCAGAAGAAATGTTTGATCGGCTGGTCGAAGATATGGCAAAGGCTCAGAATGTTACAGAGCAGCTCAAGGCAGATGAACCGATGGTCTGGATTGGTGAAATCCAAACTTTTGGATTTCACCGAAAATCCCAACTTTAAAGAAATCCCAACTTTTTTGCCATATGCTTACAGAACAAGGCAGTGTGCAAAAGAAAAGTTTGGATTTCTTTTTGATTGCACTTCTGTCCTTTATAATAGGGACGGAGGTGACCAAATGAATTTATTACAATCAGACAAAACTTATGAAGAACTTATTCAACACATGGAAAGGTGCGGCTACAGCCCTTTCCATATCCAGCGTGTAAATAGGGAAACGAAGTGGCTATCCGAACATAAGGAGATGCTTGCTTCCTATGAAGAAGCCTGTATTTTGCGTTCGTCAGAAACAGAATCCGCGGATATGAAGCAACAGTTTCGCGCCGTTTATAGCCTCTTTCGGCGCTATGCAATCTATGGAACGCTTTCAGTTCCAATCCGTGAACCTCTGTTCCGCCAGGACACATATTCAAAGCTCTCCCCATATTTTCAACACATCTTGGACCTTTATAGGGAGGACAGTGTGGCACGTGGGTTAAAACCCGGCACTTACCTCTCTGGTATCTCTGCCTGCAGCGGTCTCTTGCTACACTGCCAGAAAAGAGGATGCAAAACGCTTGAAGATATCACAGAGGATACGGTTCTGTCTTATTTCTGTGATGAATCAGGAAAACCAATCCTGAGTTCAAGCACAAAGGTAAATATCGCATCTGTTTTCCATGCAGATCTCGGTATGCATACTGATGCGGCCAGGGCAATACTCGCTTATCTTCCTGCATTGAACAGAAGGAGGAAAAATATTCAGTATCTTACGGAAGAAGAGATATTATCCATCAAGAATGTCCTGATGTCAGAAGAAGATTGCATTACGCTGCGTAACCGGGCAATCGGTATGCTCCTTTTTTTTACAGGCATGCGTTCCAGCGATATAGCCGGGCTGGCCTTTTCTGATATAGATGGGGAAAAAGAAGAAATCAGAGTATTCCAGAAGAAAACCGGGAATGAGCTTGTACTTCCGTTAACTGTAAGCATTGGAAATGCCATCTATGATTATGTAACCATGGAACGTCCGCAAAGTGATTCCCAAAGGATTTTTCTGTGCGAGCAGGCACCTTATAAACCTATTAGTGCAGGAACGGTTGGCAATGCTGCCGACAGACTATTTGAAGCCGCATCTGTACGGCAGGGAAAACAGGACCGGAAAGGCGCCCATCTTTTCAGGCATAACGTCGCCACTTCTTTTTCCAGAAAAGATATCCCCCGCCCTGTGATCAGTGCAACCCTTGGACATGTTGACCCGGATTCACTTGACCATTATCTCTTTGCAGATATCGAACATCTACGGGGATGTGCCGTGAGCATTGAAGGCTACCCTGTCAGGGAGGGGGTTTTTACATTATGAGTTCTTATATATCAGGGTTCTCTGATCTGATTGAAAAGTATGAGAATTACCAAAAAGCTTCTGATTCCTGGAGTGAAAATGCAAATGGACTGAACATCAAATATTTTGACCGTTATTGTGCGCAGAACTATCCGGGACAACCACTTTGCCAGGAAATGGTGGATGAATGGTGCAGAAAACGTGATACAGAAACGAATGCTTCCTGCGTTACAAGAACAGGCGGGATCCGTTCCTTCATACGCTATCTGAGGGAAAGAGGTCTGACAGATGTAGAACCGGCACTGCCGCCGAAACCGGAGGGAAGGACATATATCCCCCATGCTTTTACAGACGATGAACTTCGCAGATTTTTTTATGAATGTGACCGGATCGTTCCATTACGTCCGGAATTAAAATACAAAACGAAAAAGATTACATGTCCTGTCTTTTTCCGGCTTTTGTACAGCAGCGGAATCCGCACTACGGAAGCAAGATATCTGAAACGGGAAGATGTTGATCTTGAGCATGGGGTACTGAACATCAAAAAATCAAAAGGTTATGACCAGCATTATGTGGCTCTTCATGAAAGCATGACCGATCTGCTGAAACAATACGACATGGCTGCTGAGTCCATTCGTCCAGGTCGTACTTATTTTTTTGAAACCCCTAATGGGAAGTATTATTCCAGACAGTGGGTTACACAAACGTTTCAGTGTTTATGGGAAGAAGCAAATGGAAAGCAGAATAAGGCGGTAGCCTATGATCTTCGGCATAATTATGCTGCTGTGAACATCAACCGCTGGGCGGATGATACGTTTGAGTTTGACCAGAAACTGCACTATCTTTCCAAATCCATGGGACATAGGAGTATTGAATCCACTTTATACTACTATTCGATTACACCCTGTCTCTCGGATATCCTGCTGAAAAAAACAGAAAAAAGCTTCAATGAATTATTACCGGAGGTGGATTATGAAAAAATCTGATGATGCGGTTAAGATTGCGCGGTATATCTCCGAATTTTTAAATGTTTATGCCCCAAATTTCCTCACTACCAGTGATCACACACTGAAATCTTATCGGGATGCCCTTGGATTATACATAAATTTCCTTGAAACAGAGACTGTCACTGTGGGGAACTTTTCCAGACATTGTTTTGAACGGGAGAAAATAGAAAAATGGATCGTGTGGTTGAAAGAATCCCGAAACTGCAGTCCTGATACGTGTAATGTACGGCTTGGTTCTGTGCGGGTCTTTCTGGAATTTCTCGGCAGTAAAGATATAGAATACTTATATCTATACCAGGAAGCGAAGGAAATAAAACGCCAGAAATGCACAAAAAAGAAAGTGTCCGGTTTTACACGTGATGCGGTGGCTGCCATGCTCGCAGTACCGGATGTGTCTACCAAAACAGGGAAAAGAGATCTTGTCTTTCTTACACTTTTATACGCAACAGCCGGACGGTTAGATGAAATCCGGTCCATAAAAATCCGCCATCTACACCTTGATGACAAGAAGCCATATGTAAACCTGATTGGAAAGCGAGATAAAATAAGGACAGCATATCTTCTCCCAAAGGTGATTACTTACATCAAAGCATATCTGAGTGCCTTTCATGACACTACGCCTGACCCTGAAGCATACTTGTTCTATTCGCGGGTAGGCGGCAAATACACAAAGATCTCAGAACCTGCACTGGCAAAGAGAATCAGGATATGTGCAGAAACAGCACATAAAAAATGTCCAGATGTACCTCTTGATGCCCATGCCCATCAATTTCGCCATGCGAAAGCGTCGCACTGGTTGGAAGATGGAATCAATGTTGTACAGGTAAGTTTTCTTCTGGGACATGAACAGTTGGAAACGACAATGCGATATCTGGACATCACAACAGAAGATAAGATAAACGCATTGGCTACGTTAGAAGATGAAAAGCAGAAAACCGTACCAAAGAAATGGAAGAACCAGAATGGTACACTGGCGGACTTCTGCGGATTGAAAAAGTAGAAGTCCGACAAAAGAAATCCAAACTTTTCTTTTCTCAATGTCTTATTCTATAAGGATATGCGAATGATAGTTTGGATTTCTTTAAAGTTGGGATTTTTGGAAAGATGAACGCGATCCGGAATGCAGCGTCAGAGGTTGTCTATCACGACATCATCTACACTCCAGCCGTAAAAGCATCAAAATAATCTATATTTAAGGGAACTGCATCCCAAAATCAGGGCAGGCAAAGGATTCAACCAATGCCTGCCCACTTTTGTCTGTTTCGGTTTTTAATCAGGGATGCAGATTCCAAAATAATGGTAAGGAATCGCAATACTGTCACTTTGCCATGCCGTACAAATCCCGGACAGCCGACATCACATCCTGCCATCCAATATCTGATGCGTATGAAAATTTCTTCCGGTAAGATTCCCATAATTTCTGCATGACAGGGCTTGCTTCCACTTCTTTCAGAATTTCATCTCCCTCCAGAAGCATATGTTCTGACTGCCGCTTATGGCTTGTGGCAGCTAATGCCTGCCGGAGTGTATCTGCGTCCAGCGTATCCTGATACATCCTGCTCAATATGTACATATCATAGAAATCCCTCATGCGGGTGTTGGTGGTTGCTCTGGAAATAGCGCTTTCCAGCTTTTCAGCCAGAACGGTTTCCAAATTGTATGCCCACAATGAAATCGAGCGGTCTTCGAGCATCAG
>JAJQDT010000147.1 GCA_021202075.1 Lachnospiraceae bacterium | reverse complement strand
TCAGGGGTGGCTTTTGCTCCCGAAAATTTCAGCGTTAACTTCTGAAGACGGGGATTTGTTTATTGAAATACTTGCAGAGATATGATAGAATACGCTTTGTTATGTGGATGGGTATGAGAATGTGAGGAAGATAACGGAGGAAACGATGGAATTATTGAATTACCGGATCCGTACATTGTTTAAGTACAGGGATCTGATTCTTGAACTGGTAAAGCGCGATCTGAAGCTGAAATATCGGCGCAGCGTCCTGGGCTATGTGTGGTCGATTCTCCAGCCGTTGCTGTATATGATTGTGCTGGTGATTGTATTTTCTAACCTTTTGGGGAAAAAGATTGAAAATTACCCGGTTTATCTGCTGTCCGGGCGATTGATGTATGACTTTCTGAAGACGAGCACCAATTCCGCTATGAAATCCGTGACAGGGAACGCCTCCCTGCTGCAAAAGGTCTATGTGCCAAAATATGTATTTACACTTGCAAGGGTGACAAGTGCAATGGTGGATATGGTATTGTCGTTTGGGGCGCTGATTATTGTGATGATCGCGACCGGCGCCAGATTTTATCCGACGCTGCTGTTTACCCCGCTGGTGGTCGTGCAGATTTACCTGTTCTGCTGCGGGCTTGGCTTTTTCCTTGCGCAGTTTAATGTGTTTTTTCGCGATGTGGAGCATATCTACAGTGCGGTTCTGACCGCCTGGTTCTATGTGACGCCGATCATCTATGAGATCAACAGACTCCCGGCGAATGTTATCTTTTTCGTCAAGGCGTTCAATCCGCTGTATTATTATGTGGCACAGTTCCGGGATCTGGTTTATTATGGAAACTTTCCGGGGCCGCGCATCTTCTGGGGCGGCTGGCTGATCGCGTTTCTGATGCTGGCATTCGGCACATGGACCTTCCAGCGCTCGAAGGATCGCTTTGTCTTGTATATTTGAGGGATAAATTTATGAGTAAAACAGTGATAGAGGTAGACCATTTAAAAATCCGGTTTAATCTGGCCAGCGAGAAGGTCGATAATCTGAAAGAATACGCGATTAAGCTGGCAAAGCGCCAGCTGATGTTTCAGGAATTCCTGGCGCTGCAGGATATCAGCTTTGAGGTAAAGCAGGGAGAGGCCTGGGGTCTGGTGGGGCCGAACGGCTCCGGCAAGTCTACGCTGCTCAAAGCGGTCAGCGGAATTCTGCAGCCTTATGAGGGAACTGTGACGGTGCACGGAAAGACTGCGCCGCTGATTGAGCTGGGTGCCGGGTTTGACCAGAACCTGACTGCCAGGGAAAACATTTACCTGAACGGTCTGGTGCTTGGGCATTCCAGGCAGTTCATGGAAGAGCATTTCGATGAGATCGTGGAATTCGCAAATATGGAGAAATTCCTGGATTCACCGGTGAAGAATTTTTCCTCCGGTATGAAGGCACGGCTCGGATTCTCTGTGGCTACCGTGGTGAACCCGGATATTCTGATTGTGGATGAGGTGCTGGAGGTCGGCGACATGAAATTCCGCCGGAAATGCAATGAGCGCATGCAGCAGATGCTCGCGAGCGGCACCACCCTGCTTTACGTTTCGCACAATGTGGATTCCGTGAAGAACCTTTGCGACAAGGCGCTCTGGCTTGATCATGGAAAAATGCACATGATTGGCAACGCGCAGGAGGTCTGCGAGGCCTACCGCGAGCAGCAGAATCTGGAAATCCGTACGCGCAAGCAGGAGAAACGCGCGCGGCAGAGAGCGCAGGGAAAAAAATACGACTATCTGGTGGTGGGCGCCGGGCTTTTTGGCGCAGTCTTTGCGAATGAGATGACTAAAATCGGAAAACGCTGTCTGGTGATCGACCGGCGCAGCCATATTGGCGGGAATATTTATACGGAGGATGTAGATGGCATCCAGGTGCACCGGTATGGGGCGCATATTTTCCATACGAGTAATGAGAAGGTCTGGAAATATGTCAACAATCTGGCCGATTTTAATCATTACATCAATTCCCCGGTGGCGATTTATAAGGACGAGCTCTACAACATGCCCTTTAACATGAACACATTCAGCCGTCTCTGGAACCTGAAAACGCCGCGGGAGGTGCAGGAGAAAATTGCCGGGCAGATTGCGGACCTGGGGATCACAGAGCCGAAGAATCTGGAGGAGCAGGCGCTCTCTTTAGTGGGGCCGGATGTCTATGAGAAGCTGGTTAAAGGCTACACGGAAAAACAGTGGGGCAGAGACTGCAAGGATCTGCCTGCGTTTATCATCCGCAGGCTCCCGCTCCGGTTTACCTATGACAATAATTATTTCAACGACCGCTATCAGGGAATTCCGATGGGCGGTTACACAAAGCTGGTAGAAAAGCTTCTGGAGAACGTGGATGTGATGACGGACACGGACTTCTTTGCCTGGCGGAAGGAACACCCGGATATGTACTCCCGGGTACTTTACACCGGTATGATTGATGAGTATTTTGACTTTTGCTACGGTCATCTGGAATACCGGAGCGTCCGGTTTGAGACGGAGCGGGTCGAGCAGCCGAATGTTCAGGGCAATGCGGTCGTGAATTATACAGACCGCGCGGTGCCGTATACACGCGTCATTGAGCACAAGCACTTTGAGCCGGAGGCGGAGGCAGAGCATCCGAAGAATTATTCCATCATCTCCAGAGAGTATTCCGCCGAATGGCATCCGGGGATGGAGCCGTATTATCCGGTAAATGATGATAAAAACAATGCCCTTTACGAGAAATACCGCGAGCTTGCGGATAAAGAAGAAAATGTGGTTTTCGGCGGACGGCTCGGGGCCTATAAGTATTATGATATGGATAAGGTGATCGCGGCGGCGCTGGAGATGGCGCAGCGGGAGCGGTCACCGTGGAAGAAGAACAAGAAAAATTCCTGATGAGGGATGAGCATGTTAAGCAGCGGCCATCCTGCGATGAGGGTAAGCAATACTGTCAGATGACAGATGAGGAACCGGCTCATGAAAAAGGAGAAATCGCTGTAACTGCATGGGCGGATAAAGGATATTGCAGCAGCCAGGCCTGGAAAAGAGGAAATTGCAGATGACGTTTCGAATCAAACAATGGATAAAAATGCTGCTGCAGAATGTCGTTCTTCCTCTGATTTACAGCCTTTACCGGACAAAACCGGTGGAGAAGGGGCTGGTGATTTTCGCGGATGCGCACCATACCAAGATGCCTTTTTCCATGCGCAAGATGGCCGGGACGATGAGAGATCTTCAGGAGCATTATCAGGAAAATCCGGATGGTCAGGCTGCCGGTGAAACTGGCTGTGGCCCGGAGAAACTGCAATCTGTTTCCAATGTGGCTGATGATACAGCCCGTCTTGCAAGTGTAAAAGCCTCCATTATTGACGGGGATGCAATCCATCCTGTAGGTGCAAAAACGGACGCGGAAGGCGGGGACGCTGCCATCAATGGTCCTCTCAGAATTGAGACGTTCATTACGGATTTTGACTCGCTTTCCTTTGGCGCGATGGCGAAATACCTGCTGCGTTTCATGCGGCGGTACGCGGTGGCGGAATATGTTTTTATCTGTGATTATTTTCTGCCGGTGTCCTCCTGCCGGAAACGGCCGGAGACGAAAGTGATTCAGCTCTGGCATTCCTGCGGGCTGACGAAGAAAATCGCTTATGACACGGAAGAAGATATTCCAAAAGGATATCACGGAAATATGTTTGACAATTACACATATTTAACGATGAGCGCCGAGGTCTGTGTGCCCGTGCATGAATGGGCGCTCCGCTTATCGCGGGAACATATTTTTGCGACCGGAATCAGCCGGACCGATTACTATTTTGATGAAGCCTGGAATGCGCGCTGCCGGGCACAGTTCCAAACGGAGCATCCGGAGGCGGCGGGGAAGAAAGTTGCTCTCTGGGCGCCGACGTTCCGGGGAAATGCGGCGATGCCGGTGCTGGAAGGCCTGGATGTCATACAGAAAATTGCAAACGAATCAAAGGATGAATGGTATTTCGTGATAAAAGCGCATCCGCACATTGACCGGCATGGTCAGGTTTCCAATAGCTCGATTCCGACGGAAGAGCTTTTTCCCGTCGCGGATGTGCTGATTACCGATTATTCATCCGTGTTATTTGATTATCTGCTGTACCGCAGACCGGTGATTTTGTATGCGCCGGATCTGACCGAATATGAGCAGGCAAGAGGGTTTTATATCGATTACCGGAGCATTCCGTTTCCGCTGGCGCAGACGGAGGAAGAGCTGCGGGAAACGCTGCAGGATGAGATTTTCAGCTTGTCCAGGCCGGCCGAACCGTCTGTGCAGCCGACAAAATTCTCCAAACAGACAGTCGTCAGCATTGAGCAGCCGACAGAATTTTCTGAACAGCCGGACGTCAGCATTGAGCGGCCGACAGAATTCTCTGAACAGACAGCCGGAAGCTGGTACCTCGTTCATGCAGATGAGATTGACGAATTTCGAGAGACGTATGTCGGAGCGTGCGACGGGCACGCGACGGAACGGATTCTGAAGCTTGCGGGGCTTGCGGAACCGGATGCAGACGTTGAAAAATGAATCTGCATGGAGTGTAAGGAACGGATGCGAAATAACTTACCCATCCTGTATCGTTTGGCGCGCGAATCGCAGGCCATACAGGGCCTTGACGCAGTATGCTGCGCGGATGATGCAAGAGTCACAGAATGGGTTTTCGGCATGGCCGGGGTTTTGAGTGATGCGGTTTTGCAGCACAGAAACATCCAGGCACGGCGCAGTGAGAACGAAAAGAGAGCGATAAGAGAGCGAAAAGAGAGGAAGTGGGACGGATGAATCTGGCGATTGTTTTTGCCGGGGGCAGCGGCGTCCGGATGGGCGCGGGGATTCCCAAGCAGTTTCTTGAAATCAATGGAAAACCGATTCTGATCCACACTCTGCAGCTGTTTCAGGACCATCATGAAATCGACCGGATTTATCTGGCCATGAGTAAGGATTATATCGAGTACGCCGAGGCTCTGGCGGAGGATTACCATATTGACAAGCTCGCGGCGGTGGTTCCGGGCGGCGAGACGGCGCAGGATTCAATTTACAATGCCCTGAAAAAAGCGCAGGAGGAGAATCCGGGGGATTCTATTGTGTTGATTCATGACGGCGTCCGCCCCTGTGTGGAATACGATGTAATCACAGAAAACATTGAGAGTGTCAAAGCTTATGGGAGCGCGATCACGGCAACTCCCTGCTATGAGACCATCATGGTGAGCCGGGACGGGCGAAAGGTGGACGACGTGCCGCTGCGCAGCGAAAGCTTTTCTGCACAGGCGCCGCAGAGCTTTTATATGAAAGATATCCTGGAAGCGCATGAGAAAATTCGTGCGCGTGAGAATCGCTATGAGGGAATGGTGGATGCCTGCACGATTTACCGCGCGCTCGGCCGGCAGCCGCATATCGTGGCTGGGAACCGGGGCAATATCAAGGTGACCACGCCGGAGGATGTGTATATGTTCCGGGCGCTTCTGCAGTACCGGGAAAATGAGATGGCATTTGGGATCGCGCAGCCCGACCGGATTGCGTCCAAAATGAGGCGGTACCGCAAGAGAGGGAGCGGGGCATAAGCACTTTCTGACAAGCCTGAATGAAGATGGGGATAAATGGAATGGGTAAAAAATTGTGGACAGAGGATTCGATTCTCCAGGAGGATCTGGAAAAGGTGGCCGCTTCGGAGCTGATTGACTGGGAGCAGCTCCGGGGGAAACGGGTGCTGGTGACGGGGGCGACCGGGCTGATCGGATCGCTGCTGGCGCGGTCTCTGGTCTGCGCGAGTGCAGAGCGGTCGCTGGGCATCCGCGTGGCGGCACTGGTGCGCAATCCCAAAAAGGGCAAGGCGGTATTGGGCGCCTTTCTGGAGGATGGACTGGAGCTGGTGACGGGCGATATTTGTTCGCCGCTTGCCGTGGACGGGCCGGTCGATTATATTCTGCATGGCGCGAGCATGACGGCCTCGAAGGACTTTGTCGACCATCCGGCGGAGACAATTCTGACTGCGCTGAAGGGGACAGAGCATGTGCTGGAGCTGGCCCGCGAAAAGCATGTGAAAAGTATGGTGTACCTCTCTTCCATGGAGGTTTACGGTGTTGCGTCTCCGGAAAGCTATGTGGAGCTGCCGCAGAAGCTGTGGAAATATGCAGGAAAAGGGGATCGCTCTGCCGGCCTTTCTGAAGGCAAGATGGAAAAGAACAGCTGCACGGCCGCCATTGTCCGAGAGACGGACTATGGGCGCATTGATCCACTCCAGGTGCGCAGCAGCTATTCCGAGGGCAAGCGCATGGCGGAGGGACTTTGCGCGGCATATGCGCATGAATATGAAGTGCCGGTAAAGACGGCGCGTCTGGCGCAGACGTTCGGCGCGGGGATTCCGAAGACGGAGAATCGAGTATTCGCGCAGTTTGCCCGCAGCATTATGAGCCGCAGGGATATTGTCCTGCATACGGACGGGGGCAAGGCGCACTGCTATTGCTATACAACCGATGCGGTGCTTGGGCTGCTGACCGTGCTTTTGCGCGGAGAAAACGGCGAGGCCTACAACGTCTCCAACGAGGATACCTACAGCACCATCCGCGGCATGGCGCAGATGCTGATTGAACGGTATCCGGAAAGCGGCTCCCGGCTGGTCTTTGATATTCCGGAGGATGCGAACAAATACGGCTATGCGCCGACATCGCGGATGCTGATCTGCTCAGAAAAGCTCAATGGGCTGGGCTGGCAGGCGCAGGTCGGACTTCCGGAAATGTTCGAGCGGCTGATGGGGTCGATGAAGGCTTCGGATAATGAATAATTGAACCATTAAATCATTGAGCCATGGCAGACATGTCCATGTTCAGGATTGTTTCGGCATGTGATTATTGTAACGGGCAGGTGTATTTGACTCGGCAGACAGAACATGAGTCGTTGAACATTTACCGATGCCTGGATCAGGCCGGGCGATTGCCGCAGAATGGATGATTCGAAGTTTGCCCGGTATATGTATGAGAATGCCCAAGTGGGAGAGGACGTGAGTGAAATTGTCCGAGAATATGGAATTCTGCGAACTGGATGCGGACAAATTAAAGCTGCTGCAGAAGCTTCTTCTCGCCACGCTTCTGGAGCTCGACCGGGTCTGCCGGGAGAACGACATCAAATATTTTCTCGGCGGCGGAACGCTGCTCGGCGCGATCCGCCACCACGGATTTATCCCGTGGGACGATGATGTGGACGTGATGATGCTCCGTGAGGATTACGAAAAGTTCCTGCGTGTGGCTGATGGCGCATTGTCGGAAAAGCTGTTCCTTCAGCGGCCGAATTACAATCCGTACACGAGAGTGCGTGTCAATGGAACGGTATTTGCGTCCGAATTTATGGCGAGGTTTCCGGATATCCACAGCGGTATTTTTCTTGACATCTTTGCTCATGACCGAACCGCGGCCCATCCATGGTCGCAGAAGCTTCACCGGATGGTCACGAAGGTGACCCGGTCCATTGTTTTTAATAAATGGGGCAATACGGATGTGAAGGGCGACGGCAGCCATCCGGCCATCCGCTGGATCGTCAGCCGCATCAAAAACGTGATTCCAATGAAAACCGCAATCCGAATGCGCGACCGGACGCTGGTGTTTTTTCAAAACCGGGATACCGGTTATCTGTACGACGGCATGGGGCAGAACATGGCGCGCGGGGCGTTTCCGGAGAGCTGGCTGGATGAGGCAGTCTATGTGGATTTCGAAGGATACTCGCTCCCGGCGCCGAAGGAATATGACGCCTATCTGACCTGGCTGTACGGGGACTATATGCAAATGCCGCCGGAAGATCAGCGTCATCCGAGCCACGATTCAGTAAAGCTGGATTTTGGTGAGTACGAGAGACTCGCCGCGGGGCAGGTAAATGCGGATCACATATTTGCGTCAGAGAAATAAGAGCGGATCATATATTTTGGCAAATTTTGGTTCCGGTTAATCCGGGCCAGGAAAAGGGTGAGATAAATGCTCTCGGTAGTGCTTCCGGCATACAATGAGGAAAAAATGATTCAGAAGGCGGCCGACACCATTGACCGGATTCTGGCGGCAGAGCAGATTGAATATGAGATTGTTTTTGTGAACGACGGCTCAAAGGACGCCACATGGGAGGAAATCGAAAAGGCAGCGAACCGGAATCCGAAGGTTGTCGGCGTCCGCTTTTCGCGCAACTTCGGAAAAGAGGCCGCGATGCTCGCCGGGCTGGCAGAGGCTTCCGGCGACTGTTGTGCTGTGATGGACTGTGACCTGCAGCATCCGCCCGAAACGCTGGTAGAAATGTACCGGCTCTGGGAGCAGGGCTATGAGGTCATCGAGGGCGTCAAGCGCACCCGGGGCAAAGAAAGTGCGCTGCATCGGCTTTCCGCCGGCCTTTTCTACAAAATGATCTCAAAGGCAGTGAAGATCGATATGTCACGCGCCTCAGATTTTAAGCTGCTCGACCGCCGCGCGGTGGACGCGCTATTGTCCCTGCCGGAGCGGAATGTCTTTTTCCGTGCGCTGTCCTCCTGGATCGGCTTTAAGACGACTTCCGTAGAATTTGACGTACAGGAACGCACCGAGGGCGAATCCAAGTGGTCGACCCGTTCCCTCATACAGTACGCCATCAAAAATATCGTTATCTTTTCCACCGCTGCCCTTCAGTTTGTGACATGCGCGGGAGTTGTCGTATTTGTGGCGGCCGTACTGCTCGCGATCCAGACACTGGTTCGCTACTTTGCCGGCCACGCGGTCGAAGGCTTCACGACAGTCATTTTGCTAATCCTGAGCATCGGCAGCCTGGTCATGATCAGCCTCGGAATTATCGGCTATTATATTGGGAAAATTTACGAGGAAGTGAAGGGACGGCCGCGGTATCTGATTGCAAAAAAGGTTGGAAAGGGACGATAGTTATTACAATACAAGTCGACCGCAGCCGCATTGGCTTTAGACAACGATGGTATTTCGTTGGTTTGCAGATGTGGCTTATGAATTGATCATTTGTTATTGTATGAGATTCTATATAACAAAGCGGGGAGAAAGGGTATGCTGATTCTGGAAAAGAAGGTCACTGTGGATGAGCTGATGCATATAGAGCACCGGGTATATTTTGATGATATGATAAAATGTGTTGTTGATGTAGAAAAAAAGATTTTGGCAGTCAATGCAGAAATGCATGCAGAATTGGAAACATATCTGTTGGAACATGGTTCCGCACAGCGGAACCTATATGGAATCAACATATGGGATGACGGAGAAATTGAGTTTGATTCGCTGATCAATCCACCGCGCAACCGGGAGGCCGGATATCCTCGGGCTGGCCGATATGTTGCGGATCCGGCCGCCCGAGATAAAATAAGAGAGGTGGTAGATTTATGGCTGATCTGACGAAATGGTGGGAGATGCCCATCGGAGAACAGATATGCAACGCCGGAAGCGAGGTTGCCCGGGCGATTCGCCGCAAAAATAAAAACGATAAAATCGGAGCGGCTGAATTCTGTATCCATGCGATAGAAATGCTGTGTTATACAAAGCTGGATCCGAAAAATGAGAAATGCAGAAACGAATTGTCCTATGCGCAGGAAGAAATCCTGGATTATATTCTCGGAGATAATCTATATCGGAACGACGATCAGTCGATTATGAAGTGGTACGACGCATTTTTGACAGAACGGTTATATGAAGAAAAAGAGGCGCGCCGGAAATTGGAAAGTGTGGGAGAGACGTCATGAAAGCAATATTAATCGGAAACCGGGAACGGTTTGAAAAATTTTATCCGGATACGGACTTTGCAAATTCTGTGGAGAAAATCTATCTGACTATGGAGCAGGCCGCATGCGGGATCCCGCGGGACGCATCGGACGCGGAATTCCTGGCCGCAGACGCCATCGCACAGGTGCCGGAAGGCATGATGAAACAGCTGCCTGCTCTGAAAATCATCCATTCCGAGGGCGTGGCCTACAATGGCATTGACTGCGCGGCCGCAGCAAAAAGGGGCATCTATGTCTGCAACAACCGTGGTGTGAATGCCGATGCAGTGGCAGAGCAGACCATCCTGCTGATGCTGGGTCTTTTGCGCGATGTGACGGCCGGCGATGCGGCGGTCCGCGCCGGGCAGCAGATTCAGCTGAAAGAGTCCATGATGGTGAACGGAATCACTGAGCTTGGCGAATGCCGGATCGGCCTGATCGGTTTTGGAGACATCGCAAAGGCGGTGGCGGAACGGCTGGCACCCTTTGGATGTGAGATTTTCTACCAGGCATCGCACCGAAAGGACTCCGAAACGGAAAAACGTTATGGCGTTTCCTGGATGGAACGGGACGAAATGCTCCGGACCTGTGACATCATCAGCATCCATGTGCCCGTGACGCCGGACACGATCCATCTGGTAAATGAAGAATTCCTGAAGAAAATGCGCCCGACCGCGCTGCTCATCAATACGGCACGCGGAGAAATCGTGGACAATGCGGCATTGAAGAAAGCATTGACAGAGGGCTGGATCGCCGGAGCGGGGCTCGATACCGTTGCACCCGAGCCGGTTCCGGCCAGCCACCCGCTGCTTGACATAGCCGGAATCTTATTCTCTCCGCACATCGGCGGCGTGACGACCGGCGTTTTCCGAAAAGGGCACCGCAACATCTGGGCCGCATTTGAGCAGGTCAGCAAAGGAGAGCGGCCTGCGAACATAGTGAATGGCCTGTAACAGAACAGGCTGCAAATCAGGCAAGGGAATTTTCTTGCCCTGTCCGCTGTGCCGGGCGCGAGCAGCGAAGCTGCTAAATTCTGCTCGCGCCTGTGTACATAAAACCGCGCCGCATCCATGAGATAGTGAGCAAAGCCCTGGGATGAGGCACTCTGTGTTTACAGGCTGCGCGAGAATTTCTTCCCATCATGCTATCGGCGAAACAGGTAAGCAAAATGCGCATGGAATAACAGTACTGCTTACGAACTCATTGCCTGAGATCAGACCCTGACCGGGCCGATATGCTACATTTCATACTTGCGAAGAAACAAGTCTTGCAGCCACCCGGCGGACTGTCTCCTCATCCTGCTCCAGAGCAATCGCAATCTCAGCGATTGGCATCCCTCTTTTTAACTTCTTTTCTACCTGCTCAGTTAAAAATTCCGCACGTCCCTCTGCACGTCCTTCCACGAGGCCTTTTTCACGTCCCTCCGCAAGGCCTTTTTTGCGCCCTTTCGCGAGACCTTCTTCCATCCCTTCCCTGCGGCCTCTTTCGAGCCCTTCCTTGCGTCCGTCTTCAATAATTTCGGTGAATATTCCCATTTTGACCTCCTCCGTGATATCCTTTAAATCTGTCTTGCTCAGGAACTTCGTTGCCATTGCATAAATCGCTGCGTCAATCCGATTGTCTTGATTTCAATATGGATATGCTCCGTTGGCGCCAGAGATTTTACCTTTTTGCTGATACCGAAAACCGGAAGCAGTTCGTCTGCGAAAAACTGCATCATGCTTTTCATGACGGCGTCCTCAGTCTAACTCGTGTCCGAATCATTAGAAGAAGTGCTTACTGTTACTGATGAAGCTGCATTTTCAACGATATTTTCAGCGGCCTTCTCGGCGCCATTCTCAGTTTCGCTACCTGCGCTTACGGGTGCGTTTGAATCATCCGGAGAGTCTGCCGGCAGCGTATCTGATAGTATATTACGTTTTTTGCTCATTCATTGTACCTCATTTTCTGCAAAATTGCAATTTGTTTTTGAAATATAGCGGAAAATTTCCGGATTTGTCTTTCGATTAAAAAAAGAATAACGATTTGAAATTCAGATGTTATGAAACTTATATCAGGCATTATACACGCTCAAATTATATATGTCAACTTAAAAGTGAAAAGTATTTTAATTTATTTTAGCGATTTTTGATCATGATTTAGAAATTAATACATTATGGGAAGATGGCAGACAGATACCATGAAATGGCAGCCGATCGAAACAGCACGGATTTGCAGATTGCGAAGTGACGGGAGAACAGAATTTCAGCCAGACCGCATGGTTTCCATTTGCGTCTGGCTGATTGGATGTGTACTTTATGGTTTACTGCACAAGGTGAACTTTCCTCTTATTCCCCCGGGAGAACCATTTTTCATTTTTCAAGGCGGACCATCAATTCGCCCAGCACTTTGGCGGTGGCTGCCTTCTCCGGAGCAGAGAGACCGCCAATCACACGGTCGAGATCGTCCTTTTTTGATATGGAATCCGCGCTGCCTTTGTTATTTGGCCCCGAATCACCCCAGATCAGGTAATCCAGCGAAAGATGCAGCGTGGACGAAATCTGTTCCAGCGTCTGCAGGGACATGGTTTTCCGGCCCTGTTCAATCTCATAGATATAATGCGGCGTTACATTCACCAGCTCCGCGAGCATTTCCTGCGTCAGTTTTTCCCTCTTTCGTGCGGCTTTGATGCGATAGCCGATTTCCAGTAAATCCATAAGCGGTCTCCTTATCTTTTGGCTATAAAATATAGCTTTTGGATAGAAAATGACACTGGCTATAAGATATAATTCAGAAAAACTATTGCTAAAAGCCACATATAATGATATATTAAATTCAATAATGTACCAAATGAGTGAAGGGAAAGAGGAATCGGTTCATTTATAGAGGCAGTTTCAGGTTTGGGAAATTTTGAACAATAAAAAGAATGTTGAGGGAGGATGAAAATGAAGAGAAAATTTAAAAGAGTATTGGCGCTGATGCTGGTAGTAACGCTTTGTATGACCAATGTATCTTCTGTCTGGGCATCGGATACTGGTACGAGTATTGCTGAGAATGTTCAAAATGATGCAGATGACCCGGCAGAAGTAAGTGTTGAGGCGGAGACGAATGAGCTTGAAGTCAGCGGCACCGGATCTGTAGGAACCATGATTGCAAGTACAATTTCGGAGGAGCTGGAAGAGAACGAGGAGACTTCGGAAAGCGCCTGTGCGATCTCGGATTTGCTTGTAGAAGGATCTACTGCCACGGTAGAATTTCAGACGGATCAGGACAGTCTGATTGTAGTGGCTGTCTATACGGAGGATGGAGCCCAGATGCTGGCATCCGGAACCGCCGATGTGGACAGCGAGGATTCGCAGGTCGATGTCACCATCGAAGGAGATATGCCGGAATATTTTCTGGTCACGGCTTTCCTTCTGACCAGAGACGGTTACGAACCGCTGGCAGATGCGTTTACCAGCGAGCTGTACACAGAGGAAATTCAGAACCTGATTGATCGGACCACGGAGGATTTTGACTCTGAACTGGTATTGAATCTGGACGAGAATACAGACACGAACTTTGGTGTTTACGGGTCAGATGTTATCTTGGTTCAGGAGACGGATGGCATCAATACGCTTACGGATAATGGAGACGGAACCTACACGATAACAAATGCGGATGAGACCTTCACAGAAATGGCAGTGGGGGATGTCTTCGTTTACGCATTTTTGGACGGAACGGTGCTGATTGTTAAGGTGGCAGCCATTTCGGTCAGTGGCACGACAGTGACAATTACAGCAGATGAAGATATTGATCTGGATGATGTGTTCGACTACCTGAAGATTGAGAGCACCGGCGATGAAGAAATTGTTGTGGATAACAGTGAACTGGACGAGGAAGTCACGTTCCTCGAGGAGGAAGAAGGCATTGCTGCAACCGCACTGGAAAAAGAAGGCAGTGTATCTAAGACTCTCCCTTATAAACTGCTGAAAGAAACCTGGACAAACAGCAGCGGCACTGTGACCGGGGGATATGATTTGTCAGCTTCCTTGGGAATTCAGGCAAATATGAAGCTTTATATCAGCCTGACTTATGCTTATGTAGAGGCTTCTGTTACCGCGACAGCAAAGGTTTCCGGCGAAATTAAGGCGGCAATCTCTGTTGAGAAAAAACTGGGCAATGTTTCTGTTATGATCGTGGAAGGCGTCAATATCGGCTTTACACCCGCTGTAAAGTTTACGGCAGAGGGTAAAGTCTCTTTGAATATAGAATTTAAGACTGCTGTCGGATTCTCCTGGAGCAGCAGCAACGGATTTTCAAATACATCCTATGCGCCGAAAATGACAGATTGCAGTTTAAATGTGGAAGCTACGGTATATGTTGCTTTGATTCTCAGCCCGAAGGTATCTCTAGGCCTTGAGGTGGATGGAATTTCTCTGTCTGCGGCAAGCGTTGTTGTCACTGCTGAGATGGGTGGGAAATTGAATGCGTCCATGGAATGGTCGGCCACTGAGACCAGCTACAAACACGCCTGTGACATATGTGTTGCAGGAGAACTTTATATTATTGGTAAGGTATCGGTAACGCTTTCCCTGCTTTGGTGGGATAAAACGGCAAGCCTGCTGGATAAGGAGTACAAATACAAGGATTTCTATTATTCGTTTACATATGGGGATTATGGGTGGACGACCTGCCCGCATCTGAGCTATAAAGTGACTGTGACCGCTACAGATGCCTACGGAAATGCGCTGGCGGACGCTGTGATTGGCGGAACAGGTCTGGATGCGGATCCGATAACGGATGACAGTGGAGAAGCGACATTCTATCTGGGAAATGGAGATTATACTTTGTCTGTAACATCCGGCGACCAGTATGGAGAACAGGAAATTACGGTGGACGGAGAAGCACAGACCGTAACTATTCATTGTTTGAACGCGAATGGTAAAACTATTCCTGATGACGCGGTGGAATATAATGGACACTATTATTATGTTTATACGGATCAGCTTACCTGGATAAATGCGGAGAATAATTGTGTGGAATTGGGAGGACATCTGGCAACAATTACTTCAAGTGATGAACAGGCCTTCATTGAAACGCTCTCAGGTGGTTTATACTGGATCGGCGGATATTGTGACGAAAACTTCAATTGGTATTGGGTAACTGGTGAAGAGTGGAACTATACTAATTGGGCGGAAGATGAGCCTAATAATGACTCGGGTGAGTATCCGGAATTAGATGAACAATATGTTGCTGTATGGCCCTATGAGTGGAATGATTTGGTTAATGCCAGTACAGAGCAGGAAGGATATATATGTGAGTGGGATGAATATACTTGCGATGAATTTATAAGTGCGAATTCGAACATGAGCATTCCTGAAGATGTTGTTACCTTCAATGGCAATAGTTATCGCTATTATTACAATTACGGATATACTTGGGAAGAGGCAAAGAAATACTGTGAGACATTAGGGGGTCATTTGGTCACTATTACTTCACAAGAGGAACAGGATGCGGTTTTTGATTATGTCCAGAGTGTTGCAGATGATGAAGATATATGGATAGGGTTAACTGATGCAGATGGTGAGGGCAACTGGAACTATTGGGTGACGGGGGAAGAAGTTACTTATACTAATTGGGGAACAGGGGAACCGGATAACCTGGGAGAGCAGAATTATGGTGTTATATGTAACGGATACAGAAACGACTCAGAATATAGTATCTCACCAGGGCAATGGGATGATATCGATAGTTATGGTTCATTAGGATCTTTTATATGCGAATGGGAAGGAACCGCAGAATTAGTAATTAGCGATTTCTCAACCGCTTTGTCTGCGGTTTCGGAAGAAGAAATGCCTACGGAGATTTCGGATGAGGCTCTGGAAACCTTAGTCATTGATCTGGAAGAGGATACAACAAACGAAACAGAGATGACGGAGGACGAAAGTGATGGGACTGAAGAAACAGCAGCAGCCACGGCTGTAGAGGATGCAGAGGAGACGGTTGAAGAATCAGAAGCGGAAATTACCGCAGAAACGGAGATTACCTCCGAATCGGAGACGACTGCTGAAACTGAAACGATAGAGGAAGCTCTGATTGACATCGAGACGGCAGAAGAAACTTTAGCGGATTCTGAGACGGGGAACATCATTTATGAAAACGAGGCGATTATTGTCGAGACGGCATATGCTGGCACGACATCGGACAACGGCGGCGGAATAATGTCTTCCTTTGCAGAACTGGTTTCCGGCGAGCAATATGTTTTGATTGTTGTGAAGGATGCGGATGCAGAGGAATTGCTGGCGGCGGAGAACCTGCTCTTCATTGCGCAGGGAATAGCCGGGAGTGATGGTACACTTTCGTTTACATATATTTTACGCGAAAGTGCGGAATCGTTTGATGCCGCAGTCTATGGGGCTGCTCAGACGGTGGTCAGCCTGGAGACTTGCACTATCACGCTGTCTTATACCAGCATTACCTACAGCGGGAGCGCAAAAAAGCCGTCAGTTACAGTGAAAAACGGGGACACAAAGTTGACCGCCGGTTCGGATTATTCGGTTACCTACGCCAATAATACGAACGCCGGTACGGCAACGGTTACAGTTACCGGAACAGGCAATTATACAGGCGAGGTTGTGCTGTATTTCACAATTAACAAGGCCAGTCAGACGCTGACTGCGTCGGTTGATACGGAGAGTATTGGTATCGGGGAAACAGCCGCGATCACGGCAATCGGAACTGGCACGATTACTTATAGTTCCAGCGATTCTTCCATTGCCTCTGTCGATGAGTCGGGTGTGGTTACTGGTCTGGCGGAAGGCACTGTGATCATTATTGTTTCGGCGGAAGGAAACGCAAACTATAATTCTGCGAGCAAAGAGCTTACCATCACAGTAGGGAATACGGATGATTCCCAGGATGGCTCGGATTCATCGGGTGGAACTGGAAGCAGCACAGATACCGGAACATCGAGTGACAGCGGCTCTGGTACAAATACGGGATCATCCGCAGACTCTTCTGCCGGAACCGGAACAGCCACGGGTGCACAGGGAAGCACGGGAACGGAATCTGGAACGACCAATACGGATTCTGCCAACGCTGCTGGTTCACAGTCTTCCACAGATGGAGATACATCGGAAACGGACACATTTGCTATTTCTAGCCTGACGAATACCTCTAAAGGAATAAAACTCAGCTGGACGATGGCGGATGGCGCGGATGGCTACAATATTTACCGTAAGACGACAAAAGGTAAGTACACGAAGATTAAGACCATTACAAGCGGTGCCAAACTGAGCTATACGGATACAAAGGTAAAGAAAAAGAACGGTACCACATATATTTATAAGGTTGTTCCTTATACCGGGAGTGTCGAAGGTACGGCGAGTGCGCCGCAGACAACTGTGCGGCTGGTTGCAGTGAAGCTTTCTGGTGTGACCAGTTCCGCTGCGAAGAAAGCAACTGTGAAGTGGAAGAAGACGACAAAGGTAAGCGGCTACCAGATTCAGTATTCCACGAGCAAGAAGTTTAAGAGCGGTAGCGCTACAAAAACCGTCAAAGTTTCCGGCGCAAAGAAAGTAAGCAAGGTGCTTTCAAAGCTGAAAAGCGGAAAGACTTATTATGTCCGTATCCGAACATACAAAAAGGTAAATGGAACGACATATTACAGTGCGTGGAGCAGCAAGAAAAAAGTGAAGGTATCGTAAGAGATTAATTCGGAATGACAGGCTGTGCTTAGCGAGGGCGCCTTGCACAGTCTGTCATTGCGCAGGTAATGACGAGATTCTTTCGAAGGGAAAAAGCAAGAATTCTTTGTTGCGAATGATCAATGCATTTGGATGATGCATTCGGATGTATATTTAGAAACTTAAGAACAATTTCCTGCGCAAAATGGCAAAATTTTGGTTCCGGCTTGTCCGAGTCAGGAGAATTGTCCAATAAAGTTATGTTATGTGGAGGGGCTATGATGAAAAAGAAAGCGTTTATACTATTGGCAATAGCGGTTTTTGCCGTTTGGCCGGCAAATATAATTTCTGCGAATGAAGATGTGGAGATTGCTGTGGAGGACGAGAATCCGACTGTAGTTTCAGATGGTGAATTGGAAGAGATTTCGGAATCGTCGGTTGTGGCAACGGATGATTCTGCGGAAGTTATTCTGGGAGAAGATGAGAGCCTGGAATCCGGGGCGCTGCTGATTGATATGGGGGAAGCGGGAAGTGAGGAAAACACAGAGAATTCGGACAACATAGAAGGCTCGGAAAACACAGAAACCACGGAAACCACGGAAACCACAGATGACGCTGGCGGAGAGTCACAGACAGAAGCTTTGGACTCAGGATCGAATCTGAATACGGAGAACTCAGAATCTGATGTATTAAGTGAGGCTTCTGATATTTTGATTGAATCCATCGAGGATGTCGATGAATCGATGATTGCAACGATCAGCGAGGAGACCGGTGACTGGACATGGGACTTGTCAGAGGACGGGACACTGACGGTCAGCGGCAGCGGAGAAATGACGGAGAATTCTTACGTCCCGTGGTACAGTCAAAGGTCTTCTATTAAATCGGTTGTTATAGAAAGTGGAATTACTACGATCTGTTCTTATGCGTTTTGGAATTGCGAAAATCTGACATCGATATCCCTTCCTGATACACTGACAGATATTGGCATATGTGCTTTTTCCACCTGTAAGAGCCTGCCATCGGTTACAATTCCTGACAGTGTAATAACAATAGGTTCCAACGCTTTTGCGTACTGTACAGGGCTGAAGAATGTTGTTTTAGGCGATGGTGTGCAGGCGCTCGGAGAATATTCATTTGCTAATTGTACTAATCTTGTGACATTGCGTCTCCCGGCAAGTTTAACTACAGTTTCGGCATATGCTTTCAATTCGTGTTCCAACCTGGCTGAAGTCTATTACGGAGGCTCCGAAGCTGCTTGGGCGAATATCAGTATTGGTTCTTCAAATACATATCTGACGGGTGCGGATATTTATTATAACAGTTCAAAAAATATTTTACCGCGAGTCAATCTGTCGGTTCTGGATATGCTCTCTGGAGGCATAAAAATCAATTGGGAACCTGTCTCAGATGCCGAGGGATACTATGTGTATCGAAAGACATCGTCGGACAGTTATTCCGTGATTGCGACGATTAACGATGCCTCTGCCACCAGTTTCACAGATACAAATGTGGCCAGCGGAACGGAATATTCTTATGAAGTCCGGGCTTTTGCCGGAGGTGCGTCAGGAACCGGCTCTTCTAAGAAAATTATCTATTATTCCAACACTGTATCAGATGTTGCTGAATTGTCCATCCAGAATTCGACAAACATAGATGCTCAGACGTATTCGACGCGGAGTTCTGTTGTAAACTCCTATTTAACAGCAGTAAGCGGCGGCTTTATGCGGGTGGAATACACAAGCGATGCGATTATAGTTGAATACTATGACAGTGCAATGAATCTGACACGAAAGAAAACCGTTTTATGCGAACTGGAATCCTTTGGAGGCTTTTACGCTGCAAGTAATGCATATTATCTGGTATTCGGGCAGTCCAATTCGGGGGAGGATGATTCCATTGAAGTCATACGTGTGGTGAAATACAGCACGGACTGGGTACGGCAGGGAGAAGCAAGCCTGTATGGCGCAAATACAACCGTTCCATTTAGTTCAGGAAGCTTGCGAATGACGGAAAGAGGAGGGTATCTTTATATTCGTACCAGTCATAAGATGTATGCATCCTCAGATGGCCTGAATCATCAGGCGAATGTGACCGTGCTTGTAAATGAATCGGATATGACGATTGCCGAAGCTCATTATAAGGTAGCGAGTTCCCCCTTCGGATATGTATCCCATTCGTTTAATCAGTTTGTTCTTGTTGATGATGCAGGAAATTTTGTCTCCCTGGATCATGGTGATGCTTATCCCCGAGCAGCAGTGCTGAACCGATGTGCCGCGGAAGTGGGCGGCGGCTCAGATTATGCGTCCCTGAAGATATTTTCGTTTCAAGGAGAAACGGGGGATAACGCAACAGGCGCATCTCTTGGCGGACTGGAATACTCCTCCTCGTCGTATCTTGTAGCAGGAAATTCTGTGAATCAGGACTCTGGCTGGTCGAGCTATACAACCCGCAATATTTTTGTGACGGTTACATCCAGAAACGATTTCAGCACATCGGGCACGAGCGTCCGGTGGATAACAAGTTACAGTATGGATACAGATATCACGGTATCTACGCCGCAGCTGGTAAAGCTGGGCAGTGACCGTTTCCTGTTATTGTGGACAGAAGAAACAAGTGAAGAGATTGATGACGAGACCTTTATCAATAGAACCCTCCGTTTTGTTTATCTTGACGGGCAGGGAAATGCGACCTCTGAGATTTATTCAGCTACGGGGATGCTTTCGGATTGTCAGCCAATCGTTTCGGGCAATACGGTTTACTGGTATTGCACGGATTCCTCTGAACCGGTTTTCTTCTCGATTGACCTGAATCAACCGAGCGTTCTCCAGTCCTCTGTTGATTATTCCACTCCGTCAGAGTTCAGTTCGCTGACAAATCTGAGCAGTGGAATAAAACTGAAATGGACCGAAGTATCTGGCGCTGCCGGGTATTATATTTACCGTAAAACCGGATCAGACGATTATGAAATAATTCAAAAAATAACGAATGCTTCCACTGTCAGCTATACGGATAAAACCGTAAAAAGCGTGAACGGAACAAAATATACTTATATGGTAAAACCTTATTTTGGACATTCAAAAATCATAGTTGGAAATGGAGGGGAAGGGAAGATAGTGAGACTGACGAAGGTTTCTCTTTCTTCTGTGAAGAATAAATCCTCTAAAACCGTGACCGTAAAGTGGAAGAAAAAAAGCAAGGTGACCGGTTATGAGATTCAGTACGCCAGAAACAGCAGTTTTACAAAGGGATGCAAAACAAAGACGATCTCCAAATCTGCAAAAACAAGCTGCAAATTAAAGAATTTAAAGATGAAAAAAACGTATTATGTGCGAATCCGCAGCTATAAGACAGTTTCCGGAGTGAAGTACTATTCTGCATGGAGTAAGGCGAAAAAGGTTCGAATTTCGAAATGATACGTGTATGGATGAGCTAACGAAAGAATCACAACTATTGAGTAATGAAAAATCCTGGTGCCATTATTGCCCTGATTCTGCAGATAGCCCGGCGTTCTGTTTTGTTTCTGAACTTTAGTCCGATTGCAGTGGCTTTTCTTTTAGACCTGTGCTATACTTTCTCAAATGGAACAAGGACATTTGAATTGTGATGGCAAGAGGGAGGTGCCGTATATGGCTAAGAGATTTAACATGACAGGAGCCTGCATACCTGCAAGGCATTATATGGTAGACCTGACTTCACGGCTTATGGAAATTTACAAGGGTGCATTTGGTGGCCTGGGTTTGGCCACCAAATACGCCGCACAATTTCACGAAAATGTCAAGAGCTTTTTGAAAATTTATTTAAATTTTTTCTTTGGATTTGGAGGAAGGGAAAATTTAGAACATGTAAAAAAGAGCGGAATCTCGGGAGGTTTTGAGTTTCCGAGAGCGCTCTAATAGGGAATTGGGGGAAATGAGCGATGAAAATAGACCATTGGAAACAGTTTTGGAAAATTGCAGGGTTAGTCTGTTTGGTGGGCTTTCTGATCGGGGCCGGAAAGGCCGATACTCTGGCAGCACAGGCAGAAACGGAACAGTCGGCTACAGAAACAGAACAGATGGATACACAGCAGACGGATGTAAAACAAATCGTGGAAAACATGACTCTGAAAGAAAAAGTGGCTCAGTTATTTGTTATTACACCTGAGACGCTGACGGGAGGCGGCGCGGCGACAAAAGTGACCAGCGAATTGAAAAGTAAGTATAAGAAATATCCGGTTGGCGGATTTATTCTGATGGGAAGCAACATCACCGGGGTGAGTCAGATAAAAAAACTCAACAAAGCACTTAAGAGCATGAGCGTGAATACGGTTGGAGTCATCCCGTTCATTGCTGTAGACGAAGAAGGGGGAACTGTTGCAAGGATTGCCTCAAAAAGTGCGTTTGGTGTAAAAAATGTAGGAAATATGAGCGCCATAGGTGCAACGAAAAAGGCGAGTAAGGCCTATTCGGCTGGAAAGTATATTGGGACTTATCTTGCAAAATACGGTTTCAATGTTGACTTTGCACCGGTAGCAGATATCTGGAGCAATCCATCTAATACGGTGGTTAAATACAGGTCTTTCGGATCCAGTTCCTCTCTGGTATCAAAAATGGTGGGGAAATACGTTGACGGATTGCACGCCGCAGGAATTGCATCGACTCTGAAGCATTTCCCGGGGCATGGAAATACTACAGAGGATTCTCATCTGGGGATGGCAGTCTCTCTCCGTAAACTTTCGCAGCTGAGAAACAGCGAACTGAAGCCTTTCAAAAAAGGGATCGCAAAGGGAACCGAATTTATTATGGTTGGACATATTTCTCTGCCAAATGTGACAGGCAGCAATGTTCCTGCGACACTCTCTAAGAAAATCGTAACAAAGATTCTGAGAAATGAACTTTCCTATGATGGAATTGTGATTACAGATGCCATGTCAATGAGCGCGATCACAGACAGCTATTCATCCGGACAGGCCGCTGTCAAGGCCATACAGGCCGGCTGTGATATGATTCTGGCACCGGAAAATTTTGTTCAGGCCTATAATGCTGTCCTTTCCGCAGTCCGCTCAGGAAAGATTTCAGAGTCCAGACTGGACAAATCCGTAACAAGGATTGTAAAGCTGAAATTAGAGATGGCAGGCTGATGAATAAGACAATGAATATGCTATTTAATTCCTGTTTATACATATATCGGAAAAAGCAGAGGTGGTGAACCTTAATAGCAATGATGGTTTGTTTCCATGAATGCAGTGCGTAGCCTCTGCTTAACCTCATTTAGCCTTGGATAAAGATTGGAAGTAACAAGACACAAAAATAACCGCTCTGGTGACCAATTATGCGTTTATCATCTATCAAATACAGGGAACAAACCATCATGCAGTACAGGCAACACTCCTTTTTACCTTATTGTGACTATAACACAGATAATGCTATATCGCAAGCGTTTCTTGCGTTAGCAATATTTTCCATGCCTTCTGCATAAAAGTACTGTTCCGGATAATAGTGTGATATAATGCCTGCATGGTATTTACCAGTGGATTCCATACAGACATCGTGAACGCCCTGCTCGAGAAGCCAGTCGCGCAAGGCGGCGATTACTGAATTTGTGGTGTTAAAGGCTTTCGTCTTGTATGAGGCAGTCATTGTTCCGTGCTTTTACAGTTTGTTTCTGAACTTCAGGCACCCTTTAGGCACAGTTGCGGTGGCTTTTCTTTTAAACCTGTGCTATACTTTCCCATATGGAGCAAGGGCATTTGAATTGTGCTGGTGAGAGGGAGGTGCCGTATATGGCAAAGAGATTTAACACGACAGGGGCCTGCATACCTGCAAGGCATTATATGGTAGACCTGACTTCACGGCTTATGGAAATCAGGGAGATGGTGGATAATGGGGATTATTTTACGATTAACCGTGCGAGACAATATGGAAAGACGACAACATTGCGGGCATTGGCTGAGTTTTTAAAGGATGATTATGCGGTGGTGTCGATGGATTTTCAACGTCTGGATTCCACGGCGTATGAAGATGCTCCTTCATTTTTAAAAGGCTTTTCCAGTGCGCTGCTGCGGACGGTCAGGAACTTTCCGGCTGGAATCAGAGAACAGTTTGAAGCGATTATCCAGGGAACGGAAAGAATGCTTTCCCTGCAGAGACTGTTCCAGATTTTTGAAGACTGGTGCGCGGCTTCGGAACGACCGATTGTTCTGCTGATTGACGAGGTGGATACTGCGACGAATAACCAGATTTTTCTGGACTTTCTGGCACAGCTGCGTGCGGCGTATCTGGAACGGGATGTCGTTTCGACCTTTCAGTCGGTTATTCTGGCGGGGGTACATGATGTGCGGAATATCAGGCGTAAAATTCGGCCAGATGAAGAGCATAAAGTTAATTCGCCGTGGAATATTGCCGCTAAATTTAATTTGAATATGAATTTTTCAGCAGAAGAAATTGGAGGCATGATCCGGCAGTATGAAGAAGACTACCATACTGGTATGTGTGTAGATGCTGTGGCGGAAGCGATTTATGATTATACGTCGGGCTACCCGGTGCTTTCCTCCGAATTATGCAAATTACTGGATGAGGAAATTGCCGGGACGGACGAGTTCCCGGACAGAAGTGCTGCCTGGACTGCAGAAGGTGTCAATGAGGCTGTGAAGCTTATTCTTACCGAGCAGAATGCTCTGTTTGAGTCTCTGTGGGATAAGCTCAATCAATATCCTGAAATGAAAATCAGGATCTATGACCTTTTGTTTTGTGGAGAACCGATTCCATTTAATATTGATGATCCGGTGACGAATCTGCTTCATATGTTTGGTTTTGTCAAAAATGTGAGTGGAACGCTGCAGATCGCGAATCGGATTTTTGAGACCAGACTTTATAATTATTTCCTCATGACGGCGGATGCTTCCAGAACAGAGATTTTCCGGTTGGGTTCCGATGAAAAAAATCAATTTATCTCAAATGATCAGCTCGATATGAGACGTTTGCTGGAAAAGTTTGTTGAATATTTTGATGATATTTATGGGGATCAGGATCAAAGATTTATAGAAGAGGATGGCAGACGTTATTTTATGCTCTTTCTGAAGCCCATCATCAATGGTACCGGAAATTACTATGTAGAGGCACGTACCAGAAACCGGAAACAGACGGATCTGGTCATTGATTATAAAGGAGTCCAATCGGTTGTTGAGTTAAAGCTGTGGCGCGGCAATGCCTACAATGAGAGAGGAGAACAGCAGCTGGCGGAGTATCTGGACTATTATCACTTAAAGAAGGGATATATGCTGAGCTTCTGTTTTAATAAAAATAAAGAAATTGGAGTGAAGGAAGTACCGGTCGGCGACAGGATTCTGGTGGAAGCGATCGTGTAGTGGGTATTCAATTGCTTCAAACGAACCTTGCTCGCCTGAAGCATAAGACAGGTAGCATAGCGCCTGTATGTTTGACCATGATAAAATCGTGCAGGTATATTTCCGCGGCTACGAGGACGAAGAACGAGAAAACTCCCTGGGCTTAGTACAGCGGGCCCATCTACATCACCCCATAATACGTCGGCACGAGCTCTTCCTCGGTGTCGGCCTCGTAGTCAAATACAAAGCGGTCGTACGCGTTGATGACATGTGTGTTTTGATACTTGTCATAGCGCCTGTACTGGCGGCCGTAGGACATATGTACATGCCCGTGCAGGAAAAAGCGCGGGCTGTATTTGTCGATGAGCGTGATGAAGCTTTTGAAGCCCTGATGAGGCAGGTCGCGCCCGTCGCCTAACTGATAGGCGGGGGCGTGGGTCACCAGGATGTCGAAGCCGCGGTTGCGGAACAGCTTCCAGCGCAGCTTCCGTACGCGCCGCTGCATCTCTTTTTCGGTGTACTGGTAAGTGCCGGGGCGGTAGCGCATGGAGCCGCCCAGCCCCAGGATGCGTACGCCGTTGAAGACAAAGATGTCGTCGTCGATGCAGATGCAGCCATCGGGCGGGATTTTTTCGTATTTCTCGTCGTGGTTCCCGTGCACGTAGAGAACCGGGGCGGAGGTGAAGGTGGCGAGAAAGGACAGGTAATGCGGATGCAGATCGCCGCAGGAGATGATCAGATCGATCCCGTCGAGCTTGCTTTTTTCAAAATGATCCCACAGATAGGCGGATTCCTCATCCGCGATTGTCAGTATCCGCATGATGTACTGTAGTTCCTTCCTCTGCCACGCCTTGTCATTGGCTTATCTTTACTTAAATTCAAATGGTGCGGCAATCTACTAATCACTAACCACTACCTACTACCTACTATCTCCTTATGCCTGCTTCTTCACGCCCTGCTGCGCGACGACAGGCTTTGCGTTGTCGGTCAGCTCGTATTCCTCGGGGATGGAGCCGACGACGTTTTCTGCGAGCCAGTCCATTTTGACGATCTGCTCCGGCGTCAGGCTGTCGCCCCATTCGGCCTGTGATCTGACATGGCCCGTCTGGGAATAGAGCGGACCGGAGAAGGGGTTGAATTCTCCCCGGCTGATGGTGTCTTTGAGCAGGTCGACCAGGCGCTTGGTGCCGATGGGCAGGTTCTGCGAGCAGATGACGTCCACGACGCCGGAGGACATGCCCCACCAGTAATTGATGGCTTTGGCGGAGGCGTCGTCGTATTTCCAGGTGCCGTCCATGATGGTGCGGATCAGCTTCTCGTAAAAACGCCCCCAGTGGCAGAGCGGCATGGCGAGGTTCTGCGGACGGCCGTCGACCATATGGTAAATGCCGAAGAACCGCGAGGCTTCCTCCGGGATCACCATGTCCTTGCCTGAGATGCAGGAGGGATTGATACGGCGGATGCTGTCGTTGATATCCGCGTCCTTTTTTGTGGACCATTCCAGATAGACCTTCGCCCGCGGGTTGATCATCTTGGCGCCGAGCGCGAAGGCGTTGATGTTGGAGATGGTGCCGAACAGCGGGTAGTCCGCGATGTAGGTGAGGCGGCTGTTTTCCGCCATGGCGCCGGCGATGGCGCCCATCAGGAATTTTGCCTCATGCATCCGCGCGTAGTAGGTGCGGATGTAGCGGTGCGAGGTGTTCAGCGAGCAGTTCAGGATGCGGACGGCGGGATGCTCGATCGCCGCCTTTACGCTGGCTGCCGCGAACACGGGTGTGGTGGTAAAAATCAGGTTGCAGCCCTGCCCAATTGCCTCCTCGAGGCAGGCCTCGATGGTTTCGGCGGTGATGTTGTTGTAGGCAATGGTGCTCACCTCGTCCGGGAAGGTCTGTTCCAAGTGGAGCCGGCCGAGCTCGTGGGAATAGGTCCACGCGGAGGAGCCGGGCGTTTTGTCGTAGACGAATGCAATTTTCAGGCGGGACGGGCTGCCCGCGAGGCCGCTCGTAAGGGTACCTGTGAGCAGGCGGCTCAGAAGCGGCTTTTTCTCGGTGGTCGGATCCATTTTCAGCTCGATGGCGTCATCCTCTTTGAGCAGCTCGAATTCTTCCCACGCCTTCGCAATCAGCGTTTTCATTTCGTCGGTCGTGATGCCGTTCACCCGGTCGTAGCCGTAGAGTGTGATGAAGGTGAGAAACGCATCGCCCGGCGTGATGGGAAGCTTGCCGCCGCCCCTTGCATGAAACGCGGCGGTGAAGCGGGTATAGATGGAGCTGAAATCCAGCCGGTCATCGTCGGTCCAGAGCTCATCCGGCTTTTTGCCGACGGCCGTCTGCAGCTTCGCGTAGCTGCCCTCTTTGGAAAATTCGATGTAATTGATTTTTGACAGACTGTAAAAGTCGACGAATTCATAGTAGATGACCGTCTCTTTGTCATCGGTGCGCTTTGGCAGGATGCGGGTCACAGTTCCCGGAATTGAGATGGCTTCAAAATATTTCATCACGCTGACCCGTTTGTTGCCCTCCTCGACATAAAAACGGTTCCGATACTCCCAGGCTTTGATAGGATCGCGGATGCCCTCCTGCGTGTGAGCAGTGCTTAAAGAGGCCCATTTCGTGGCAAATTCGGAGCCCTCCTCGAGGATGGGCATATAATTTCCGGCGAACGCGTTGCTGCGCCCGCCGTAGCGCGTGCCGACAATCTGGTCGATCGGAATCTGCACCAGTCCGAGGGAGGCCATCGGCAGGGCTTCGGATGGAAGGATTTCGTCAAGTACCTGGAGCGTGGGGCGCTCGCCGCGCATCATGCGTGCCTGATAGTCCTTTTTGCCTGCTTTATATGCTTTTTTGTAATCTTCTAATGACATGCGTTAAAACCTCCTGACCTGGATATGCATCTGCCTGTGCTTTTTGACAGCATGATGCAAGGAGCTCTTCGCCTCTTTGGGGACAGTATCGGTATTTGACACTTCCGATTTTGGAGTGCGATATCCTTATCTTGCTGCAATTCAAGCGTATTATAAGGGGGACGCAGGTTTAAATCAAGTGTGAAAATGCCAGTTTTGAAGGAGGCAAACGGGAAGGCGGACGGTGTTTTGCTCAAATTATTTAAGAAAGATTAAGAAAGCTCCGACAGTTAGCCCTTGCGGACTTGGGGAAAAATGGGTATAATCAGTTTTAATCAGTCCGTGTCTTTTATCACGGACATATCCGGACGGCGAGTCCTGGTGTTATGCATAGAACCGGGCAGGAAAATTATGCGGCTAAAGCTGCACCTGGATTGCGCAGACGGATAAGGGAGAGAGGGCATCCCGTGGCCGATTGTTCTCTGCCTGATGATTTAAAATCAATATGAGGAGAATGCAAAAATGGAATATACATTTACTACCGTGAAAGAACTGTATCATGACAGGGAGAGCTATATTGGAAAAGAGATTACTGTCGGCGGCTGGGTGCGCAGCATCCGGGATTCGAAGACATTTGGATTTATCGTGCTGCATGACGGCACGTTCTTTGATACACTGCAGATCGTTTATTCCGATCAGCTGTCGAATTTCGCTGAGATTTCGAAGCTGAATGTCGGGGCGGCCGTGATTGTGACCGGCACGCTGGTGGCGACGCCGAATGCGAAGCAGCCGTTTGAGATCCAGGCGGCGTCGGTGGAGGTTGAAGGTGAATCTACTCCGGATTATCCGATGCAGAAGAAGCGTCATTCGATGGAATATCTGCGCACGGTGCCGCATCTGCGCCCGCGCACGAATACATTTCAGGCGGTGTTCCGTGTGCGCTCTCTGATCGCGTACGCGATCCACACCTTTTTCCAGGAGCGCGGCTTTGTCTATGTGCACACGCCGCTGATCACCGCGAGCGACTGTGAGGGAGCCGGGGAGATGTTCCAGGTGACGACCATGGATCTGGACAACCTGCCGCGCGATGAGCAGGGGGCGATCGACTATTCGAAGGACTTTTTTGGGAAAATGACGAACCTGACCGTGAGCGGACAGCTGGATGTCGAGGCGTTCGCCCAGGCATTCCGCAACGTCTATACGTTCGGTCCGACCTTCCGCGCAGAGAATTCCAATACCGCGCGCCACGCGGCGGAGTTCTGGATGATTGAGCCGGAGATTGCGTTCGCAGATCTGGATGACAACATGGCGCTGGCGGAAGATATGCTGAAATTTATCATCCGCTATGTGCTGGAGCAGGCGCCGGAGGAGATGAATTTCTTCAATTCCTTTGTGGATAAGGGGCTGCTGGACCGGCTGAACCATGTGCTGAATTCAGAGTTCGGACATGTCACCTATACCGAAGCAGTGGAGATTCTGAAAAAGCACAACGATAAGTTTGAGTTTAAAGTCTCCTGGGGCTGCGACCTGCAGACGGAGCATGAGCGCTATCTGACGGAGCAAGTTTACAAACGCCCGCTGTTTGTTACAGACTATCCGAAGGAGATCAAGGCATTTTATATGAAGCTGAATGAGGATGGGAAGACCGTCCGCGCGATGGACTGCCTGGTGCCGGGCATCGGCGAGATCATCGGCGGCAGCCAGAGAGAGGATAACCTGGACATCCTGACCAGCCGGATTGCGGAGCTTGGCATGAAGCCGGAGGATTACGCATACTATGTAGACCTTCGCAAGTACGGTTCCACCCGCCACTCCGGGTTCGGGCTGGGATTTGAGCGCTGCGTGATGTATCTGACCGGGATGTCCAACATCCGCGACGTGCTTCCGTACCCGCGAACCGTCGGGAATCTGATATAATGGAAGCCGCGCAATTGAAAATCGCTTTGCGATTGCATATCCCGCACGAAGTGCGGGATGCCTCCCCGGCGAGGGGCGCGGCCTTCGTCCATACTTGCTGCGCAAATACGGACATATAATACAAGGGCGCTGGACATCCAGTGGATGTCCGCTTAGCGTCGACCGGAGCGGAAGCGGAGACCGCTGCGTGCCAGTGGCACGCGTTTAGCACCGACCGGAGCGGAGCGGAGACACAAACTCAGGAATGGAACGCAGTGCTGGAGGTTTTCATGAGCAAAATTCTGGTTTTGGATAATGAGAAGGAGATTGCGGAGGTCATCGGTCTCTACCTGAAAAATGACGGCTATGAGATCGAGCTGGCTTATTCCGGGATGGAGGCGCTGCAGAAAATTGCGCAGTCGCCGCCGGATCTCGCGCTGCTGGATGTGATGCTTCCGGACATTGACGGCTTTCGTGTTTTGCAGAAAATCCGTGAGAATTATAAGTTTCCGGTTATCATGCTGACGGCAAAAACGGAGGATACCGATAAGATCAACGGACTGACGCTCGGCGCGGATGATTATATCCCGAAGCCGTTCAATCCGCTGGAGATGGTGGCGCGGGTCAAGGCGCAGCTCCGCCGCTATACGAAATACAATGGAGCCAATGCGAAGATCCCGGAGAATGTCATTGATTTTGCCGGCCTTCTGATGAACCGGGATACGCATGAGTGTACGTTCAATGAGCGGAGCCTGACGCTGACGCCGATTGAGTTTGACATTCTCTGGCTGCTTGGTGCAAACCGGGGCAGAGTGGTCAGCTCCGAGCAGATTTTCGAACAGATCTGGAAGGAAAAGTATTTTAAAAACAGTAATAATACGGTCATGGTACATATCCGTCATCTCCGTGAAAAAATGGGAGACGGGCACAGGAAGAGCGACTTTATCAAAACGGTATGGGGAGTAGGGTACAAAATTGAAAAATAGGTATGGAAAATTAAAAAGAACGGCGATCATCCGCGCTCTGCTTGTCAGCATTCTGGTGGTGGCGGCGGGGTATGGACTTCTGACCTTTCTGACGCAGGGGATTGGGCAGGAGTCCTTCTGGAATCTGTTTGTGCGGGGGCTGGGGAAGCTTGGGGTCTCCTCCGGGACGGCTTCTGATTTGTATACCCGGCTGCTGGTGAATGGGAAATGGTTCTTTGTTTTTGGCGGATTTGCGGTTCTTTTCTTCCTTTTTCTCTGCCTGACTGCACGGAAAACGGCGCGCTATCTGAATCTTGTCGGCGACGCTCTGGATGACGTTTTATCGGACTCGCAGGAGCCGATCACGCTCTGCCCGGAACTGGAGCCGATGGCAGAGCAACTGAATCAGCTGCGGCGCAAGCTTTCTTACCGGGAACAGCAGGCGGTGGTGAGCGAACAGCGCAAGAATGAGCTGGTTGCCTGCCTTGCCCATGATCTGAAGACGCCGCTGACCTCGGTGACCGCCTATCTGACGATGCTGGACGAGCACCCCGGGATGGATGCGCAGGAGCGCGCCAGATATACCCATATTACCCTGGAAAAAGCCATCCGGCTGGAAGAACTGATCAGCGAATTTTTTGAGATTACGCGGTTTAACGCGCAGGATATGGATCTTGACCTGAGGGAGATCAACCTTTCGATTATGCTGGAGCAGCTGGAGGATGAAAACGTCGGGCTGCTGAATAAAAAGAACATGACGTGTGTGGTGGATGTGCAGGAGGGTCTGATCATGCGCGGCGATCCGGACAAGCTGGCTCGTGTTTTTGACAATCTGCTGAAAAACGCGGCTGCTTACGGCAACGAGGGGACGCAGATTCTGATCCAGGCGCGCGGCGGAAACGGCGGGATTACGATTGTATTTACCAATGAGGGACCGCAGATTCCGCAGAAGAAGCTGGAAATGATCTTTGAGAAGTTTTACCGCGTAGACGATGGTCGGTCAAGCCGCACCGGCGGAGCCGGGCTGGGGCTTGCCATCGCGAAACAGATCGTAGAGATGCACGGCGGAGTCATATCAGCGGTCAGTGACAGCCGGAACACAAGGTTTATCGTAAATATTCCTGTGAATGGCGGGGCCGGGAAGGGAGAAGCCTATGGGCAGAAGGAACGGCGCAGGGGAAAGTAACGGGGTTACCAGTTCCCCCGGAGGAAGTAACGGCGGCGGTTACGAAAATTACAACATGCCGGATGGAAACTTCGGAGAGCCGAACGGAAGCTACAGCTATTACAGCAGCGCGAATTCCGGCGGAGGTCCGGGCGGGTATTACGACGGCGGACGGCAGGGAGCTTCCGGAGGCATAAGCGGGAACCGCAATGGTTCTGGCAAGCCTCCCAGGAAAAAGAAAAAAAGCCGCGCAGGCGACGTGATCAGTATTATCGTAATGGCGGCGGCTTTCTGCGTATTTATTTACGCGGGCTATATGCTGTACGGCTACTATAAGGAATATCAGAAGGTAGACGAGGAATATCTGAATCTGGCGACCAGCTATGCGACGGACGAGACCGAGACGGAGGATCTGGATGCGCTCGAGGAAGCCTTTGAAAATGATTCCGCCGCTCAGGTCATCAACGGCCGTGAAGTCCAGACGGTCGAAGTGGAAGGGGAGGAAGTGAGCCTTCCGGTGATGGTCAATCCGATCGATTTCGAATCGCTCAAAGAGGTGAATTCCGACATCGTCGGCTGGCTGAAAATACGGGCGCTTGACCTGAGCTATCCGGTCGTCCAGGGCGAGGATAACGATTATTATCTCCATCGATCCTTTGAGCAGGAGGACCTCTTCGCCGGCTGTCTGTTTATGCATTATGAGAACAAAAGCGATTACACCGATCAGAACACCATTATCTATGGACACAATATGAAGAATGGTTCGATGTTCGGTACGCTGAAAAAATTCCGCGATGAGGAAGTATATGAGACGAGCAAATACTTCTGGATCTATACAGAAGACATTATTTACCAGTACCGGATCTTCTCCGCGCGGGTAGTGGACAAGGTCGGCCAGACCTATCAGATCGTATTTTCAACGGACGAGTTTGAAGAATTTCTGACCACTGCGGTTGAGGAATCCGAGGTGGACAATAGCACCGTTTCCGTGACAACGGAGGACAAGGTGGTGACACTGTCCACCTGCACCGGCGATTCCGCCACCCGCTTCGTCGTCCAGGGCAAGCTCGTGCAGATGTATGCGTCATTAGTAGAAGACGAAGAAGAGTAGAACACAGATGCGCGTTCGTCATGCAAATTCGTATGAAATAATGAGGGAACACCGGATTGCATTAGAAGAAAGTTATGAGCACTCTGCTGCGCGATCGCATGAAAACGTAGCGGAAGCCAGGAAAAGCAGAGAAATGGGAAAAGTTATAAAAGTGAGGGAGGTTTCACCATGACCAGTCAGGAACAGCTGCAGCAGATCACTGATAATACGGATAACATTGTATTTTTCGGGGGAGCCGGGGTCTCGACAGAGAGCGGCATTCCAGATTTCCGGAGCGTGGACGGGCTCTACCATCAGAAATACGATTATCCGCCCGAGACCATTTTGAGCCATACGTTTTTTGTTCGGCAGACGAAAGAATTCTACCGCTTTTACCGGGACAAGATGCTCGTGCTGGACGCGGAGCCGAACGCGGCGCACAAAAAGCTTGCCGAGATGGAGGAGTGCGGCAAGCTGAAAGCGGTCGTGACGCAGAACATCGATGGCCTGCATCAGAAGGCCGGCAGCAAAAAGGTGCTGGAGCTGCACGGCAGCATCCACCGCAATTACTGCCAGCGCTGCGGCCGAAGCTATACCGGGCAGGATCTTCTGGAAATGTTTGAAAATGGTGTCGACCTTCCACGCTGCAGCTGCGGCGGCGTCATCAAGCCGGACGTGGTGCTGTATGAGGAAGGGCTGGATCAGCAGACGATGCGGGAATCCGTCCGCTGCATTTCAGAGGCGGACGTTCTGATCATCGGCGGCACCTCGCTGGCGGTGTATCCGGCAGCAGGGCTGATTGACTATTTCCATGGCAGCCATCTGGTCGTGATCAATATGGCCCCGACCCCGCGTGACCGGCAGGCAGACCTGCTCGTGCAGGAAAAGATCGGCGCCGTGCTCGGGGCGCTGCGGGTGTAGGCGCGGCGGACGCAGATACTGCTGACGCAGCCGTTGCAGATAGCAGACTGATTTTGCGTTTTTACCGGGACGGATGTAAGAACCTGTTAAAAGATAACTTATGCATCTTGCACCGCCTGACGCGCGAACCGCAGACCATAAAAGCCTCGGCGCAGCCCGATGCAATAAAATTATGCGGTTAAGATGAATGCCTGAGGCTAAGAGGAGGGATGCATAAATGGAATTTGAAGTCGGCGATATCGTAAAATTAAAAAAGAAGCATCCCTGCGGCAGCCAGGAGTGGGAGATCCTGCGGGTCGGTGCGGACTTTCGCCTGAAGTGCACAGGCTGCGCCCGCCAGATCATGGTGCCGCGCAGGCTGGTCGAGAAAAACACGCGGGCGATCCGGAAAAAACAGGAAGAAAAAGTGTAAAAAATGCTTGAAGTCCCTGCCAACCTGTGGTAGAATGCTTAATCGTGATATATTTCCTTGCTCCCTGCGGCACCCGGATTGTGGGTCAGGGGGCCATAAGACCATAAGGAGGTGCGAAAAGCATGAACAAGTATGAATTAGCAGTAGTTGTCAGCGCAAAGCTTGAAGACGAGGACAGAGCCGCTACGATTGAGAAGGTGAAGGATCTGATCACCCGGTTCGGCGGTACTGTTACCGAGGTGGAAGAGTGGGGCAAGAGAAAGCTCGCTTATGAAATCAGGAAGATGCGTGAAGGATTTTACTACTTCGTTCGTTTTGAAGCTGATTCGACATGTCCGGCGGAGGTAGAAAACCGTATCCGCATCATGGAAGATGTCATCAGATATTTATGCGTTAGACAGGATGCATAAAAAGAGAGGTAGAAGATATGAATAAAGTCATCTTAATGGGACGTTTGACGAGAGACCCGGAGGTTCGCTATTCCGCTGGAGAGAATTCCACGGCATACGCTAGATATACCCTTGCTGTAGACCGCAGGTTCCGCCGCGAGGGAAGTGACCAGCAGACGGCTGATTTTATTGGATGTGTGGTATTTGGCAGGGGAGCTGAGTTTGCGGAGAAATATCTGCGCCAGGGCACGAAGATTGTAGTGACGGGCCGGATCCAGACGGGCAGTTATACGAACAGAGATGGCCAGAAGGTTTATACGACCGATGTGGTCGTTGAAGACCAGGAGTTTGCCGAGAGCAAGGCGGCAGCGTCCGGCGGACAGGGCGGCGGATACCAGAATGGCGGATATCAGAACAGTGGATATCAGAAACCGGCAGCCGCAGCGCCGATGCCGTCAGAAGCTTCCGCGGGCGACGGATTTATGAACATTCCGGACGGAATTGACGAGGAGCTTCCGTTCAACTAAGTTTATTTGCAGCTGTTTTGGATGGCGCCCTGCATTTGGTGAGCGGCACGCATGAAAAGGGAATGGCTGCGTTTCTTACACGATTGCAGATATGGAGGAACAGGCAATGGCATTTAATAAAGAGAGAAGTGACGCGCCGATGAAGCGGCGCAGCGGCGGTATCCGCAGAAGAAAAAAGGTTTGTGTATTTTGCGGGAAAGACAGCGAGATTGATTACAAGGACGTGAACAAGCTGAAGAGATACGTCTCTGAGAGAGGCAAGATCCTTCCGAGAAGAATCACCGGCAATTGCGCAAAGCATCAGCGTGCGCTGACCGTGGCCATCAAGCGTTCCCGCCATGTCGCGCTTATGCCGTACGTGCAGGATTGACGGACTGTATCGACAGAACTGACGCATCATGCGCAGGAAATCATCCTGTGGGCGGCCGGGTTTTGTATGGAGAAACGTCAAATTTGAGGCACCAAAATTTCGGTGTGTATGAAAAATGGAAGACAGCCTGCATATCAGTGATGGTATGCAGGCTGTTTTTTCTTTTTTGTACTTTCATTTGTACAGACTTTGTGGTAAACTGTTCGCGTGGGCAGGAAACTGCCGCGGACAATTGTATCTGATTCTCTGTTAAGGGAGGATTTGGAAGGAATATGAAAGACGATAAAACCGGAAATAAAGCCCAGCTTCGATACAGCGGCAAGCTTCTTCGCCACTGGTATTGGTGTGTGCTGCTCTGTCTGCTGCTGTTGTTTCTGACGGCGGGAACACTTTATGTAGATACGCTTGCCGGATGCCTGACAGGCGGCTTTTCGCTGGTGCTTTACGTGACGATATTTATTCTCGACCGCTACTACAGGCCGAAGGTTCTGCTGGAGCTGATCGATTTTTCCCAGAGATTTGGCGGTGTGGAAAAGGAGATCTTGGACGGGATGATGATTCCATACGGATTTGTCCTGCCGGACGGGCGGATTGCCTGGATGAACGCGCAGCTCTGTGAGATGACGAAGCGAGCCAGTGACTGCCACAAGAACATCTCCACGGTTTTTCCGCAGCTGGGCGCGGCTACTTTTCCCGCGGGGGAAGAGGAAGCGGTCGAGGAGATCGTTTATGAGGATCGGACGTTCCGGGTTGTCATGAAGCGGATTCATCTTCAGGAAATCCTGCAAGATATGGATATTGCCCAGATCGAGGGCGAAGGCTGCAGCGTGATCGGTCTTCACTTTTTTGACATTACGGAGATCAGCTATCTGCAGAAGGAGAATTTTGAGCAGAAGCCTGCAGTCGGGCTTTTGTATGTAGATAATTATGATGAGGCGATGGACAGTGTGGAGGATGTACGCCGTTCCATGCTGGGCGCCCTGGTAGACCGGCGGATTACGAAATACGTGATCTCGGCCGGAGGACTGATTAAAAATCTGGAGAAGGACAAATATCTGCTCGTGATGAACCGTGTGAGCCTCAATTCCCTGATGGAGGACCGGTTCTCTCTGCTGGAGGATGTCAAGACAGTCAATCTCGGAAATTCCATGAATGTGACGATCAGCATCGGTATTGGAACGGATAATGGCAATTACACGCAGAATTTTGAGGCGGCCCATATTGCGATCGAGATGGCGCTCGCCCGGGGCGGCGATCAGGCGGTGGTCAAGGATCAGGACAAGATTTCCTACTATGGCGGCAAGACCCAGCGCTCGGAGAGCAACACCCGTGTGCGCGCGCGAGTCAAGGCGCAGGCGCTCCGCGAGCTGATCGGCGCGCGGGAACGTGTGGTGGTTATGGGCCATAAGAATACCGATATTGATTCTCTGGGGGCCTCTGTCGGCGTCTGCAGCGCGGCGATGCGTTCCGGGAAGCCGGTGCACATCGTGCTTGGCGATATCACTTCGAGCATCCGTCCGTGGGTGGATTCCCTGAAGGATAACCTGGAATATGCGGAGGATGTGTTTGTGACGCACGAACAGGCGATTCAGTTCACGAATGAGAATACCGTTGTGGTTGTGGTAGATACAAACCGTCCGGCCATGGTGGAATGCGAGGAGCTTCTGTATCTGTCAAAGACGATTGTCGTGCTTGATCATCACCGCCAGGGGACGGATAAGATTGAAAACGCCGCGCTCTCCTATATCGACCCGGCCGTATCCTCCGCCTGCGAGATGATAACGGAGATTTTACAATATTATGATGAAGGCGTGCGTTTGAAGCCATACGAGGCGGACTGTGTTTACGCTGGCATTATCATCGATACGGATAATTTCCTGACAAAGACGGGGATGCGGACGTTTGAGGCAGCCGCATATCTGCGCAGGAACGGCGCAGATGTGACCAGAGTGCGCAAGGTATTCCGCAATGACATGGCGACCTACAAGGCGCGCGCGGAGGCAGTCCGGCACGCGGAGCTTTATATGGACAGCTACGCAATCAGCGCCTGCCCGAGCGAGGGACTGGACAACCCGACCGTTGTCGGCGCCCAGGCGGCGAATGAGCTGCTGAATATCATCGGCGTGAAGGCGTCCTTCGTGCTGACGGATTATCGGGATAAAATCTATATCAGTGCCCGCGCGATTGATGAGGTGAATGTACAGATTATCATGGAGCGACTGGGCGGCGGCGGACATATGAACATTGCCGGCGCGCAGCTGGCCGGTGTCGATATTGATCAGGCGCGCCTGACACTCAAGGAAGTGTTGACGCAGATGACAAAGGAAGGCGCTTTATAATGAAGCGGATGGGTTGTTTTTCCGTATTTTGGTGCGTGAAAATGTCTGTGCACCGTTTTGTACAGCTACAGGACGCTGATGGATGTAACGGGAACGGATTTTAGGTGTTTCCTTTAAATCCGGAAGAAAGGGGCAGTTGGAATTATGAAAGTGATTTTATTACAGGATGTGAAATCCCTTGGCAAAAAAGGGGAGATCGTGGAGGCGTCCGAGAGCTACGCGCGGAATGTACTCCTGAAAAAAGGCCTCGGCAAAGAGGCGACCGGAAAAAATTTAAATGACCTGAAGCTTCAGAAGGCCAATGCGGAGAAGGTGGCAAAGGAGAACCTGGCTGCCGCTGAAGCGCTTGCAAAAGAGATGAAGGGCCGGGAAATCCGCGTGGCGGTCAAGGCCGGAGAGGGCGGCCGGGTCTTCGGCTCGGTATCTTCAAAGGAGATTGCCGAGGAGATTCAGAAGCAGCTCGGCTATGAGGTCGACAAGAAGAAAATTGTGCTCGATGCGCCGATCAAGACACTTGGCGTGACACAGGTGAGCATCAAACTGCACACAAAGGTGACAACGGATATTCTGGTACATGTAGTGGAGAAGTAAGGTGGAGGAAAATTTATTAAAGCGAGTCATGCCGCACAGTACAGAGGCGGAACAGTCGGTCATCGGCGCCATGCTGATGGACCGGGACGCGGTGACCATCGCATCGGAGCTGCTCGCTCCGGATGATTTTTACCAGAAGCAGTTTGGGATTCTGTTTGAGGCGATGGTGGAGCTGCACGGTGAGAACAAGCCCATCGACCTCGTTACCCTGCAGAACCGCCTCAAGGAGAAGGACGTCCCGCCTGAGATCAGCAGCATGGAGTTCGTGCGTGATCTGATTACATCCGTGCCAACGTCCGCGAATGTCAAATATTACGCGCAGATCGTTGCGGAAAAAGCGCAGATGCGCCGGCTGATCCGCGTAAATGAGGATATTGCATCTGCCTGTTACGCAGGAAAAGAGACGACGGAAGTCCTGATGGAGGACGCGGAAAAGAAGATTTTTCAGGTGCTTCAGCAGAAGACAGGCGAAGACTTTGTCCCGATCAAGGACATTGTCCTGAATGCACTGGATAAAATCGAGGCGGCGAGCCGCGCCAAAGGCACCGTGACCGGTCTGGCGACTGGCTTTATTGACCTGGATTACAAGACATCAGGCTTTCAGTCGTCGGATCTGCTGCTGATCGCAGCCCGCCCATCGATGGGAAAGACGGCGTTTGCACTGAACATTGCAGAATACATGGCGTTTCGAAACGGTCTGACGGTCGCCATTTTCAGCCTGGAGATGTCGAAAGAGCAGCTGGTCAATCGTCTGTTTGCTATGGAATCGCGTGTGGACTCGCAGGTACTGCGGACCGGCAATTTAAGTGACAGCGACTGGGCCAGCCTGATCGAGGCGGCCGGCACCATCGGCCGCTCGAACCTGATCATTGACGATACTCCAGGTATTTCCGTGACGGAGCTGCGAAGCAAATGCCGTAAATACAAACTGGAACACAAGCTCGATATCATCATAATCGATTACCTGCAGCTGATGCAGGGCAGCAGCCGCCGCGCGGAATCCCGGCAGCAGGAGATTTCCGACATCTCCCGTTCCTTAAAAGAAATCGCCCGTGAGCTTCAGGTTCCCGTCGTAGCGCTCTCGCAGCTCTCCCGTGCGGTCGAACAGCGCCCGGATCACCGCCCGATGCTCTCCGACCTGCGCGAGTCCGGAGCGATCGAACAGGATGCCGATGTCGTGATGTTCCTCTACCGGGACGACTATTACAATCATGACTCGCAGAAAAAGGACGTGGCGGAGGTTATCATCGCCAAGCAGAGAAACGGCCCCATCGGAACCGTTGAGCTGGCCTGGCTGCCAAGATTTACCAAGTTCGCGAATATGAAGAAGCAATAGTGATATGAGATGCCGGTTGTTGCCATTGGCAGGCAGCAACCGGCGTTTTTTTTACTTTTGTGGTTCTATTTTCTCTGCTTCTTCATATACTTATATAAGGGAATCCGGTTAGGATAAAAGATGTCGGAATGGACGGACATGTTTTGATGACAGGGGGGAGTACTTTATGAGGGAATCGATGGAGAACGGACAGGAACTTTATTCGGTGTCGGAGACGGTACAGAAAACCGGTGTGCCGTCGCATGTTCTGCGGTACTGGGAGGATGAGCTGCATCTTTCCATCCGGAGATCTGCGCAGGGATATCGGATTTACAGCGCGGAGAATATTGCGACATTTCAGAAAGTAAAGGAACTAAAAGATAAGGGAATCCAGCTGAAGGCAATCCGCATGCTGATGGAGAATTCCGAAGAAGGGAAACGGTTGGAGATGCTGTTGGAAGAGGAAACGACCAATCACCTGTGCACGGCATCAGAATGCGCCGGTCAATTAGAGAACGCTGCACGTTTGATCGGCGATAAGGAAACGTCCTCTCGCCTGATCTCGGCGGATATCCCGCCCGAAGGGCGAGGATGCCACCCGGCGAGGGCAGAATCCACTGGTGAATTAGAGAACGCTGCGCGCCGGACCGGCGCTGAGGAAACGGAGCTGGAGTATGCAATCATCCCCACATCGGAGAGCGGCAACTATCAGCGCTTTGAATCCATGATGCGCAGCCTGATCTGTGAGGCAGTTGCGGAGCAAAATGAAAAACTGGAGCGGGATCTGACGGAATTGATCCGTGATGAATTCGAGGATTTGTACATACAATTGAGACAGGAGACAGCCAGACGGGAAGCGGCAGCAGCGAACATGAGTGCTGCGTCTGCACCTGCAAAAAGAGGGATTTTTCAAAAACTGGTGGATGTAATAAAAGAAAGGCAATTCTTCTACTAATGAAGATAAACAGCCAGAGCCGGAGGTGATCCGGCTTTTGGCTGTTCAAATTAAGTATTATATGGTCTGCTTTTGGTTCCATAAATAGTCATATGATCTGCTTTTGGCTGCTTAACAGCCATACGATTTGATTTTCGGCGCCGAAAAAAAACACGTCGTGAAGCGCAGCTTTTCAATTTTACAGAGCTGTCAGGAATTTGAGAAGCGCATCCTGCTGCTCGTTGGTGAGCTTTCCGCATTGTGCGAGAAGCTGCTTCTGTTTGTCCGTCAAATCAACCGATTCCCCTTCAGCGAAAAATTGTGATAAAGTGATTCCGAACGCTTTGCAGATTGCCTCGAGCGTAGGTAACGTGGGGGCATTATTTCTGCCAAACATATTTGCAACCGTGGACGCGGACAGGTTGGCTTCCCTGCAAAGCCGGTAGTCGCTCCAGTTTCGCTCCTCCATCAGTTCTCTGATTCTCTTTTGTGCATTCATTATGTCACCACCTATCCGGCACTGCCTGTATGCTGATTTACTATAATTCATTTTACTGTCAGAGCCGGAAATCGAATAGTTCGCATGAGTATGCTTAATAGTTCCCAAAATGGAATTATATTGAAGGAAATCGCTGCTCAGGGCGGGAAAAAGACAGGGCGATGGGAAAGGGAACAGGGGAGAGAAAACAGAAAAAACAGAAAAAAACAGAAAAAAACAGAAAAAAACAGAAAAAAACAGGGTCACTATAGCGATGAATGAAGTATTCGTCAAAATAGGAACCCTGTTTTATGAAGTATCCTTTGTTATGTATCCTTTGACATGGAAACCATGCGGCTTCTGTCAGGTCTGCAAGATCTTACTCAGCGGAGATCGCTCCGGTCGGACAGGCTGCTTCGCAGGTGCCGCACTCAAGACAGACATCCGGATCGATTACATACTTGCCGTCGCCCTCAGAAATTGCATCAGCCGGGCACTCACTTGCGCATGTGCCGCAAGCAACACACTCATCAGAAATTACATATGCCATGATAGTATCCTCCTTATTGGAAATTTTTTCAAAGACCCGTTCCGAATCTTTGCTTCATTTTAATACAAATCATCAAAATAGACAAGCCTAATCTGATAAATCCCATGTTTTTTTGTGAAAACAACTGCAGCAGAAATAAGTATACCGGGGAGAGACTTCGGTTATGGTTGAATCCATGCGGCGATTTTAGCAACTATCGAAGCCTGCTGTGATTTTCATCTCCTGTTCCGTTCAGTGTCACTGAAATCATCTCCTGTAAATTGGATGGATGGCGGGGCATCACCACAGGAAAGATGGGGAAATTTATCTTGCGCATTCGTTGCTTTCATATTATAATGGTCGCATCGGCAGGGGTGAGGCGCGTGTTTTCTGCGCATGAGAAGTCCGGCCGAATGATAGCGGACAGCAAAAGAATGGCTGCTCACTATCACAGATGCACACGGGCGCTTATGGAATGACTGCTTACGCAGATCCCCGTGCCTGGCGCAATGGAAAGCGACCTACGTCGTTTACTATATTCGTTTATTATATTTAAGGAGGGAACAGATATGCCGGATACCATTACGAAAGACATGACGATTGGAGAAGTCCTTGAGATCAATTCCGGACTTGCCCCGGTTCTGATGGCGGGAGGAATGCATTGCATTGGCTGCCCGGCTTCGCAGATGGAGTCTCTGGAGGAGGCGGCAATGGTGCATGGGATTGACCTGGATTTGCTGCTGATCCGTCTGAATACGTATCTGAAGGCGGCACAGGGTTGACTGGTTGGAAAGGAAACGGCATGCGGTCGTTTCCTTTCCTGTTATGTACACAGGCACGAGTAGAATTTAGCTGCTATGCTGCTTGCGCCTCGCACAGCGGACAGGAGAGAGAAGTGTTCCCTTATCCGATTACGGGCGCATGTTCTGATTTGTAAAGCGAATTGTGCACTCTGGCCGTGAAAGACAATTTGACAGTTTTGCTGCCCGCAGTCTGCGAAATCTGTGAAAAATGAAGAAGTTTCGCAATAATTTGCTTGTGATTCCCATTTATGCGTAGTACAATAAAGGCGATGATTTTTATGAAAAAAATGTTGTTTGTGTACAATCCGAAATCCGGGAAAGGGCAGATTCGGTTCAATCTGTCACGGATTATCGAACGGTTTTCAATGGCAGATTTTGATGTGACGGTTTACCCGACCAAAGCAGTGCGGGATGCGGCACAGACGGTGTGTGCGCGTGCCGCTGACTTTGACATGATTGTCTGCAGCGGCGGAGACGGGACGTTGGATGAGGTTGTGACAGGGCTGATGGAGAGCGGTGTGCAGCGGCCTGTCGGTTATATTCCGGCCGGCAGCACGAATGATTTTGCCGGCAGCATCGGTATTCCGCGTCAGATGGAGCGCGCAGCGGATACGATTGTGGATGGCGAGCCGTTTTGCTGTGATATCGGGCATTTTAATGACCGCGATTATTTTGTCTATGTGGCGGCGTTTGGTCTTCTGACCGATGTTTCTTATCAGACGAAGCAGGAGTTGAAGAATGTGCTTGGACATGCGGCTTATATCATCGAGGGTGTAAAGCGGATTGGCAGCTGGCGCTCGTATTCGATTGAAGTGGAGAGCGACGAATTCTGCGGGAATGGCGACTTTATATACGGTATGGTGTCAAATTCAAATTCGGTCGGCGGCATCAAGGGACTGCCCGGCAGGAATGTGGAGCTTGACGACGGATTGTTTGAGGTTCTGCTTGTGCGCACCCCGGTGGATTTGATTGACTGGCAGCAGACCATCGGTGCGCTTCTGATGAATGACGAGAGCAATAAGAACGTGATTCGTTTTAAGACGCGCTGTCTTGTAATCCGTTCGGAGGAGCCTGTGGCCTGGACCCGCGATGGAGAAGATGGCGGCGAGTATTGCTCCGTGAAGCTGGAGAATCTCCACCGTGTGCTGAGTATAATGGCGGGGACGAGGCCGGAGCAGCCGGAAATGTCTGATGCGAAAGAGGATCAGCAGATTCTGGAGAATGAAGCGGTTTGGGAAGTATCCGCGACGAGTGAGCCATTTGCACAGCTGGATGCGGAATATCCGTCCGGACAGACACAGCCGGAGGCAGATGAGCCGTCCGGACAGGAGCGGCCGGAGGATGCATTCAAACGGTTTTCTGAGAAAAAAATATCCACGATGCAGGAGCTCTCAAAGGCTCTGACCGAGTTGACGGACTGGCTGACCAGCCCGATGCGCTCGCTTTAAAAAAAAGAACATCAACAGTATCAGAGAGGCCGCGGATGGGATCACGTTAAGAGTTTGCGAACGGTATTTTCAGCCCCAAATCTGTTGGAAGGCAGCGCATTGATCAGGAAGTTGCCTGGCGGTTCATGGGATTGTACATAAGACAGGATGGGAGGTTTTTATGCTTTACATAGGTGTAGATTTGGGTACATCAGCGGTGAAGCTGCTGTTGATGAAAGCAGACGGAGCGATTCAAAAAACGGTCTCCAGAGAGTATCCGCTGTACTTTCCGCATCCGGGCTGGTCGGAGCAGAATCCCGGGGACTGGTATGCACAGACGATGGACGGGCTGAAGGAGCTGCTTGCCGACTGCGACCGGAGCGAGGTGGCGGGCATCAGCTTTGGCGGGCAGATGCATGGCCTTGTGATACTGGATAAGGAAGATCAGGTGATCCGCCCGGCGATTCTCTGGAATGATGGGCGCACGTCGGAGGAATGTGAGTATTTAAATCAGGAGATTGGCAGGGAGCGGCTTTCTGAATACACTGCGAATATTGCCTTTGCGGGCTTCACAGCGCCGAAGCTTTTGTGGCTGAAAAAGCATGAGCCGGAGAATTTTGCCCGCATTGAGAAAATCATGCTTCCGAAGGATTATATCGCATACCGGCTCTCCGGCGTGCACTGCACGGATGTGTCTGATGCGTCGGGGATGCTGCTGTTCGATGTGAGGAATCGCTGCTGGTCCGGGGAGATGCTCAAGATTTGCGGCGTCCGCAAAGAGCAGATGGCGCGGATTTTCGAGAGCTATGAGGTGGTCGGCACGCTGCTCCCTGAGATTGCAGCTGAGCTTGGGATTTCAGATACAGTAAAGGTAATAGCCGGAGCAGGCGACAATGCGGCGGCGGCGGTCGGCACCGGCACGGTCGGCGATGGACAGTGCAACATTTCTCTCGGCACAAGCGGCACGATTTTTATTTCTTCGAAGGAATTTGGCGTCGACAAATACAATGCGCTGCACGCGTTTGCGCACGCGGACGGTCATTATCATCTGATGGGCTGCATGCTCAGTGCGGCGTCCTGCAATAAATGGTGGATGGACGAGATCATCGGCACGAAGGACTACGCGGCGGAGCAGGCGAAGATTCGGGATTCGAAGGCGTTCTGCCGTAAAGATGCGGGGATGGAATGCGCCGGTGAGATAAAGGATAACGGAAAGCTCGGCGAGAATCATGTTTTCTTTTTGCCGTATCTGATGGGGGAACGCTCCCCGCACAACAACCCGAATGCCCGGGCGACTTTCATCGGCATGACGATGGATACGACCCGCGCGGATATGACGCAGGCCGTGCTTGAGGGCGTCGCATTTGCGCTGCGGGATTCTCTGGAGGTGGCAAAGACACTGGGCATTTCGATTACGCGCACGAAAATCTGCGGCGGCGGCGCGAAGAGCCCGCTCTGGAAAACGATTATCGCGAATGTTCTGAATTTAAAGGTGGACGTGATCGAGAGCGAGGAGGGACCGGGACTCGGCGGCGCGATGCTGGCGGCGGTCGGCTGCGGGGAATATGCGTCCGTAGAAGAGGCCGCGCAGAAGATTGTCCGGGTGGTGGACACGATCGAGCCGGATCCGGAGCTTGTGGCAAAGTATGAGGCGAGATACGCGCAGTTTAAGCAGATCTATCCGGCCTGCAAAGCGCTTTTCGATGTGATTGCGTGATGATTTATCGGCTTGTTCCATAACATTGGCTTTTGTCAGGAATGCAAGCTGAAAAATATACATAATCAAGAGAAAAATAAAACGAGGAGGACAAACAAATGCAAAACATTCCAAAGGTAAAAATCGGTATCGTTGCGGTGAGCCGCGACTGCTTCCCGGAGTCTCTTTCCGTGAACCGGAGGAAGGCGCTGGTGGACGCTTACAAGGCGAAGTACGACGCATCTGACATCTATGAGTGCCCGGTCTGTATCGTGGAGAGCGAAATCCATATGGTGCAGGCGCTTGAGGACGTCAAGGCAGCGGGCTGCGAGGCGCTTGTCGTCTATCTTGGCAATTTCGGGCCGGAGATTTCCGAGACCCTGCTGGCGAAGCATTTTGACGGACCGTCCATGTTTGTGGCGGCAGCGGAGGAGTCCGGAGCGGATCTGATGGACGGACGCGGCGATGCGTACTGCGGTATGCTCAATGCCAGCTATAATCTGAAGCTGCGCAATATCCGCGCGTACATACCGGAGTATCCGGTCGGCACGGCGGAAGAGTGCGCGGATATGATTCATGACTTTCTGCCGATTGCCCGCGCGGTGGTTGGCCTGCAGAACCTGAAAATTATCAGCTTTGGTCCGCGTCCGCTGAATTTCCTTGCGTGCAATGCGCCGGTTAAGCAGCTTTATAACCTTGGCGTGGAAATCGAGGAGAACTCCGAGCTGGATCTGTTTGAGGCGTTCAATCAGCATGCCGATGATGAGCGGATTCCGGCGGTTGTGAAGGATATGGAAGCGGAGCTGGGCGAGGGCAATAAGAAGCCGGAGGTGCTCGCGAAGCTGGCGCAGTATGAGCTGACACTGCTTGACTGGGTGGAAGCGCACAAGGGCTACCGCAAATACGTGGCCATCGCCGGGAAATGCTGGCCGGCGTTTCAGACACAGTTCGGCTTTGTTCCGTGCTATGTGAACAGCCGTCTGACCGGAAGAGGCATTCCGGTGTCCTGCGAGGTGGATATCTATGGTACGCTGAGCGAGTTTATCGGAACCTGTGTCAGCGACGACATTGTGACCCTGCTTGATATCAACAACAGCGTTCCGGCTGATATTTATGAAGAGGACATCAAAGGAAAATTCAATTACACGCAGAAGGATACATTCATGGGCTTCCACTGCGGGAATACCTGCTCGAAGAAGCTGACGACGGGCACGATGAAGTATCAGAAGATCATGGCCCGCAGCCTTCCGATTGAAGTGACGAACGGTACGCTGGAGGGCGACATTCTCCCGGGCGACATCACCTTCTTCCGCCTGCAGAGCACAGCGGACAATATTCTGCGCGCGTATGTGGCACAGGGCGAGGTGCTTCCGGTAGCGACCCGCTCGTTCGGCGGCATCGGTATTTTCGCGATTCCCGAGATGGGACGTTTCTACCGCCATGTCCTGATCGAGGGGAACTTCCCGCATCACGGCGCGGTGGCATTCGGCCATTATGGAAAGGCGCTGTACGAGGTATTTAAGCTCATCGGTGTCTGCCCGGACGAGATTGGTTATAATCATCCGGCAAGCGTACCGTACCGCACGGAGAATCCGTTCGCGTAAGGACTCAATACAGAAAAAATAATTTTTGTCCTGCATGAAAGGGTCATGCAGGACAAGACAAGGAGATGAACTATGGAGAAGAAACTTTTTGGGGCTCTTGCGGACGGAACACAGGTGTCTCTTTATTCTTTGACGAATAAGAACGGAGCGACGATGACGCTAACCGATCTGGGTGCGACGCTGGTCGGCCTGCTTGTTCCGGACCGGAACGGGAATCTGGTTGATGTGATTCTCGGTTATGATACGCCGCAGGAATATGTGGACGGCAGCTGCTATTTTGGCGCAGTCATTGCTCCAAATGGCAACCGCATAGATAAAGGACGCTTTTCCATTGGCGGGAAGACGCACCAGCTTCCGATTAATGACAACGAGAACAACCTTCACAGCGGACCGCACGGCGCGGACGAGCGTGTGTGGGAAGCGGCGGAAATCGATGAGGAGACGAACAGCATTTCCCTTCATCTGGCGATTCCGGATGGGACGAACGGTTTCCCGGGGAATTTTGACATCACCGTCACCTACACGCTGACGGAGGACAATGCGGTGACGATTCACTACGAAGCGACGGCGGATCAGGATACCATCGCAAATATGACCAACCACACCTATTTTAATCTGGCGGGTCATGCATCCGGCTCGATTGAGACGCAGACGCTGATGCTGACAGCGGATAAATATACGCCGGTCATTGATTTCCAGGCCATCCCGACCGGACAGATGGAGCCGGTGGCGGGCACGCCGATGGATTTTCTTACCGCAAAGCCGATTGGCCAGGATATTGATGCGGACTTCGAACAGCTGAAATTCGTCGGCGGATATGACCACAATTATGTCCTTCCGGGTGGCGACGGAACGGTGCAGAAATTTGCGGAGGCTTGCAGCGAAGAGAGTGGCATTTGCATGGAAGTGTTTACAGACTGCTGCTGCGTGCAGTTCTACGCAGGCAACGGGATGACGGAGCAGGCGGGAAAAAATGGCGCGACCTATTACAAACGGCAGGGCTTCTGCCTGGAGTCCCAGTTTGCCCCGAATGCGATCAATGAGCCGGCGTTTTTATCCCCGGTCCTGAAGGCGGGAGAGAAGTACGACTCGCAGACCACGTATCGGTTCTCGGTGAAGGAGTAATGCTTTCTTCAGTCGGCGGAGAGATCTTTTATGACAAAAGCTCCGGATTTTAGCCAAATCCGGAGTTTTTGTCCTGGCATGCAGGATCTCCATTATATGTATTGGTCCTCTTATGGACAGGAATGGAATTATTCCGGCAATGGAAGTTTTTTTGCATACTCGTATTCATCTACTGTAGCCCCCAGAACACTGCAGGCTCGTTCTTTCGAATAGCCTTCATTTTTTATGAGAGAATCGACACAAGTCACAAGCTTTTTAGCCATACCGTCATTCATTCCCTTTTCTGTTGCATTATCCAATGCTCTTGTTAACCAGTCTTCCATTTTTGTTATCTTCCTTTCTTTTATAATGTTTTGCGAAATTTCAAATCTTTGATCGCCGGATACTGCTGACAAAAGATTCAGGACTTCTTCTACGTGTTTTATATTTTCAGTGGATGGAACATATTCATGATTTTTCCGTATCTGCACGAAATAATCAGCTACTATACGAAAGTCGCTTTTGAATTTGGCAACAGTCTCGTCATCAAGCCACGCAATTTCAAAAATATTCGCTCTATAGTCGTGGATAAATTTCCCGAGTTCTTCATCAGGTGTGCCAACCACATTGTAAAGACTACGAGATTTTTTCCCCCATCGATGCCTGGTTCCGAAATAAAGAACAAGTGTCACTACAGGATATCGGGCATTTCCTTGATTTAACTCGTTCCGGTATGCTGCCCCATCATATCCAATTACCCGAAGTGCGATGTCCGGGTCTCGTGAAGACTGATTCTCCAGTCCGAGAAGGCCAATACGTAACTGCCCTTTCGTCCAGTATTTAGCGACATCACGCTCCTGACCATGGATATTATTTACGGCTTTATACTGGCTTAGAGCGCCGACAATTTCAAGGTCTTCCGCCGAAACCTTTTCTTTTCCGTTATATACAAGAACATTCACAATATCAGCAAAGACGTCAGGGTAATCCTCCAATAATTTTTCTGTTATATCTTTATCTGCCATCTGCTTTCCTCCTTATTTTAGCATGAAATGTGCAAATTGAAAACCCTCCGGGTGTTTTTTAGAGTTTTAGAACATACATCAAGCGGCTTTTCATTGCCTTGTCAATTTACCACACATTTGTTTTAAGGTCAACAAAAAATTTATAATATGATTTTTAAGATATAAAACAAACATCTTAACATATGAATACAGAAATAATTCTGTGTATCTGAATTAAACAAAAAGAATAACGAAGTTAAACAATTTCAAAAAGAATATTGACAAAATATCGGGAAATGCTATACTTTACAAAGATTAACACGCTGACGAGAAGAGTAGAATGCGGAAGCATCCAGAGAGAGGGCGGCTGCTGGAAAGCCCTTATGCGGAACCATTTGAAAACTAACTCCGAGTGGCCCCAATCCGGTCCGGTGACTCCGTTATCGTCGAATGAGTGGTCTCTGACAGGCTGTAATAGAAGTTCCTGTGTATCATGCGCAGAATGACAGACTGCAGTTCAGAGGCAGGCAGGGTGGAACCGCGGCATAGATGTATGATCGCCCCTGATGGCTGTTTTGGCTGTCAGGGGTTTTTCTATGCACAGGGGTGCGGGCAGAAATCAGCAGTTTCGCTGCTCGCGCGGACGGACAGAGGAGCAACTCGTTCTCCTGTCCGATTAAAATAGAAAAGGAGAATTTTGATTATGAAAGAAAGGCTGAAGACCTTATTTTTATCCTCGTGGAGCCCGACGGAGAAGGGTCTGCTGCTTACGGATGTGCTGCTGTTCGGGATCCTTCTCGGATGGCTGACGTCTCCACTGAAGGGCGGCTTATCCTTTTTGAGCCATAATACGATTGACAACTCGTCGGATGATCACAGTGCGTCGGACGACCACAGCGCGAATGGATATGGCGGCGAGAAAGAGTTCGACTTCGGGGACGGGGAAGCATTCGATTGTGAGGATGAGGAAGAGCTTGAGTTTTAAACATCTTTTGATACTTTTACCGGAAAATGGAAACATCAAATGGAAAGAATCCGATATAATCTGGTTCCGGTCAGTCCGGGGCAGATGCCGGGAAAATATGGAAGACAGAAATACAAAAACAGAAATACAAAAACAAAAATACGAAAACAGGAAATCAGAAATTGAGGAGGACGATGAAAATGATTATCACATTGAAGGACGGTTCGAAAAGAGAGTATGCGAGCCCGATGGCGGTTATTGATATCGCAAAGGATATCAGTGAGGGGCTGGCGCGCGTGGCGACGGTCGCCGAGATCAATGGAGAGGAGGCGGACCTGCGCACGGTGATTGATTCGGACTGTGAGCTGAACATTCTGACCTTTGACAGCCCGGAGGGCGCGGCCGCGTTCCGGCACACGACCTCTCATATTATGGCGCAGGCCATCAAGCGTCTGTATCCGGATGTGAAGCTGGCGATCGGTCCGTCCATCGCGGATGGATTTTATTATGACATTGACAGCGAGAATCCGATCACGCCGGAGGATCTCGAGAAGATTGAGGCGGAGATGAAGAAAATCGTGAAGGAAGCGCTGCCGCTGACTCGTTTCACGAAGCCGAGGGAGGAAGCCATTGCTTATTTTAAGGAAAAGAATGAGCCGTACAAGGTGGAACTGATCGAGGATCTGCCGGAGGATGCGGAAATCAGCTTTTATCAGCAGGGAGAGTTTGTCGATCTGTGCGCCGGCCCGCATCTGATGTCTACGAAGCCGGTGAAGGCGTTTAAGCTGACCAGCATCGCGGGCGCTTACTGGAGAGGCTCGGAGAAAAACAAGATGCTGACCCGTATCTACGGCACCTCGTTTACGAAGAAGGCGGATCTGGATGCGTATCTGACCCGCATGGAGGAAGCAAAGAAGCGCGACCACAGAAAGCTGGGCAAGCAACTGGGGCTGTTCATGATGGCAGACGAGGGACCGGGCTTCCCGTTCTTTTTGCCGAATGGCATGATTTTGAAAAATACGCTGCTGGACTACTGGAGAGAGATTCATACGAAAGCGGGCTATGTGGAGATTTCCACGCCGATCATCCTGAACCGCCAGCTCTGGGAGACCTCCGGGCACTGGGATCATTATAAGGAAAATATGTATACGACGGTCATCGACGATGAGGACTATGCCATCAAGCCGATGAACTGTCCGGGCGGCGTGCTGGTATATAAGTCGGAGCCACGCTCCTACCGCGATCTGCCGCTGCGCATGGGCGAGCTGGGTATTGTGCACCGCCATGAGAAGTCCGGTCAGCTGCACGGCCTGATGCGCGTGCGCTGCTTTACCCAGGACGATGCGCATATCTTTATGACGCCGGAGCAGATCCGGGGCGAGATCAAAGGCGTCGTGAACCTGATTGACGAGGTATACCAGCTCTTTGGCTTTAAGTATCATGTGGAGCTGTCGACCCGTCCGGAAAACTCGATGGGAAGCGACGAGGACTGGGAGATGGCGACCGACGGTCTGCGCGGCGCGCTCGACGAGCTTGGCCTGGACTATGTGGTCAACGAGGGCGACGGCGCATTCTACGGCCCGAAGATCGACTTCCATCTGGAGGATTCCATCGGACGTACCTGGCAGTGCGGCACGATTCAGTTGGACTTCCAGCTTCCGCAGCGCTTTGAGTGCGAGTATATCGGCGCGGACGGCGAAAAGCACCGCCCGATCATGATTCATCGCGTGGCGTTCGGATCCATTGAGCGCTTCATCGGTATCCTGATCGAGCACTTTGCGGGCGCGTTCCCGACCTGGCTTTCTCCGGAGCAGGTGCGCATCCTGCCGATTTCTGACAAATACATTGACTATGCGGAGACGGTAAAAGCAGCGCTGCGAGAGGAAGGGATCCGCGCGAACGTCGACACCCGCGCGGAGAAGATCGGCTATAAGATCCGCGAGGCGCAGCTTGCGAAGACCCCGTATATGCTGGTGGTTGGCGCAAAGGAAGAGGAAGAAAATCTCGTATCCGTCCGGAGCCGCTCGGAAGGCGACAAGGGACAGAGCACGCTGGCAGAATTCACAGCTATGGTGAAGGAAGAGATCGCGACGCGCGCGCGGTAAGCAAATATACCCCCTGGTATTCTGTTTTTTTAAAAAGGACAGAAGCCGGGGGATTTTAATGAACATTTCTGTGCTTCCATAACATATCCGTACTCGCAAAGAAAGTACGGGCGAAGGCTGCGCCCCCTCGCCGGGGAGGCATCCCGCACTTCGTACGGGATATACAATCGCGAAGAATGTTCCGATTTGCTTAGCAAATCGAGAACGGCATCGATTCTCTATTGCACGGCTTCTATAACATGACCACAGTTTCTTCATAATTCCAACACTTTTAAGACACATTGTTGTCAAAATCCAGACACAGATTCCCCTTAAAATTAACGAGAAAAGGGTTGATTTGGAACGAATTTTAGAACAATTTGCCCCAAAAGGTCAGAACTGTCATTAATATATCCATATTTGAGCAGATGCTGCCCGGACCCTTATAACGCGCGGACTGCGCAATATAACGAAAGGAGCACATTTATCATGAAGTGCGAAAGGAATTGGAATCGGAAAAGTGTTTGGAAAGCGGCATCGGTGCTGTCTGCGGCAATGCTGCTGATTACGTCTGTCACCGCATTTGCGGCTGAGGATGAGGAGCCGCAGGTGGCAGCGACTACAGCGAATGCGGTTTTTGAGATGAATACAGATTATCCGGGGATGTCGGCAACGGCCGGCGATACGCTCAGCTTTGATCTGGATTTTGTCAGCCCGGATGGTGCGGGGCATGATGTGACGCTGACGACGGTCTCACTTCCGGACGGATGGGAAGGCTACTTCAAGGGCAGCAGCACGGAGATTTCGGTGGTACATATTTCTGGTTCTACGGTCGATGACAGCGGTCTGGTGACCTACAGCCTGACGATCCCGGATGACACGGAAGACGGCGATTATGAAGTAGAGCTTCTGGCGACGACGGAAGATGGAGATGAGGCGGAGCTTACGCTTACGCTGAATGTGGCCGCGGAGGTGCGCGGGGAGAGCAGCTTCACATCGGAATATCCGGAGCAGGAGGGCGCGACCGGCACTTCATTTACCTTTGACGCGACGCTGATAAATAACCGTTCCACAGATCAGACCTACAGTCTGTCCTCGAGTGCGCCGAGCGGCTGGTCGGTGACGATTGTCCCGTCTGACGACACATCCACCGCAGTGGCGAGCATTGATGTGGAGGCGGAGAGCAGCACTGGTCTGACAATCACAGTGACGCCGCCGGAGACGGTTGAAAAGGGAGATTACACGATACCGGTTACGGCCAGCTCCGCGAATGAGACGCTGAGCATGGAACTGGCCATCACCATCACCGGTACCTATGATATTTCTCTGTCGACGTCGGATGGCCTGCTGAGCTTTGACGCCTATGAAAACAAATCCTCGTCTGTGACGCTGGTTGTCACGAACAACGGAAACGTTGATCTGACAAATGTGACATTGTCATCCTCCGCGCCGACAGACTGGGAGGTAACGTTCAGCGAGTCTACGATTGATACGATCGAGGCGGGCGCTTCTGTGGAAGTGACGGCTTATGTGACACCATGCGAGGATTCCATCACCGGCGATTATGAGACAGACATTACCGTCAGCACGGACGAGACGTCGGATACGGCTGCGTTCCGTGTATCGGTAAAGACATCCTCGACCTGGGGCTTTATCGCGATTGCAATTATCATCGTGCTGGTAATCATTCTGGGCGTGATCTTTAGAAAATTCGGGAGACGGTAAAAATGGCTGAAAAAAGCGCGAACGAAATGAAAATGAAAACAAGCGCAGAAGCAGCCGTAAAAAAGAACGGCGCAGATGCGGAAAAGATGAAAGACAGCGCAGATGCAGCCGCAAAGGAAAACGGCGCAGATGCGGATAAAAATGAAAAGAACGCCGTCAGTGACAAAACGGGAGAGCGAATGAGCAGGAAGGGTACGGAGGTCATCAAAACCGAGCACCTGACGAAGCGGTATGGCAAAAAGGTTGCGGTGAATGACCTGACTCTCTCCATTAAGAAGGGCGAGGTATTCGGACTTCTCGGCCCGAACGGCGCCGGGAAAACGACGACCATCCTGATGCTGCTCGGCCTGACGGAGCCAACTGCCGGTCAGGCAACCATTGAGGGAATGGACTGCAAGCGCGACCCGCTGGGGGTCAAATCCATTGTGGGCTATCTGCCGGACAATGCGGGGTTTTACGGGGACATGACCGGACGCCAGAATCTGCGCTTTACCGGCCGCCTGAACGGGCTGGAAGGGCAGGAGCTGGAAAACCGGATCGAAAGCCTGCTAAAGAGAGTGGATATTGAGTATGCCGGCGACCAGAAGGTCGGCACCTATTCGAGAGGTATGCGCCAGAGGCTCGGCGTGGCGGACGTCCTGATGAAGGATCCGGAAATCATCATCATGGATGAGCCGACGCTCGGCATTGACCCCGAAGGTATGCGCAAGCTGCTGATCCTGATCCGGGAGCTGGCGGAGGAAGACGGCCGGACCATCCTGATTTCTTCGCACCAGCTGTATCAGGTCCAGCAGATCTGCGACCGGGTCGGCATTTTCATCGAAGGAAACCTGATTGTCAGCGGTACGCTCCGCGAACTGGAGGAGCACATCCGCAAAGAAGGCTCCTACCTGCTGGAACTGTCGGTACAGCCGATGGATGACCAGCTGCTCGGTATGCTTTATCAGCAGGACGGCGTAAGGAAAATCGAAAAAGAGGGTGATAAATTCATGATCACCTCGAAAAAGGATATCCGTCCGACGCTGACGCGTTTCCTGGGAGAAAACGGCTATACCGTTTACCATCTGCACCAGCGCGGCGGCGATCTGGATGAGATTTACAGAGTTTATTTTGAAAAGGCAGGTCAGGCAGATGAAAGAAGCAGTTATGAAAAAAACAACAAAAAGCGGAAGTGGTTCGGCAGGAAAAAACAGCAGGCTGTTTGACGACGGAGCTCAGAAGTCAGGCAGCAGAAGAGTCAGCGGCTTTACGGGCCTTTCGGCTCTGTTCCGCAAAGAAATGGCGGATCAGCTTCGGAGCAGGCGGTTTCTGATTCTGCTGATCTTGATCGGCGCGACGAGCTTTGCAAGCTTCTACGGCGCGATCAGCGAGCTGTCCGAATCGACCAGCGACTATCTGTTCCTGGAGCTCTATACGTCGAGCGGCAGTTCGATTCCGTCCTTTATGTATTTTATCGCGCTGCTGGGGCCGATCGTCGGTCTGGCGCTCGGCTTTGACGCGATTAACAGTGAGCGGCAGTCCAACACGCTGAACCGGCTGGTCGCGCAGCCCATTTACCGCGACTCCATCATTATCGGAAAATTTCTTGCCGGTACAGCAGTGATCGCGATCGTTATTTTTACCATCGGGATTGCGGCCGGAGCGGTGGGCGTGCTGGTGACTGGTCTGACGCCGACCGGGGAGGAAGCGCTGAGAATCCTGTGTTTCCTGGCATTCACCGTGGTTTACATTGCGTTCTGGCTGGCGCTGGCAATCCTCTTTTCCACGGTCTGCCGGCACTCGGCGACGTCCGCGCTGATCACGATTGCGCTCTGGATCTTTTTCTCGATCTTCATGAGCCTGATCGCGCAGATCATAGCGGGGGCAGTCTATCCGATCAACACAACATATGGCCAGATGTTCAACCAGATGAAATACTACACGCTGAAGCTGAACCTGAACCGTATCTCGCCGTATTACCTCTACAGTGAGGCGGTTACGACGATCCTGAATCCGTCGGTACGCGCGGTCAACGTCGTCACGACGAGCCAGCTGGTCGGCGCGATCAGCAGCTACCTGTCACTGGGGCAGAGCCTGCTGCTCGTATGGCCGCATCTGGTCGGCATCATCGCGGAGATGATCGTGGCATTCGGGTGCTCCTATGTCGGATTCATGAGACAGGAGATCCGGACGAACTAAAGAATCGTTGCGAAATTGCAGCAAAATTGCAGTAAAAAAGAGGATCAGGCGCTTCGCATGGCGGGGCGCCTGATTTTTTCTGACACATATCCGTACTCGCAAAGCGAGTATGGACGAAGAGCGCGTAAGAAATTTTTTCCGGCTGAAGCCGCGCCCGGCACAATTTTTCAAAAGCCGGGTATAATTTTACCTTAATTGCGGACACTATCCTTGTAAATAAATGTGCAGGCACGGTGAACGATGTGATTTTCGCTTACCGGATCGTAACTTCTATGGTTCACTGGCAGGCGGCGAGGGGCTGTGTTTTTGCACATGAATATTGTGTCAGGTAAGGAGGTAGTGTACGATGCCGGCTTTGGTATGTTCAGCAAAAAACTGCAGATACAACGATTCCATGTATTGCTGCAAGGGTGACATTGATGTGGGAGGCGCGCAGGCGGTGGTCTGTCAGGACACCTGCTGTGAGAGCTTCCATGACCGAACAGCTGATGAGATGAAGGATTCCTGCGGGTGCGGTCACAAGGAACGGAATATCGATATCCGCTGTGAGGCGACGAAGTGCGAGTACAATGACAGCTGCGTCTGCCGCGCGGATCATGTGGATATCGCGGGCGTGTCAGCCTGCCGCTGCGATGAGACGGAGTGCGTCACATTTAATGGCAGATAAGACTTTCCGGGAGATGCTTCGGCAGACAAAATGAAAAAGAGCGCATGAAATCCGAAGGGACGGCATGCGCTCTTTTTATGCACAGAGCCGGGCAAGGAGTTTTGCGGCTGAAGCCGCACCCGGCTCGTGCCAGGCTAACATATTTTAATTGATTTTTCGCAGAAGATATGTTAACATAACTCATGAACGTTTTATGGATGAGACGGGGAACCGGCTCGAATTGCCATAGTAATACGGAGAGCAGAGATGAAAATGAGTGAATTGGACAGGCTGTATCATTTGATGTGTGATGAGATGACCAGGGCGAAGATCACACTCTCACAGATTGAAAAGGAACTGGAAGGATATGATTCTCATAGCCGCGCGATTGTTATAAAAAAAATTAAAGGCAGGCCTTATTATTATATGCAGTGGAAAGAAGATGGGAAGCTTTGCTGCAGGTATCTGGGAGCGGTGAAGCCGGGGGCTGTCTTTGAAGAGGAAGGAAAGATCCGGCGGTATCAGGAGCTGACTGCGGAAATAAAAGAACAGGTGTCTCTGATTGAACAGATAGATGTGTTTTTGAGGCATCTTCGGAGCGAGCGCAGAAAGAAGCATATTTTGGAGGATTATTCGTTTGAGGTTTTCTGGAAGGATGAGATTACTTCGCGTGTGATTGTGAAAGGAAGCAGGGTGCAGGTGACACGGTTTGTCGAACATCCTCTTAAGCAGCTTTTTGCATACAAAGATATGACACGTGATCAGCTGAACCGGATTTTTGAGATGAGGTGTTTTGACAGGAATCGGGCGGATATTGCGGAAATCCTGATGCGGCTGGGACTTGACGAATATAATCCATACGAGATTGTAAAAAAGACACACGGCGTTTCCTATAATGATTATATCTGGTTCCGCTTTCCGGGAGAGCGGCTCACGAGTCAGGATGTTCTGGTAAGAGGATAGTATCCGCAGGCGTCATCGTGTCAGGTACCTTTTGCCGTGGCATCCCATGATCCCGTCGGCAAAAGGCAGATTCCGGATTGTGAGGCATGCAACCGATGATAATGCAGGCAAGGAACTGTCGCGAAATTACCTGCCCATCTTGTACATCCTGACGCGTGGATCGCAGACCATAAAAAGCTTCGACGCAGCCCGAAAGAGCATTTAGATGATGAAAAAAGGATGGCGGCAGATATGTTTCAGGAAGAAATCAGTGAAGAGTATATTGTTTCTCAGACCGGCACGAGTGAGGGAACACAGATAAAATATAAAAAAGGAGACTACTGGTACAAAAAAGACCGGAATGGCAGGGAAGGTCTGGCTGAGTATCTGGCTTCAAAGCTTTTGACATTTACGAATCTGGCTCCATCTGAGTATGTTCTGTATGAACAGGGTACGATAAATGGAAACGCAGGATGCCGAAGCAGGAATTTCCTTTTGCCCGGAGAGGAGTTTATTACTCTGTACAGACTGTATTATAATGAATTTGGCAGAGATTTATCCGCAGTGACAGCTGTGATGGAAACAATGGAAGAACGGGTTGATTATGTCCTTCGATATGTGTTACAATCCTGTGGCGTGAATTTGTCGGATTATTTTAAGAAAATATTCACACTGGACTGGATTGTTCTGAATGAAGACCGGCATTTTAATAATCTTGGCCTGGTTTTTGGGCAGAATGAATTCCGGCCGGCGCCGATTTTTGATAACGGCGTCTCTCTGTTGACAGCGAATCTGAGCGTGAACTGGCACTTCTCGGTGGAAGAGAATGTCAGAAGGGTTACTGCGAAGCCTTTTTGCGGTTCTCATGAGAAAATGTTCCGCTATTTTGGACAGGGATTTGAGCTGGATATTGCTGCTGCACAGGAATGGATCAGGGGAGAGACGCCTTCCAGAGAAAGGGATGTTCTGGCCTGGCAGCTGGGCGTCTGCCAGAAGATTGGATGCTGAAGAGGCCGGATGTATCAGGAAACTCATTGGCCCGGGCTGCGTCGAGGCTTTTATGGTCAGCGATTCGCGCGTCAGGTGGTTTAAGATGCATAAGTTGTTTTTGTAACTATTCAGGACAGTACTTCGCACTCGCTGCGAGGTACATATGAAAACGTAACTGTGAAGGTACTGAACAGTTACTTATTTTTAAACAGGCCCTTAGATAATATAGGCAGTTTGCGAGAATCTTATAGGGAGAATGAGTAAGGATCAGGATATGGGAAAGAGAGAAAAAAGGGATTGGGCGTCGTACGGCCAGATTATGAGCCTGGCGCTCCCGATCGTGATACAGAATCTGTTCAGCGCGGCGATCAGCTCGACCGATGTGATTATGCTGAATTCGGTCGGACAGTCGTCGATTTCCGCCGTGTCTCTGGCGGTGCAGTATTCGAATGTTCTGTATATGGTCTATTACGGGCTTGGCACCGGTGCGACTATGCTCTGCGCGCAGTACTGGGGCAAAGGCAATCTCGCGGCGATTGAAAAGGTAGAGGGGATTGCCCTGCGGTTCGCGGTGGGGATTTCTCTTCTGTTTGCGATCCCGGCCGCACTGATTCCCCAGCTGATGATGTCTGTATTTACTGCGGATCAGGAGCTGATTCAGATCGGGACATCGTACCTGCGCGTTATCAGCATCAGCTACCTGTGCTGGGGCTTCTCGGAGGTGTATCTGTCGGTGCTCCGCAGTATCGAGCGGGTCAAAATCAGCACCGTATTAAATGTGAGCGCACTGCTGCTCAATGTCTGCCTGAACGCAGTCTTCATCTATGGTCTGTTCGGCGCACCGCGGTTGGGCGCACAGGGCGTGGCGATCGCGACGTCGATCTCCCGCGTGGCGCAGCTGGCCGCGTGTTTTACCGTGTCGGCTGTGTACGGATCGTCATCCCCGGAAGCTGTGTGTGCAAACGAAGGAAAACCTCGCATACAGCGAAATGCAGACGCACCGCATGGATGGCATGGCACGGCAGCTTCTGAAACAGGTCAGAATGCGGGAGCGGAGCATGACGATATGCATGACACGGCAGCTTCTGGAGCAAAGCGGGATGCGGGAGTCATTGTGCGGCTGCGGCCGTCCGCAATGTTCTGGAAGAGCGGCGCTCTGATGCAGGATTTTCTGCGCCTGTCGGTGCCGGCGCTAGCGAACGATATCATCTGGAGCGTCGGCTTTTCCATGTATTCGGTCGTCATGGGGCACATGGGCACCGATGTGGTGGCGGCGAATTCCATCGTGGTTGTTGTGCGGAACTTTGGCACGGTGCTCTGCTATAGCATTGCGAGCGCGTCCGGGATTTTTGTCGGGAAAGAGATCGGCGCAAAGCGGATGGAGGACGCCAAAAGGGACGCGGCCCGCTCCATGCACCTGACGGTAGCTGCGGGAGCATTCGGCGGTATTCTGGTCGCAGTGATCATGCCGTTTGTCCTGCGCTATGCCTCACTTTCGGAGACTGCAATGGGGTATCTGCGGGTGATGCTGCTGATCAATACCTATTACATCATGGGAACAGCTGTGAACACGACTCTGATCGCAGGGATTTTCCGCGCGGGCGGCGACAGCCGTTTTGGGCTGATCTGCGACACTATCGACATGTGGTGCTACGGCGTACCGCTCGGATTCCTTGCGGCGTTCGTGCTGAAGCTTCCGCCGATGTGGGTGTATTTCCTGCTCTGCACAGACGAATTTGTCAAATGGCCGTGGGTACTCCAGCATTATAAGAGCAGGAAGTGGCTGAACAACATCACGCGGGAGGATGTGTGAAGGCGGGAAGGTGCTTTCGCAAAAAGTGGTGTTTCAGACATCTGTAAGCAGACAACGGGCAGATTTTGCTGGATTTTTGAGCATGGCATTTTACAAAGACGTGAATGACCGGGGGTCAGTCCCCTGAAAAGAAAACGCAAAATCATCTTGAAACTTTGTCTGTGATAATGAAAACATTGCGATTGCATGATAAAAGAGGGAGATGAAAGGTTTATGACGATTCAGGTTCTGCTGCGGCAGATGATACTTATTTTTCTGGAAATTGCGGTTGGCTTTGCGGGGGCGAAGCTTGGGATCATAAAGGATCGGGACAGCAAATTCCTGTCTGACCTGGTTATGAAAATAACCCTTCCCTGCACGCTGCTGGCGAGCACGGACATCGATGCCGGGCAGGGAACGGTGCTGCTGATGCTGGAAGGATTTCTCCTTCTGGAAGTCCTTTACCTGATCAGCGCGGCCGTCTGTCTGGCCGTTGGCAGAGCCTGGAAGCTGACGCCCGGACAGAAGGCGGTATTTATCGGCGTGACGGTGCTGCCGAACAGTGCGTTCGTGGGTATCCCGCTGGTGACGGGGATTCTCGGAGATTCCATCGGCATGGTCTATGTCGCCTCCGGCATGATTGCGTATAATCTTTTCTTTTTTACCTATGTGGCCCGGCTGTTTCAGCCCGGGAGCAAGGTCGATTTCAAAAGCTTTCTGACTCCTGCAAATGTTACGACCGTGATCATGGTACTCATGCTTCTGACCGGCCTGCGGTTTCCGGCACCCCTGCAGAGTTTTTTCGACGCAATGGGAGGGTGCACGACGCCGCTGGCGCTGATCATTGTCGGCGTGATGCTGGCCGGGAGCGACCTTCTTGCTCTGGTAAAACGGCCGTTTTTGTATCTGATTACGCTGCTGCGGAATCTTCTCTTTCCGCTCGCGTTTCTTCTGGTACTCTGGCTTTTGCCGCTGGATCGGACCATGTGCATGGGGGTATGCATTCTCGCCGCATGCCCGGCGGGAAGCCTGACGGCAGTCCTTGCCAGACAGCATGACATGGAAGGGGAGCTGGCAGGTCAGGCGGTCGCGCAGTCAACCCTCGCGATGATCGTCACCGTACCGCTGCTTCTGGGGCTGGCGTCGGTGCTGTTCTGAAACTGACCGCACACTGTCTGCCTGCGGATATTGAAGAAGCAGTACCGACTTTGAGGTAAATTTACGCTTTAATCAAATGCATAAAAAAGATTTAACCAAATGCATAAAAAAAGATTGACATCGGCAGGCTCCTGTGCTATGATTCCAAAAGTTGTAAAGAACAGGAAAGCAGAGTATCCACTCTCACCCTGGCACGCACGGGATCACGAGGTTTGTGAAAATGGTCGGATCTCGGATAGATGGAAGCTATTCAGATGAAGCAGTTTATCTGTCGAACGGTATGCAGTGACCAGTGGTTCATATGGAAGTCGATCGATGTGTGCACGGTTCGGAGTATTTATTCGAACGGTGAGCGGTTGTCTGTGTATGTGAGTGGATAGAGATTCTATCCACTTTTTTGTGCACAGGAGCGCGTAAGGAGTTTTGCGGCTTGCGCGTCTGACAGGATGAGAAGTCCCCTGACTGAATGTACAGAGACTGGTGGATAGACCAGGGAGCTTTCCTGTGACTGCAAACAGCGGACAGGGAGCCGAAAGGCAGCGATCTGTCCGGTTGGCACATATGTTTATAGTCAGATCAGTGTGTGGAGGTGTACGAACATTAGCGAATTAATGATTAACGAACAAATCAGAGACCGGGAAGTCTGCTTGATCGGTGTGAATGGCGAGCAGCTTGGTATTATGTCTGCAAAAGAGGCTCAGAAGCTTGCGAGAGAGGCTGAGCTTGACCTTGTGAAGATTGCGCCGACGGCGAAGCCGCCTGTGTGCAAGATCATCGATTACGGGAAATATCGTTACGAGTTGGCCAGGAAAGAAAAAGAGGCCAGAAAGAAACAGAAGACGGTTGAGATTAAAGAGATTCGGTTATCTCCGAACATTGATGAGAATGATTTGAATACGAAGGTAAACAACGCCCGTAAATTCTTATCGAAAGGAAATAAAGTAAAAATTACTCTGCGCTTCCGGGGCAGGGAGATGGCGCATATGCAGGCGAACCGTTATATCCTGGAGGATGTGGCGAAGTCGCTCTCGGATATTGCGGTCATTGACCGGCCGATCAAGCAGGAAGGCAGGACCCTCACTCTGTTTTTGATGGAAAAACGTTCATAATGTGCTGACGCAAAGGCGGGCGGGCTGACACCGTCTGCCGCATAATGAAGCATAGCCAGTGTCATCCGCGCTTTCGTGTGGATGGGATTTGCGCAAAAATGAAGGAGGAACTCTAAGATGCCAAAAATGAAGACAAGCAGAGCGGCTGCGAAGCGTTTCCAGAAGACCGGTTCGGGGCTGCTGAAGAGAAACAAAGCTTATAAAAGCCATATCTTAACCAAGAAGTCGACCAAGAGAAAGAGAAATCTGCGGAAATCAGCCATTGTGGATCCGACAAACGCGTCCAACATGAAGAAGATTTTACCGTATCTGTAAACGACAGAAATCCGAAGGAGGAATTAAGAGATGGCTAGAATTAAAGGTGGTATAAACAGAAGAAAGAAACACAATCGTGTGCTGAAGCTTGCGAAGGGCTACAGAGGAGCCAGATCGAAGCAGTATCGGATCGCGAAGCAGTCCGTCATGCGTGCGCTGACCAGCTCCTACGCCGGAAGAAAGCAGAAGAAGCGTCAGTTCCGTCAGCTCTGGATCGCCCGTATCAACGCGGGCGCGCGCCTGAATGGCCTGTCCTACAGCAAGTTTATGTATGGACTGAAGCTGGCCGGCGTCGACCTGAACCGGAAGGTTCTCGCGGATATGGCAGTCAATGACGCGGAAGGCTTTACGACACTGGTAGAGCTCGCGAAGACGAAGGTTGCGGAAGCGGCATAATCTGATATCGCGCAGACCGCCGGGTCAGCTGGCAGACAGTATCGTATTTTTCTGTGTATGATGCACCTGCTTTTACGGTATCAGTCTATTGAAGAACATTGCGCATCAAAGCTTTCCGGGCGGTTTTGTTTCAGGTAGAAAAGCACATTCCGATTTACTGCAGAAGCGGCAGGAGGGGTGTGCTTTTCTTATGTACACAGATGCGAGTGGAAATTTGCAGCCTTGCTGTTCACGCCTGGTACAGCGGACCAGGAGAGAGGACTCTCCCTGTCTTATTTCGAATAAATTCTTGCCCTTTGCTTCATTTAGTGTTAGAATGTGTGCTGTCAGTGAAATTGGATGACAGGATATTTTTTCAGGATTGGAGATTTGCAATGGCATTTGATTTTGTAAAAAAACTCTTTGGTACCCACAGCGATCATGAGCTGAAGCGCATTGAGCCGATTGTGGACAGGATAGAAGCATTGCGGCCCGATATGATGGCGCTCTCGGACGAGCAGCTGCAGGCGAAGACGCCGGAGTTTAAGGAGCGCTACGCGAACGGCGAGACGCTCGATGATTTGCTGCCGGAGGCATTCGCGGTGGTGCGCGAGGCGGCGCGGCGTGTGCTCGGCATGGAGCATTACCGGGTGCAGCTGATCGGCGGTATCATTCTTCATCAGGGCCGTATCGCAGAGATGCGCACCGGTGAAGGTAAAACGCTGGTTTCGACGTGCCCGGCTTATCTGAATGCGCTGACCGGACGGGGCGTGCATATCATCACGGTCAATGATTATCTGGCGAGCCGTGACGCGGAATGGATGGGTGCGGTGCACCGTTTCCTCGGGCTGACCGTCGGCTGCATACTGAATTCGATGAACAACGATGAGCGCCGCGAGCAGTACGCCTGCGACATCACCTATATCACGAACAACGAGGACGGTTTCGATTACCTGCGTGATAACATGGTGATTTACAAGGAACAGCTGGTGCAGCGCGGCCTGGTCTACGCGATTATCGACGAAGTCGACTCGGTTCTGATCGATGAGGCGCGGACGCCTCTGATTATTTCCGGGCAGAGCGGTAAATCCACGAAGCTCTACGAGGTCTGCGACATTCTTGCCAGACAGCTCCAGAGAGGCGAGGCGAGCGGCGAGGTCACGAAGATGACCGCCATCATGGGCGAGGAAATCACGGAGACCGGCGATTTTATTGTCAATGAGAAGGACAAGCTGGTCACGCTGACGCAGGACGGCATCGAGAAGGTCGAGAAGTTTTTCAAGATTGATAACTTCTCTGACGCGGAGAACCTGGAGATCCAGCACAACGTCGATCTGGCGCTGCGCGCGAACTACCTGATGTTCCGCGACCAGGATTATGTGGTGAAGGACGATGAGGTTCTGATCGTCGACGAGTTTACCGGCCGTATCATGCCGGGACGCCGCTATTCCGACGGCCTGCACCAGGCAATTGAAGCGAAGGAGCATGTGAAGGTAAAGCGGGAGAGCAAGACGCTTGCGACGATTACCTTCCAGAATTTCTTTAATAAATACGAAAAGAAGGCCGGCATGACCGGTACGGCTCTGACCGAGGAAGAGGAGTTCCGCGACATCTACGGCATGGATGTCATCGCGATTCCGACGAATGTTCCGGTCATCCGTGTGGACCACGAAGACGCGGTCTATATGACCCAGAAGGAAAAATACCGCGCCGTAGTCGAGGCGGTCAAGGAAGCGCACGCCAAAGACCAGCCGGTGCTGGTCGGCACGATTACGATTGAGGTATCCGAGCTGATCAGTAATCTCCTGAAGCGCGAGGGCATCAAGCATCAGGTTCTGAACGCGAAGTTCCACGAGATGGAGGCGGAGATCGTGGCGGAGGCCGGTATTCACGGTACCGTGACCATCGCGACGAACATGGCCGGCCGTGGTACGGATATCAAGCTGGACGACGAGGCAAGGGCAGCGGGCGGCCTGAAAATCATCGGCACCGAGCGCCATGAGTCCCGCCGTATCGATAACCAGCTGCGCGGCCGTTCCGGCCGTCAGGGCGACCCGGGCGAGTCCAGATTCTATATTTCTCTGGAAGACGATCTGATGCGCCTGTTCGGTTCTGAGAAGATGATGAATGTCTTCAAATCCCTCGGCGTACAGGAGGGCGAGCAGATTGAGCACAAGATGCTCTCCAGTGCGATTGAAAAGGCGCAGATGAAGATTGAGAGCAACAACTTCGGTATCCGTAAAAACCTTCTTGAGTACGACCAGGTCAACAACGAGCAGCGTGAGATTATGTACGCGGAGCGCCGCCGGGTACTCGACGGCGAGAGCATGCGTGACTCCATCCTGAAGATGGCGGAGGATATCATTGACCGCGCCGTAGACAGAAGCTGCAGTGACAATGAGAAAGAGAACTGGGACCTGGCGGAGCTGAACAACCTTCTGCTCCCGACCATTCCGTTTTCCCCCATTACGGAGGAGCGCACTGCGTCCATCTCAGGCAAGGATGCGCTGAAAACATTTTTGAAAGAGGAAGCATTAAAGCTTTATGAGGCAAAAGAAGCCGAGGTCGGCGATAACGAAAAATTCCGCGAGATGGAGCGCGTGATTCTGCTGAGAGTCATCGACCGCAAGTGGATGGATCACATCGACGATATGGATCAGCTCCGCCAGGGCATCGGCCTGCAGGCCTACGGCCAGCGCGACCCGAAGGTAGAGTACAAGATGAGCGCCTACGAGATGTTCGACGAGATGACCGCAGGCATCCAGCAGGATACTGTGCGCCTGCTCTATCACATCAAGGTAGAACAGAAGGTCGAGCGCGAGGAGGTCGCAAAGGTGACCGGCACGAACAAAGACGACTCCGGTCCGCGCGCTCCCAAAAAACGCGTCTCTGAAAAGATCTACCCCAACGATCCGTGCCCCTGCGGCAGTGGCAAGAAGTACAAGCAGTGCTGCGGACGCCGGGCGTAGCGAAAGTGTGTCCGAGGAATCAACTTGTGATACAATAGCGGCTGCAGAATTTGAAAACGTAAATTGAGCCGCGCGTTTTTAACTATAAAGAAAGAAGGTGACACAATGGTAGAACTTGACCAGTTCAAAGCAATTTTAAACAGCTACACAAAACCATTAGTGGAAGTGAGGGATTCACTTTGACCTTGTAAACAAGGAACAGAGGATTCAGGAGCTGGAGCGACGGATGGAGGAACCGGATTTCTGGGACAATCCGGAGCAGTCACAGGAGTCGATGAAGACACTTGCAAGTCTGAAGGAGGATGTGGCGACCTGCAAACAGCTGCAGGATGAGTATGAGGAGATCGAGCTTCTGATCGAGATGGGTTACGAGGAAAATGACGCGTCCGTGCTTCCTGAGATTCAGGAGATGCTGGATCAGTTCCAGAAAACACTGGATGATATCCGTATCAAGACACTGCTCTCGGGGGAGTACGATGAGGATAACGCGATCGTGACGCTGCACGCGGGCGCGGGCGGCACGGAGTCCTGCGACTGGGCTTCCATGCTGTACCGGATGTATACGCGGTGGGCGGAAAAGAAGGGCTACCAGCTGGAGGTTCTTGATTTTCTGGACGGCGAGGAGGCCGGGATTAAATCGGTGACGTTTCAGGTGAACGGCGCAAAGGCCTATGGCTACCTGAAGTCTGAAAAAGGGGTTCACCGGTTGGTGCGGATTTCTCCGTTCAACGCGGCGGGCAAGCGGCAGACCTCCTTTGTGAGCTGCGAGGTCATGCCCGTTCTGGAAAAGGATCCGGATATTGAGATCAATCCGGACGAGCTGCGCATCGACACGTACCGCTCCAGCGGCGCGGGCGGACAGCACATCAACAAGACGTCCTCCGCGATTCGCATCACGCATCTGCCGACGGGGATTGTGGTGACCTGCCAGAATGAGCGCTCCCAGTTTCAGAACAAGGACAAGGCGATGCAGATGCTCAAAACGAAGCTGCTTCTGCTGCGGGAGCAGGAGAATGCGGAAAAGGCTTCGGATATCCGCGGCGAAGTGAAGGAGATTGGCTGGGGCAACCAGATCCGTTCTTACGTCATGCAGCCATACAAGATGGTCAAGGATCTGCGCACCGGCGAAGAGACCGGCAATGTGGACGCGGTCATGGACGGGGCGCTCGATCCGTTTATCAATGCCTATCTGAAGTGGGTATCCCTGGGCGGAAAACCCCTGGAGCAGGCGGAGTAAAAAACGAAACACATTGATTTTGAAAAAAACTTCGGCCGGACACTGTATTTATAACAGTCTCCGACTGGAGTTTTTCTGGTTATCTTTCCATTTCGGAATGCTAGTAGCCCGTATCGTAATTCCATGTGCATTCTGCTTGCCTGTTTCGCCGATAGCACGATGCAAAAATCCTCGACGGTCTCCGCTCCGCTTCGGTCGGCGCTAGGCGAACGTCCACTGGGTCTCCGCTTCGCTCCGGTCCGTCCTAAACGCGTGCCACTGGCACGCAGGACCGTTCAGCGCCCCGCTACGCCTGCGGTTTTTGCATCGCACTCTCGACAAAACATCCTACGCATTATGCACAAGTACTTACGATACGGTCTACTAGTTCGATTTTGTGCTTCAAAATGCATATTAGTAAAATTTCACGAAAAGATTTACGAAACATCTTGTCAGTTAATTTTTACTTGCATCCTTTCATGAAGTATGGTAAGATTCCATCCGTGGTACACAAATGTTCTTGTGGTGCAAACACCATCTGCTTTTGCGGTCTGTCGCATCCGGCAGCCAAAGAAGGCAATTTTTTTGCGCGATTTACAGGGGCTGTTTTTACGAGATACTTGTGTGTTTTGAAGCGGATGACAGATGGGGGATTCGAAGATGCCGGATGGTTCAAAATATTATGTGGTGAAGGAGAAGGCCGTGCCGGAGGTTTTGATGAAGGTCGTGGAGGCGAAGCGTCTTCTGGAGACCGGACGAGCTTCTACGGTACAGGAGGCGGCGGACGCGGTGGGCATCAGCCGGAGCTCCTTCTACAAATATAAGGAAGATATTTTCCCATTTCGCGATACGGTAAAGGGGAAAAACTTTACTTTTTTGTTGCAGATGCATGATGAACCCGGGCTTCTGTCCGACGTGCTCCATGTAGTGGCAGATTATCACGCGAATATTCTGACGATTCATCAGAGCATCCCGACGAACGGGGTCGCGATGCTCACGCTCAGTGTGGAGGTGCTCCCGTCGACCGGAGACATCTCGAGTATGATCGAGACGATTGAGTCGAAGGAAGGTGTGCAGTATCTGAAAATACTGGCGCGTGAGTGAAATGTGTTTGCCTGATGATGAGGAGAGCTTATTTCAGGTAATGCGGATTTAAACATACGTGTGTTATTTTCGAATCCTTCTGAAGTTCAGTTTTGGCTGAATGGATTCAGAATGAGATGACAAATGTTGTTTCCTATAGAGACAGGAATGCAAAATTTTACCTGCAAATGGAATACGTTCAGGTATAGAAGAAATGAGGAGATTACTATGATAGCAGTAGCAGTTTTAGGGTATGGAACCGTTGGCTCCGGAGTTGTAAAGGTGATCGAGACGAACCATGACAGTATTCTGGCAAAGACCGGCGTGGATCTGCGGGTGAAATATGTTCTTGATCTGCGGGAGTTTCCGGGCGATCCGGTACAGGAAAAGCTTGTGCATGACTATGACGTGATCATCAACGACCCGGAGGTGCGCATCGTCGTGGAGACGATGGGCGGACTGAATCCGTCTTATCCGTTTACGAAACGCGCCCTGGAGGCCGGAAAGAGTGCGTGTACGTCAAATAAGGAGCTGGTCGCGCGTCACGGAACGGAGCTTCTGGAGACTGCGAAAGCCCATCAGGTGAGTTATCTGTTTGAAGCAAGCTGCGGAGGCGGGATCCCGATCATCCGCCCATTGCGCACGTCACTCGGCGCGGACGTGATCGATGAGATTACCGGTATCGTAAATGGTACGACCAACTATATTCTGACCAAAATGTCCGATGAGGGACTGGAATTTGACGATGTACTGCGTGAGGCGCAGCAGAAGGGATATGCGGAGCGCAACCCGGAAGCGGATGTGGAAGGGCATGACGCCTGCCGCAAGATTGCGATCCTGTCCTCTCTGGCGTATGGAAAACGCGTGGATTATACGGATGTCTATACGGAAGGAATCACGAAAATTACTTCGGCGGAGGTGCGCTACGCGAAAGAGCTGGGAATGGCGATCCGTCTGTTGGCTTACAGTCACAAGGAGGACGACAGGGTCATCGCGATGGTCGCTCCGTTCCTTGTAAAGAAAACGGACCCGCTCTATTTTGTGAATGGCGTGTTTAACGCGATCTTCGTGCACGGAAATATGCTCGGCGACGCGATGTTTTACGGGCAGGGCGCCGGCAAAGAGGCGACCGCGAGCGCAGTCGTGGCGGATGTCATCGAGGAGGCGCAGACATTGGGCCGCAGCGTGATGTCCGACTGGAGCCCCGAAAAGCAGGAGCTGCAGCCGGTCTCTGAGACAGAGAAGCAGTTCTTTGTCCGCGTCGCGGGCGATGTGCGCAGCCGGGAAGAGGTCGAGCGTGTATTTGGCGCAATCTCGGTTGTCCAGGCGGATCTGCCGGACGAATACGGATTCATCACATCGGTGATGACGGAGGCGCACTATCAGGAGTGCGCGGCGAAGCTGGAAGAGCGGATTCTCGGGATGATCCGGATCCGGGCGTAGTATTTAGTCAATGTGTGATTTCTTCAATGCGCAATGCCATGGATGATCTGTATGCTATAACGATACGGGCTGCCAGACTGTACAGGGTATGGGTGTGATCAGTATTCTGATGGTGCTGACTGCAAAAGAAAAGAGAACGCATGGGATTTTATTCTGGCTGTCGGGGTTATGCTGCGTCGAGGATTTTTGAATCGTGCTATCGGCGAAACAGACAGGCAGAATGCACATGGAATTACGATACGGGCTGCCAGGGCAGGCGTGGATGGATAAGGGATGGAGAATGAAATGAAATATATAGTAATATTGGGAGACGGCATGGCGGATGAGCCGCAGGAGGCGCTGGAGGGGCGCACGCCGCTGGAGGCGGCCGTGACGCCTGCGATGGATGAGCTGGCGAAAACCGGGGAGATCGGGCTGGTAAAGACGATTCCGGACGGGATGGCTCCCGGCAGCGATACGGCAAATCTGGCGGTTCTGGGCTACAATCCGCGTGAGTATTACACCGGACGGTCTCCGCTGGAGGCTCTGAGCATCGGCGTTCCGATGAAGGATACCGACGTCGCGATGCGCTGCAATCTGGTGACGCTGACGGAAGAGGAGCCCTATGAGCAGAAACGGATCATCGACCACAGCTCAGATGAGATCAGCACGGAGGACGCCGCGGTTCTGCTCAAGGCAGTACAGGACGAACTGGAAAGTGAGACCTATCAGTTTTATGTGGGAACCAGCTACCGCCACTGTGTGATCAAAGCGGGTGCAGCAGCGCCGCATATGGACGCTGCCCTGGAGCAGCTGACTCCGCCGCACGACCATCTCACCGAGGTGATCGGCCCGTATCTGCCGGCGGATGAAGCGCTTCTTGCGATGCAGAAGCGCAGCTATGAGATTCTTTCAAACCATCCGATCAACCTGGAGCGAAAGGCCAGGGGATTGAATCCGGCGAACAGCTGCTGGTTCTGGGGCGCGGGCACGAAGCCGATGGTGGATTCCTTTGAAAAAAAGAACGGGGTAAAGGGCACCATGATTTCGGCGGTCGACCTGCTCAAAGGCATTGCGATCGGCGCCGGAATGCAGGTAATTATTGTCGAAGGCGCGAACGGCGGCCTGAACACGAACTATGAGGGAAAGGCACAGGCGGCGGTGGACGCACTTCTGAAAGGCGGCGCGGATTTTGCCTACGTGCATCTGGAAGCGCCGGATGAGATGGGGCACCAGGGCAGCCTGGAGCGAAAAATCCAGTCGATAGAGAACCTTGACCAGCGGATTATCCGTATTGTAAAGGAACAGATGGACGCCTCCGGCGAGCCGTACCGGATGCTTGTCATGCCGGATCATCCGACCCCGATCCGCATCCGCACCCATACCTCCGATCCGATCCCGTACCTGCTCTACGACAGCACAAAGACACTCCAGACAGAACCCAATTTTTACTGTGAGCGCACCGCAGTGGAGAGCGGGATTTTCCGTCCGGAAGGATATCGGCTGATCGATGTGCTGTTAGAGAAGCCGGAGCAGTTCTGAATTTTTTATTTCTGATGTTTCTGCGGGAGCAGATGGTGAAAACGTGGAAAGCCGCGCAATAAAATTTAAAATTGCTTCGCAATGGCGCGGCATCGCGAGTATCCGGTTTTTAATGGCCGGATATTTTTTTGTAGAAATATCCGCATGTCGTGTACACATACGGCTGTACGAACAGCATGCCGATGCCAAAGGAGAGCAGCGCCAGCGCATACATCCCGATGAAGGAAAGCTGCATGGTGAAGTAGCGGCCGCGCATGCCGTCCATGAGAGACCAGCTCTCGGACATCATATCCCGGAAGGACAGACTTGTGTCATCGGCATGGATAAACAGTGTCATGGAGAAGGAAATCTCAACGCAGACGAACAGAATTCCCGCTATAATCAGCACCGCTGTGGCGAACAGCACCTGGGTCGCTTCTCCATAGAACAGCCGTCCAATCATCACATCCAGCCACCAGAAGGCGATCTGCATGAAAATCCAGGTCACGATAAACTGCAGGACGGAATAGATCGCTACCGGCTCCGGATGCTCCGTAAACATGGAAAACAGATCCGTCCAGCGCCAGGAGCGGTTGTTGCAGATGTCCAGATAAATGCGGTACAGCCCGGCGAGAAGAATATAGTAAACCATATTGACCAGAATGGAACATCCGAAATAAATCAGCAGGCTGAGGATGCCGGTCCCGGAAGGGGTCGCCATCAGCGCCAGATAACTCAGCACCAGATTCAGCGCAGTGAGCAAAAGCGTGACGCCGGCGAGTACGGCGTGCTGATTTTTCAGGACACAGCGCGCATAGCATTTGATTTCTTTTGTAACAGGTCGTTCCATCAGATAAAGCCTCCTTCGTCGGCGGAATTATTTTGCTGTGGGGATGAGCCGCCCGGTTCAGAATCTCCAAAGTCGGAGCCATCGTCACGGAATCCATCAGTTCCGGAGCCGGGTTCCTGACTGCCGTCATCGCTGTTTCCGGAACCATCCTCGCCGAAGTCCGAATCCCCGTTGCTGCCGCCGGCATCATTTGAACCGCCGCTGTCCTGCGTGTCCCTGGAATCGGCGTTCTCTGAGTCATACAGGAACGGGAACAGCCCTCCAAGCGCCTCATCGATATCAAAGTCGAGATCGCCCGTGTACATCTGATAATAGTATTCCAGGTAGGCGCGTCCGTCCTCTGTAAAGAGGATGTAGCGGAAGGAGAAGACGGTAACAATCAGTGTCGCAATCATTCCGATGATGCCGCAGACGATGCCGGCTTTGCTTTTACTGATCATCGGTCGGTTGTCCCGGGAGAGGATGGCACAGATGATCGCGAGCGCCCCGCAGGGAAGCGCAATATAGAAAGCAGAACACGAAACAATGGATATGATACCAAGCGTGACGGCCGCAGTTGCCATCGGATTGCGTCCGCGTACAGAGCGCTGCTCCCAGTTGTATTCATCATCATAATTATAGCTATTCATAAAGTCACTCCGTTTCTTTCTGCGATGCCATTCCCGCTGCAATCGCAGGAATTTGTCTTTTGCATCTCATCCTGGGTATCCCGTATCGTAATTCCATGTGCATTCTGCTTGCCTGTTTCGCCGATAGCACGATGTAAAATCTTCGACGTAGCTCGAGTTCGCTCGCATCATATCATAATTATAAAAAGAAAACAAGAGATGTGCAGCCTTATAATATGCAGATTAAATATAAAAAAATGATGAACCGTGTATTGTTTAAAATCCTGATTGAAGTTACAGGCCTGGATGTGTTATAATCTGTTTTACTATAAAGCAATCACAGGATAGGAAAGGAGCAGCGGATACAATGTCAGAGACAGTTGCTGAAAAAAAATTCATGAGGCATATTTACAGTGTAAGGATACATTTAATCCTAAATCTGCACTGTTAAACGATATGGTAAAAATCGAGGACGAAGAAGAAAATTTATTTTATCGTACGATCAGTGATTTTTTTATTCAACAGAGACAGAAGGAAATTATAAAAGGTAAATTATGAAAAATGAGGCAAAGAAAGTATATACCCTTTATGCCGGAGTGAATGGGGCAGGTAAATCTACAATTTATAACATTATGAAGCCAACTGAGCAGGAAAAGCGAGTTAATTCGGATGAGATCTTACTGTCTATGGGTGGAAACTGGAATCTTGAAGGCGATCAGTGGAAGGCAATGAGGGAAGCCGCAAAAAGAGTAAATCGCTATATTCATGAGGGCATTTCGTTTAATCAGGAAACAACACTTGCAGGTCGTACGATTACCAGATCAATTCTCAAAGCGAAAGAGTGCGGATTTTTAATACGACTGTATTATATCGGGCTGGTGGATGCAGAACTGGCTGTAAAAAGGGTCCAACAGCGAGTGAAAGAGGGCGGCCATGGGATTGATGCTGCACTTATAAGGAAACGATATGATAATTCGCTGACCAGATTAAAAGAAATTTTGCCGCTATGTGATTTGGCTGTGATTTATGATAACACAGAGGAGTTTAAAAAATTGCAAAGTATGTTGAAAATAGATGGATCATATATGACTATGGCTGTGCCTGGTTTAACAAAGTCATGGGAATTTAAAATAAATGCAGGCTCAGAATCTTTGCCTGGAAATAACTTTTTAAGATAGACAGATTGGAGATTTTATGGACATTATAAAAACACTTGCACAGGAACTGGAGATTCGCCCGGCGCAGGCCGAGGCAGCGGTGAAGCTGATTGACGACGGCAACACGATCCCGTTTATCGCGCGGTACCGCAAGGAGGCGACCGGGTCGCTGAATGACGAGGTGCTGCGGACGCTTTTTGAGCGGCTGACCTATTTGCGGAATCTGGAAGAGAAAAAGGCGCAGGTGCTTGCGACGATTGAGGAGCAGGGCAAGCTGACCCCTGAACTGCGGGCGCAGATCGAGGAGGCGCAGACACTGGTGATGGTCGAGGACCTCTACCGGCCGTATCGCCCGAAGAGGCGTACCCGCGCGACGATCGCGAAGGAAAAGGGTCTGGAGCCGCTGGCGAACCTGATTTTGTTGCAGATGACAGAGCAGCCGCTTGAGAAGGACGCCGCTGCCTATATTTCGGAGGAGAAGGAAGTTCACACGGCAGAGGAAGCGATCGCGGGCGCGTGCGATATTCTGGCAGAGATGGTTTCGGATGAGGCGAATTACCGGATCCGAATCCGCGACCTGACGATGCGCGAGGGGCTTCTGGTGAGCGAGGCGAAAGACGAGAAAACGGAGTCTGTCTATGAGAATTACTATCATTATACCGAGCCGCTGACGAAGACACAGGGGCACCGGATCCTGGCTCTGAACCGTGGCGAGAAGGAGAAAATCCTGACGGTGAAGATCGAAGCTCCGGAGGAAAAGATCCTGCTGTATCTGGAGCATCAGGTTATCACCCGGGAGAATCCTTACACGACCCCCGTATTAAAGGAGACGGTGGACGACGCGTATCACCGTCTGATCGGACCGGCGATCGAGCGGGAGATTCGCAGTGCCCTGACGGAAAAGGCGGAGGATGGGGCCATCTCTGTGTTCGGGAAAAACCTGGAGCAGCTTCTGATGCAGCCTCCAATCGCGGGGCAGGTCGTGCTCGGCTGGGATCCGGCATTCCGGACCGGCTGCAAGCTGGCTGTCGTGGACGCGACTGGCAAGGTTCTGGATACGGCGGTCGTGTTCCCGACTGCGCCGACGAACGACGCGAAGATCCGCGCCGCGAAGGACACGGTGAAAAAGCTGATCGCCAAATACGGCGTGACTCTGATTTCTGTGGGGAATGGGACGGCCTCACGCGAGTCGGAGCAGATTATTGTGGAAATATTAAAGGAGATTCCGCAGAAGGTTTCCTATGTTATTACAAACGAGGCGGGCGCATCGGTCTATTCCGCCAGCAAGCTGGCGACCGAGGAGTTCCCGAACTTTGACGTGGGGCAGCGCAGTGCGGCGTCCATCGCGCGGCGTGTGCAGGATCCGCTCGCGGAGCTGGTCAAGATCGACCCGAAATCCATCGGCGTCGGCCAGTACCAGCACGATATGAATCAGAAAAAACTTGGGGAGGCGCTCGACGGCGTGGTCGAGAAGTGCGTGAATCGCGTCGGGGTTGATCTGAACACGGCGTCCGCGCCGCTGATGGAGCGCATCTCCGGTATCACGAAAACGATTGCGAAAAACATTGTCGCCTACCGTGAAGCAAACGGTCGTTTCCAGAGCCGCCGCGACCTTCTGAAGGTGCCGAAGCTCGGACCGAAGGCCTTCGAGCAGTGCGCGGGTTTCATGCGCATTACGGGTGGTAAGGAGCCGCTCGATGGTACCAGCATCCATCCCGAGAGCTACGAGGCGGCCGGAGAGCTGCTGCGGGAGTTAGGTTATACAAAGGAGAGCTTTTCCGCGCAGGGCGTGAAGCTGATCCGCATCCGTGATTATAAAAAAATGGCAGAGAAGCTCGGCATCGGTGAGCCGACCCTCCGCGACATCGCGAACGAGCTTGGTCGGCCGGGGCGCGACCCGCGCGATGAGATGCCAAAGCCCATCCTCCGCACAGACGTACTGGAAATGAAAGATCTGCGCGAGGGCATGATCCTCAAAGGCACCGTGCGCAACGTCATCGACTTCGGCGCGTTCGTCGACATCGGCGTTCATCAGGACGGGCTGGTACATATCTCCCAGCTCTCCAATAAAAAGTTTGTCAGACATCCGCTCGAGGTCGTGAGCGTCGGCGATATCGTCGAGGTCAAAGTGCTCAGTGTCGACCTGCAGAAAAAGCGTATCAGCCTGACGATGCGGATTTAAAATTAGAAGATGGAAGCAGGAGTGTTTTAGCATAATGGCGGAACTCTCGTTTGAGTTTGCCAGAAATTGTTATGAAGGAAACGAAGAAATAAAGGAAGCTGTGTCCGGAGGTTTTCTTAGAAGGTTTAGAAGGTTATCAGATGATGTCAGCTGCGGATAATACTACAGAATCGGTAAAATCAACTGCCGGGTTGAATGTAGGAAAAAACATAGATAAAGACCTGGAGGATCCGGCCGCGCATCGGCTTCTGCTCGATAAGGATATCCGCGAGCCCCTGTTTGACTATCTGGAGGCGTACTATGGCAAGATCCGTATTTTCGAGGAAAAGCGGATGGGCGGTTCCCGCGCGGATGTCGTCATGGTTACGCCCGAGACGGTGGTCGGAATCGAAATCAAGAGCGACGCGGATTCCTACACGCGCCTGAAAAGCCAGGTCGAGGACTATGACCTCTATTTTGATCAGAACATTGTCGTGGTCGGCACGAGCCATGCGCATCACATCGAGGAGCACGTGCCGCAGTACTGGGGCATCATCACGGTAGAGTCAGAAGACGGCAATCCGGACTTTTACATCCTGCGGGATCCCAAAAACAATCCGCAGAAGAACCGCAAAAAGAAGCTGAGCCTTCTGTGGCGGCCGGAGCTGGTTCATATCCAGCAGCTCAACGCCATGCCCAAATACGCAGGGAAAAGCAAAGAATTTGTCATCGACAAAATTCTGGAGCGTATCCCGGAGGAAACACTTGCCCCGCAGATCAGCGAGGAGCTTTTCGAGCGGGACTACAGCATGATACTGGAGACCATCAACGCGTACCGCCAGCAGCATGGACAGAAAAAACGGCGGAAGCGCAAACGGCGGAAATATAAGCCGATCTGAAGGATTTGTTACGTATATTATCTAATATGCTGTTTGGAATAAGTTAGCGTTGGCAACATCATTGTTGCGTGATATAATAATCTCAGCAAAGCAGGAGAGGCTGGTTATCAATGTGCATTTTATTGGAAAAATCAATGTTGAGATATATAAATGCGTCACGGATGATATTGTGACGGATGACGTTATAATTACAGATGAACGTATTAGTCATATAAAGGAACGACGTGGACAGGAGTTTTATGACACTTATGCATCGCAATTTGCTGACATCATACAGGATCCGGATTTTATTTTTCGGGATAGAATTAATACTGCTCTGGTCTGTAAGAGATTTAAGCAGGATGGGAAATATGTGAATGTGGTGATTCGTTTAGCTGTGTCTACGGACAATCCTGCGTATAAGAACTCTATTCTGACTGTGATAGGAGAGAGTGAGAAGAGATTTCAACAAAGGCTGCGTAATAATAATTCTCTTTACAAAAAAGCATAAATGCTGTATTATTTACATAGTCTAATAAGGCTTTACCCGGACAGCTGTCTGAGGTGGTGGATTTCGTAGCGACCACACGCCGATGGTACGGACAGGGGCGACCCGAGAGACGCAGGAGTATGCTACGCCTGCCAGACAGCTGTTCGGTGTTTTATTAAGTTGTATTTTTTCGGTGAAAACCGTGCACTGAGGATCGGCTTTCTGAAAGGGAAATGCAGATTATTGCAAAAAAACGTGCTGGTTGTGTCAAAATGGACACACTGCACGTTTTTATTGTAAAGAGGATTCGGTGTGCGCATCTGCTGCCTTTTATCTATATGTTCTGTTATATTATTTCGGAAGCCATACCTGAAAAAGTACCAGGGGATGATGCAGGCAGAGAGCGGGAAATACCAGACGGAACTGATGACTGGGCTCGAGCAGGACGCAGGGCGATGAGAGAATATTGAAATATGGGAGGCAGGAGCATTATCGTACAGAACATAAAGCGAATCCCGGGAATCGGGGGGATCCTGTATAGAAGATTTTGCTTGCGTAATTTACATGGATTCATTATAATTTGGGAAAACGATGCATGACAGTAAGCGGAGAGCCGCGCAACAAAATTGCTGCGCAATGGCGCGGCTTGCGTCATGCACCGTAAACGGTGCATGACATGACGAGGAGGCAAATTATGGAAAAAATCAAAATGACGACACCGATTGTCGAGATGGACGGCGATGAGATGACGCGCGTCCTCTGGAAAATGATCAAGGACGAGCTGATTCTTCCGTTCGTTGATCTGAAGAGTGAGTATTATGATCTTGGACTGGAAACACGCAATGCGACGGACGATCAGGTCACGATTGACAGTGCGAACGCGACGAAGAAATATGGCGTGGCGGTGAAGTGCGCGACGATCACGCCGAATGCGGCCCGCATGACGGAATATGATCTCAAGGAGATGTGGAAGAGCCCGAACGGCACCATCCGCGCGATTCTGGACGGGACTGTGTTCCGCGCACCGATTACCGTGAAGGGAATTGAGCCGTATGTGCGCACGTGGAAGAGGCCGATTACGATTGCGAGACATGCGTACGGGGATGTTTATAAAAATGTTGAGATCGACGTGCCGGGTCCGGGAAAGGCGGAGCTGGTGTTTACCGGTGAGGATGGAGCGGAGCTTCGCGAGACCGTGTTTGAGTTCAAAGGGCCGGGCGTGCTGCAGGGGGTACATAACATTGATAAATCCATTGCCAGCTTTGCCCGCAGCTGTTTCAACTATGCGCTGGATACGAAGCAGGATCTCTGGTTTGCGACCAAGGATACCATTTCCAAAAAGTATGACCACACCTTCAAGGATATTTTCCAGGAGATTTTCGAAGCAGAGTACAAAGACCGCTTTGAAAGGGCCGGGATTACTTATTTCTATACGCTGATTGATGACGCGGTAGCCCGCGTGATGAAGTCAGAGGGCGGCTTCATCTGGGCCTGCAAGAACTATGACGGCGACGTCATGAGCGACATGATCTCCTCCGCATTCGGCTCGCTGGCCATGATGACCTCCGTTCTGGTATCCCCGGATGGGAAATATGAGTATGAGGCGGCGCACGGCACGGTGCAGCGCCATTATTACAAGTACCTGAAGGGTGAGGAGACCTCGACCAACTCCGTGGCGACCATCTTCGCCTGGACCGGCGCTCTGCGCAAGCGCGGGGAGCTTGACGGCATCGAAGAGCTCATGCAGTTCTCCGACCGCCTGGAAAAAGCGGTCATCCAGACCATCGAGAGTGGGAAGATGACGAAAGACCTTGCGCTGATTACTTCTCTGGAAAACGTGACCGTACTGAACAGCGAGGATTTCATCAAGGCAGTCCGGGCGGGCTATGAGGAGCTCTGCGCGGATGAGTGATGCGTCTGGCTATAATCATGCCGGTTTCTGGCAAGGGTGTGATGCTGTTCTGAACAGCAGGCCACAGACCTGTTACAAAAATGTTTTGGGAAAAGTCCAAAAACCGGGTTGCTAAAAAACGCGTAATGGGGTATACTTATTTCAGTTTCCATTCCTGGGGTGTTCGACACTCCTGCCGTGTTGAACCTGCAATTACTTTAAATGGGATTCCTATATCGCGTCGGTCGATGTCAGGCCTCCGTTTGCAGTGGAAGGCAGACGCCGGCGCTGCGGTTACCCACCTGGCCTTGCCAGGAGTCAGATGGCGGGAAACGGCACTCTGGGAATGACTGAAATTAACTTTTTTGCGAGGAAGCAGAGGCTCGGTTGAGTTTTCTGCTTTTCGTTTGTCAGGGGCTTTCATCGTGTTTGGGTATGCATATAAATGTGTTTCTGCTTCTATTGCACAGGAGCATATGCCGTTGGTTCAAAAGGCTGTTTTTGCACTGAACGGAGTAGAGATACAAATGATAGCAGGATCGGCTTGATGCTGTTCCCCCTTATGACATAGCAGGCACGGATATTTGACTTTATGAGCTATGGTGTCCGCGAAGCGGGCAGGCTGGCATGGCAAGGAGAACAGACATGGAGATTTATCACGGGAGACCGGAGGATGAGAGCGGCCGCCAGAGTCGGGAGATCGCGGTTTATGATTTGCTGGATAAGCTGGAGATTCCATATGAGCGCGCGGATCACGAGGCGGCGATGACGATTGACGACTGCAAAGGAGTTGACGAGTTATTTCAGATTGAGATTTGCAAAAATCTCTTTCTTTGCAACCGTCAGAAGACGATATTTTACCTGCTGCTGATGCCGGGCAAAAAGAAATTTGTCACGAAAGAGCTTTCGCATCAGATTGCGTCTGGGCGCCTTTCCTTTGCCGATGAATCCTATATGGTTGAGTTCCTGAATATTCATCCGGGTGCGGTGAGCATCATGGGGCTGATGAATGACAAAGAGAACCGGGTGCAGCTGCTGATTGACCGTGATGTGACAAAGCCGGAGTATTTTGGCTGCCATCCCTGTGTCAACACCTCCAGTCTGAGGCTGCGCACGTCTGACGTGCTGGAAAAATTCCTGCCGGGTGTACATCATACATACCGGATTGTGGATCTGTAGAGTGGGGGAAGCGGCTTTAAGCTGCTCTTGATGTTCCGGCAGACTGTATCCATGAGACAGGTCGAAGGTTCTATGCATTGCACAGCCGGGGAAAGATGCGGGCAGAATGAAAAGCTGTCGGTGGGTCTTAAATATAAAAGGTAAAAAGGGCAGCGAAAAGAGGTTGGGGAGGCTCAATTAAAAACTGAAAGGACGAAAACGACAATGGTGTCGAGATGCTTTATAATTGGAGCGGGTGAATTTGATGGTTTTGCGGATTTGCAGCAAACGGGTAACGGCCTGGCCGTTCCGCAGCCGGATGATCTGGTGATTGCTGCGGATGGCGGCTATACATATCTGAAGGAGCTTGGCATGGAGCCGGACGTTCTGCTGGGTGATTTTGATTCCCTTGATCTTGTTCCGGAGCACCGGCATCTGATTCGCCATTCCCCAATCAAGGATGACACCGATATGGCGCTTGCGGCTGCCTATGCCGAAGAACAGGGCTGCACGACATTTTTTCTGTATGGAGGGCTTGGGAAACGGCTCGATCACACTCTTGCCAATCTGCAGCTTGTGACCGGGATGGCGCGAAAGGGACTGGAAGCGTATCTGATCGGGCAGGGCAATATCATTACGGCGATTGTGAATGAGACGATTACATTTTCAGCCGATGCGGTCGGGATGATTTCTGTCTTCTGCATGGGAGAGTGCGCGGAAGGCGTGTCGGAGAGCGGACTGAAATATACGCTGGAGGATGCGGTTTTGACCTGCGGCCGGGCGCTCGGCGTGAGCAACGAATTCATCGGCGAAGAGAGTCGCATTGGTGTAAAATCAGGTACGCTGCTGATTTTGTGGGATGCAGAAAACGGGCTGCCCACAAGGTGTAAGAACCCGGAATTTTCGCCCTTGTCTGAGAAAAGTGTGATGATATTCAGAAGTGTGTAATGTGATGATTTACCTGAAGGCACTTAATCAGGATAGTGAAAGAAAGCGTGGGATATACATATGAATATAAAAATATCAAAGATAGTGTATGATATCTGGCTGGCAGCGCTGGCTGTATTGCTGGCGGCCTGTTCTCTGGAATATCAGCCGATCCTGAGATCAGGATTGGGCTCTGTGCGCTCAACCTGTTTTCTGCTGTTTGCGATGACGGATTTATTGAGCGTTCTGATGCTGATACCTGATTTTGCTCCGGGAAACCTGAAAAACGGTGAGACCAGCTGCGGGAACAGCCGTGGATTCCAGGCAGAGAGCATCACAGAAACACCGCAGAGATCCCGTTTCCTCCCGTATGTGCGGCAGCTTGCGGCGTTTGCTCTGGCGACCGCATTATTCTGGTGCTACTGCTTTCCGCTGGAGCATTATTTTGCGACGAACAGTACGATCGACGCGCTCGTGGCTGGCGGACTGCTGTGCGCGGCAGCTGTCTTTGGCAGATAAATCTGCTCATCTACGCTGCCGCACAGGGTTGGTAAATATCCCGTCCGCCCTTTGGACGGGATGCCGCCCGGCGAGGGAATATCCCGTCCGCCCTTTGGACAGGATGCCCACATCCACAATCAAAGATTGTGGACATAACCCGGCACGGTGGTTCAAAAAATGATTTGACACATATATTGAATGGTGTTATTGTAGATTGTGAATAAAAATTCATTGAAATTTATAAAAATACAGGAATTGCGGGGAGCCGAAATTGTTTCGAAGGAAGCGGACGGCTTTTCAATATAGAGCCGGAGTTGTTTCGAAGGAAACGGACGGCTGTCAGTGGTGAACGGGAATCGTTTCAAAGGAAACGATCCGCTTTCTTGAGGAAAGGGAATGAATTATGGCGTGGGTCAGTGAGTGGTGGGCGAATTTCCAGGCGGATTTTGTGACGTGCTTTATCACACAGGATCGGTACAAGCTTCTCGTGGGCGGTTTTGGCGTGACCATCAAGGTGGCGTTTGTCGCGACGATTCTTGGTATCCTGATCGGTTTTTTGATTGCCCTGTGCAATCTTTCCAAAAACCGGCTGCTGAAGCTGATTGGCGGTGTTTATACGGATGTGATCCGGGGTACGCCGTCGGTGACGCAGCTGATGATTATTTATTTTGGCGTTTTTGCGAAAATCTACTGGGATAAATGGATCATCGCGGCGATTGCATTTGGCATTAACTCGGGCGCCTATGTCGCCGAGATTTTCCGGGCCGGTATTTTGTCGATCGATCAGGGACAGACAGAAGCAGGGCGGTCGCTCGGACTGACCTCCTTTCAGACTATGACGCGGATTATCCTGCCGCAGGCGATTAAAAATATTTTCCCGACCCTGTGCAATGAGTTTATTGTACTGATTAAGGAAACGGCGATTGTCGGTTATGTGGGGCTGGTAGACATTCAGAAGGCCGGCGATTATATCAAGAGCGCGACGTTTAAGCCATGGCTGCCGCTGCTTTCGGTGGCTGTCATTTATTACGTGCTGATCAAGATCCTGAATCTGGGGCTGAAACGCATTGAGAACCAGCTGAGAAAGTCGGATGTCAGGTGAGGAACTGTCGCGAAATAACTTACCCATCTTGCACCGCCTAACGCGCGAATCGCAGGTCATAAAAGCCTCGACGCAGCCCGGGAACAGAGTACTCCGGCTGATTTGAGAACGGAGTATGACAGAATCCGGCGTGCAAAGCAGAAGCTCCTGTATTTTTTTGAAAATGATATTGGTGGCTGGAAAATACGCAGATTTGTCATTGGAACTGGCGTATGCGGATGGGACGACGGAGAAGGGGAAACGCGCATGATTAAAGTAGAGAATTTACATAAAAGCTTTGGCGAACTCCAGGTTCTGAAAGGGATCAGTGAGGAGATCGATAAGGGCGAGGTGGTTGTGGTCATTGGGCCTTCCGGTTCCGGCAAAAGTACGTTTCTGCGATGCCTGAACCGGCTGGAGGAGGTGACAGAGGGCCATATCTACGTGGATGGGGAGGAGATTACGTCGCCGAAGGTGAATGTGAATCATATCCGGCAGAAAATGGGTATGGTGTTCCAGCATTTCAACCTGTTTCCGCACCTGTCGATTCAGGAAAATGTGACGCTTGCGCCGGTGCTCACGAAGAAACGAAGCAAGGAAGAGGCCGCTTCGGAGGCAATACGGCTGCTGAAAATGGTCGGCCTGGAGGAGAAGGCGGCCGCCTATCCGGCCCAGCTTTCCGGCGGACAGAAGCAGAGAGTCGCCATCGCGCGGGCTCTGGCGATGGAGCCGGAGATCATGCTGTTCGATGAGCCGACGAGCGCGCTGGATCCGGAAATGGTCGGGGAGGTGCTGGAGGTAATGAAGCAGCTCGCCGAATCCGGGATGACGATGGTGATTGTCACACATGAAATGGGATTTGCGAGAGAGGTGGCGTCCCGGGTGTTGTTTATGGATCAGGGGATTATCATGGAGCAGGGTACGCCGGCGCAGATTTTTGCAAATCCGCAGAATGAGCGCACGAAGCTGTTCCTGAGCAAGGTGCTTTGACAATGGGATTTTCACTTGACTGCACCGCCTGACACGCGAATGGAAGCGCCCCCTCGCCTAAGCTCGGCGGATATCCCGCCCGAAGGGCGAGGATGCCACCCGGCGAGGGCAGAACGCGCCGCCAATGAAAGAAACGCTTCGCGTTTGGGCGGCGCTATTGCAGACCATAAAAGCCTCGGCGCAGTCAGAAGGGATATGCGGGCCATGCAATTGGGCTTTCATATTATAGATGTAATCGTTCAGATCCAGGCGGTGCGCAGACCTGCGGCCTGCTGTTCTGAATCGTTACGAAAAAGATAAGAAAAGAAAGAGGAGGAATTTAAAAAATGAAAAAAATGACAAAAGCAATTGCGGCGGCACTGAGCCTGACCATGCTGGTGGGCGCTGGCGCATCCGCGGAGGGCACACTTGTTTTCGGCACAAACCCGGAATTCCCGCCGTTTGAGTATGTGGTTGCGGAAGGCGTGATCGATATTTATGACGGTATTGACATTGCGATTGCAAAACAGATCGGCGATGACAACGATATGGAAGTAGAGATTGCGAACTATGAGTTTGACTCCCTTCTGATTGCGCTGCAGAATGGCCAGATTGACGCGGTTATCGCAGGCATGACTGTTACCGAGGAGCGCGCGGAATCCGTGAATTTCTCTACCCCGTATTATACCGCGACGCAGGTTATGATCGTGCCGGAGGATTCTGAGATCACCTGTGCGGCTGATATGGAGGGCAAGACCATCTGCGTCATCCAGGGCTATACCGGAGAGACCTGCGTGCAGGAGCTTGGCTATGAGTATGAGTCCTTCAAGAAGGGCAGCGAAGCCATCATGGAGCTGGTAAACGGCAAATGCGACGTGGTTGTCATCGACTCCGCGACAGCAGAGAAGTATGTTGGCGACAATGAAGGACTGAAGATTGTTGAGGACGAGGATGCGTTCGGTGCAGAGGAATATGCTATCGCGGTAGCGAAGGACAACGACGAGCTGCTTGAGACCATCAACGCTTCCATCGAGAAGATGCTTGAGGATGGCACCATCGCGGCGCTGTCTGCAGAGTACATGGACGCGGATACCGAGGAAGAGACCGAAGTGGAGACGGAGGCTGTAACGGAGTAATCCGCAGATGTCTCGTTACAAATATTTTTGATCCTGGCATCCTGGGAGCATTCGAACCGTTTTCTGCGCAAAATGGGAAAAAATTGTTTCCGGTTTATCCGGATCAGGATACGAAAGAAAAGAGGAACAGGGAAAGAACTGCCATCAGCCGCTAAACGTGCTGCTGCAGTTCTTTTCCTGTTTTGTGTATGAGCGGTTTATAAAGTACAAATCTCAAATTTTTATGCGTTGAGAATCTTAGCATTTTTGGTTGTATTTCTGAAAACTGCGTGTTATACTCGGATAGGAAAAATCTGTCTGACAGGAAGGCTTTCTGAACCGGCCTGTTTGACAAATGCTTTCTCCGGGCGCGAATGGCTTGTACAATGAAAGCCGCGAAAAAAATCGCGATGCGGGTACGGACAGGTTATGTGCCGAAGGAAGAAGGACGATATTATTGAAAAAGAGCCGGATGACCGCTGGATGAGAAAGAGAGTGTCACGACGGCAGATAGGAGAAATGAGAATGAAGAAGCCAACAGTTTTAATGATTCTGGACGGATATGGATTGAATGAGAAGACGGAGGGCAACGCGATCGCGCAGGCCGCGACCCCGGTCATGGATAATCTGATGGCGACCTGCCCCTTTGTACAGGGCGCGGCGAGCGGACTTTCCGTCGGACTGCCGGACGGCCAGATGGGCAACTCGGAAGTCGGCCATATGAATATGGGCGCGGGGCGCGTGGTTTATCAGGATCTGACAAGGATTACGAAAGAGATCGAGGACGGCGACTTTTTTGAAAATCCCGAGCTGAAACGCGCGATGGAGAACGCGAAGAAGAACGATTCCAGTCTTCATATGTGGGGACTGTTATCTGACGGCGGCGTACACAGCCACAACACCCATGTGTATGCACTGCTTCAGATGGCAAAGAATTACGGACTGAAGAAGGTATATGTGCACTGCTTCCTCGACGGCCGTGATACGCCGCCGACCTCCGGCAAAGACTACGTGCAGGAGCTTCAGGACAAGATGCAGGAGATTGGCGTGGGCGAGATCGGCGTGGTGTCGGGCCGCTACTACGCGATGGACCGTGACAATCGCTGGGATCGCGTGGAAAAGGCATACCGCGCCCTGGTTTACGGCGAGGGTGAGACGGCCGCTTCCGGCGTGGAGGCTGTCGAGCAGTCTTATGCAAATGACGTCACGGACGAGTTTGTGCTGCCGACCGTGGTAATGAAGGATGGAGCGCCGGTCACGACCGTTAAGGACGGGGACTCTGTGATTTTCTTCAACTTCCGCCCGGATCGTGCCCGTGAGCTGACGCGCACCTTCTGCTGTGATGACTTTACCGGATTTGAGCGCGAGAAGCGCATCCATGTGACTTATGTATGCTTCGCGGATTACGATGTGACCATTCCGAATAAGACCGTCGCATTCCCGAAGATTTCCGTGACGAACACGTTCGGCGAGTACCTTGCGGCGCACAATATGACGCAGGCGAGAATCGCCGAGACCGAGAAATATGCGCACGTGACCTTCTTCTTTAACGGCGGCGTTGAGGCGCCGAACCCGGGCGAGGACCGCATTCTTGTAAAGTCCCCGAAGGTGGCGACCTACGACCTGCAGCCGGAGATGAGCGCTCCGGAGGTCTGCGAGAAGATTGTCGGCGCAGTGACCTCCGGCAAATACGACGTTGTCATCACAAATTTCGCGAATCCGGATATGGTTGGCCACACCGGCGTGCTCAGCGCGGCGATCAAGGCCATCGAGACCGTGGACGAGTGTGTGGGCAAGGTTGTAGACGCGGTGAAATCCATGGACGGCAAGCTGTTTATCTGTGCGGACCACGGCAATGCGGAGCAGCTCATCGACTACGAGACCGGCGAGCCGTTTACCGCTCATACAACGAATCCGGTGCCGTTCATTCTTGTTAACTGCGGCGAGGGCGTCGGCCTGCGCGAAGGCGGCCGCCTGGCGGACATCGTGCCGACCCTGATTGACCTGATGGGGATGGAACAGCCCGCCGAGATGACCGGACATTCGCTGTTGACGCGCGAGGCGTAAGTAAAAAGGTGCTCCTGTGAGTCCGTCTTTGGAATCTTTGGGGGAATTGCTCTTATTTCAACAATGGAATGATGGAACACGTCTGTTAACGTGTTCCCACAAAAAAATTGCCTGTGCAGAATGCTGCACGGGCAATTTTTTTGCGCAGGGCCGCGTAAGGATTTTTCCAGCTCCTTTCCCCGCAATCTGTGGAAATACATAAAAACGAAACCGCTGCATCCGGTATGGGGAAATGCGAAAAATGTACTTGCAAAAATCATTCCGGGGTTGTATTCTATAAATAATGAAGAAATACCCCTACAGCTGGTTGTCACGTCGCAGCTGCCATGGCAGGAATACCTGTGGCTGTGTGCGCTGACCAATCATCTGACTGACCATACGCTTCTGAAACCAATCGGCAGCATATGCAAGGAGCATCAGAATGAACCAGATTATAAGAATTACATGGATACGATTATTCGCGCGAACCGGCAGGCGAAAGGAGGCGATACAGCAATGATGTGTGAAGCGTTAGATGAACTTTTTGCAGATGAGATTAAACGAGAATGGGAAAAAGGAAAGGCAGAAGGAAAGGCCGAAGGGATAGCAGAAGGAAAGGCCGAAGGGATAGCAGAAGGAAAGGCTGAGGGGATAGCAGAAGGTAAGAAGAAAGGGCTGATTGAGGGAAAAACCGAAGGCAGGATTATTGGACTGGACAGTCTTTCATCTCTTATAAACCGGCTTTTTCAGGAAAACCGGATTGCTGATGCGAAACGTGTCGTGACAGAGCCTGATTACAGGGATGCACTTCTGAAAGAATATTGTCTGTAATTTATGATGATTTATGGTTCTGCCTGCCAGGCGGAGTAGGTCAATATCGGCGCTAATGCGGGGGAAAAGGGTTTCATCTCTGGACGATAGTACATTTTTGATTGCAGAAAAGGTCTCTACATGCTGAAATAATCAGATGCAGAGGCCTTTTCGTAACTGTTTAGTAAAAAAGAATTAATAAAAAAGAAAAAGTTCTTGTATATTTACGAGGAATTCGTTACAATGGATGAAAACGGAGAAGGGGGAGCCGGATGAATACAGTAATAAGAGGTACAAATAACAAAAACGAAGGGAATACAGAAATTGGAGAGCTGCGGCCGGGTGTTCGTAACACGCGGATCCGCAGACTGTTACATACGATTCTGCTGGCGATGACGGTTCTCGTCACGGTTCTGTCCGTGCAGCCGCAGCAGGCGCAGGCTGCGACGGAGATTTACGGGATTGATGTCTCAAAGTGGCAGGGTACCATCAACTGGAAGAAAGTGAAAAAGTCCGGGATTGAGTTTGCCATGATTGGGACCGGACGTTACAAGAATGGAGTAGCCACGCCAGACAGCATGTTCGATGTAAACGTTGCGGGTGCCCTGTCGGCGGGTGTTTATGTCGGGGTCTACCATTATGCGACGGCGACGACGGTGTCCGATATGCAGGGCGCAGCAGAATACGTGCTGAATCTGGTGGATGGCTATGAGATTTCGTATCCGATTGCGATTGACATCGAGGATTCGGTCTATAGCAATATGACGAAGGCGAAACGAACGAAGCTGGTTCTTGCGTTTATGGAGGTTATTGCGGATGCCGGATATTATCCGATGATTTACTCAAGCGACAGCTATTTTCAGTACAATCTGAATCTGGTGTCTCTGGCGGGATATGATTTATGGGTTGCGTATTGGACTAAAAATCATGGTGATACGATGCCGACGACCACGCCGCTTTCCATGTGGCAGTACAACGTGGGCAGCGCGGGGACCATCAATGGCATCACAACGGCCATTGACCTGGATATCAGCTATAAGGATTATTCTAAAATTATCACTCCGAGGACGACAGCCGCGTCACGGCGGACCACGGAAGGCTGGCAGACCGACGGGGAGGATTACTGGTACGTACAGTCGGATGGTACGATTGCGACGAGTACCTGGCTGACGGTGAAATACAAGAAATATTATGTTGATTCCGATGGCTACCGCGTGACCGGACTGCAGCTCATTGACGGGGAATATTACTACTTTAATAAATCAACCGGTGTGATGCGGACTGGCTGGATCACGATTAATAAAAAGACGTATTACTTTGATGCGGATACCGGCGCCCGTCAGACCGGCTGGATCACAGTAAACGGAAGCGTGTATTATCTGGATCCGGATACAGCCGTACGCCAGACCGGCTGGCTGACTCTGGGCGATAATATCTATTATCTGCGGAAAAAGAGCGACCCGGTGGGGCAGAGAGCGAGCGGCTGGACTAAGATTGGCGGGAAATACTATTACTTCAAAAAGAATACCGGCGTGATGCAGACCGGCTGGATCACGGTTGGCAGCAGCAAGTATTATCTGGATCCCGATACGGGGGTGCGGCAGACCGGCTGGCTTACCATCAATAACAAAAAGTATTATCTGAGCTCCAACGGCAAGATGGTCACCGGATGGAAGAAGATTAAAGGATACTATTATTACTTCTCTAAGAAAGGCGTTATGCAGAAGAACAAAAAGATCGGGAAGTATATTCTGAATGCGAAAGGAGTATGCACGAACCGCTGACGGATGTGAGTTCCGAAAGGTAAAAGAATATCAGCTATAGCAAACCACGAAAGTCGTTTCATTATCAGAATACTACAGAAACAGCCGTATACCGGAATTCGGAAGCGGCTGTTTTTTAGTGCGTTGCCATGGTTTAGAGCGGAGCGCTGATGTCGCGGGCCAAATATGAAGAATACGCAAAAGAGAATAGTTACTATTCACGGGGTGGGGATGGTATCTAAGTTACCTGGCTCCTCATCTTTTGTAATCTTTAAAAAAGAAAATACTATGTAATAGAAAAGTTATGATTTTTAATAAAAATATCATAACTTTTCT
>JAJQDT010000051.1 GCA_021202075.1 Lachnospiraceae bacterium | reverse complement strand
TGCTGGTATTTTATTTGCCATTGGGCAGCTTACTTTCCTGAATCATTGTATCATAAATAATGTAGAAGTACGAGAGGAAAAGAAAATTTTTCCTTGCCCGGCTCCGTGAAAAAGACAGCCGCCCTGCCCAAAAAGGAGCGGACGGCTGTTTTTATGCACAGAACCGGCAGGGAATTTTTGTAGCTAAAGCCACGTCCGGTTCACGCATATCCTTCATTTATTTTGCCGCAATATACCCAAGCGCTTTGAGCGTCTCGGCGCAGAGCACCGCGCCGCCTGCCGCGCCGCGCACGGTATTGTGGGAAAGGCCGACAAACTTGTAATCATAGATCGTATCCTCGCGGAGACGGCCGATGGACACTCCCATCCCATTCTCATAGTCAACATCGAGCACGACCTGCGGGCGGTTGTCCTCTTCCATATACCGGATGAACTGCTTCGGTGCGCTCGGCAGCTCCAGCTTCTGCGGGATCCCGGAGAAGTTCACCAGCTTCTCAATGAGTTGCTCTTTGGTCGGCTGCTTGCGGAACTTAACAAATACCGCCGCTGTGTGGCCGTTCAGCACCGGTACCCGGATGCACTGGCAGGTGATTTTCGGCTCAGCCGCGGGTTTGATCACGCCGTCCTCGATCGTTCCCCAGAGGCGGAGCGGCTCCTTCTCGCTCTTTTCTTCCTCGCCGCCAATGTACGGAATCACGTTTTCCACCATCTCCGGCCAGTCCTTAAAGGTCTTGCCCGCTCCGGAAATCGCCTGATAGGTCGTCGCCACCACCTCGTACGGCTCGAACTCACGCCATGCGCTCAGTGCGGGAGCGTAGCTCTGAATTGAGCAGTTCGGCTTTACCGCGATAAACCCGCGCGTCGTGCCAAGTCGCTGCTTCTGGAATTTGATCACGTCAAAATGCTGCGGATTAATCTCCGGCACCACCATCGGCACGTCCGGCGTCCAGCGGTGCGCACTGTTGTTCGACACGACCGGCGTCTCCGTCTTCGCGTACTCCTCCTCGATCGCGCGAATCTCGTCCTTTGACATGTCAACAGCAGAAAACACAAAATCCACGGTCGCCGCCACGGCTTCGACCTCATTGACATTCTTGACAATCAGCTTTTTCACACCCTCCGGCATCGGCGTCGTCATCTTCCATCTGCCGCCGACGGCCTCCTCATAGGTCTTACCGGCACTGCGCGGGCTCGCCGCCACCGTAACCACCTCAAACCACGGATGATTCTCCAGCAGGGAAATAAATCTCTGTCCCACCATGCCTGTCGCTCCCAGAATACCAACCTTCAGTTTCTGACTCATTTTTTCACATCTCCTCATATTTAGTAACTTCACGCTTTTTTGCACACCTGCGCTTCAGCATTTCACTCAGGTCAAATGACAATCAGCAATCATGTCAATAGCAAAAGAACCTTTGTGGCAGCGGCCAAACGCCACGGGAAATTAGAATGCAGTTTTTTTCAGGCCATGTCTTTGTGCCGCACACATATGTCTCCAGAGTATACACACGTTTTTCTGTTATGTCAAGACATAAATTCTTCTTCTCCACTATTTTTATAGTAAACGAATTTAGTCGTTTTACTTTGTGCGCAGAAGTATTTTTCACACACCCTTCATAAACCGGACATATTCTCAACACATTTCCCGCGTATAATCGCGTATGAAACAAATGAAGGACATCAGACCAACATTTGTTTTTCATACATTTTTCTCTGGCGGGCAGCGATGCCCGCCCTCCTTTATTTCATGCACGAATGCCTGCCCGGATATCAATGATCTTTCGACTCGTCATGAGCCTTACACAATAGCTATACGAACAGCGCTCGTTCACCTTAATACCATGTATTTCATCGGCGGAATACACTGCCGCAGATACAAGAACGCAGAAATTCCACGCCGCATCTTACAGACGTTATGCCCGCAATCGTTCACAATCCCTTTTCATTATTCAGATAGTTCTTATAAATTTCCAGTACTTCCCGCATGGCGGCCTCGCCGGGTGCACCTTTTGTCAGGCGTTTTTCCACGCAGGTCTTCATGCTAATGGCTTCGTAAATATCCTCCTCAAATACATCGCTCTCGGAACGGAACTCCTCCAGGGTCAGATCGTCCAGCGCCTTGTTCTCTTCTATGCAGCGCAGCACCAGCCGGCCGGAGATGCCGTGCGCGTCGCGGAACGGAACGCCATGGTTTACCAGATAATCCGCCACGTCCGTCGCGTTGGTAAATCCATTCTTCGCGGAAGCTTCCATCACATCTTTGCGGAATTTGATCGTATCCAGCATCCCGGTGAAAAGCGGCAGGCAGGAATTCACCGTGTCGATGGCGTCAAACGTGCCTTCCTTGTCCTCCTGCATATCCTTATTATAAGCGAGCGGAATCCCTTTCATGGTCGTCAGGATTCCCATCAGGGACGCGTACACCCGGCCGGTCTTGCCGCGCACCAGCTCGGCGATGTCCGGATTCTTTTTCTGCGGCATGATGCTGCTGCCGGTGCTGTAGGCGTCGTCAAGCTCCACAAACCGGTACTCATTGGAATTCCAAAGTATGATTTCTTCCGAAAAACGGCTCAGATGCATCATGATCGTAGAAAGCGCGCTCAGGTACTCGATCACATAATCCCGGTCCGAAACCGAGTCCATGCTGTTCCGTGTCGGCCCGTCAAAGCCCAACAATGCAGCCGTATAATCCCGGTCAAGCGGGTAAGTCGTGCCCGCGAGCGCCCCCGCCCCGAGCGGACAATAATTCATCCTTTTATAAATATCAGCGAGCCGCGAACGGTCGCGCCAAAACATCTCAAAATAGGCGCCCATGTGATGGGCGAGCGTCACGGGCTGCGCCTTCTGTAAATGCGTAAAGCCCGGCATAAAGGTGTCAATGTTCTCCTCCATAATCCGGTACAGCACCTTCAAAAGCACCAGAAGGTGACGGTCCGTCTCTTTGACCGCCTCGCGCACATGCATCCGCATATCCAACGCCACCTGATCATTGCGGCTGCGTCCGGTGTGCAGCTTTTTCCCCGCATCCCCGATGCGCTCTGTCAGGTTCGCCTCCACAAAGCTGTGGATATCCTCATATTCAGAGGTAATCGCAAGCGCGCCGCTCTCCACATCCGCCAGAATCCCTTCCAGGCCGCCAGTGATGACATCCCGCTCCGCCTCCGTCAGAATCCCCTGCTTCGCGAGCATCTTCACATGCGCCAGGCTGCCCTCAATATCCTGCCGGTACAGCCGCTTATCAAACGAAATCGACGCATTAAAATCATAGACCATCTGATCCGTCGCTTTCGTAAACCTTCCGCCCCACAATTGAGCCATCTCTGTAATCTCCTCGTCCAGCCTTATTTTCTCTGCAAGCTGCGTCTATCGTACCATGTCAGTATCACCAATTCAGACAACTCAGAGTCTATCACAGGCCGCATATTCTTGCAAGGGCAAAAAAACGTCTCAGGCATTCTTTGCCCGCTCCTGCTTCGAAAACACGCACCCGCAGTAATCCTGCCGGTACAGCCCATACTCGGCCGAGAGCTCCACCGAGCGCTTATAGCCATTTCTCTTCTTAAAATCACAGGGCAGCCACTTTATCTGATATTCCCCGGCCAGCGCCTCGCCGATCTCATTAAGCTTCTGTGCGTTTTTCAGCGGACTGATCGTCAGCGTCGTCGTAAAATAATCAAAACCGCCATCCGAAGCCGCCCTTGCCGCCTCCCCCAGGCGCAGCCGAAAACAGGCCTCGCACCGCGCTCCTCCTTCCGGAATCTGCTCCAGTCCGCGCACCGCCTCGTAAAATTCCCTGCTGTCAAATCTTCCTTCTATCAGGCTTACCGGATTGGGCAGCACCTGTTTTGCGCCCATCTCCTCAATCAGGCGTCGCTGCTCCTCCATGCGCCGAAAGTATTCCTCCTCCGGATAAATGTTCGGATTATAGTACAGCACCGTAATCCGAAAGTACCGCGACAGATATTCCAGCACATAACTGCTGCACGGCGCACAGCAGCTGTGCAGCAGCAGAGTCGGAGCCTCCCGCACAGCGGCCGGTTCACCTGCATTCGCGGACAGCCCCCTGAGGGTCTGCTCTAATTCCCTTTGATAATTTCGTTTATTCATTATTTTCCTTTGATTGGAGTTTTCATACATATAATAATTGCACAGGCAAGCGAATTCTCATCGTTACAGGTCAATACTGAACAGCATTCCTCCTCATCCTTAAAGATGATCCGAATCTCTTTGCCAAACAGCAGTGCAAAATATTTACGCCGTCCAGCAATCAATCACACTTGTCAAACGCTTCTAATACCTGTAATTTTCAAAGAAAAAAGCTGCCAGTAAAACAAATACATACTGACAGCTTTCTGTGTGCCTGCTTTTAGCTGCTGCCATGCTTTTCCTGCGGAATTTCTTATTCCATAAATTAAATCATACAGCATCTCTAACAGGCTTCAAAACCACAAGATATTGTTCCATATGCCTGCATTTTCAGGCATATTTAGGGGTTTACTGTTCCAGATGACGCATGGTCGGGAAGAGGAGCACATCGCGGATGGCCGGCGAGTCAGTCAGGAGCATGACCATACGGTCGATGCCGAAGCCGATGCCGCCTGTGGGGGGCATGCCGAGCTCAAGGGCGTAGAGAAAGTCCTCGTCGGTCGTGTTGGCCTCCTCGTTGCCGAGTGCGAGAAGCTCTTCCTGGGCCTTGAAGCGCTCACGCTGGTCGATCGGGTCGTTCAGCTCGGAGTAGGCGTTGGCCATCTCCCATCCGTTCATGAAGAACTCGAAACGCTCGACGTAGTCCGGGTTCTCCGGCTTTTTCTTGGTGAGCGGAGAGATCTCGATCGGATGATCCATTACGAAGGTCGGCTGAATCAGGTGCTCTTCTACGAATTCCTCGAAAAAGAGATTCAGGATATCGCCTTTTTTGTGATGCGCTTCGAACGCGACATGATGCTCGTTTGCCGCCGCGCGCGCTTCTTCAACCGTATGGATCTCGTGAAAATCCACACCGGTATATTTTTTCACTGCGTCGACCATCGTGATGCGCTCGAACGGCCTGCCCAGATCCATCTCGGTGCCCTGATAGGTGATCGTGGTCGTGCCGAGTACCTCCTGTGCGACATGGCGGTACAGGTTCTCAGTCAGATCCATCATGCCATGATAATCGGTAAATGCCTGATAGAGCTCCATCAGAGTGAACTCCGGATTGTGGCGGGTGTCCAGGCCTTCGTTGCGGAAAACGCGGCCGATCTCGTAGACGCGCTCCATCCCGCCGACAATCAGGCGCTTCAGATAGAGCTCCAGGGAAATGCGAAGCTTGACGTCCTCGTTCAGTGCATTGTAATGGGTTGAGAACGGGCGTGCGGCCGCGCCGCCGGCGTTTGCCACAAGCATCGGCGTCTCCACCTCAAGAAAGCCTTCTCCGTCCAGGTAGCGGCGGATCGCGCTGATAATCTTTGAGCGTTTGACAAAGGTATCCTTTACGTCCTGATTCATAATCAGGTCGATGTAGCGCTGACGGTAGCGCATATCGGTATTGGTCAGGCCATGGTATTTTTCCGGAAGGATCTGAAGGCTTTTTGAGAGCAGCACGACCTTCGACGCGTGGATGGAGGTCTCGCCGGTCTTTGTCCGGAATACGAATCCTTCGATCCCGGCGATGTCGCCGATATCCATCTTCTTGAATGCCTTATATTCCTCTTCTCCGATGGAATCTCGGGCTACATAAATCTGAATGCTGCCTTCGAGATCCTGGATGTTGCAGAAGGAAGCCTTGCCCATGACGCGCTTTGACATCATCCGTCCCGCCACGCTGACCGTTTTCTGGTCAAACTCATCAAACCGGTCTTTAATCTCCCTGCTGTGGTTCGTCACGTCGTATTTCCGGATCTGAAACGGGTCGTTCCCGCTCTCCTGCAGCTCCTTTAATTTGTCACGGCGCACCTTCAGAAGCTGTTTTGTGTCCGCCTGCTGTGTCTTCTGATTCTGCTGTTCTGCCAATCTGCTCACTCTCCTCACCTGCTCCTTAAAGCTTACTCGGTCCGCTTGATTTCCAGAATCCTGTACTCGATCATGCCTGCCTGTGTCTCTACGGAAATCTCTTCGCCGACCGAATGACCGATCAGTGCTTTGCCGACCGGAGATTCATTGGAGATCTTGCCCTGCAGGCTGTTTGCCTCGGAGGAACCCACAATCTGGAATTCCATCTCTTCCTCGTACTCTACATCGTATACCCTTACGGTGCAGCCGACATTGATCTTGCCGGCATCAAAATCATCCTCTACTACGACTTCCGCGTTTTTCAGAAGCTTGCCGATTTCCTCGATCCGCGCCTCGATGTCGCGTTGTTCGTCCATGGCCGCGTCGTACTCGGCGTTCTCCGAAATGTCGCCCTGCTCTCTGGCTTCTTTGATCTTCTCCGCCACAGCTTTTCTGCGCACGACCTTCAGCTCATGGAGCTCATCTTCCAGCTTCTGCAGCCCCGCATATGTCATTAAATTCTTCTTTTCTTCCATTTGATTCTACACACCTTCCCTGTAGCTTTTACATTGTTTAACAGGAAACGACGAATGCCGTTTCCTGTCCTGTAACGGCTGTCCTTTCCCAAAATCAGTGTGCCGCAACGAGAAAATCCTCGAAATACGGCACACTGATGAGAGTTCATACAACCGTGACAGGCGCGGACACGCTTTTCTGACCGACATGACCAACAGGAACGAAGTCAAAATCCGCACTTCACCCCACGTAATATCGTCAAAAATGCACCTGCGCTATGTGATTACAGTATTGTAACGGTTTCCACCTGGTTTGTCAAGAAAATCTGAACGGGCATTTTCAGCAATTTCGTTTATTTTAAAACCGCTCTTCAAGCAGGGTCTCCAGCTCCGTCAGCGTTTCCACCTGGTTGACCGCCGCGCGCAGGCGGGAGGAGTTCGGAAATCCTGCCGTGTACCAGGAGATATGGGAGCGCATCTCACGGATTCCGATGTATTCTCCTTTCCATTCCGCCTGCATCCGGGCGTGGCGCAGCATCATGGCTTTTACTTCATCATGGGTCGGCGGCGGAAGAAGCGTCCCGTCCTCCAGATAAGCCCGGATCCTGTGAAACAGCCAGGGATTTCCCCGGGCGGCCCGGCCGACCATGACGCTGTCGCAGCCGGTCTCTTCGAGCATGCGCTTCGCGGCCTGCGGAGAATCAATGTCTCCGTTTCCGATGACGGGGATTTTCACCGCCTCTTTGACCTGGCGAATGATGTCCCAGTCCGCCCTCCCGGAATAAAACTGTTCGCGGGTGCGTCCATGGACGGCGACCGCCGATACTCCGGAGGCTTCCGCGATGCGGGCGATCTCGACCGCATTGATTTCATCCTCAGAAAATCCCCTGCGGAGTTTCACGGTCAACGGCTTTTTGATTGCACGGACCGTCTTTGTGAGGATCTCTTCTACGAGCTTTGGATTCCGCATCAGGGCGGAGCCCTCGCCGTTTCTGGTCACCTTCGGAACCGGACAGCCCAGGTTAAAATCGAGGATGTCAAACGGCCGGTCCTCGATCGCGGCGGCCATCTCGCTGATGATGTCCGGATCCGAGCCAAACAGCTGGATGGACACCGGCCTCTCCTCCGGCGAGGTCGCCATCAGGACATCCGTGTTTTTGTTCTTATAATAAATGGCTTTCGCGCTCACCATCTCCGAGCAGACCAGCCCCGCGCCCTGCTCGCGGCAGAGCAAACGAAAAGGCAGGTCCGTTACCCCTGCCATCGGCGCCAGTATGATGTTATTGTCCAGAGAAACCGTACCAATCTGAAGCATAGTTCTCCTCTCAATCGTTATATGATGCAAGAATGCTGCGTGTCAGTGGTATGCGTTTATGTCCCGATCTTCGCTGAGAATCAAAGACGCAGGCTCTGGCCGGGCGGCATCCCGTCCATCCCGTCCAAAATACGGACGGGATAATCGCCGGCCAAAGCAAAGCGACAGATGCGGGAGATTGCGGCTGCATTCTTTCAATCCTCCGGAATATCCTGCGGCCGTACCTTGCCGGTCAGTATTTTGTAATACAGCTCCAGTGACCGCAGCAGCTCCTCTTTCGTGCGACGCAGCTCCTTGATTTTCAGCGCACATCCGATTTCGTCATAAGAAAAATCATCGCTTTTCGCCTCGGTGTGGAACTGGAGCGTACCATCAGCATCAAATTCGAGCAGGAACACCCCGCCGATATCCTCTGTGAACAGGACACACATGATCTGCAATTCTTCTCTGATCTGCTCCGGAAGATTTTTAAAATTCTCATTCAGGTAATACTTCTGTTCATAGGCGCTCGCCCCGCAGAGGACGACGGGCGCATCCGGATCCAGAGCGCCTGTATTGTTCCGGCTCATTTTGCCAGCTCCCTTCTTCTTTGCCATTGCCCGTAAGATCGGTATATCTGCTTTGTTTCTCTACGCTGCCGCCTCACATATGAAAATTCATCCTGCGTCTAAAGTCGGGCGATTTGGAAGACGATATACTTGCCTCACTTATACGTACCCGTAAATCCCGCGCACGGATACCTCTCCTGCAAATATTTCTTCCAATGTTCCATCCTCCCGGCGCACGAGCAGCTGCCCTTCCTCATTGATGCCTTCGGAGGTTCCTTCAAACTCCTGCCCCGGCGACAGGACGCGTACACGGTCTCCCCGGCCCACCAGGAGAGCGTTGTACTCTTCCATCAGGCGGGAATAGTCCTGTGTCTCCATGAATCGTTCGTAATGCTGTTCGAATTTCTCCATACAGGCGGCAATCAGCTTCGCCCGGTCCGGACGTCGGCCCATCAAGGTGTGCAGCGAGATGGCGGTCCCGGCAAGCTCAGGCGGGAATTCGTCGATTCCGGTGTTGATGCCAATCCCGATGACCACATAATTAATGAAATCGACTTCACAACTCATCTCTGTGAGGATGCCGCAGATTTTCCGGCCGTTCGCGACGACATCGTTCGGCCATTTGATGCCGACATCCACGCCGCAGGTCTCACGGCAAGCGGCCGCAACCGCCATTCCCATCACCAGGGTCAGCATCGGCGCACGGTCCGGATGGAGGAGTTCACAGTGAGATACCCCTCCGGCAGACTCCTGATGCACAGCGGATTCCCATTCGGTTCCATCTGCCCGCTGCCCGGCAGACTCATTTCTGACAATGTTCGGCAGTCTGTCGGATTTCTCAGCGGATGATTCTCCCGGCCGCAGCACCAGGCTCATTGCGACAGCGGTGCCGGCCGGCGTCATCCAGCTGCGCCCACGCCGCCCCTTTCCCTGTGTCTGCTCCTCCGCGACGACCAGTGTCCCTGCCGGAGCTCCCCGCTCCGCCAGGCGTTTCGCCTCGTTGTTTGTCGAGTCAATCGTCTCGGAATAACAGACCGGCCTGCCCGCCCACCGGGAGTGCAGCCTGCTCGTGATTTCCTCCGCGGTAATCCGGTCCGGACGCTTCGTGATGCGATAACCCTTGCGCGGCACGGATTCAATCTCATAGCCGTCTTCTTTCAGCTGATTGATCACCTTCCACACAGCCGTGCGGGAGACCCCGAGTTCGTCGCAGAGCTTCTGCCCGGAAACATAATCTTCGCCTGTGCTTAGCATGGACAATATTTCTGTCTTCATTTCCATCCCCCGTTTAAACGTGACCAGATCCTTGCCTGAAATTCCCGGCTCAAACGATTCCGAAAGCCGGGCAACCACGTTATCTGGCACAGCCTGCATATGTTACTTCTTAACCCGGACAAGCCAGAACCAAAATTTTGCCATTTTGCGCAAGAAATTGTTCTTATGTTCCTAACAGTTCCGAAGGAACAGTTACAAAAAACAGCTTATCTATAAAACAGCTATAAAATAATAAAATAAATCAGCGCCGCCGCTTCCGCCAGAATCAGTAGCAGCGTCAGCAAACCACCCAGTTTGTTTTTTCTCAAAATACTCAGCAAAAGGATCGACAGGTTCATCAGAATTCCCATCACCAGGACAACGTTCAAAACCTGGAAATTCCGGAGAATGCTGCTCGCGAAAAGAACGCTAAGCAAAATCAGAAGCGCTGCAATAATCCCACAGAACCATTCGATTTTTCGAATATCGGATTCCTTTCCCGGTTTTCGGACACTGTGTCTGCTTTTGCTCATTTTTTTCCTTTCACGCCAGCGTCGCCGCGATAACGGCCTTGATGGTATGCATGCGGTTCTCGGCCTCATCGAAGACGACGGACTGCGCCGATTCAAATATCTCGTCCGTGACCTCCATCGCGGTCAGGCCGAATTTTTCGTGCACCCCGCGCCCGATTTTCGTCTCCAGGTCGTGGAATGCAGGCAGGCAGTGCATAAAAATTGTGTCTGGCTTTGCGTATGCCATGACCGCTGCGTTTACCTGATAGGGCAGCAGGGCGTGGATGCGCTCCGCCCAGACCTCGTCCGGCTCGCCCATCGATACCCATACGTCCGTGTAGATGACATCCGCTCCGCGGGCGCCATCTTCCACGGATTCCGTCAGTGTGACGGAGCCGCCGCTCTCCTTTGCATAAGTCTCGCAGAGCTTCACAAGCTCCGCGTCCGGGAAATACTCCTTCGCCGTGCAGGCGGTGAAGTGCATTCCCATCTTTGTGCACGCGATCATCAGGGAATTCCCCATATTGTAGCGCGCATCGCCGAAGTATGCCAGCTTTTTGCCCTTCAATTCACCGAGGTGCTCGCGGATCGTCAGAAGATCGGCAAGCATCTGGGTCGGGTGATACTCGTTCGTCAGACCGTTCCAGACCGGCACGCCCGCGTATTTTGCCAGCTCCTCGACAATCGCCTGCCCGTATCCGCGGTATTCGATGCCATCATACATTCTGCCGAGCACACGCGCTGTGTCGCGGATACTCTCTTTTTTCCCAATCTGCGACCCGGACGGATCCAGATAGGTCACGTGCGCGCCCAGATCGTGCGAGGCCACCTCGAACGAGCAGCGGGTGCGCGTGCTGGTTTTTTCAAAAATCAGCGCGATATTTTTTCCGGTCAGCGGGGTTTCAACTATCCCCGCTTTTTTCTTTGCCTTCAGCTCCGCCGCGAGGTCCAGAAGATATGTGATCTCCCCGGGCGTAAAATCCTTCAATGTCAGGAAGCTCCTGCCTTTTAAATCCATCTTGCTCACTCCTCATATAATTTCTCAGTCCTTCGCAACTTCCGCCACCGCTTTGACCAGCCCTGCGACGTTCTGCATCTCGGACGGGATGATGATCTTGGTCGCCTGTCCGTCCGCCACCTTTTCGAACGTCTCAAAGCTCTTCAGCGTCAGCACAGCCTGATCGGCCTCGGCCTCGCGGATCAGCCGGATGCCCTCGGCCTTTGCCTGGTTCACCTTCAGGATCGCCTCTGCCTCTCCTTCCGCCTCGCGGATCATCTTTTCTTTCTGCGCCTCCGCAGCCAGAATCGCTGCCTGCTTCTCCGCCTCCGCGTCCAGGATCGCGGACTGCTTGTGGCCTTCCGCAACCAGGATGGACGACTTCTTCTCGCCCTCTGCCTTCAGAATCGCCTCGCGGCGCTCACGCTCGGCCTTCATCTGCTTCTCCATCGCGTCAATGATCTGCGACGGCGGCAGGATGTTCTTCAGCTCGACACGGTTTACCTTGATGCCCCACGGATCGGTCGCCACGTCCAGCGTCGCGCGCATCTTTGTATTGATGACCTCGCGGGAGGTGAGCGTCTGGTCGAGTTCCATATCGCCGATGATATTTCTCAGTGTCGTGGCGGTCAGGTTCTCAATCGCCATGATCGGGTTCTCTACACCGTAAGCAAACAGCTTCGGGTCGGTGATCTGGAAAAAGACGACCGTGTCAATCTGCATGGTAACATTATCTTTGGTAATCACCGGCTGCGGATCGAAGTCCACGACCTGCTCCTTCAAATTCACGCGTCTGGCCACGCGGTCAATGAACGGCATCTTGAAATGCAGGCCGACATCCCAGGTCGCCTGGTAGCCGCCGAGCCGCTCCATGACAAATGCCTGCGCCTGCGGCACAATCTTGATGCAGGACGCCAGAATCCACAATACCACCAGAATCAGAACAATCACTAAAACACTTCCAAATCCAAAAATCATAAATGTTCTCCCTCCTTCACGATCAGCTTTACACCACTGATCTGTTCAACAGTTACATTTTTCTCTTTTTCGATGACCTGCGACGGCTCCAGCGCTCTGGCCGTCCAGTACTGGCCATGTACCTGCACCTGCCCGGTGGCGGCCAGATTGTTGATGGTCTCCGTGACAACGGCTGTCTCGCCGATCAGGCTCTGTGCGTTGGTCTTCACCCGGTCCCGGTTCAGCCAGCGCGCGGCAGCCGGTCTGGTAAAAATCAGCAGCACCACCGAAACCGCACAGAACGCGGCGATCTGAACCATCAGGCCCATCTGCAGGGTCGCCAGAATGAATGCCACGAGCGCCCCTCCGGCGAACCAGATCGTCGTCAGCCCAAGTGTGACAGCCTCGATCGCCAGCAGTACCACCAGCAGCGCCAGCCAGTAAAAAGCCTGCATACCGATTACCATAATGTTCCGCCCTCCCTTCTGCGGTGTAATGTGACAAAACCGTCGGCAGTGGCAAGAACTGCGCGGCGGTTTCACTCATTATTTTGTTTCGCTCTGCGTAAGTAGTGGTTCCTGATAAAGCTTTCTTTCAACCTGTCTTTTCTTTCTTGAAAGCTCCGCTTTTACGGTTTCCATGTCTCCAGTCTCAGCGGCCCTCTCGATGTCCTCAATCAATGTCAGCTGATCAAACAAATAGCCATTGTATTCTTTTTCATTGGTTGGCATACTATCGCCTTCCTTTCGATGCTTATTCGATACTCATTCGACTCTTGCCCGTCGATTGATTTTGGTGATTGCGCTCTTCCATCCTTTTCCGTGACGGAACCTATATCGAATCGAAAGCTTCGTCAGCAGATTGATTTCTATCATTATTGTACATCAATCAAAGAATCATGTCAATCAGACATCCCTCAATAACAGGGAACCTGGCTGGTCTTCGACGGGCTGCGTCGAGGCTTTTATGGCCTGCGATAGCGCCGCCCGAAGCGAAGCGAAGAGCGATTCCATTTGCGCGTCAGGCAGTGCAAGAGGGATAAGTTATTTCGCGACAGTTCCTATGCCGGCATCACAAACTGGCTGTTGTACAGCTCGGCGTAAAAGCCCGCCTTTTCGAGGAGTTCCCGATGCGTGCCCTGCTCGATGATATGGCCGTCCTTCATCACCAGGATGACATCCGCGTTCTGGATGGTGGACAAGCGGTGCGCGACGATGAAACTGGTGCGCCCCTGCATCATGGTCTGGAAGGCCTGCTGGATGCGGATTTCGGTTCGCGTATCAATCGAGGATGTCGCCTCGTCCAGGATCAGCATCGGCGGGAGGGTAAGCATCACGCGCGCGATGCAGAGCAGCTGCTTCTGTCCCTGGGAGAGATTGCCGCCGTTTTCTCCGATGACCGTGTCGTAGCCCTGGGGAAGCCTGCGGATGAAGCTGTGCGCATGCGACTCCTTCGCCGCCTGTATGATTTCCTCCTCCGTAGCGTCCGGCCGCCCCATGGAAATATTTTCGCGGATGGTTCCGGCCCGCAGCCAGGTGTCCTGCAGCACCATCCCATAGGCGCTGCGCAGATCCCTGCGCGCAAGCCGACGGATGTCCCGTCCCTCAATGGCGATGCTCCCGCCATCTACATCGTAAAATCGCATCAGCAGATTGATCAGAGTCGTTTTTCCGCAACCGGTAGGCCCGACAATTGCGACACGCTGTCCCGGGCGAACCGACAGATTGAAGTCCTCAATCAGCGGGCGCTCTTTGGTATAGGAAAAGTCCACATGCGAGAGCGTGACCGCGCCCGGATTGGGCGGGAGCGCTACCGCCATGGCAATATCATCGGCTGTCAGCCCGGATTTGACCGGATTTGCCGCGCTGCCCAACTGGCGGGATCCGGCTGACTTTGCTTCACAGCCTGACTGGCTGGTCCCTGTCCGTTTTGCATTGCTGCCTGTCGCGCGAATTCCTGTACGATTTGCTTTGCTGCCTGTCTCGCGTGTTTCAGACGAATTCAAAGATGAGGCAAGCAGTGCCGCCGTATCCGGCGTCTCTGCCTCGGCGTCGATCAGCTCGAAGATCCGCCCCGCGCAGGCCAGCGCATTCTGCAGTTCAGTCACAACGCCGGAGATTTCGTTAAATGGCTTTGTATACTGATTTGCGTAGGACAAAAACGCGGAGAGCTGCCCGACCGTCATCAGGCCTCTCACCACGGAAAGTGCGCCTGTCAGGCCGACTCCGGTATAGACCAGGCTGTTTACAAACCGCGTGCACGGATTCGTCAGAGAGGAGAAGAAAATCGCGCGCAGGGAATAGTGCGACAGGCGTTTGTTTACCTCATTAAACTGCTCCTGCACATGCGCTTCCTGCCCATAGGCCTGCACAACCTTCTGATTGCCGATCATCTCGTCAATCAAGGCGGTCTGCTCGCCGCGCGTCTCGGACTGTTTGCGGAACATCGCATAGGTCCGCTTCGCGATGAAATTCGCCACCAGAAGGGAAACCGGCGTCAGCACCACCACAACCAATGTGATTCCCGCGTTCACGGAGAGCATGAAAAACAGCGTTCCCATGATGGTCACGACACCCGTAAACAGCTGGGTAAATCCCATCAGAAGCCCATCTGAGAACTGGTCAACATCCGCAATCACGCGGCTGACCGTCTCGCCGGACGAATGGGTGTCCAGATACTGCAATGGCAATATCTCAATTTTCCGAAATGCCTGCTCACGCACCTCACAGGATACGTGATAGACAATCCGGTTATTACATATATTCATCAGCCACTGAGCCAGTGCCGTCACAAGGATCGCCGCCGCCATTATTTTCATAATATCCAGGATCGCCGCAAAATCCACCGCATCCGGACCAATAATCAGGTCAACAATCCGCCCTGTCAGGACCGGCAGATAGAGCGTCAGCACGACCGAGACAACCGCCATCGCCAGAGAGAGCACCACAAATACGCCATGCGGGCGAATGCATTTGAGCACGCGTTTCAGGATATCCATTTGGCCACTTTTTTTCTTCATGCCAGCACCCCCTTCTGATTTTTCTGGTTCTCATCGGGGAACTGCGAATAGTGGGTCTCCCGGTAGACCTCACAGCCTGCGAGCAGCTCCTCGTGCGTACCGATTCCGGCCACCTGGCCGTCCTCCAGCACAATGATTTTGTCCGCGTGTGCGATCGAGGATGTCCGCTGTGAGACGATAAAAACGGTCATGCCGCCCGTTTTCAAATTCAATTCCCGGATCGCTTTGCGCAGACGTGCATCCGTAGCAAAGTCCAGGGCCGAAGCGCTGTCATCGAGGATCAGGATCTCCGGGTGGCGCACCAGGGCGCGGGCAATCGTCAGCCGCTGCTTCTGCCCGCCGGAGAAGTTCCGCCCTTCCTGCTCGACAGGGGCATCCAGACCCGCGAGCAGGGCGGCCTCCTCCCGGTTTTCGGAAGTTCCAGACTTTTTCACATTCGATGTTCCGGTTGCGGATTTCTGCTGACTTGTCTCATGTTGGATTGTTTCATCCTCAGCCAGGTGCGTACCGATATCCTTACACATATCTGTATGTGCAAGAATGACATCCTCGGCCTGCGCCGCGCGGATGGCCTCGAGCATCTCCCCGTCCGTCGCGCCCTCATTTCCCCAGAGCAGGTTGCTGCGGATGGTTCCTTTGAACAGAACCGGCTTTTGCATCACGATGCCGATCTTTTTGCGCAGCTCATCCAACGGGTAGTCGCGGACATCCCTGCCGTTTACCTGCACGCTGCCCCCGCTCACATCATAAAAGCGCGGGATCAGGCTGACCAGCGAGGTCTTTCCGGAACCCGTGCCTCCGATGACGCCGATGGTCTCGCCGCGCTTCGCGGTAAACGTCAGATCGCCAAGCGCGTCCGCTCCGGCGCCCCGGTAGCGGAAAGCGACGTGGTCGAATGAGACGGCCGTGTCACTTTCCCCGTTTCTGCCAGTGTCAGATGACACCTCCGCCTCCGGTTTCTTCTCAACAGATGCGCCAGCATCCGCCCTGAAGCGTCCTCTCGCCTCCATCCCGGTCGGTACCTCGAGCACCTTCTGGATGCGGTTGCCGCAGGCAATCGCCTTGGTGACCGTGATGATCAGGTTCGCGAGCTTCACCAACTCTACCAGAATCTGCGACATATAGTTGACCAGCGCGACCACGCTTCCCTGCGTGATAACGCCCTCGTTGACGCGCGACGCGCCGACATACAGCAGCACGACCAGCCCGAAGTTAATCACAACATAGGTCAGAGGGTTCATAAGCGCCGAGATGCGCCCGGAGAACAGCTGCACCCTGACCAGCAGCTCATTTTTTTCATCAAAGTCTTTGATCTCCTGCGGTTCCCGGCAGAACGCGCGGATGACGCGCACACCGAGCAGATTTTCCCGCGTCACGCGCACGACCTGATCCAGCCGCTCCTGCACCCGCCGGTAGAGCGGAATGCTGATCAGCATGATGCCAAATACGATCACGCAGAGCACCGGGATCACGACCACGAAGACCAGCGCCGCCTTCACATCAATAGTAAACGCCATAATCATCGCGCCAAATACGATAAACGGGGAGCGCATAAACAGCCGCAGGAACAGGTTCACGCCGGACTGCACCTGGTTGATATCGCTCGTCATTCGCGTGATCAGGGTCGACGTGCCGATATCATCCATTTCCGTAAATGAGAGCGCCTGCACATGCGCAAAGAGCACCTCCCGCAGCTTCGCGGAAAAGCCGACCGCCGCCTTCGCAGAAAAATACTGCGCGGTGACCGAGCAGGCCAGCCCGATGACGCCCAGCGCGACCATCAGCAGACACATCCGCAGAATATAGGCCGTGTCCTGATTCTGAATGCCGACGTCAATAATTCTCGCCATCACCAGCGGAACCAGCAGCTCAAACGACGCCTCCAGCAGTTTAAACAGAGGCGCGCAGATGGATTCCTTCCGGTAATCCTTCATATATTTTAACAGCTTCCACATTTTCTATTCTCCCCGACTCCTCAACTGTCTCTTTCCCTAACCCGGACAAGCCGGAACCAAAATTTTGCCATTTTGCGCAGAAAATTGTTCTTAAGTTCCTATATGTCTGCCCTGACAATCGATTTGTTCTCCACATCCTTCGCCGGCACTGTCCTTCGCCGAACTTCTGTAATTCTATTTTGCGCAGGAAATTCTGTCCTATGCGGGAATGCGTTTATAAATACATGCGCTGCTTCGCATAACGGCTGCGAATATCGTGCGAATGCTTTATCCCTGTACATCGGATGTATCCTGCCATCCTTTGCACAGATCCACCCATGCATGGCTGCCGGAGAACCGCTCCAGCTCCTCCATCGTGACCTCGATTGCGCTGTTTGAGCTGCCCGCGGCCGGAAACACGGTCTCAAACCGTTTCAAAGAAATATCCAGATAAATCTCCGTTCCCTCTTTTACCCCAAACGGGCAGACTCCGCCGATGGCATGTCCGATCAGCTCCGTCACCTGCTCCCCGTGGAGCATCGTCGCCTTTGTATGGAAAAAATGCTTGTATTTGCTGTTGTCTACCTTCGCGTCTCCCGCCGCCACAATCAGAACCGCGTGCGCCGGAATCACATTCTTATTCCCATTCCCATTCCCATTTTCATTCCCATGCTCACCACGTCCAGTATCTCCGGCAGCCTGGCCTGCATCCGCCGTTCTCTCCGGTATAAAAAATGATAATGTCTTCGCAATCCGCGCCGGCTCACAGCCCACGGCCCGTGCCGCCAGCTCCACTGTCGCACTCGACACCGGAAACTCTACAATCCGATTCTCGACATTCCATTGCCGTAAATATTCTCTCACTACTTCGATCGCCATTATTTTGATTCCTCCACTTTCTTGTCATCATTTTCCAGTTCATCCAGCATAATTTTTTCCAGGCGGCTTATATCAGGGAAGACGACTCTTTTCCCCTTTGAATGAAGCAAAAGAGCTCTTTTTACATTTGTACTGACTTCTCGTTGAATGGAATATTTTACCGGTACTGGATTATTATTTCTGGTATGTATATGATCAAGATAATACTCTGTGACTGGAAACATATTTTGAATAAGAAATGCTGCTTTCTTTCTATCATATTCACCCAACACAATCGTCAGGCAGCGGCCATATCGCTCTTTTTGCCTGTCATATATAGGCTTGAACTTCTCCCAGCGGCTGCTCATTGGCACCATCCATAACAAAGGATTCCGTTCATCTTTAAGGCAGTAAAAAGTTGGTCGATAGTTTCCGTTTTCCTTATTTTGCATTAATTTGTCATCCTGTGCCTTATCAAAATACTCATCTTTGATATGGTAAACATACCCTTCCTGAATAATCATATCCTCTCACCCATTAAATCAGCCCTGTCTTTTGACAGAGCTGAGAATTTTCAAACCGGACATTTATCAGACGCCTCCGGTGAGCGTACAATATTTTCGAGCCGTTCATTTATAAGCCGCCAGCGGTAAGCGAACAATATTTTCGCGACAGATTTCTCTGTCAATATTATTATACGTAAAGGACAATAATATGTCAATAACCTTTTATCAAAAATCAAATTTGCTATTACCACTCCGGATACAAATCACTTGCGACCTTCAGACATGACCTTGTCACTCCTTCTGCTCTTCGTAAACCTCTTTCAAAACCTCCAGCGTATTCGTGTAGCTTTCACTGACCGGATAGATATCACTGAAATACGTTCCCTCAAAGTAGAAATACAGCTGACCGTAACTATCATTAATTTCTTCAAAGGACAGCACTTTCAGATCCTCACAGTAGGCCGCGACCAGCTCCGGAAGCCGTGACAGCGGAATCGACATTTCAAGGGAGCCGTAATACTCGTAGTAATAATACGCGCTTTCCGACTCCGACTCGTTTGCAGTCTCGTCAGCCGTTTCGTCTTCCGCTTCCGGCACTTGGCTTACTTCATCAACCAAGCCGGTTTCTGTCTCTGCGGTTGTCGCAGCCTCGCTTTCCGTCTCATCTTCTGTCTCGTCCATCTTCTCGAACAGGTCTTCTCCGGTAAGTCCGTAAATACTGACGTCAGCGCTGGATATTTTGCTGATATACGCGTCATCCCAGGTGCTGATCGGATAGTACAGCTCGCGGAATTCATCCTCCCGGATCAGTTCGTTCATTGTCTCCCGGAACAGGGCAGTATCTACCGGATAATAGCGGTACACTTCCTTCCCGTTTTTCAGATGATATTTAAAATAGATATAAGTGACTTCCTCATCGTAAACGTCGGCTCCGGCCGCTTCCTTTGTGTTTTCTACACCATTTTGGGCTAGCTGCCAGATTGTGTCAAAATTCTCCCACTCCATCGCATCCAGACGTGTGCGCATAGATGACACATACATAATCTCCCCATTCTCACCATAATTGACGCACATGCTGCGATAATCAGATACGGCCATCGATGCCAGCTCCTCCTCGGCCGGAAGATACGTGTCATACCCGGTCAGGTCGAGCCGGAAGGTGAAGAAAACAGCACAGGCGATCACCGCCGTAACCGCAAAATGCCATTTGTGCGACAGAACCTGCCGGATATCCATGCGATAGATAAATTCTATCACCACGCAGGTCAGCGCGCCAAATAAGAGGATGCAGATGAGTTCAATCGGCGCCGACTGCACCAGCTGATAGACAATCAGTCCGGCGACCAGGGAGACCGGAACCGCCGCCAGTATTTTGATCACCGGCTCCGTGGCCGAAAACGCCAGCGCCCGTCCGCCCGCCTCGGTCTTGCGGATGCGGTAAAGAGCCAGGGCAATCAGGGTCAGAACTGCCGCAATCGCGACCAGCTGGCACAGATTTCCTATACCCGGAATTCTTCCGGTCACGCCTTCGTACGAGCCGGTCCGCCGTTTGGTGGCATACAGGCACCAGGCCCACGGCGAGGTCCATCTCAGCTGAGAAACAGTTGTCTGAAAAGTTGCTTCCACCTGTGTGCTCCAGAAAGCCGCCTGAAAGCTCTCCACGATAGCGATCATCATTGGCAGATAAGCGCCAAACATTCCAATCCCGAGAACAGTCGTCAGCAAATTCCCGGTCAGCATGACCGCCACAAGCGTCGTCGAATAGCTGCACAGATAGAACAGAATTCCCTGTACGCCTGCCAAAACAATTTCTCCCGCTATCTGCAAGGTGGCCACCTGATAGAACAGCCCTACCAGGATGACCAGCAGCTGGCTGATCAGATATGCGATCACAAAGGTCAGCGCACTGCCGATATATTTCACAGCAAACAGCTCCTCCCTCTTCAGAGCCAGGCTGTGATAGAAATCCTGCTTCACCTGCGAGTGCACATAGATAAACGCAACCAGTGCGCACACCGCGCCCGCGCAGAGAATCACGCAGGTGTTTTCGATCTGCCCCAGCCCGACATTCCTGCAGAACTGCTCCACTGCGCTGTAATCTGCCTGTCCGTACCGGGTCAGCTCATTCTGGCGCATCGCCATCGCCATGAGCGCACGGAACGGGAAAAAGAGCACGAAAGTCACAATCTGCACCGCCAGCAGCCAGTTCAGCTTGCGCATTTCCGAGCGCACAAGCTTAGAAAACGAGATTTTTGATGTCATAGCCTGCCACCTCCGTTTCGCTGATAAATATCTCCTCCAGGGTCAAAGGCAGAATCTCCGAAAACAGAGGCTGCTTTTCCTGTATTTTCGATTCAATCTCATGGTAGCTGCCGCGCACTACGATCGTGAGCAGCGAACCGCGCTTCTCCATCTGCAGGACCTTCAGTTCCGAGAGCAGCGCTTCCTCATCCGCCGCATCCGGAATCACACACTGAAGCTTATGGATGCCCAGCTTCATCTCATCGAGATCCTTCGCAAACAAAATGCCGCCCTTGTGCAGCAGCCCGACGAAATCACAGATGTCCTCAATCTCCCGCAGGCTGTGCGACGCAATCACCGGCGTAAACTTCCTGCTCAGGATTTCCGAGGCAAACAGGCTCTTGACCGTCTGGCGCATCACGGGATCCAGCCCGTCAAACGTCTCATCGCAGAGCAGATAATCTGTATTTGCACAGATGCCAAGCAGAACGGACACCTGCTTTTTCATTCCTTTCGAAAAGGTCGAAAGCTTCCGCCTCGGATCCAGATCGAACTTCGAGAGCAGATCGTCAAACCGCGCCGCGTCAAACTTCGGATACGCCACCCGGTAATAATCCCGCATCGTCTCAGCCGTCGCATTTGGAAAAAACACCGCTGTATCCGGGATGAAACAGATTTTACTTTTTGCCTGGGGACTCTCCCAGACCGGGACGTCATCAATCGATACCTGCCCCTCTTCCGCTTTCAATACGCCGGCAATCACGCGCAGCAGCGTACTTTTTCCCGCGCCGTTCGTGCCGACCAGACCAAAGATGCAATTCTCCTCAATCCGGGCGGTCACACCATTCAGCGCCACAATATCGTCGAACCGCTTCGTCACCTGATCCATCCGTATCATACCCCTGTACCTCCCTGTTCGTCACATAACCTGTCGAAAAAACTCCGCGCCCCCGGTGATGCCCCCGTCCCGTTCAGAGCCGGCTGCTGAGGAGCGCCGTCATATGCCTGCGCACTTTCGCTCTCACCAGATAACCCGGCGACCATATCATCAGATTGATCATCCAATCCCGGTGTATTATGAGAATCGCTGTTCTTCTCATAACACTCCCTGACCTTGCTCAGGAACTCCTCGCACACGATGTCCAGCTCCTTCCCTTTCTGCACCAGCTCATCCAGGGAACGGAACACGCCCTCCTGCTTCTTCTGCTTCATCAGGGCTCCGTTCCCCGACACAAAATTCCCCCGGCCCCTGACTGGATAAATATAGCCCCGCTGTTCCAGCATGCTGTAGGCCTTCTGTATCGTATTCGGATTGATAGAGAGCTCCGTCGCGAGGGAGCGCACCGATGGCATCTGACTGTCCGGCTCCAGGACGCCGCTCACAATCAGCGTCTCGAACCGCTCTACGATCTGCTCATAGATCGGTTTTCGATTCTGTAAGTCAATTCCAATCATCGCTTCCCACCTCTCGATTTTTGTCAGCCTTTTTTAGCCCTTTTTTCAGCCTCTTTTGTCAGCCGCAGCAGCAATTTCCGGTCTTCCTGATCCGGACAAGCCGGAACCAAAATTTGAAAAACGGAAACCGCGCAATAGAGAATCGGCGCAGGAAATCGTTCTTAAGCACCTGATCCGCGCCCGCCGCAAGTGTACTAACATCACTAATACACTTGTAGCATATGAATGGCAGACTGTCAACCATGTTAAGGAAAAGATAAGAAATTTTTCAAGCACAAAAAAACTCTGATTTCACTTCGAAACCAGAGCTTTTTACCATGGACCTGAAGGGATTCGAACCCTCGACCTCTCGGATGCGAACCGAACGCTCTCCCAGCTGAGCTACAAGCCCA
>JAJQDT010000052.1 GCA_021202075.1 Lachnospiraceae bacterium | reverse complement strand
TATAATTCTTAAGGAAAGTATCAGATTCAGAGCAGACAAATAGAGCAGTTCTGCAAAAAACTTGAACTGCTCTGAATGTGATTCTTTCCAATTGTACCAATTCGCGGACGGTTAGCCAGTATGTATGGGGATTGTTTTTCCCAGTTTCCCACCTTTGGTATGAAAATCAAGTGACGGATAATGACAAATTTAGGAACTCTATTCCCTGAAGTTTACTTTTGTGTATGGCAAACAAGCCCTCATGAAGAGCTTCAAAAAAATATGAAAAGCGAAGGTTAATGCCTGAGTGCATAGGTTCTCCCGGCATGGCGCATGGAACTGCGCCCGCAGCAGGGACAAACAGAGATATCGTAATCCCATGCAGCTTTCAGCACATCAGCTACTGACATTCCCGTAAACATGGACCGGAACCTCTGGTGCCCCTGCAGCTTGAAAATCAAAGCCAGTTTTTTCTTCTTAGAGCGGTTGTTCAGAAAGCCATAATAACGGATCTTCTGGAAGCCGGATGGCAGTACATGCATCATAAACCTGCGGATAAACTCTTTACAGGAAATGCAGACGGTTTCGTCCTGGCCGGTTTTGTAATTCTTTGCTGCAAAAATGACGGAAGCTTCGGACACGGACTGGATCCGGGTGTTGGTAATGGCAATACGGTGGGTATATCTGCCAAGATACTCAATGGCATTTCCGAAACCGTTAAAGGTTTCCTTGATATAAGGGCACCAGTCTTTTTTATAAAGTGAATCCCGAAATTCTTTCCAGCTGAACGAATTGTGCAGATCACCGCAGGATTCGGAAATGCGCAGCTTTTTATCTTCATATAATGCCTGAAGATAAGAGAGGAATTTACCACGGAATTTTTTGCCGAGAACTTTGACCGGGATAAAAAAGTTTGTGCCGGATTTGCGCAGCTTCATCGCCTTGTCGAGTCCGCCGCCGGTAACAATGGAGTGGATATGTGGATGGAAATTCAGTGTCTGTCCCCATGTGTGGAGCACCTGGATAATGCCGGGCATTGCACCGAGGTACTTTTTGTCATCAGCAAGCTCTAAAAGTGTCTCTGACGAACATTTATGCAGCAGCGCATAGAGACTCTCCTGGTTTGCATAAACGAGCGGGTTTAACTCCGCAGGGATTGTAAAGACCACATGGAAATAGGGCGTGTCAATTACTTCAGACTTACGGGCATCGATCCATATTTCCTTAAGGACAGCCTGGCAATTGGGGCAGTTACGGTTTCGGCAGGAGTTGTTGTGGATTACCGTGTGTCCGCAGTCCGAACAGACCTGGATGTTGCAGCCGAGGGCGCCGGATTTACACTGCATGATGGAGCGGGCCGCCTTGTACTGGACGGCTGTGGGCTGGAAGGAGCTGCAGTAATCATTCCAGCCAAACTGGAAAATCTGCTGGATTTTGCTTAACAAGGGAAGCCTCCTTCCATATGGTCAAAAGGGCTGACAGCCATAGCAGAGGCATTAGAAGCAAGATGGACATAAGGTGGTAGAGTTTAAACATTTGTGGCCGAGCAGGGATTTAATGGTAAGCAGGTCAACGCCGTCTTCATAAAGATGCGTGCCGAAAGCGTGGCGCAGGGAGTGGCAGGTAATGCGTTCTTCCCAGCCGAGGGAGCGTTCAACATCATGGATATGCCTGGAGATAAAAAAAGTGTCAATCGGCTTTTCACAGCACTGCTGTTTAGGAAAAAGCCATCCTCTTGGTCTGTCAAAAACAAACCAGTAAGCAGTCAGGATATCGAGAGCCTTTTTAGAGAGGATGGCATAACGGTCAGAACGGTTTTTACTTCGGGAGATATGGATCCGCATTTTTTTGCGGTCAATGTCCTCATATCTGAGATGGCAGACTTCACCGACGCGGAGCCCGGAGGAATACATGAGGGCAACCATAGCTTTCTGCTTGAGGTCAGGCATGCTGTCTATGAGGATAGAGACCTCTTCCCTGGAAGGGACAAAAGGAAGATATTCATCAAAGCGCCGCAAAGGGAGCTGGGTGTCATCCCAGGGTTTATGAAGGACATACAAAGTAAAAAAGCGCAGCTGTGAAATCGCGCAGTTAACCGTGCGGTCAGAAAGATTTCTGGATTTCTGGAGCCAGCGGATAAAATCCCGCAGCTCTGCCCAGGAGACATCTTCAGGGGATTTGAGAAGAACTGTTGAGAGATAGTCAAGATATGCACGGATGTAGGTGCAATAGCTTTTTAAGGTGTGGTCAGTAAGGCCGCGGAGGGAAATCATATCCCGGAAAGTGTTTAAATAGTCGTCCATAATGGAGCCTCCTTAGTGATTTGATAAAAAACAGTGTCAAAAACCGCAAAGGAAGGCGGCGGGCGGAGAAAAAAATAAAATATGTAGTTGTTGAATTTGAAAATCCATGATAACATAAGCATAGCAGTTTTTTTGTTGTGATTATGGTTGTCTTGTGGTGATTCAACAATAAATCAAAAACAAAAAAACTGCTACTTTTATTTAAAAAAAAGGGAATTTTTTGTACTTGGGGCTAGCCGTCGCGCTAGCGACTTGGTACAATAAGGTTGTAACAGGAGTGGCTAATAAGATATAATCAACATAACAAAGAAAAGAGGTTGTTATTATGCCACAAATTTACACACCAGAATTCAAGAAGAAGATAGTCCGCCTCCATGAAGAGGAAGGCCGCACTTACAAAAGCATCACCGCAGAGTATGGAGTATCCAAATCCAGTATCTCTAAATGGTGTATGGAATTCGCCGAAGAATGCCGGGAACAAGCCCAAGCCAATCCAGAAAGTAAATCCGAACTGGAGCTGATGCAGGAGAACCGACGGCTCCGCAAGGAGTTGGAAGAGGCTAAAAAGGAGAACCTCTTCTTAAAAAAAGCGGCGGCATTCTTTGCAAAGGAAATCGATTAGAGGCTTATCGATTTATTGACCAATATCAAAGCGAATTCGGCGTACGCTGGCTGCTCCGGCGGCTGAACATTTATCCGAATGCTTACTATAACTACCGGAAACACCGGAAGGCGGATTATGATACCCAAAAATCAGAGATCCAGAATAAGATCCGGGAGATCTATCACAGCCATAACGGCGTTGACGGGTACCGTACAATGCAGATTTATCTAAAACGTGCTGGATATCAACTCAGTCCATTAACTGTTCATAAATATATGAATACAGAGTTGGGGCTGATGTCTGTTGCACGCCGCAGAAGACCGGACTATCAGCACGGAAAAGCCCATAAAATATTTGAAAATAAGCTGAAACAAGACTTCCGGGCCGATAAGGCAAACCAGAAATGGTGTACAGATTTTACATATCTGTACCTGGCAAACGGCGATGTCCGCTATAACTGCAGCATAATTGATCTGCATGACCGGAGTATTGTTGCAAGTATTACGGATCGCAAAATAACCAGCGACCTGGCAATCCGTACACTCAGGAAAGCGCTTGATTCCCAGCCGGCTATCAAAGGAACTTTGATTCTCCACAGCGATCAAGGCTCACAGTATACATCAAAGGCATTTGTTGAATTTTGTGAAGCTGTCAGCGTCACACAAAGTATGAGTAAAGCTGGATATCCATACGACAATGCTCCAATGGAAAGGTACTTTAATACACTGAAAAATGAATGCACAAATTTATACGATTTCCAGACTGAGGAAGCCCTGTATAAAACGGTGGAGGAGTTCGCGTATATTCAATATAATCATGTACGGCCACACAGCTTTAATGGATATAGGACACCACACCAAGCAAGAGTTGCATAATAGATGTGGCGGAAGCAAAGCTGCCGATTGGATTGGGTGACTGTCATAAATCTGAGAAGGCGGATGCTGTCAAGGGCATAGCCGCGAAGCGGTGCAGAGCACCCTTAACGGTATTCGACAGCTCAGATAGAATCCATACAACAATCCAACAAATTTTTTAGCCATAAATGTTACAAAAATGCTTGACCAGAACAATGCTCGTAAATGCGGGCGGGCAGCCCTTCAAGGTTCTGCTCACGGGAAGATTTTTTCTTCCTGTTACGGGTGGAGACAACGACTTCGGTAATCTCTGGCTCAGGGGAATCATCAGAAAAGAATTCCGGCTCATTGAGGACGTCAAAAAGATTCATCTGGCCTTCCATCTGGCTCAGTTGTTCGGTTTTGCGGCCGAAAGTGCGCTGGTTCATCAGGGCGATCTGCTCTGTGAGATAATTGAGCTGGGAACTGATTGTGTTCAGCTGCCTCTGGAGGGAGACAATGATAGTGATGAGG
>JAJQDT010000141.1 GCA_021202075.1 Lachnospiraceae bacterium | reverse complement strand
CTAAAATATTATATTTCTGACGAACAAAAAAAGTCAATGATAAGAAACGCCACAATCGTTTTTGACACATCCGCTTTATTCGCATTATATTTTTATTCAGAGGAATCGCAAAAAGAAATTTTCACAAAGATTTCCCCTTCTTGAGTGGGCGCATATGGATTCCTGCACAGGCATGGTTTGAATTCCTTAAAAACAGAGAAAAAGTTGTTAAGAAGCCTTCTCAATCTTACGATTTGCTTCTTACGAAAGCAAAGGACAATAAAGATAGTGGTTATGTTGAAAAAATAAAAATTGCTGCAGTTGCGTTGGGTAAAGATAATTTATCAGATATCTCTGGACAGCTTACTACGCTGAAGGAAAAAACTGCCAAGCAGGATCAACATCCGTATTTTGATGCGGGGATTTATAACAAGATTGACAGTGCTTTGGACACTATAAAAGGAGGAATTACAGAATTTCAGCATGAAGTGGATGAGTTTGTTCAAACGATTACGAGAGCCGCTGAGGAGAAAAAACGGGAATTAGAAGCAGGAGAAGATATAGTACTACAAACAATTCAATCAAATTTTAGCCTTGGAAAAGAATTTACTTATGAAGAGATGATGGAATTGTAAAGTGCACCCCTTTGTTTTTTACAAAAAATCAATTTATGCTCTTTATTTTCTCCTGCGCTGCCGTGCGCTCCTGATTCAGACCGAGCAATTGCCTCATGTTGGAAACGACAGTCTGTAATTCGCGCTGTTGCGTGCGTGAAGTCTGGTAGGCTTCACAGAAGCATTGAGGAGACAGCATGAAGTCACATCTACAAAATACAAGTGGCGTTTTTCCGGATACTTCATATGATAAAGAAAACCATTTTAAAGGATTATCATATGAGAATGAAACGAATTATGGCGGCGGCACTTACTCTGATGTTTGCGGCCGGGAACGCTACGGTCGCTTTTGCTATGGAGAAAGAAGCTTCAGAGGTGGTTTCTACTCTAGCAGAAATGGAAGAGGAATCCGTTGTTGTTGTTCTGGCAGAGCCAGAGAAAGAGTTTGCCGTAGAGACGTCCACTGCGGCTGACTTAACGGAACAGGAGCTTACTGCAGTCACCCTAAATGAGGTGGCTCATTCAATCTTCTACGCACCACAGTATGTGGCAATTGAACTTGGCTACTTTGAAGAGGAAGGCATTGACCTGACGGTCGTGACCGGCTTTGGCGCGGATAAGACGATGACTGCGCTGATTTCCGGAGAGGCGGATATCGGATTCATGGGGGCGGAATCTTCAATTTATACGTACAGTGGCGGCGCGGCGGATGCGCCGGTCAATTTTGCGCAGCTTACCCAGCGCGCCGGGAATTTTGTGGTTGCCAGAGAGAATACCGATGATTTTGAGTGGAGTGATCTGGTTGGAAAAGACGTATTGGGAGGACGCGCGGGTGGCATGCCGGAAATGGTTTTTGAGTTCATTCTGAAACAGAACGGTATCGATCCTTCAGAAGTAAATATCAATCAGTCTATCGACTTTGGCTCCACTGCGGCGGCCTTTTCCGGCGGTCAGGGGGATTATACGATTGAGTTTGAGCCGAGCGCGACCGCACTGGAGCAGGAGGGCGTCGGTTATGTTGTGGAGTCCCTGGGCGTGGAGTCCGGCTATGTGCCGTATACGGCTTACTGTGCGAAGTCCGGCTATCTCACGGAGCACCCGGATGTGATTCAGGCGTTTACCAATGCGCTGCAAAAGGGTATGGACTATGTGAACACGCATACCCCGGAGGAGATTGCTGACGTGATCGCACCGCAGTTTCCGGAAAATGATGCAGAGACGATTACTGCCATCGTGGAACGCTATTATGAGCAGGACACCTGGAAGGAAGACCTGATTTTTGAGGAAGAAAGCTTCGAACTTCTGCAGGATATTCTGGAGAGCGCGGGCGAGCTGGAAGCGCGCGTGCCTTATGAGGATCTGGTAACGACAACATTTGCGGAAAATGCGGTGCAATGAAAGCTGTGCTTCGCGCAAGGCGCAATAAGAATAAAGGTCTGCCGTGATTTTCGCCAGTGAGACGGGAACCATTTATTTTCATGGAAAGCTTTTGGGCTTTCCGTGATTACATACTACGGCATGTCATGATTACATATATGGCTTGTGTTCTTTACCACATTTGCGGCTGTTTTTTTTTCTCCCAACCTGCCAAAATTTATTTTTTCTTAAGAAAAGTACAGGGAAAGAATCATTTGTTTCAGGACACAGTGTGCTATAATCTCAATAACTCAAATGCCAATCGTTGTTGTAGTACGGCAGCAGAGAGCTGTGTCGTCCGGTTTATAGATGACGGCATGATCGATGTTCCTCATCTTTAGATGATGCAGGACAATTTGGCGAAAGGAAGGGATTAATTATGAAGAGAAAGCTGAGAACAGTTTTGAGCCTGCTTCTTGTATGCGTGATGATGTGCGTACCGGCAGCGCAGGCACTGGCGGCGTATTCTTATGATGTGACATCTGCCGATCTGAGCTCGACGGTTCTGTTCCCGGGCGACAGCCTGACGGGGCTTCCGGCAGGTACGGTTGTAGTCGCGCCGAACGGGGATGAGGAGACCGTTGATTCGGGTTCCTGGGAGAATACTTCGAAGAAAAAGGCATACACGGCGACCTATGAACCGGCGACAGAGGAAACAGCGGTTCTGGAGGACGGCACGGAACAGGTGACTCCGATTCCGGCCAGAGTTCAGCTGACCACGGCAGGATACATCCTGACGGTGGTGAATGGCACTTCGAAAACCGCAGAGGAGGAAGGCGGCTCGGAGAAGAACCACTATGAATTCACTGAGGAAGAAAAAGCTGCCATGACGGACAGCGAGGACATCGCTTATTACGTGGAAGATGAGAAGGTGACGATCACGGCGGCTGACCCGGCGGACGGATATGTGTTCGCGGGCTGGGAGGTAGACGCGGAGGATTCGGTTTCCATCGCGGATGCGTCCAGTCAGGAGACGACCATCACCATGCTGAAGGAAAAGATCACGGTCACGGCTACTTATGTGGAAGAGACCGAGCCGGAGACAGTCGCTCCGACGGAAGCGGAGACGACAGCTCCGACCGAGGCTGAAACGACAGCCCCGACCGAGGCGGAGACTGTGGCGTCTGCAGAGGCTCCGGCTGAGATTGTGTCAGAGGAGTCGGCTGATGATTCCGGCAGTGAAGAAGCAGCTGAGAATATTGTTGACGTTTCCGGCGGTGAGGATGTCGGTGTAACGGTTGATGAGGTTTCGGATGTGACAGCGGATGCGTCTTCGGTGTCTTCGAACGTTTCGGAAGCAGATACCGCGGGTGATTCTGCGGATGACGGGATTGTGATCATTGACATAGAGGATTCGGATGAAGAACTGACGGAAGAAGTAACGGACGATTCAAATGCGGACAGCACAGCCGCAGAAACGGAGCTTGCTTATTCGACGCTTACCGTGAATTATGATACCGGTGCAGAGGCTTACGCAGACACAGTGACGGAGACCTACGCGGTCGGAGCTTCTGTTACTCTGACGGCAGAGACTCTGGACGGCTACACATTCACAGCGTGGTATGTTGCATCTCTGAATGTATCCCTGGAGGATCTGTCCGCTGAGACTATCACATTTACCATGCCGGAGTCGGATGTGACCATTCTGGCGACCTATGCAGCAGCGGTAAATGAGGAGATACAGGCGGAAACAGAAACGGCGGAGAGCACCGATGCAGATGCGGATACGCCGGATGAAGCAGCAGCGTCTGCTTCGGATACGTCGGATGAAGCAACAGCAGCGTTCGTTTCGGAAACATCAGATGAAGCGGTGGCAGCAGCTTCTGCGGATACAACAGATGCGGAAGCAACAGCGGCTTCGGATACTTCTGCGGCGGATTCGACGGGAAGCGAAACCACGGATGAGGCAGCAGCGTCGGATACGACTGATACGACGTCGACAGAAGCGGCAGAGACTACCGATACGGATGACGGGATCCTGGTTATTTCAGAGGGGAGTGAAACGTCGTCATCTGCGACGATTTATATTACTGTAAATTATGACAGGGCCGGCACGGTTTCTGAAAAAACCGCGGCCACAGCATATACTGTAGGTGAGACTGCAACGATTACGGCGGATGATCTGACTGATGAAGGACTCACATTCAACGGCTGGGAAGTGACGTCGGGTACACTGACGCTCTCTGACGCATCGACACAGACGATCTCATTTTCTGTACCGGATGCGGATCTTGTCCTTCAGGCGAATTATATCACCACTCCTGCGACAACCTATACGGTTACCGTAGATGGAACAAGTGTCGGCACCTATGAGGCCGGTGTTACTGTGACGGTGACACAGCCTGCGGCGACTACAGCCGGAACGGTGTTTTCCAGCTGGATGATTACGAATGACGCACAGATTACCCTGACTGCCGTGGGAGATGGGACATGGACCTTTACGATGCCATCTTCGGATGTCACACTCGCATCGATTTTCGATGTGGCGACGCATACGGTCACGGTGGTAAACGGAACGACCGGTTCGGGTGCGACGACCGGCACCTTTGAATATGGCAGCACGGTGAGCATCACTGCCGCAACGGCTCCGGACGGTCAGACATTCAGTTACTGGGCGAGCACCGGGACCACTGCGGTAACATTCGCGAGCTCTACCTCTTCGACGACGACATTTACGATGCCGGATGGCGATGTAGAAGTGACTGCGGTCTATGCGAACCTGCCGAACACCTACACAGTGAAGGTTTCGAACGGACTGATTAACGGTGCATATACCGAATATGTATTTGAAGAAGGTACACAGATTACCGTGACGGCAAACGCGAGTGAGAGCGGGCAGGAATTCACAGGATGGACGGTCAATGACGGCGCGTACGACCTTGGCGACAGCGCTTCTTCTTCCACGGTTACGGTAACGGTGACACAGGATCTGAGCTTTGTGGCGAACTACGCCGGTGTCCAGTACACGGTGACAGTGAAGAAGGGTTCTGCGGATTATTCTACCGCTACGTCCGGTACGAAGGTGACGATCACCGCGAACGATCCGGCGGATGGATATGAGTTTGACTACTGGACTGTGACATCGGGGAATGTTTCCCTTAAGAATTCGTCCAAGTCTACGACAACATTTAAGATGCCGGCTGCGGATGTGACCGTGAAGGCAGTTTATAAGAAGGCGCAATATACAGTTACGGTAGAAAACGGCACGGCGGATGCAACTACTTATTATTATGGGGATACTGTGACGATTACGTCCAATTACCCGGCGAGCGGAAAACAGTTCAGCACATGGACCGCGAGCAGTGACAGCGTTACCTTCGCGGATGCTTCTAAAGCAGCGACAACGTTTACAATGCCGGCGGGCAATGTGACGATTACCGCCAACTATGAGGATGCGCCGACGGAAGCAGACAATTATATTAGCGGAATTACGGAGGGCGGATCCTATGCGGCGAATGACAAGCTGACCTTTACACCGGTCGGAGCCGGTATGTCGAATTCGGATCCGAATCCGGGCGACGTCCGCTATGTGCCGACCGGTTACTCCATCGGCAATGTATCCAATACCTGGTCCTCCTCCCCGTATGAGACCACGATGTCCATCAAGAAGACCGGGGAATATACGCTGAGCGTCTCCTTTGCGCGACAGGTATATGACGGAACCTCCTGGGTATCTGACGGGACTACGTCGACGACGGCTGTGACATTCAATATTGTGAATTCGCTGGAATCCGTACAGACGGGTGATTCGACCCCGATCATGGCGATGGCAGCCATCGCGGTCGCAGCGGTTCTGATTTTCATCATCCTGCTGGTCGTGTTCATTCGCAGAAGAAGAAATGAGGAGTAAAACGGAGCTGCCGGATGCAAAATCTGTTGCGCTGGAACTTATGAACAATTTCCCGCGCAAAATGGCAAAACCTGAGTTCCGGCTTCTCCGGGTCAGGTGGACACCAGAATGGGTGGCGAACCGGACGGATATCACTGGCTAAAGTGGCAGGCTGGCCGGCGATGGTGATTTAAACGAAAAGGATGATTTGACAGAAATCGGATAGGGGGGGAGGCTTCCCCCCTATCCGCCGCGCCGGGCCGCGTCCAGCGTAAGCTGGAAATTTCCTTACGCGGCCCGTGTGCATTATACTGCCGCTGTGGAATCTGTGAGATTTCACGGCGGCAGTTTTTTTTGCGCAGGGAGGGAAAGGCATATACCATGCGTAGCGTGGTTTGCCACCCGACTCATTTCTTCCATTTTTTCGGCAACTCGATTTACAATCGAATTGTTTTGTGGTAGTATAGCTATCGGTAAATGGCAGGGAGATGAAAAATCGCAGTTAAATGCCGAACGGCGCCTGCCATCATTAATAATCCGGTATGGAGAGCGATTCGCATGAGAAGAAAACGGACACTGACGATAAGTAATCTGCTTCTGGCACTGGTTGGATTCCTTTTTCTTGCCAGCCTGTCAGTGGTTCTGGTGCTGAATCTCAGGTGTATTTATTATTTTGATATCGATTATCTGAACCTTGTGGAGGAGACCGGATATTCGGAGGAGATCATCCGGGACAATTATGACGCGCTGATTGATTACAACCTGCTCTGGAAGGGCGCGGACGAGCTGGAATTTCCGGATTTTCCGATGTCGGATGAGGCGGCGATTCACTTTAAGGAAGTAAAACGGATTTTTGTGGCGCTGCAGATTCTGTGTCCGGTGACTGGTGTGATTCTTCTGATTTTTTTGTGCAGAAAATTGGCCGCGCGGGATTATGGTACCCTGAAGCTGATTTCGATTTTGACCTTTGCGGTTCCAATCGTGCTTGGAGTTTATGCGGCTCTGAACTGGGAGACTTTTTTTGTACAGTTTCACGAGCTGTTTTTTCAAAACGATTACTGGCTGTTTAATCCGATCACAGATCCGGTCATTCTGATTCTTCCGGACGTTTTTTTTGCCCACTGTGCAGCCGCCATCCTGTTAATTTTGTTTGCGGGAGGCATACTAACAGGAGTGCTTTATCGCCTGCTGACGAGAAAGCTTCGGATGGGCGGAGAATCCCCGCGCATCGATTCCAGGGATGAATTTGAGTAGCCCGACACAATAATGAACCTGCGGGGGTTCCCGACCGGGAACTCTCGCGTGGGAATAGAAAGGAATGGAAAAGGTATGAATATGGAAACACTTCCGCAGTACGAGCTGCTGCAGCATGAATGGATTGGAGACGTCCACTCGGATGGCTATCTGCTTCGCCACAAAAAAAGCGGAGCACGGGTTCTGGTGCTTCAGAATGACGATGAGAACAAGGTATTTAATATCGCGTTTAAAACAATACCAACGGACAGTACGGGTGTGCCGCATATTATTGAACACAGTGTGCTCTGCGGCAGCCGCCGGTTCCCGGCGAAGGATCCTTTCGTGGAGCTGGTGAAGGGGTCTCTGAATACATTTCTGAATGCGATGACCTATCCGGATAAGACGATGTATCCGCTGGCCAGCTGCAATGATAAGGACTTCTGCAACCTGATGGAGGTTTATCTGGACGCGGTATTTTATCCGAATATCTATCGGAACGAGCAGATTTTCCGGCAGGAGGGCTGGAGCTATCAGCTGGAGGATCCGGCAGACGAGATTACCATCAATGGCGTGGTCTATAATGAAATGAAGGGCGTCTTTTCTTCTCCGGAGGATGTGCTGGAGCGCGAGATTATGAACAGCCTGTTCCCGGATACGGTGTACGGAGTAGAGTCCGGCGGGGATCCGCAGGTTATTCCGGATTTAAAATATGAAGATTTTCTTGCTTTTCATAAAAAGCATTACCATCCGTCGAACAGCTATATTTATTTTTACGGAAATATGGGCATCGAGGAGCGCCTGGCTTGGCTGGATAAAGAATATCTGAGCGCGTTTGAACTGCCGGGCAAAGAAGAGACCGCTGAAGGATTCTCTGAAAAATTATCGGAAAAATTATCAGAAGAATTATCAGAAGAATCCGAGAAAACGAAGAATCCGGATGGCACTGATTCGATTGTCATCCGCAGGCAGTCGGCTTTTTCGGAAATGAGACGGGTGACGCGCAGCTACCCGGTCGCGGAAATGGACGCATCGTTTGCCGGGGAAGAGGGGACGGAAGCGACGGAATCTGATGAGACGGAAGAACTGTGCTCCGGTGATGTGAATGAGACTGGTGAAGAAGCGGACGAGGCAATAAATGAAGGATTGTGCAGCGGCGATAAGAATGAAGAAGACCGGTGTTCAGGAAACAGCGCGGACATCGTGAAGGATTCTACCTATCTTGCCTGGAGCGCGGTGATCGGAACCGGTCCGGAGGTGGAGCTCTCCAATGCGTTCGCGGTGCTGGAATATGCATTATTGTCCGCGCCGGGCGCGAAGCTGAAGCAGGCGCTGCTTGACGCCGGCATCGGCAATGACATCATGGGAGATTATGAGAGCGGTCTGTATCAGCCATACCTGTCGATCATTGCGAAAAATGCGAATGAAGAGGATGCGGAGCGTTTCCTTTCTGTGATTCGGGGAACACTGGAAACGATTGTGAGCGAGGGCATTGATCAGAAGGCTCTGTACGCGGGGATCAATTCCATGGAATTCAAATTCCGCGAGGCAGACTATGGGACGGCTCCCAAAGGGCTGATCTACGGACTGGACGTGTTTGACAGCTGGCTGTATGATGACGATGCGGCTTTTGATTATCTGAAGCAGCTGGATGTGTATGCCGCCCTGAGAGAAAAAGTGGGATCCGGATATTTTGAGGAATTGATTCAAAAATATCTGCTGGATAATCCGCATGCCTCGCTGGTGACGCTTGTGCCGGAGCGCGGACTGACGGCAAAGAATGAAGCGGCGCTGCGCGAAAAGCTGCGCGCGTATAAGGAATCGCTTGGCGAGATGGAGATTGCGGAGCTGATCGAGGCGACGAAACGGCTCCGCGCGTTCCAGGAGACGCCGTCCACGCCGGAAGAGCTGGCGGCGATTCAGATGCTGACCCGCGAAGACATCGGAAAAAAGGCGGCGCCGTTTGAGAATGCGGAATATGACTGGGATGGGCTGACTGTGCTGCACCACGATGTGTTTACGAATGGGATCGCGTATCTGGATCTGCTGTTTGACGCGTCTGCGGTACCTGCTTCGGATCTCGGATACCTGGGGATTCTGAAAGCGGTGCTCGGCATGGTAGATACGGAACATTTTAATTATAGCGACTTGAACAATGATATTAATATGAATACCGGCGGGATTTCGGCGGGCATCAGTGTGTTCCAGACACCGGCGGATTCTGATATGGCTGCGGGGCATTCGAAGAGGAAAGCGGAAAAAACGGATTATCCGGCGGAAAAATCCGGCATTCGATATTTTGCGGGAATCCGCTCGCGCGTACTTTATGAAAAGCTTCCTTATGCGCTTGAGATGTCAAAAGAGATTCTGACTTCGAAGTTTGACGACGACAGGCGGATGTACGAAATCATCGCGAAGCTGGAGTCCAGACTGTCCATGCAGCTGGCCTCTTCCGGCCATCAGACTGCGGCGGGACGCGCGCTTTCTTATTTATCAGAATTCAGTGCGTTCAACGATGCGGTGAGCGGCATCACGTTCTATGATCTGGTCGCGGATCTGGAGCAGCATTTTGATGAGAAAAAAGAAGAACTGAAACAAAAGCTAAAAGACCTTGTGAAGCTGCTGTTTTGCAGGGAAAACATGTTTGTCAGTGTTACCTCAGACGCGGATGGGCTGGAAGCGCTCCGGGATCCGCTCATGGACTTTGTCCGGACATTACCGGAGACAGAGACATCCGGTATCGAAGCGAGAAGAATTGTCCTTGAAAAGAAAAATGAGGGCTTTACCACCCCGGGGCAGGTGCAGTATGTGGCCCGTGCTGGCAATTTCCGTGAGGCGGGCTTTGCCTATACGGGCGCGCTGAGAATTCTGAAGGTGATGATGAGCTACGATTATATGTGGGTGAACATCCGGGTGAAGGGCGGCGCGTATGGCTGTATGTGCTCCTTCGGCCGAAGAGGGGATTCGTTCTTCGTCTCCTACCGGGATCCGCATCTGCGCGGTACAAACCAGATTTTTGAGGGCATTCCGGCGTATCTGAGGGAATTTGACGCGGATGAGCGCGAGATGACGAAATACATCATCGGCGCCATCGGCGATCTGGACACGCCGCTGACCCCGTCTATGAAGGGCGCGCGTTCTCTGAATGCCTGGTTTGGGGGCATAACACAGGAGGATGTGCAGAGGGAGAGAGACGAAGTTCTCTCTGTAGCCCCGGAACAGATCCGGGCGCTTGCGCCGCTCGTGCAGGCTATTCTCGACGCGGATGCGCTGTGCGTGGTTGGCAACGAAGAGAAAATCAAAGAGGCAGGGGAATTGTTTGGATCAGTAAAGCCGCTGACCAGGCAGCCCTGAGGAATGCGTAGCATATTTTTAGCAGTATTCTGGCATGAATCTATGGCTATAGAGCATCTGCACGGAGTATGTGGAACGGAGCATACAATTATGAGGATAATACATGGAAAATACTAAATTTAAATCCGGCTTTGTCACCCTGATCGGGCGGCCGAACGTGGGCAAGTCGACGCTGATGAACCACCTGATCGGCCAGAAGATCGCCATTACTTCGAACAAGCCGCAGACGACCCGGAACCGGATTCAGACGGTCTATACATCCGAAGAAGGGCAGATCATTTTTCTGGACACGCCGGGAATCCATAAGGCAAAAAACAAGCTTGGGGAATATATGGTGACGGCGGCGGAGCAGACGTTGGGCGAGGTCGATGTGGTGCTCTGGCTGGTAGAGCCGACGGACTATATCGGAAAAGGCGAACAGCATATCGCGCAGAGACTCAAACAGGTCGGCGTGCCGGTGATCCTGATTCTGAACAAAATGGACACTGTGGACAAGCATGCCATCCCCCATTATCTGGATGTGTATCGGGAGCTTTGTGATTTCGAGGCTATGATTCCGGTCTGTGCTCTGCGCGGCCTGCATATGGACGAGGTCATTCACGCGATTTTTCGCTGCCTTCCGTATGGACCGAAGTTTTATGACGACGATACTGTCACAGATCAGCCACAGCGGCAGATTGTGGCAGAGTTGATTCGTGAGAAGGCACTGCGCTGCCTGGATGAAGAGATACCGCATGGAATCGCGGTCTCGATAGAAACGATGCAGGAGCGGCCGGCCGGGAACCGGAAGAAAAAGGAAGGAAGAGCCGAGGCGGCGCGCCGCCGGAACCGGCACGTACACACACACGACGGTGCGCGCCAGGATGCAGGGGCAACAGAGAATTCGCACAATGCGCGCGGAGGAACCGGGGCAGCAGAGGATTCGTACGGTGCGCGCGGAGGAACCGGGACGACAGAGAATTCGCACAGTGCGCGCGGAGGATCTGCATCGGCGGAGAATCCACACAGCCATGTAGCTGAGAGCATAAAATCGGAGTCTGAACAAGGCAAAACGATGACGGGAAAGCCGAATTTACAGAGCGGTCAGAGCGAAGCAGCGGTCATGAGCCCGAATACGCAGCATACACAGCATACACAGAATGGATCGGCGGAAGGAAGCAGGAATTCACAGAGTGTACAGGGCGGCCCTGCCACCCGCCGCGCACAGTCGGAAATTATGCTGCGCGAGGATTCTGACTGGATTATGGATATTGAGGCGACGATTATCTGTGAGAAAGAATCACACAAGGGCATGGTGATCGGCCGCCAGGGCTCAATGCTCCGGAAAATCGGTTCACAGGCCCGATACGAAATCGAGCAGATGCTCGAGGAGCCGGTCAATCTGCAGCTCTGGGTAAAGGTGAAAAAGGACTGGCGCGACAGCGATTTTATGATAAAAAATTTTGGATATGATAAGAAAGAGCTGGAGTGAGCAGTTGGCTAAATGGCGTCCTGTCAGAAGAAACCGGGGAATGGATCCTGATTGAGTGAGAATACGTGACGGTGCTGCCAAAGTGATGGAAACGTATGGGGAAGGCAGGGCAAAGCGGCCTGTGAAAGCAGAAAGGATGGCGGAGGCGATGAGTGAACCCTTAAGGGTAACCGGTATGGTGCTGCTGGCCGTACCGGCGGGGGAATATGACCGGCGCGTGATCCTTCTGACAAAGGAGCGCGGGAAAATCACCGCCTTTGCTCGCGGCGCCCGCAAACCGAACAGTGCGCTGCTCGCGGCGGCGACCCCGTTCGCATTCGGCAGCTTCACCGTCTACGAAGGCAGAAGCGCTCATACGCTGGTTCAGGCGGAGATCTCGGATTATTTTATGCAGGTACGCGAGGATGTCACAGCGTCCTGCTATGCCTGCTATTTTATGGAACTCGCGGAGTATTACACAAGAGAAAATCTGGATGCCTCTGAAATGCTGAACCTGCTTTATGTGACCTTGCGCGCGCTGCCGAGACCTGAGCCGGATGATGAGCTGATCCGCTGTATTTTTGAAATGCGTGCGATGCTGCTTAACGGCGAATACCCCTACGAGACGGCGGAAGATGGCCGCCTGCAGGAGTCGACCAGGTATGCGCTCGCCTATGTGATCCACGCACCGGTTCAAAAGCTTTACCAGTTCACACTGCAGCCGGAGATTTTCCGGGAATTCCGGCAGGTGCAGGATTATTTTAATGAGCGTCAGATCGACCGGAAATTTAAATCACTGGAAATACTCCGGCAGATGACAGCAGAATGATATTGAAATTTAGCAAGTGCGTGACCGGAAACGAAGACCAGTAAAACTGCATCAGAAAAACAGCAGGAAAACGCGAAAGAAATAGTTGAAACCTATGGGTTTTGTATGTATAATGTTTTAATTACGTGTTGCAGGAGGGAGTACTTTGACGGCAAAAAGAAAAGCTGTGGCTGCGGCGCTGCTTGCGGCCGTGACACTTCTTGGCGGCTGCGGGATGCCGGATGAGCTGAGCGATCTGAGCGGTCAGCTGAATGACTGGCTGGGAGGACAGGAGGCATGGACCCCGCAGGAGTCGGATGCGGTTTCCATCGCGTCGGATGGAAGTGTGACGGAGATCATGGAGGATACGCTGGATCAGTCCTATTATGATGTGACCGAGCTGGAGAACATGATTACATCCGAGGTCGGGGCGTATAACGCAGAGAACGGCGCGGACTCGATAAAGATAGAGAGCTTCGAACATGATGGGACAAGCGTGTCGATCACGCTCTGGTACGGATCCTGTGAAGATTATGCCTCATTTAATAATACGGAGTTTTACAGCGGTTCGATTATCGGCGCCCAGATCGAAGGATATCTGTTTGAAACCGATTTCTACAGGGTGAGCAGCGGGGTGACCGGAAACACGGTCGATTATACTTCTGTTTTTGGGGACATGTCGGCGGGCGTTGTGATTGTGCAGGCGCCGATGGAGGTACATGTGGAAGAAGGAGAGGTCACATTCATCAGCACAAATGCGGAGATGATATCTGCAGACACAGTCAACGCGAACGGCGAGCAGGAGGAAGAAGAGGCGCTCGTGCTGCCTTCGAGCAAGGTATATGAGGAAGAAACGACTTACGAAGAAGAGAAGCTTGCAAACCGTGTGTATATCATTTACAGCCTGGAATGAGAGCAGATGTTTTTCGCTTCAACCCGTATTATGATTATTACGGGAACAGACACCTGATGGTAATGAATCATATAGGAAGAGGAGATTATTATGGAAAAGACAATGGACAAAATCGTGGCGCTGGCGAAGGGCAGAGGGTTTGTATATCCGGGCAGCGAGATCTATGGCGGTCTTGCGAACACCTGGGACTACGGCAACCTCGGCGTGGAGCTGAAAAACAACGTCAAGCAGGCCTGGTGGCAGAAGTTCGTGCGCGAGAATCCGTACAACGTCGGCGTGGACTGTGCGATTCTGATGAACCCGCAGACATGGGTCGCGAGCGGCCATCTGGGCGGGTTTGCGGATCCGCTGATGGACTGCAAGGAATGCCATGAGCGATTCCGCGCGGACAAGGTGATCGAGGATTTCTGCGCGGAGCAGGGGCTGACACTGGACAAGCCGATCGACGCGTTTTCTCAGGAGGAGATGCGCGATTACATTGAGGAGCATCAGATTCCGTGCCCGTCCTGCGGCAAGCACAATTTCACGGACATCCGTCAGTTCAACCTGATGTTCAAGACCTTCCAGGGCGTGACCGAGGACGCAAAGAATACCGTTTACCTGCGCCCGGAGACCGCGCAGGGCATTTTTGTAAACTTTAAAAACGTACAGCGGACCTCCCGCAAGAAGCTGCCGTTCGGTATCGCGCAGATCGGCAAATCCTTCCGCAACGAGATCACCCCGGGCAACTTTACCTTCCGCACACGCGAGTTCGAGCAGATGGAGCTGGAGTTCTTCTGCGTGCCGGGCACAGATCTCGACTGGTTCCAGTACTGGAGAAGCTTCTGCTTCGAGTGGCTGAAAAAGCTGGGCATGAACGAGAACGAGCTGCGCCTGCGTGACCATGATCCGGAGGAGCTTTGCTTCTATAGCAAAGGGACGACCGACATCGAATTCCTGTTCCCGTTTGGGTGGGGCGAGCTCTGGGGAATCGCGGACCGCACCGATTATGACTTGACCCAGCATCAGAATACCTCCGGTCAGGATATGACATATTTCGACGAAGAACGAAAAGAAAAATACATCCCGTATGTCATCGAGCCGTCGCTCGGCGCCGACCGTGTCGTGCTGGCATTCCTGTGCAGCGCGTACGATGAGGAGACGCTCGAGGGCGGGGACGTGCGTACTGTACTGCACTTCCATCCGGCCATCGCCCCGGTCAAGATCGGCGTACTGCCGCTCTCAAAGAAGCTGAACGAGGGCGCGGAGAAGATTTACACAGAGCTTTCGAAGTATTACAATTGCGAATTTGACGACCGCGGCAACATCGGCAAGCGGTACCGCCGCCAGGATGAGATCGGCACACCGTTCTGTGTGACCTACGACTTTGACTCGGAGACCGACGGCGCAGTGACCGTGCGCGACCGCGATTCCATGGCGCAGGAGCGCATAAAGATTGAGGATCTGAAGGCGTACTTTGAGGAAAAATTTGCGTGGTAAAATGATTGCGCACATGGCTGAAGGAATTCGTTTCGGCTATATTATGATGTGACCAGGAAAAAATCAAACACGGAGCTTTGCAGGAAGAGGTATTATTCAAAAAGCGGAATCGTCCCCGGATTCGACTATCCGGGGATTTCCTTTTGGAAGAAATAAAAAATACTTTTTCAAGCATCTTTTTCTTTGCATATCAAACGAAGATATAAATTACACAGATTCCATCTTGCGGTATCTGGAAAATTCTGCTATACTTCTTTGCGGAAAATTCCGGAAGAACAGCCACTTTCGGGAATTTTGGCGGTGCAATCCGCGATATCAGGGGGTTCGCCCCGGCATCCTGTGATACAGGGATCAAAGGTTCAGGAATGAAGTGCCAGCATTGCAGTTCCTGTCCTTTTAGAGTCTGTATTGTATGGAAAGGTTACAAACAGAACTTCAGGAGGAATTTATTATGAAAGGAAACATCGTAGTAGGTCAGTCCGGCGGACCGACAGCAGTTATCAATTCTTCTCTCGCGGGCGTAGTGAGCAAGGCGAGAGAGCTTGGCGTTGAGAAGATTTATGGCATGCACCACGGCATTCAGGGCTTTCTGAATGAGGATCTGGTGGACATGCGCGATTATATCAAAGAGGACAAGGACATCGAGCTTTTGAAGAGAACGCCGTCCGCGTTCCTTGGCTCCTGCCGCTACAAGCTGCCGAAGATTGAGGGCAACGAGGCGGTCTATGACAAGATTTTTGAGATCCTTGAGAAGTACAACATCGAGTGCCTGTTTTACATCGGCGGCAATGACTCGATGGACACGATCAAGATGCTTTCCGACTATGCGGCTCTGAAGGGAAAGACCCAGAGGTTCATGGGTGTTCCGAAGACGATCGATAACGATCTGCCGATCACAGACCACTGCCCGGGCTACGGCTCCGCTGCGAAGTACATCGCGACTTCTCTCAAGGAAGTCATCCGCGACAACTCCAGCTTCGGTATTGAGAAGCCGACGGTCTGCATCGTTGAGATCATGGGACGCAATGCCGGCTGGCTGACAGCGGCGGCAGCGCTCTCCAGAGATGAGGACTGCGAGGGTCCGGATCTGATCTACCTGCCGGAGTCTACGTTTGACATGGACGACTTCATGGCAAGAGTGAAGGATCTTTCTGTAAAGAAGAGCTCCGTAGTGATTGCGGTATCTGAGGGTATTAAGGTTGCGGACGGCCGCTTTGTATGCGAGCTGGGCGGCGGTTCAGACTATGTAGACGCGTTCGGTCACAAGCAGCTCTCCGGCTGCGCGGCGACGCTGGCGAACATGGTTGCGGCGGAGACCGGCCTGAAGACCCGCGCGATCGAGCTTTCGACTCTGCAGAGAGCGGGTACGCACATCGCTTCTCTGAACGACATCAACGAGGCGTTCAACGTAGGTTATTTGGCCTGCAAGGCGGCTGACGAGGGTCAGACCGGCATGATGATCACGATCGACGTCAAAGAGCGCAGCCCGTATCAGGTAGGCTACAGCATTTATGACATTCACGCGATCGCGAACGTGGAGAGACCGGTTCCGGCGGAGTGGATCACGAACAATGGCACCGACATCGGAGAGGGTTATGTGGAATACGCGCGTCCGCTGATCCTCGGCGAACTGACTCCGCTGATGGTAAATGGCGTGCCGAAGCACCTCGTACTGAATCGTTCTACGTACAGAAAATAAAAATATGATTCAAATACCGGATGATAGTTATCTGTCAGGTGGTCATTTAGATCGTTGTCAGAAATGCTCTGGTTTTGAAAATAAGATGATGATGCGGCTGCTGCCGCTGCTATGATCGAAAAATCTTACGGAAAGGAGATTTTTAGAATGGCGCGGAGCAGTCGTTCTATTTCTTTAAAAACGAGATTATATGGTTTTGAAGGGAACATCCGTTAGAAAGAAGATGTTTTGATAGCATGTTTTCAAAGGAGGCGCAGAGCATGACAGACAATTATGATGGGTTTGTGGATTATCTGCTGGAGCGGTTTGCAATTGAGCGCAGGAAGTTTGATCGCTCTGGGGTGTATGCGTTCACACAACGGCTTCTGGCTTATAATTCAAATAAGATCGAGGGAAGTACCCTGACGGAAGAGCAGACCGCGTCTCTGTTTGAAAATGGAACTCTTCCGGCATCGGATGATTATTATCGGGCGAAGGATGTTGAGGAGATGAATGGTCATTTCCTCATGTTTAATAAGATGCTTGATACGCTTAATCAGACACTCGACGAGAGCCTGATTAAACAATTTCATTATGAATTGAAATCGGGTGTTTTTGAGGATCGGGCAAATGGTTATGCGATTGGAGATTACAAAAAGCGTCCGAATATCATTGGCATCTATCAGACGACTCGTCCGGATGAGGTGGAATCGGAGATGGAAAAGCTTCTTCGCTGGTATCAGGATAAAGAGATCGGCCTTGCAGTACTCGCTGAATTCCATGCCAGATATGAGAGTATTCATCCATTTCAGGATGGTAACGGCAGAACCGGGCGTATGATTCTTTTCCGTGAGTGCCTGATGAACCATATCTGTCCGGTGGTAATCGAGGATGCGAAGCGGAATGCTTATCTGAATGCATTGAGGGCATATCGCGAAGAAAGGGATATCTCAAAGCTGACAGACTTATTTGCGCTGGAGCAGGAATTTTATTATGAACGGGCGAGTTATTTTATCGCCTAAGCTGTACTTTTTCGACATCCGAATTATATTGTGGAACTAATAACAGGTTCCGCTTTGATTTCTCACAAATATTTTTTTCTGCCGCTCGTGTTTTCGACAAAAAAATAACGGTGTGACACAGAGATTTCAAAGATTTTGCACAAAAAAATCAAAATCCGGACAAGTATTTTCTTGACTGATGTTGGAAATATGTTACAATTGATTCATGAGTGGGAATCACGGTTCCCATAGAGGAGAACAGACAGGTGAAGCTGGACTGCATGGGTTTACCTGCCATCTCCCAAGTATAATTTAGGAGGAATGACAAAATGAACAAATGGGTTTATATGTTCACGGAAGGAAACGCGGACATGCGGAACCTGCTCGGCGGCAAGGGCGCGAATCTCGCAGAGATGACCAATCTGGGGCTGCCTGTACCGCAGGGCTTTACGATCACGACGGAAGCCTGCACGCAGTACTATGAGGACGGCCGCCAGATTAATGATGAGATTATGGCACAGATTGTGGAAGCCATCGGCAAGATGGAAGAGATCACCGGGAAGAAGTTCGGAGACATTGAGAACCCGCTTCTGGTATCGGTGCGTTCCGGTGCGCGTGCTTCCATGCCGGGCATGATGGACACGATCCTGAACCTCGGCCTGAATGAGGAGGTTGTCGAAGTCCTTGCTAAGAAGTCGGGCAATCCGCGCTGGGCGTGGGACTGCTATCGCCGTTTCATCCAGATGTTCTCGGATGTCGTTATGGAAGTCGGCAAGAAGTATTTCGAAGAACTGATTGACAAGATGAAAGCGAAAAAGGGCGTGGTTCACGACGTCGAGCTGGATGCGGACGACCTCAAGGAGCTCGCGAATCAGTTCAAGGCAGAATACAAGGCAAAGATCGGCAGCGATTTCCCGATCGACCCGAAGGTACAGCTGGTCGAGGCGATCAAGGCTGTGTTCCGTTCCTGGGACAACCCGCGTGCGAACGTATACCGCCGCGACAATGACATCCCGTATTCCTGGGGTACCGCTGTCAACGTACAGATGATGGCATTCGGCAACATGGGCGACGACTGCGGCACGGGCGTGGCGTTTACGCGTGACCCGGCGACCGGCGAGAAGGGCCTGTTCGGCGAGTTCCTGACCAATGCACAGGGCGAGGACGTTGTAGCCGGAGTCCGGACTCCGATGCACATCACTGAGATGGAGCAGAAGTTCCCGGAGGCATTTGCACAGTTTAAGACCGTCTGCACGACTCTGGAGGATCACTACAGAGATATGCAGGATATGGAGTTTACCGTAGAAAATAACAAGCTTTACATGCTTCAGACCCGTAACGGCAAGCGTACCGCGCAGGCGGCTCTGAAGATTGCATGCGACCTCGTGGACGAGGGCAAGCGCACCGAGGAGGAAGCAGTTGCGATGATCGATCCAAGAAATCTGGATACCCTGCTTCATCCGCAGTTCGATTCCTACATCCTTCACAAGGCAGTGCCGATGACCAGAGGCCTGGGCGCTTCCCCGGGAGCCGCGTGCGGCAAGATCGTCTTCTCCGCTGAGGATGCGAAGGCATGGGCAGCGAGAGGCGAGAAGGTCGTTCTGGTTCGCCTGGAGACATCCCCGGAGGACATCGAAGGTATGAAGAGCGCACAGGGCATTCTGACTGTTCGCGGCGGTATGACGAGCCACGCAGCGGTCGTTGCGCGCGGTATGGGTACCTGCTGTGTATCCGGCTGCGGCGACATCGTGATGGACGAGGCGAGCAAGAAGTTTACCGTAAACGGCAAGGAATTCCACGAGGGCGATACGATTTCCATCGATGGCTCGACCGGTAATGTATATGAGGGACTGATCCCGACCGTAGACGCGACCATCGCAGGTGAGTTCGGTCGAATCATGACCTGGGCAGACCAGTACCGCAAGCTGAAAGTAAGAACAAACGCAGATACTCCGAGAGACGCGAGAAAAGCACGCGAGCTGGGCGCAGAGGGCATCGGCCTCTGCCGTACCGAGCATATGTTCTTCGGCGAGGATCGAATCGACGCGTTCCGTGAGATGATCTGCGCGGAGACCACCGAGGAGAGAGAAGCAGCTCTGGCGAAGATCCTTCCGTATCAGCAGGCTGACTTCGAGGCCCTCTATGAGGCAATGGAAGGCAACCCGGTTACCATTCGTTTCCTGGATCCGCCTCTTCACGAGTTTGTGCCGACCGAGGAGGAAGACATCCGGAAGCTTGCAGATGCACAGCACAAGAGCATGGAGCATATCCGCAAGCAGATCGACGCGCTGCGCGAGTTCAACCCGATGATGGGTCACCGCGGCTGCCGTCTGGACGTTACCTTCCCGGAGATTGCCCGTATGCAGACCATGGCTGTCATCCGTGCGGCGATCAACGTACAGAAGAGACATCCGGACTGGAACGTCGTACCGGAGATCATGATCCCGCTCGTAGGCGACTCCAAGGAGCTGAAGTTTGTCAAGAAGACCGTGGTAGAAGTCGCGGACGCAGAGATCGCGGCGGCTGGCGTTACCCTGAAATACGAAGTCGGCACCATGATTGAGATCCCGCGTGCAGCGCTGACCGCAGACGACATCGCGAAGGAAGCAGACTTCTTCTGCTTCGGCACGAACGACCTGACCCAGATGTGCTACGGCTTCTCCCGTGACGACGCGAGCAAGTTCCTGACCTCCTATTACGACGCGAAGATCTTTGAGAACGACCCGTTCGCAAAGCTCGACCAGAACGGCGTCGGCAAGCTGATGGAGATGGCCATCGACCTCGGCCGTCCGTCCAATCCGGATCTCCACTTCGGCATCTGCGGCGAGCACGGCGGCGATCCGTCATCCGTAGAGTATTGCCACAAGATTGGCCTCGACTACGTGTCCTGCTCCCCGTTCCGTGTACCGATCGCACGCCTCGCAGCAGCACAGGCGGCCATCGCGGACAAGAAGGCGTGAAATAAATAAGGCATTTGAGCCAGCAATAACCATAAGATAGTAATTTACAAAAGATAATACTTACAAAAGATAAAAGCCCGGCTGTTTTTGAATTTGTAGTTCAAAAATGGTCGGGCTTTTACTGGCGAAGGCAATTTTAGAGGCTGGAATTTCTGCATTTCATCAAAATATCAGGTGGTATTTTGAACGCAAGTGTGCTATGATGCATATGAGAATATACAAATCGCCAGAACAGATCAAATTCAGTGTCTGCAAAGCTGAGCATTGAAACATGCTGGCGCACCCTGAGGCGGCGTAATCCGCAGATTGGGCTTGAAAGGAGCATTATGATAAATAAGTTTTCGTGTCATAATTTCAGGAATGTTAAGGCGGATGGACTTGAGTTTGAAAAAATTAACTTATTGATTGGTCCGAATAATTCCGGAAAAAGCAATTTTATAAAGGCGCTTACTTTTTTCTCAGAGATGCTTAAAAATGCTGATGATGGCAACTTGAAATCAGCATTTCTGAATACAGTAGCTCGCAATGGCTGGGATCATTCTCTTTGCAAAAGTGCACAAGAAACAGAGCCGATTGAGTTTACATGGGAAATGATGATCGATGAGAAACCATTTGAGTATAAGCTTTCATTCGGGGTTGGAAAAACTGTAGAGCAGTGTAATATCGTGCTGGAAGAATTAAATTCAGCGGAAAGATTAGAAAATTATGAACAACAATTTAACTATTTTTGCTGCCATTCTGAAAAAATAGGGCTGGGAAAAGTGTCTACTGCCATCCGGAAGGGACAGAAAAATCGAAGGCTGAATTTTGCTATTGATAGCAAAGAGACAATTGTTATGCAGTTTAAAGATATTCTTTTAAATAATCGGGATATATATGGGAGTGAAAGAATTCGTGTTGATATTGCGCGGATTTTATACCAATTACAAAAGTATTTTGAAGGATTTCGCGTCTATACCAGTGTTGGGCTTGATACGAATAGGATGCGGAACCCGGCGGAATTGAACTGCACAGATGAGTTTTTAAATGACAGCGCCAGTAACTTTACAAACGTATTTAACAAGTATAAGGCAGAAGATATTTTCTGGAAAGATTTATTTGAAGAACGGATGAAAGATTTAATCCCGAATTTAAAAACCGCAGATATTGTTACAGCATACAATAAACTGATTTTTAAATTGATTTTTAATGATGAGCAATATGATCTCTCTGATGTATCAGAAGGCACCCTAAAAGGTCTTGTGTTAAATATGTTGATTAATATGCCAATGGGTGATGACGGCTCTTTGCTGGCAATTGATGAGCCGGAGACAAATTTGCACCCGGCATGGCAGAAAGTAGTAGGGCATTGGATACAGACATCCGGGAATTATAAACAGTTTTTCATCAGCACACATTCACCGGACTTCCTGGATGTGTTTACAGAAGAATTTAAATATGGGAATGTTGCGGTATTTGTATTTGATGATGGAGAGCGTATCAAAAAGATTCAGTATCAGGATATTGCTGATGAATTGGGTGATTGGGAATTGGGTGATTTGTATCGGACGAATGATCCGGCATTAGGGGGATGGCCATGGTAAACAAAATAGCCTGTTTTTTTACTTGTGGATATACGGAAGCGGGAGCAATGCAGCTTTTTTTAAAGAAGATGAATCCCTCCTGTGATTTTAAACAATTTCTTCCGAACAAAACAAGAAAGAGACGGGGAGACGCTAAGATTATACGGCCGGAACTCAGTGGTCTCACCGGAGAGGCATTAATCGTTAAAGTGTGTGAAATGTGCAGTAAAAAGGTGTACAGGGATGAACTCTTGCAATGTCGGGCGATATTGATAGAGGATGATCTGGATGGCAGGTTCTCATGCTTTACGGAACAGGAGATAGAGCAGCATGATCAGGGCATTGTAGATAGAATTAATGAAAGTCTGGGTACATGCGATGTACCAGTATTTCTTATGTATGCTTCTCCGGAAGTGGAGTCTTAACTTCCAGTGATTTTTCTCACTCAATGGTAAATTGATAGGAAGAAAGTGG
>JAJQDT010000121.1 GCA_021202075.1 Lachnospiraceae bacterium | reverse complement strand
CACTCGGCTGTTAACCGAGGGGTTGTTGGTTCGAGCCCAACTCGGGGAGTTTTTCTTGTATTTATGTGCCGATGTGGCTCAATTGGCAGAGCAGCTGATTTGTAATCAGCAGGTTATCGGTTCGAGTCCGATCATCGGCTCTTTGGACCTTTAGCTCAGTTGGTTAGAGCAACCGGCTCATAACCGGTCGGTCCTGGGTTCGAGTCCCCGAAGGTCCATTTTTTCTGGCCCAGTGGCTCAGTTGGTTAGAGCGCCGCCCTGTCACGGCGGAGGTCGTGAGTTCGAGTCTCATCTGGGTCGTTTGAGCATAGAGATTTCTCTATGCTCGAACTTTTTACAATTATTAGTTTGCCGGCTTGGCGGAATTGGCAGACGCAAGGGACTTAAAATCCCTCGGGGGCAACCCCGTACCGGTTCAAGTCCGGTAGCCGGCATGAAAAAAGCCCTGATAGATTCAGGGCTATTTTTCATGCACAGAGTAATCACTCTATGATGTGCGCCGGAAGACGCACATATTTTCATGCACAGACTTGATTTTCAGATGTGATTCATTTCAGCAGTTCTTTTTTCTCCTGCATAACGCGTTCCAGTTCATCGAGGATTGACGGATCATCAACCGATTCCAGCAGCACGGAAAACAGTGCTATTACAGAATCCTGCGTGAAGCTCTTTCGTCCGGTGATCTGCCGGATTTCGAATTCTTCTCTTGTGGCCACAGCTGCAAAAGCACGGCCAAAATTCTTTCCGGTTCGGACAAGAGCCTCAGATTTGATCATCTCTTTTTGCAGCAATGAATTAATAAGTAGGTGGATATAGCTTTTTTTCCAGGTTCGCTCAGGTGTCAGATTCACTATCTCCGTTGCGGTTAATGGCCTGTCTGTATTCCAAAGCAAATCCATGATTTCTCGCTCAGATTTTGTTAGTGTTATTTGCTTCAAAATAATGTTCCTCCCATTTAACTCTTTCGTTTCCGTTAAATGATAGAATATTCAGCCCAAAATGTCAATACAAAATAATTCATTGATTGCTGATTTAAGACAAAATTTCGAAATTGGTAGAAATAATATAACATTATAGCGAATATTAATGGAGGAAAGAGAAATAAGGGTATTGCTTTTTTCAGGTGTTGGTGATAGAATCTTAATGATTTTTTTAGAAAAATTTTATAAAGATTTACTCATGAATGAAACAGAGGAATGGATGATGAAGTTTTATTCCCTTATACCTGACTGCCAGGAACCGGCTCCTCCGGAAACCGATTATCGTTCGGCGAGAGAGATCGGTGTTGTGCGGCTTGGCGAGCAGGCTTTTTATTTTCGAAAAGCACGCAAGGTCTACTATATCCGATACCATAGAATTCGAAGCTGTTTTCGCCGTGTGATGGTCGTTCCGGCCAGGCTTTGCTGCGGGCAGGGCGGCCTGCCGGTGGAGAATCTTGTCATCTGTGGGGATGAGGGGGAGCTGGCGCAGATTCAGATTCCAGGTGAGCGGGCCGGGAAGGCTCTTCTGGAGGAGATGAAGGAGCGGGCGCCGGATGTGGAAATCGGATATTGGAAGAAGGAAAAAGAGGTACAATGAATCTTACGGAACCGTTTGAAAAACTGATCAGTCGATTTGAGACGTATTATGATGTGAAGAGAGAGCGTGTGACGCCGCCGTTTGACGCGGAAGCAGTGTTTCATTCTCATGATGAGCAGTTTTTTCTGGTTCGCAGTGCGACGATATCCGAGGCGGAGTCACACGAATACGTTTACTTTGCCGTGCGGGAGCTTTTGGACAAAGAGCTGCTCCTTCAATTAGACGAAGAAGCGTGGAACACAGGTCTCTCTCACGTGAATCCGCATAAAGACCATCGGAACAGTGATGTGACGCTTATCATACTTGCTGAACAGATTTCAGAAGATGCGGCAGCATTGATTCCGGGGCTCCGACATTACAAAAGCTATCGTTTTTCCCTTCAGGGATGGAGCCAGTATCGTTTGATTGCTGTTGAGACTTCTTCAGGTCGGATTGTCTGTAACCGCCAGGGCAGAGATCTGAAGAAGCTCGTTAGCGATATATTATAAACGACGTCAGCCGTTTGTAAGTACCCCACAAGGGTAAAACCAACACAGGGGTAAAACCAATTATAAGAAAGGAGATGCTACTATATCGATATCGGAGAATGGATAGAATGCTGATTGCATGCATGGAATGCAGGCTCTGGTTCCGTGTTCTGTTTTCTGCCGGATATCTGTGTTATTAGTAGCAAAGAGGAACAAATGACAGCATTATTAATTATTCTCGTAGCCATCGTTCTGCTTGTCTTAGGCTACATCTACTATGGCTCATGGCTTGCAAAGCAGTGGGGCATTGACCCGAAGAGAAAGACACCGGCCTATACGCTTGAGGATGGCGTCGATTACTGTGCGGCAAAGCCGCAGGTTCTGATGGGACATCACTATTCGTCCATCGCTGGTGCAGGCCCGATTAACGGACCGATTCAGGCATCCGTATTTGGGTGGGTGCCGGTATTTCTGTGGTGTATCATTGGCGGTATTTTCTTTGGAGGCGTGCAGGACTTTGGTTCTCTGTTCGCATCGATTCGCCATGACGGCAAATCCGTCGGCGAGATCATCAAGGATTCCATGGGTAAGAGAGCACAGAGGCTGTTCACTATTTTTGCACTTCTGGTTCTGCTCCTGGTTATCGCGTCCTTCGTGAACGTTGTAGCCGGTACCTTCTACACGGCCGCTGGAGAGGGCGTTGGATTTGTGACAAACCCGACCGGTAATCAGACGACAGCTATGATCTCTCTGCTGTTTATTGTTCTGGCAATCATCTATGGCTTTCTGACGAACCGCGCAGGGCTGAAGACCACTCCGGCTACGATCATCGGCATTGTATGTATCTGCCTGATGGTTGCATTTGGCCTGAATGTCGGTTTTGCTATGAGCCGCATCGCGTGGATCGTGTTTATCGGCGCTTATATTACGATCGCTTCTCTGGTTCCGGTATGGATCCTGCTGCAGCCGCGCGACTATCTGTCCAGCTTCCTTCTTTATGCGATGATGGCGGTGGCACTTATTGGTATCGTCTTTTCCGCGTTTGGCGGCGGCGCCGCTACGTTTGATATGCCGGCGTTTACCGGATGGAGCAACAGCCTTGGCACGATGTTCCCGGTACTGTTTATCACGGTTGCCTGCGGCGCCTGTTCCGGATTCCACAGCCTGATTGCGACTGGTACGACGTCCAAGCAGCTGTCGAATGAGGCGGATGCGAAGCCGATTGGCTATGGTTCCATGCTGATTGAATCCGCACTCGGTATTATCTCCCTGATTGCGGTTGGTATGGTTTACGAGACTTATACAAGCGGCGGATTTGGTTCGCCTGCAGTTGCGTTTGCTTCCGGTATCGCCCTGATGTTTGGCACGGATGGTACAGGTGTTAACAGTGTCATCAAAGCGCTTCTGACGCTGGCGGTTTCCGTATTTGCCCTGACTTCTCTGGACACCGGTACCCGTCTGAGCCGGTTCATGTTCTCCGAGCTGTTCCTGAAAGAGGATGAGGCTTCTTACAAGGATGTGACCGGTGTGCGCCGTCTGCTTGCGCATCCGCTGTTCGGCACGGTATTTATGGTAGTGATTGGCTGTATCCTCGGCGGTCTGAGCCTTTCCCAGATATGGTCGCTGTTCGGAGCTGCGAACCAGCTGCTCGCGGGTATCGCGCTGATGGCGATCGCGGCATGGCTTGGCGATGCAGGAAAGAACAATAAGATGTTCTTCGTCCCGATGATTTTCATGCTTGCGGCGACGCTGACTTACCTGGTAATGACGGTACAGAAAAAGATCACCGTCATCGGCGGCGGCACAGCTGTCTGGGGAGACTGGTTCCAGTTTATCTTTGCTGCGGCTATGGCGGTTCTGGCGGTCATCCTGGTCGTTCAGGGCGTGCAGACCTTTGCGGCACAGGCGAAAAAGAAATAATCTGCTTCCTGATGGGAAAATGAGGATATACCGCTGCCGGCAATTGTCGGCGGCGGTATGTTTTTCATATAAAATTGTACGGCTCCAAAGGGCGTGCCGAAAAAATGAAGAAAGCCACAGTATGCCGGAAAAGTGAGAAAGCTACAGTATGCCAGAAAAGTGAGAAAGACCACAGTATGCCGGAAAAGTGAGAAAGACCACAGTATGCCGGAAAAGTGAGAAAAATCACGGTATGTCGAAAAAATGAAGAAAGCCACAGTTGCGAAATATGGGGAAAAATGGTATACTGCTAAAATACCGTTACGAAAAGGTTTTCGTAAATACCGAAGGACAAGGGGAAATAGAAAATGAAAAAGATTGAAGACTATGTAAGAAGCATCCCGGATTTTCCGGAGGAGGGCATTATTTTCCGTGATGTGACGAGCATCCTGCAGGACGCGGACGGGCTCCGTCTCTCGATTGATCTGATTCAGGAGAAGCTTTCCGGACTGGAGTTTGATGTCATTGCCGGTACGGAGTCAAGAGGATTTATTTTCGGCGTTCCGGTTGCGTATAACCTGCATAAGCCGTTTGTTCCGGTTCGGAAAAAAGGCAAGCTTCCCTGCGAGACTGTTTCCAAAGAATATGCGCTGGAATATGGCACCGCGACCATTGAAATGCATAAAGATTCCATTCAGCCGGGACAGCGTGTGGTTGTGATTGATGACCTGATTGCGACCGGCGGAACGATTGAAGCAGCGATTTCACTGATCGAAGAGCTGGGCGGTGAAGTGGTCAGGGTGGTTTTCCTTATGGAGCTGGCCGGTCTGAAAGGACGCGAGAGGCTGGCAGGCTATGATGTGGAATCTGTGATCTGCTATGAAGGGAAGTAAGTAAGCAGAGGTTCAATCTTGTGTAAACATAAGGCTGATGATGGAACAAGGGAGCTGTGAAGGCACGGAACAGTTACGGAACAGGAATCTGCTCACGGCAGGTCATCCTTATTTTCGGTGGCTGCGTCGGCGGATGACAATGAAGCAGATGGAAATTCAGGCAAGTATAAAGCCGAGACAATTTGGAGACGAGGTCCTGGTGTCTGTAAAATAAATGATGAGCGAATGCGATACCTGGGCAGATAGCTGAATGAAAAGCGCGGCGATGCGACAAAAGGTGGTGAGACCGGATGGTGGAAGAGCAATATGTAAATTCAGATATAAGGGAAGAAAATAAAACCAGTGTGGCGTATGCAGTGGGGACGGACATAGAGAATATTGAGACTCAGGAAATCGAAGAAATTAAAAAAGCCGACGCAAGTGTAAAGAAGATGGAGGATTTTACGGATCCGGAGGTTCTTTATCAGGAATTGATCACCAGCGTTCGGAAGTATCATCCTTCTGATGATATCTCAATGATTGAAAAGGCATACCATGTCGCGTTTGAGGCACACAAAGACCAGAAACGTCGGTCCGGTGAGCCGTATATTATCCACCCTCTGTGCGTTGCGATCATTCTTGCAGACCTGGAGCTGGACAAAGAGACGATTGTAGCCGGGCTTCTGCATGATGTGGTTGAAGATACGGTTATGACGTCGGAGGATCTGCGGGAGCAGTTCGGCGTGGAGGTCGAGCTTCTGGTCGATGGGGTAACAAAGCTGGGCAAGCTGAGCTATCCGGCGGATAAGCTGGATGTGCAGGCAGAAAATCTCCGGAAGATGTTTCTTGCCATGGCGAAGGATATTCGTGTCATTCTGGTGAAGCTGGCCGACCGTCTTCACAATATGCGCACTGCGCAGTATTGGTCGCCGGAGACACAGAAGAAAAAAGCCCGTGAGACAATGGATATCTATGCACCGATTGCCCATCGGCTGGGTATTTCAAAGATAAAAGTCGAACTGGATGATCTCTCTCTGAAGTATCTGGAGCCGGAGATTTACTATGATCTGGTGGATAAAATCTCTCTGAAGAAGGACGCCCGTCAGGCATTTGTGGATGGCATTGTAGCCGAGGTGCGCGAGCATATCGAGAAGGCTGGCATCAAGGCGCAGATTGACGGGCGGATCAAGCATTTTTTCAGTATTTATAAGAAAATGGTAAACCAGCAGAAGACGCTGGATCAGATTTATGATCTGTTTGCTGTCCGGATTATCGTAGACACGATAAAAGACTGCTACGCGGCGCTTGGCGTCATTCATGAAATGTATAAGCCGATTCCGGGCCGTTTTAAAGATTATATCGCAATGCCGAAGCAGAATATGTACCAGTCGCTGCACACGACGCTGATCGGACCGAGCGGTACCCCGTTCGAGATTCAGATCCGCACCTTTGAGATGCATCGGACTGCAGAGTATGGTATCGCGGCGCACTGGAAATACAAGGAAGCGGCAGATGGCAGGAAAAGCGATACGAGCAGCGAGGAGGCAAAGCTAAGCTGGCTGCGGCAGGTGCTGGACTGGCAGATGTCGGACAACCGCGAATTCATGAGCCTGTTAAAAAGTGATTTTGACCTGTTCGCAGAGAGTGTCTATTGCTTTACACCGGCGGGAGATGTGAAGAACCTGCCGAACGGTTCCACGCCGATTGATTTTGCGTACAGCATTCACAGTGCGGTCGGGAACCGGATGATCGGGGCAAGAGTCAATGGCAAGCTGGTGACGATTGATTATGTCATTCAGAATGGCGACCGGATTGAGATCATTACCTCTCAGAATTCCCGCGGGCCGAGCCGTGACTGGCTGAAGCTGGTCAAAAGCTCGCAGGCGAGGAACAAGATCAATCAGTGGTTCCGCCAGGAGCTGAAGGAAGACAATATCCTGAAAGGCAAAGAAATGCTTGCCGCGTACTGCCGTTCAAAGTCAATTGTTCAGTCGGATCTGATGAAGACCTCGTATATGGATCGCGTCATGACCAAGTATGGGTTCCGTGACTGGGATTCCGTGATGGCGGCACTCGGACACGGCGGACTGAAGGAAGGCCAGATTGTCAATAAGCTTCTTGAGGGCTATGACCTGGATCACCGGAAAGAGATTACGGATGAGCAGATCATTGAGGCGGTGCAGAGCGCGAAAGAGGCCGCGCCGGTCCGCGTCAGGAAGTCAAAGGGCGGCATTACCGTGCAGGGCATTAATGATGTCAGCGTCCGTTTTGCGAAATGCTGCAGCCCGATTCCGGGCGATGAGATTGTTGGCTTTGTCACACGGGGCAGAGGGGTGACGGTTCACCGCACCGACTGCATCAATATCGTAAACCTGCCGGAGAGCGAGCGGGTGCGGCTGATTGACGCGGAATGGCAGAAGGATGCTGCCGCGGGCGATCATGGCCTGTATCTGGCCGAGATCATGATTTACTGTAACAACCGGACGGGTCTGCTGGTAGATATTACCAAAATATTTACCGAGCGGAAAATTGATGTGACATCTGTGAATTCCCGCACGAGCAAGCAGGGGATCGCCACAATTGCCATGTCGTTTGAGGTTCCGGACAAGGAAACGCTGAGCTATCTGATTGAGCGGCTTCGTCAGGTTGACAGCGTGGTCGATATTGAGAGAACAACGGGGTGAGGTCATTGAAGAATCTTCAGCTGGAAACCATGGTGCTGGGCATGGTATCAACAAACTGCTATCTGGCAAAAAACCGCGGGACGGGAGAGCTTCTGATTATCGATCCTGCGGATAATGCGGATCACATTGCGCGGAAAATTTCCGGACTTGGCGGGAAGCCGACGGCAATTTTGCTGACACACGGGCATTTTGACCATATCGGGGCGGCGGCGGAGCTTAAGGAGCGTTACCGGATTCCGGTCTGCGCACTGGAAGAGGAACGGGAGGTCCTTGAGGATGCGCAAAAGAATCTGACTGGCTGGAACGGCGCCGGATACACCCTTCGGGCTGACCGCTTTTTTAAGAATAAGGAGACAATCACACTGGCCGGTTTTGCAATTACCGTTTTGCATACGCCCGGCCACACGGTTGGGAGCGCCTGCTACTATCTTCCGGATGAGGATGTCCTGTTCTCCGGCGATACTCTTTTCCACTGCAGTGTGGGGCGGACGGATTTCCCGACCGGGAGCATGAGTGCGCTGCATCGGTCGCTCCATGAGACACTGTTTTCGCTGCCGGAGGAGACCGATGTATTCCCCGGGCATGACACGGCGACTACGATTCATTATGAGAAGCTTTACAATCCTTATTAAAAACATAAAGATAAAAATAAAATCCGCAGGTGTCAAAGAAGCAGCTGACGGATCCGTTTGCAGAATGCCATGGGATGGCAGAAAATGATGTTTCCGGGAAATAAGTATGATTAAAGTGAGATTAAACAGACAAAGCTTTCGGTATGATGTTCATTCTCTGGTTCGCGCGTTTTATCCGGGCGAAACCGTGCAGGTAGACTGTGACTGGCCCGGAAGGGACGGAAATGCGGCAGAACCGGCCAAATGCCGGGAGATTTCGGTCGGTTCCGGAGAAAACACGGATACAGAAGTCCTGCAGGGCAGGATTTTATTTTTACTTGAGATTTTTATCTCAGAGGCGTGCCCGGCGGCGGAGATCGATATTTGTCTGCGTAAGGAATCAGGTGAAAAACTTTACAAAAGAGGCGATATCGGGCCGGTCGGATTGTCATCGAAAGAACGGGATGTGCCTTTTGCCGGACCGGTTCATTCGAAGATTTTGCCGGATTGTGATGAGGCTGCATTCCGCAGAGCGACGAAAAATGAGTTGAAGCGTCTTCTATATCAGATTTTATCTGAATATTCAGGAAAGACGCTCCCCTGGGGGAATCTGACCGGCATCCGTCCGACGAAAATACCGATGGCACTTCTGAACTGCGGCTGGAGCAACCATGAAATTGCCGGATATATGCGGGATACGTATTATACGGGCGACGATAAAATTGCGCTGGCTATTGAGATTGCGAACCGGGAGCGCAGCCTGCTTAGCAAGCTGCATCAGAGCAATACCGCCGGAAATGAGAAAAAAGGAGAGAGCGGTCCCGGAAGAGGCGCCTTTGACAGGGGTTACAGCCTGTATATCGGGATTCCGTTCTGCCCGAGTATCTGTCTGTATTGCTCGTTCAGCTCCAGCCCGATTGCGCTTTGGAAAGATCAGGTGGATGCTTATCTGGATACCCTGATATATGAAATTGAGCGCGTGGCAGCTATGCTGCCTCACAATCATCCGGATACGGTTTACATTGGAGGCGGCACGCCGACCACACTGGAGCCGGAGCAGTTTAACCGGCTGCTGCGTACACTGGAGGAGCATTTTGATTTGAAGGGCGCATATGAGTTTACCGTGGAGGCGGGGCGTCCGGATTCTATTACGGAAGAGAAGCTGCAGGTACTGAAAGCGCATCAGGTGACGAGGATTTCTATTAATCCGCAGACGATGAACCAGAAGACGCTCGACTTTATCGGAAGAAAGCATACGACGGAACAGACGGCGGAGGCTTTTTCTTTGGCCCGGAAAATGGGGTTTGACAACATTAACATGGATCTGATCGTCGGGCTCCCGGGCGAGGGGGCGGCTGAGGTGGAGCATACGATGCAGGTGCTCTCCAGACTGGATCCGGACAGCATCACGGTGCATTCTCTGGCTGTGAAACGGGCCGCGCGTCTTCGCCTGTTTCAGGAAGAGCATCAGGAGCTGAGTTTCGAGAACAGCAGCGCAATCATGGATATGACCGCGAGATACACACGTGCGGCCGGTATGCATCCGTATTATCTGTACCGGCAGAAAAATATGGCCGGCAATTTCGAGAATGTCGGCTATGCCCGCGATGGACGTGAAGGGCTCTATAACATCCTGATTATGGAAGAAGTGCAGTCCATTATTGCGCTTGGCGCAGGAGCCTCTACGAAGCTGGTGCTTCCGCAGACCGTTTCGTCCGCCGCTATGCGAGGCGGGACGGCGGTGACACAGACGGATTCGCCCGCCGACATGCAAAGCGGGATGACGTCGCCGCAGACCGGTTCCGGAAAGAGCGCTCCGAACTGGGATGGAACCCGGATTGATCGAATTGAGAATGTAAAGGATATCAAAAATTACATGGAGCGCATTGACGAGATGATCGAGAGAAAGCAATCCGCTCTGTGCTGGAAAGAAGGCGGGGCTTTATGAGTGAAGGCACGCATATTTATCAAAAGGAATATGCGATTATCCGTCCGAGTGTAGTGAAAGAAATTACGCATGCCAGTACGGTCAGCAATCTGGCTTTTCGTGTAGGGGAGGAAATGCGGTTTTCTCCGGAAGACTGTCACGACCTTGCAGTTGCCGGATTTATGCATGATATTGGCAAGCTGGAGCTGGCAAAATATGTGCGCGGACACGAGAACGAGACACTGGTGATTGAAGAAATGAAATATGTCCGCCGCCACTCGCTGCTTGGCGCGGCGATTCTTAAGGAAAAAGGATATTCTCAGAAAATTGTGGATATGGTAAAATATCATCACGAGAATTGTGACGGCAGCGGCTATCCGATGAATCTGACACAGGAGGATATTCCGGTGGGCGCGAGAGTTCTTCGCGTCTGCGATGTATTTGCGGCTCTGACCTCCGATCGCACGTATCGCAGGGCATTTGACGTGAATACCGCGGTTGAGCTGATGATTGAGGAGTGCAAAAATTACGATGTGGAGGTATTTCTTGCATTTATGCGTGTCGTCCATCAGCCGGACCTGAAGGAGCTTTTGGATACCAGCGATCTGGAGGAAAAACTGACCCGGTATATTATTGAGGACGACAGGCAGATGCTGTTATTTGATGAATATGAGCCAAGGGACAATCGCTCAGAAATGGAACCCCTGAATTTGGATTCATGACCTTGCTGATGGTGGCAGCGTCCTTTTTTCGCCCTGATTATAAACAGGATACGGAAAAAAGTAAGGTTGAATCTGAAATAATCAGAAAGTATAGAAAGAATCAGAAATACAGAAAAATCAGAAAGCATCGAAAGAATCAGAGGAATAAATCAGAAATAAGCAATAAATCAGAAATGAGGGAAAATCAGACGAATTTCATGAAGCAGAGAAAAACGCAGAATGAACAGGAGGAATGAGAATGATTACACAGGCACCGAGAGGCGTACAGGACTGGTATGGGGAGGAAATGCGCAAGCGTGCATATGTGGAACGCCTCGCGCGGGAAACGGCGCGCACATACCATATGGAAGAGATTATTACACCGATTTTTGAACATACAGAGCTGTTTTCGCGCGGCGTCGGGGACACAACGGATGTTGTGCAAAAGGAGATGTATACGTTTACGGATAAGGGCGAGCGCAGTATTACGCTGAAGCCGGAGGGTACCGCGGGTGTGATGCGGGCGTACCTGGAGCATGCCATGTATGCGCAGCCGGCCCCGACCAAGCTGTTTTACGTAACGCCGGCATTCCGCTATGAAAAGCCGCAGAAGGGAAGACTGCGCCAGCATCATCAGTTCGGCGTGGAAATTGTCGGCTCGACAAGTCCGCTTGCGGAGATGGAGCTGATTACCTTTGTGACGGAGCTTTTGGGGAAATTCGGGCTGAAGGATGTAAAGCTTCACATTAACAGCATCGGCTGCCGGAATTGCCGCCAGACCTACAACGACGCGCTGCTTTCTTATCTGAAAAAATACGAGAGCGAGCTTTGTCCGACCTGTCGGGAGCGTATGGCGAAGAATCCGCTGCGTGTGCTCGACTGCAAGGTGGATACCTGCAGGAAAATTGTCGCGGATGCACCGAGAACGATTGATTATCTGGATGAGGAGTGCAGGGAGCATTTTGAGGAGCTGAAGTCTCTGCTGGAGGAGCTGTCCATTCCCTATGAGGTGGATACCGGGATTGTGCGCGGACTCGATTATTATACGAAAACCGTATTTGAGTTTGTCAACTCTGATGGATTTACGCTCTGCGGCGGCGGGCGGTACGATGGCCTGATTCATGAGATTGAGGAAAAACAGGATATTCCTTCCGTTGGCTTCGGGATGGGCATCGAGCGCATTTTGTATTTCATGGAGAACGAAGGGGTGGCGTTTCCGCAGGCGGAGCCGGTCAGCCTGTATGTCGGTATCCTCGGGAAAGAGGCGCGTGCGCGCGCCTATCAGCTGGTGAGCAGCCTTCGTCAGAAAGGACTGATTATCGAGACAGATTATATGGACCGGAGTGTAAAAGCGCAGATGAAGTACGCGAATAAGCTGGGCGCGAAAAAGACCGTCATTATTGGCTCCCAGGAGCTGCAGGAAAACCGGGCGAGGATTAAGGACATGGCGACCGGTGAGCAGGTGGAGCTTGCGCTGGATGCGATCGGAGATTACCTGCTGTCCTAACGGGATGGTGATACTTCCTGCGTTTCGCTGTCCGCCGAGCTGAATTCTTCGATTGCTTCGTTCAGATTGCCCATCAGGGCGTCTGTAAATTCGGCTGTATAATACACCTCCCAGGTGGAGCCATTGTTCGAAAACGTGAGGGTGACATCTGTGGAGGCGGTGGCTCCCGCGTTTGCCTGAAGGGCCTCCAGAAGCATTCGGGAGGTTTCGTTTGAGAACGTTACCGAGCTGTCCCGGATGGACTGGGTGGTTCGGGCATAGCCAAGAAGCGCTTCTTTATAGACGTCAAGGACGCTGGTCATATCGACGCTGGTGATGCGGATGACAGCTTCGGCATCCTCCCCGTTTTCGGTACAGCGAAGGATTTCATAATCAAAGGCGTCAGTCAGTTGCCGAATATACTCTTCATCAATGAGGGAGTAATATTCCGTATTGTAGGTCGCGAAAATATCATTGATTTCCAGATATTCCATCCATTCGTCCGCATTCAGTTCAAGAAGGGCATCGAGGTGAATGGTCAGCACCTCGGATGCGGAGAGGATATAAGGGTCATTCATATAAGTAATAAAGCCGCCCACCAGCTCGTCTTCCAGATTCGAATCGGAGAGAATGGTCCACATGCCATCTTCCTTTTCCAGATGGAAGGTGGCGGTGGTGACAACGGTTTCATATCTGTTGGAAGAGAGCGTATCCCGGAGCAGGCAGTAGTAGTCGCTGGTCGTAGCTTCGGTATCGTCTTCCGGATAAATCTCTACCGAATCTTTTAAAATCTCAGCGCACAGGTCCTGCGCGAGCGCCTGTGCGTCAATGTTTGTAATCTGCACCGTGACGGTTGCCTGATTTCCCTGAATTTCTTCATTGTGGAGACTATATGTAAAATGTTCAAAGAACAGATCGACGGCCTCAGTCGCATTGGAATCAATCTCACCTGAGGCAAGAGAGGAATTCATCAGATTTTCATAAGAAATAAAGGAGGCAATGGTGTCCTCGTCCAGCTCCATGATGCGGTCCAGCTCCTGCAGGACGGCCTGCGACGGACGTTCCATTTCCTGCTTATTCCAGAGGTAAAGCAAGGTAACAAGGAACAGCTGCAGGATGAGAATCACAGGAACCCCGATGGAGAACCGGAGCTTTTTTGTTTTGTGATGAAAAAGATACATACCGATAAAAATGCCGATGCTTCCGAACAGCAGCGCGATGACAAACAGTGTCCGTTCCGGGATCCGCCACCGTTTCCGCCGTGCTCTGAGCTTGTCCATTCCCATCAGAATGAGCCCGATCAAATTGATCAGTACAATGTAAATGATGATAATCGTCTTCATACCAAACTCCAATAATAAGTGCCTTGATAAACAAGATTTTACACGAAATGAATGGATTTGTCAAATAATACTTTTCAAATTCGTTTCCGTTCAAATTGTATTTGACAAAAATCGACAAAAAATAGGTGTTTTCTCAGAAGGCGTGTCACAGGAAATCGTCTCTGCTCACAGAATCAATCTCATTATTTGAACTTTTTGTTGCATCCGTCCGGTTCATTCGCTTTGTGTTGATTCCTCACCGGACGGACAAATGAAAAAAGTACGCGAACACCCTTGACTTTTAGCGCAATGACAAGTATGATACACCTTGTGTGTCAAAGCCCCAAAAGTTAATGCTTCCGACCCTGTCATTACGGTTCCAGGTGCTGCGGAGACTGAATTTTCCATGGAAATGTGCCGCTGCTGTGGGAACAGGATGATGAAATTAATAAATCGGGTTATGGGAAGATGAATGATCAGACGAACAGGAGAGAAAGACTATGTATTCACTTGATGAAGTACGGCGTGTGGATGGAGAAATCGCGGATGCCATAGTTGCTGAACAGGAAAGACAGAACAGCCACATCGAGCTGATTGCCTCCGAAAACTGGGTTTCGAAAGCCGTGATGGCGGCCATGGGAAGTCCGCTGACGAACAAATACGCGGAGGGCTATCCGGGGAAACGATATTACGGCGGCTGTGAATGCGTCGATGTTGTTGAGGAGCTTGCCAGAAATCGTGCGATGGAGCTGTTTGGGTGTACCTATGCAAACGTCCAGCCGCATTCGGGTGCACAGGCGAATATGGCGGTGTTCTTTGCTCTGCTGAAGCCGGGAGATAAGGTGATGGGCATGAACCTGTCGCAGGGCGGGCATCTGTCACATGGAAGTCCGGCTAATTTTTCAGGCGCTTATTTTGACGTTACGCCGTATGGGGTAAATGACGAGGGCTTTATTGATTATGACGAGGTGCGCCGGATTGCGCTCGAATGTCGTCCGAAGCTGATTGTTGCGGGCGCGAGTGCCTATGCGCGCACGATTGATTTCAAACGATTCCGTGAGATTGCGGATGAGGTGGGCGCATATCTGATGGTAGATATCGCGCACATCGCCGGCCTGGTGGCAGCGGGACAGCATCCGAGTCCGATTCCGTATGCGCATGTGACGACCACGACGACGCATAAGACACTGCGCGGTCCGCGCGGCGGCCTGATCCTGTCCGACGCGGAATTTGCCAAAAAAGTGAATTTCAACAAAGCAATCTTCCCCGGCACACAGGGAGGCCCGCTGATGCATGTGATCGCGGCGAAAGCAGTTTGCTTTAAGGAAGCGCTTCAGCCGGAGTTCCGAACCTATCAGGAGAATGTGGTGAAGAACGCGAAGGCTCTTTGCGCGGGGCTGATGAGCCGGGGCGTCCGGATTGTCTCCGGCGGTACGGATAATCATCTGATGCTGGTGGATCTGACCAGTGTAGGCAAGACCGGTAAGGAAGTAGAGCATCTGCTGGATTCGGTTAATATTACGTGTAATAAGAATACGATCCCGAATGACCCGCAGTCTGCGTTTGTGACGAGCGGGGTAAGATTAGGGACGCCGGCGGTGACCTCGCGCGGGCTGAACGAGGCGGATATGGACATCATTGCGGAAGCGATTGCGTCCATGCTGAAGGAAGAACCAGGGTGCACAAATAAGGCGAAAGAGCTGGTGAAATCGCTCACGGACAAATATCCGCTGGTTGGATAATCCTTACCTGCCAGACAGGTCCATATCTGATTGTTTTGCGACAGCGGAAGGCTGCACATGAAATAAGAGATGAGTTTTTAGCTGTGTTCCGTAAGGAGCTGTTACGAAATAACCAGTGCAGATTGTGCCGAATAACGTGTGAAGCACAGTTCATAAAAACGTAGGCGCAGCGGGGCGCTGAACGTCCTGTGGACGTCTACACTTCGTTTCGGTCGGTCCTAAACGCGTGCCACTGGCACGCAGGACCGTTTAGCGCCGACCGAAGCGGAGCCGTAGAGCGTCGAGGCTTTTATGAACTGCGATTCGCGCGTTAGGCGGTGCAAGATGCATAGGTTATTTCGTGATAGCTCCTTACTCTGAACATATAATACGAGGAAGATTTTTTAAGGAAGATTTTTGCATGGACGGGCAGTTTTGCGGAATCTTCCTTATTTTGTCTGCTGTCCCGGTTGAATTGCAGCTTTGGACTGTTTTTTTCAATCCTTTGTCACACGCGGCATGGGTGCGGCATGTAAAAATCCTCATGTGAAGTTCACGAAGTTTTAAGAAAAATTGAATTACTTTTGTCGTTGGATGTGGTATAGTGATAACAGATTTGTTCAATTCGAGGGGAAGACTGCCGGAGGGGAAGACTGTTTATGAAAAAAGTGATTGTTGTACTGTTGGTGCTGGCTCTGCTAGGCGGCGGGGGATATGGCGCTTATTATTACTTTATTGGAAGCTCATCGACATCTGGGGAGCGTGTTTCCTCTTCCAGTGATGACGCGGTATATGTGGAGACAGTCGCTTCTATCATGGGATACAGTACCGGTTCCGGCGCTCTGAGCCGGTATGCCGGCGAGGTGGAGGCGCAGGCGACATTGGAAGTCAAGCTCGATTCGGAGCGCACCGTGGATGAGTGTTATGTGGAGGTTGGCGATATCGTTGAGGAGGGGCAGAAGCTTTTTTCCTATGACACGCAGGAGGACGAGGATAATATTGCTCAGAACGAGATTGAGATTGAGCGATTACAGATGGAAATCGAGTCTTATGAGACACAGATCGCTACAGTAGAGAAGCAGATGGCGAGCTACACGGATGAGGATGATAAGACCGAGGCTTCGCTTGAGATCATGTCTATGGAGAATTACATCAAGCAGGATGAGTATGAGATCCAGTCGAAGGAGCTGGAGAATGAGAGTCTGCAGGAGACCATCGATGAAGCGATTGTGACTGCGGAGATGGGAGGGATTGTCCAGAAAATCGCGGATACGAATGATACCTCAGATTATTATTCGTCTTCTTCGGATGATTCGGTCTATATCACCATTCTCGCGGAGGGCGACTATCGGGTAAAGGGTACCATCAATGAGCTGAATTACAGTGACATTTATGAAGGCCTGTCCATGGTCGTTTATTCCCGTGTGGATTCCTCGCTGACCTGGACCGGGACCGTGACGGAAATCAATACGGAGCAGGATGAGGACGATTCGGATTATTATTACTCGTATTCCTCTTCCGATACGTCTACCTATTCGTTCTATGTGCAGCTGGATGACTCAGACGGGCTTTTGCTGGGACAGCATGTTTACATGGAAATAGATGCGGGACAGACCGAAGAGAAGGAAGGCCTGTGGCTGGAAGAGTTTTATATTAATGAGGATGAGGATGGCAGCTATTATGTGTGGCTTGCCAACACATCCAACGTGATTGAGAAGCGGGTAATCACGCTGGGTGAATATGACGAGCTGCTTGCGGAATACGAGGTTCTGGACGGACTGGAATGGGAAGATTATATTGCTTTTCCGTCCGACACGATTTCAGAGGGCGATCCGGTGCTTTATTTTGATATCGCAGCGACTTATGATGACAATGACAGTGCGGATTCGTATGCGGACGATGACGATGATGTCTACTATGATCTCGATGATGAAGATTATTATGATCTCGACGATGAAGACTATTATGATCTTGATGATGAAGATTATTATGACGACGAGGATGATGATGTCTACTACGCCGACGATGAGGACGATGAGATTTACTACGCCGACGATGAGGACGACGAGATCTACTACGCCGACGATGAGATCTATTACGCCGACGACGAGGATGATGAGATTTACTATGCCGATGACGAGGATGATGAGATTTACTATGCCGATGACGAAGACTACTATGAAGAATAATTCTATAAAGAATAATTCTATAAAGAATCATACGGCAAGGCTGTTGTTTGAAGCGTTTTGAACGATGAAAACGCGGCAAATGCGGATCCTTATCAGAAAAATGGGAAATGAAAATTGTGGAAGGGTGCACGGGCTTTATGATACTGAAACTGGAACATATTTATAAGGACTATATCCTGGGCAAGCTGACGGTACCGGCTCTGAAGGACGTGTCTCTGAGCGTGGAGGAGGGAGAGTATCTTGCGGTTATGGGTCCGTCCGGATCCGGTAAGTCTACGCTGATGAATATTATTGGCTGCCTGGATCGTCCGTCCGCCGGGCGCTATGAGCTTTCCGGGCAGAATGTCATGAGCCTGAATGATGCGCAGCTGGCGGATCTGCGCCTGAAAAGTCTTGGCTTTGTATTTCAGAATTTTCAGCTGCTTCCGCGCATGACTGCGCTGGATAATGTTGCTCTGCCGCTGATTTATGCGGGTGTGCACAAAAAGACGAGACGGCAGATGGCGCAGGAAGCGCTGGCGCGCGTAGGGCTTAGCGACCGGGTAAGCTTCAAGCCGACGCAGCTGTCCGGCGGACAGAAGCAGAGAGTGGCGATTGCCCGGGCAATGGTAAATCATCCGGCGATTCTGCTGGCGGATGAGCCGACCGGAGCGCTGGATTCAAAATCAGGTCTTCAGATTATGGAGCTTTTTCAGATGCTGAATGAGGAAGGGGTGACCGTAATCATGATTACTCATGACCGGAGCATAGCGGGACACGCGAAGCGGATCGTAGATATTTTTGACGGGGAACTGACGGTACACAGAGATATTGCAGAGAAAGGACAAGAACCTTAAGGCTCATTTCCTGTGTACTTTTTGCACATTTTGGTTCCGGATTGTCCGGGTTATGGATATGAGCCATATAAGTTCAATGAATCGATAGATGGATATCGGTGGAAGCAAAGGAGGCAGGCAGCGGATGAAAATCAGGACAGCAATCATCAGTGTAGTAGTGACGGGCAGTCTGGTTGGAGGCGCCTTATACGGAGCCTACTATGCCATATCGGGCAGGAAATCGCCGGTTGATGTGGTTCCTGTGAGTTATGTAAATAATGAATGGATGAATGAAAGCTACTTTTATGCATATGATGAGACGATGGAGGGAACAGTGACCTCCCAGGTTTCCCAGACCGTGGAACTGGATTCGGAGTACACGATTGAAGAAATCTATGTTTCAGAGGGAGATGAGGTGACAGAGGGAACACCCCTGTTTTCTTATGATATGACAAAGCAGGAGATCGATCTGGAAGCACAGGAGATTGAATTGCAGTCGAATGAGCTGCAGCTGCGGAAAGCACAGAAGGAGCTGGAGAAATACCAGGGCACGAGTGCGACTGCGGCGCTCGAGTCGACTTCTGCCGTACTGACCTCGTCTTCTGCAGAAGCAGCTTCGGAGTCTGCAGAGGCTGGTACGTCAGATGCGGAAGCGGAATCCGCAGAGGGCGGTTCTGGATCAGGCGCAGCTGCTGCGAGCTCCGATGTTTCGGCGACGGACTCCGGCAGTTCGACGGCTGCTTCGGGTGGAACGGATTCCGGTTCTTCGGCTGAAGATTCCGGAGATGTCATTGCAGGTGATTCCTCAGAGAACGGCAGCACATCCGGAGAGGGTAGTGCGGACACAGGGGTGTCAGATGGTGGGATTGAGATCGAAGGAGTGGAGGAAATAGCCGCTGAATCGAACCAGGAAAGCGATGCTTCCCAGGCAGCAGATTCGTCGGATGAGGATTCCACCAACGATGACCCCATGCCAATTTCGGAAGAAGAAGAAACATACCGCAGTGCGGTCACCAAATTTGAGACTTTGATGACGGCATTGCAGAGCTATATTGATTATTGTAATGAGACCGGAGAGTTTACGGACGAGGACATTGAGCTCATCAGGGAATCACTGCTTGGGGATGAGGATGATACATCGTCGGTGGGAGCGGTTTCTTTTTACCGGGACAATCTGGCGGATGACCCGGTGGAGGAAACGATAACGGATACTCTGGGTGAGACGGTGACAGCATATGTGTATGAATTGAAATCAGAAGTGACGGATGTTCTCACAGAGGAGGAAATCACGACACTGGAGGAATGTGTGGCTCTGATGGAGACGTATCATGCAAATCTTGTGGATCTGCTGATCTCTGCGGCGGATTCCCTGACGGACGATGCCGATGCGCTCAAGGAGGCTGTAGAGGAGGCCAGGGTCGTATATGAGAATTTGAGCAGTGAGGCAATGGAACAGGTGACGGAGCTTTCCACACTCGTAAGCCTGGAGGCGCAGGTAGTGGATGCATTAATCAGCGAGGCGGTTCAGGCTGCGGAAGCGCTCAAAGCGGCTGTGGAGGCTGCAAGGGAGGCATATGAGGATCTGAGTGACAGTGCGAAAGAGCAGGTCACGCTTCTTACAGAACTGGAAGAATTAGAGGGGCTGCTCTCGTCAGAGGAAGAAACAGAGAGCGAGACAGAGACGGAAACCGAAACAGAGACCGGGTCGGAGACAACAAGCGGGACAGAGACGGAATCGGAGACAACAAGCACGGAAACAGAGACACAGAGCGAGACAGAGACGGGAACCGAAACAGAGACCGAGTCGGAGTCGGAGACGACAAGCGGGACAGAGACGACAAGCGGGACGGAGTCAGAAACGCAGAGCACCTCCGGGACGGATACCTCTTCGGCACAGTCGGAGACGGAGCCGGAGGATATGGATATGGCCACGCGGGTCAATACCTTTTTGCTGATGGCGGAGAGCGTACTTTCTGAGACGGCTTCGTCGACGGCCGCGGATTATCAGAATGTGATTGCTTTTTTCCAGATGTACCTGGGTGCGGCACAGGCAGACATTGCGGGAGCGGAAGCCCTGATGGAAAGCTATGGATTGAGTGATGAGGCGCTCGCGTATCTTGCCACTCTGGATACCGCCGCATCGACACAGACGCAGGTGGAGAACGCGTACCAGGAGGTTTGCCTGGCATATGTGTCTTATATGGTTCTAAGCCTGGATGCGCAGACGATGACGAGAGAGGAGCTGACAGCGGCGCAGGAGGTGTACGACCAGCTGGGCACGGCCTGGCAGCTGCTTCTTGGCACAGAGGAGCCTACGATTGCGGATTATCTGGCCGCATATGATATTGCCCTGCGGATTCAGGAGCTGAATGCGGAGTCGGAGAGCTTTCTGACGGACCTCTCCACGCTCTATTCGGACTATCTGGCGCTGTCCTCTGCACAGATGTCACTTGTCTGGAATGCGGATGTATTATTTGAATTGCTGGCTCAGTATGGTCTTCTGGAGGAGGAGACGGAGACTGAATATGAGACGGAGAGCGAGTTTTACTGGGACGACGATGATTATTACGGGTACGACGACGATTCTCTGACTGCGGAGGAGCTGAATGAACTGATTGAGGAGCTGGAAAACGAAATCAAAGAGCTGGAGCTGGAGATCCGGCAGAACGAGCTGGATATCTCGCAGGCGCAGAGAGTCGTGGATGGGAAGGTCGTTACGAGTACGTTGGATGGCACGGTGGTCAGCATTGGCGACGAGGACGGAAATTCGGACGATGAATATTTTGTGAAGGTGACAAATACCACAGGGCTTTACGTGATCAGCGCGATTAATGAGCTGGCACTGGAGACGGTGAATGTGGGGGATGTTGTTTCCGGGACCACCTATTCGGGTGACAGCTTTTCCGCTGTAATCAAAGAGATCTCGGAGTATCCGGATACGAGCGGGGATTATTATTATTCGGGGAACTCGAACAGCTCTTATTATACGTTCTATGCGCTGATTGACGATTCCGATGACATCGAGGAGGATTACTGCGAGCTGACGCTGTCGGATGCCTACGTGACCTCGTCGGACAGCATCTGGATCGAGACTTATTTTGTCCGGACGGACAGCTCCGGAAGCAGCTATGTATACATTGCGGGCACGGACGGGACGCTGAAAAAGCAGTATGTCACGACCGGCCGGACGTATTATGATTATTACATCGAGGTTACGGATGGACTGAGTACATCGGATCTGATCACGTTCCCATACGGTGACGATGTGTTTGAGGGTGCGAAGACGAATCAGGTAGATTCCGTTGATGAGGCATCGTGGTATGATTATTAATATCATGATTACTTTATGTGATTATTTTATATGGTTATTTAATATTTAAGAAGCGATATTTCCCGTTCCCTGTAAATGGACGGACGTCTTTGGCGGAATCTTTTGGATGGAGGTAACGGAGCTTGTTTGAAAATCTGAGATTGTCCTTTCAAAGTATATGGGCGCATAAAATGAGGTCATTCCTCACAATGCTCGGCATCATCATCGGTATCGCGGCAATCATTGCGATTGTGTCGACGATCAAGGGCACGAATGAAGAGATTAAAAATCAGCTGATCGGCTCCGGCAGCAATACAGTCGACATTACGCTGAAGCAGAACGGAAGCGACCTCTGGATTTATTCTTCATCCAGTATTCCTTATGGGGTGCCGGAGGTTACGGATTCCGCCAGAGAGGAAATCCTTGCTCTGGACTCAGTAGAAAATGTGACCTGCTTTTCAGAGCGGGAAAGCGCGGATGGCATTTATTATCAGAATACGGAGCTGAGTTATCCCACGGTTCGCGGGATTGATACCAGCTATTTTGATACAGTCGGATACACCATCCGGTCCGGCCGGGGATTTGTCGAAAGCGATTATACGAACTTCCGAACAGTGGCTATTATTGACAGTACTCTGGCGGACAGTACGTTTCCGAATGAGGATCCGGTGGGAAAGACGATTGAGATCAATGGTGTGCCGTTTACCATTGTCGGCGTTGTGGTGGACACGAGCAGCTCGTACACGGGAACCATCAGTACAGTGGACGATTACTATACCTATTCGGGGGATTCCTACGGCTATCTGTTCCTTCCGAAAGCGTGCTGGCCGATCGTCTACTGTTTTGATGAGCCGGAAAACGTGATTGTGAAAGCGACCAGTACGGATGACATGGAGAATGCCGGCTCAAAGGCGGAGGATATTCTGAACAATATGATTTCCTCCGGCCAGACAGAGGTAAAATATAACGCGGAGAATCTGATCAGCCAGGCACAGCAGCTGGAGGAATTAAGCAGCGCGACGAACAATCAGCTGATCTGGATAGCGAGTATTTCTCTTCTGGTGGGCGGTATCGGCGTCATGAATATTATGATGGTATCGGTTACCGAGCGAACCAGTGAGATTGGCCTGAAGAAGGCCATCGGGGCGAGAAAGGGCGCGATTCTTGGTCAGTTTCTGACGGAAGCGGTGGTGCTGACCAGCATCGGCGGAGTACTCGGCGTGGGCGCCGGCATTGGGATGGCCTATATTATCAATCGGATATCAGGTGTAGCGGTTGCAATCAGTATACCTGCATCTGCAATTGCCGTGCTGTTTTCTATGCTGATCGGTATTATTTTTGGCCTGATGCCCTCGATGAAAGCGGCGAATCTCGACCCGATCGAGGCGCTGAGGAGAGAGTGATGATTCTGGCGTTTATGCAACATCAACGCAGCTGCAACGGGAACTCTGATGGCAGGTATGCCGGTATATTGACAGGTGCTGATTGACAGCTGTGATAACAACCGAATCTATGCCTGAAATTTGTGCTGTGATAATAACTGAATTTATGATGCTGTGATAATAAGCTGTGACGATAACTGAAATTTATAGTTGAAATAGGAAACTGAATATGGTAAAATCGAGTGATTTACGGCAAAGGCCTCTTCCGTTTTCGTGACAGCTCTGTGCCGGAGTGCGCGGCGTGTGTCTTCGATTCACTGAGTAAAACCGGGACCGACGGGCGGGCAGGCTTTTACCCTGTCATTTGTGTATAGGGAACAAAAAGGAAAGGAGTGCGGCGACCGTATGAAAGCGTTTCTGATACTTGAGGATGGCTCGGTTTTTACCGGCACCAGTATCGGCTCACCGCGTGAGGTGGTGAGCGAGATTGTATTTAACACATCGATGACCGGTTATCTGGAGGTGCTGACGGATCCGTCCTATGCCGGACAGGCAGTAGTGATGACCTATCCGCTGATTGGCAATTATGGTATCTGTTATGAGGATATGGAATCCGACCGGCCGTGGCCCGATGCATTTATTGTCCGGGAGCTTTCGCGCATCCCGAGTAATTTCCGTTCAGAAGATACGATTCAGAATTTTCTTTTAAAATACGATATTCCCGGAATTGCAGGAATCGATACCCGCGCTCTTACCAAAATTCTTCGTGAAAAAGGCACCATGAATGGCTGTATCACGACAAATGAACACTATCAGTTAGAAGAAATCCTTCCCAAACTCTCTGCTTATACAACTGGAAAAGTCGTTGAAAAGGTGACCTGCAAGGAGCGCTATGTCCTTGGAGGGGACGGGCCGAAGGTGGCTCTGCTTGACCTTGGCACGAAGCGGAACATTGCCAGATCCCTGAATCAGAGGGGCTGCGAAGTAACGGTCTATCCGGCTCTGACTCCGGCTTCTGAGATTCTGGCAGCGCATCCGGATGGCATTATGCTATCGAACGGGCCCGGCGATCCGAAGGAGTGTGTTTCTATCATAGAGGAGATTAAAAAACTGTACGCATCGGAGATTCCGATTTTTGCAATCTGTCTGGGACATCAGCTGATGGCTCTGGCGAACGGCGCGGATACGTATAAAATGAAATACGGGCATCGGGGCGGCAATCATCCGGTGCGTGATCTTAAGACCGGGCGCGTCTATATCTCTTCGCAGAACCATGGATATGTGGTGGATGCGGAGCATATGGATCCGGCGGTGGCAGTGCCCGCGTTTGAAAATGTCAATGATGGGACGAACGAGGGTCTTGCCTATACCGGAAAAAATATTTTTACGATCCAGTTCCATCCGGAGGCGAGTCCGGGACCGATGGATTCCGGGTATCTGTTCGACCGGTTTATGAAGATGATGAAAAATAGTTCGGAATCGCTGGGTGAATCAGGACAAACGATGAAAAATAGATCCGAATCAGGATATGCAATGGACGAGAAAGAGGAGGTGCGCGCATAATGCCAAAGAATCCGGCGATTAAAAAGGTACTTGTGATTGGCTCCGGTCCGATTGTCATCGGCCAGGCGGCGGAGTTTGACTATGCGGGCACACAGGCATGCCGCGCCCTGCATGAAGAAGGTATTGAGGTCGTTTTGCTGAATTCCAACCCTGCGACGATTATGACGGATAAGGATATCGCGGATCATGTGTACATTGAACCATTGACTGTGGAAGTAGTAGAGCAGCTGATTTTAAAGGAACGTCCGGATTCGGTGCTCCCGACGCTGGGCGGGCAGGCAGGGCTGAATCTGGCGATGGAGCTGGCGGAGCGCGGCTTTCTGGAAAAGAATCATGTCCGTCTGATCGGAACGACCGCGGAGACGATCAAAAAAGCGGAGGATCGTCAGGAATTCAAAAATACAATGGAGAAGATCGGCGAGCCGGTGGCGCCTTCAAAGGTAGTCGAATCGGTTGCGGAGGGCGTCGACTTTACGCGCACCATCGGCTATCCGGTGGTGCTGCGCCCGGCTTACACGCTGGGCGGCAGCGGCGGCGGTATTGCGCACAATTACGAGGAGCTGGTGGAAATCCTGGAAAATGGACTTCGCCTAAGCCGCGTCGGACAGGTTCTGGTGGAGCGCTGCATTGCCGGCTGGAAAGAAATTGAGTATGAAGTGATGCGCGACGGGGCGGGCAATGTGATTACGGTCTGCAACATGGAGAATATCGACCCGGTTGGCGTACACACCGGCGACAGCATTGTTGTGGCTCCGTCGCAGACACTCGGAGATAAAGAATATCAGATGCTGCGCAGTTCTGCGCTGAATATTATCAGCGAGCTGAAGATCACGGGCGGATGCAATGTCCAGTTTGCGCTGCATCCGGAGAGCTTTGAGTATTGTGTCATCGAGGTGAATCCGCGTGTGAGCCGTTCGTCCGCCCTGGCTTCGAAGGCAACCGGCTATCCGATCGCAAAGGTGGCCGCGAAGATTGCGCTGGGCTATACGCTGGATGAGATCAAAAATGCAATTACCGGAAAGACCTATGCCAGCTTTGAGCCGATGCTGGATTACTGCGTTGTGAAAATGCCGCGCCTGCCGTTTGACAAGTTTATCAGCGCGAGTCGGCGCCTGACGACGCAGATGAAAGCGACCGGCGAGGTCATGAGCATCTGTAACAATTTCGAGGGAGCGCTGATGAAAGCCATCCGCTCACTGGAACAGCATGTGGACTGCCTGCTTTCCTATGATTTTTCCGATCTGGATGAGGAGGCGCTGCTGCGTCAGCTTTCCGTGGTGGATGACCGCCGGATCTGGGTAATTGCGGAGGCGCTGCGCCGGAAAATGCCTTATGAGAAGATTCATGAGATTACGATGATCGATATCTGGTTCATCGACAAGCTGGCCATTCTGACGGAGATGGAAGAGCGGCTTCGCACGGAAGAGCTGACGGTGGAGCTTTTGAAGGAGGCAAAACGCATCGAGTTCCCGGATAATGTCATCGCGCGCCTGACCGGAAAGACGGAGCAGGAAATCAAACAGCTGCGCTGGGACAATGATATCCTGGCGGCCTATAAGATGGTCGATACCTGCGCGGCGGAGTTCGCGGCGACAACCCCATACTATTATTCCGTATTTGGCAGTGAAAACGAAGTGATTTACGGGAATGTGGAGAATCCTGCTGTAAACGACGCGATGATCGATGAGAACGTGGAGAATCCTGCCGCAAATGATGCAATGACGGATGAGAACGTGGAGAATCCTTCTGTAAATGATGCCATGACGGATGGGGACGTGAGACATTCAGACGGAACTGACACCGTGGCGGATGCAGCTGGCGGAAAACCGGTTCCTGCCAGAAAAAAGAAGGTTCTGGTTCTGGGATCCGGTCCGATCCGAATCGGGCAGGGAATTGAGTTTGATTTCTGCTCGGTACACTGCACCTGGGCATTTGAAAAAGAGGGCTATGAGACCATTATCATCAACAACAACCCTGAGACGGTCAGCACGGACTTCGATATCGCGGACAAGCTGTATTTTGAACCGCTGACTCCGGAGGATGTGGAGAATGTCGTCCGCCTGGAGAAGCCGGACGGAGCAGTGGTGCAGTTTGGCGGACAGACCGCGATTAAGCTGACGGAATCCCTGATGAAGATGGGTGTGCCGATTCTGGGCACTTCTGCGGAGAACGTCGACGCAGCGGAGGATCGTGAGCTGTTTGATGAGATTCTGGAGAAGTGCAATATTCCGCGTCCGGCGGGACATACGGTGTTTACCGCAGAAGAAGCGAAAAAGGCGGCGAATGAGCTTGGCTATCCGGTGCTGGTGCGCCCGTCTTATGTGCTCGGCGGACAGGGAATGCAGATTGCCATCAGCGACGAGGATGTCGAGCAGTATATCGGTGTGATCAACCGGATCGCGCAGGAGCATCCGATCCTGGTGGATAAATATCTGGTAGGAAAGGAAATCGAGGTCGACGCGGTCTGCGACGGCGAGGATGTTCTGATCCCGGGTATCATGGAGCACATCGAGCGCGCCGGCATCCACTCGGGAGACAGCATCTCTGTCTATCCGGCGCAGACGATTTCGAACAAAATCAAGCGCGTCATCGAGGACTATACGCGCAAGCTCGCCCGCTCGCTGCATGTCATCGGTCTGATCAACATTCAGTTTATCGTCAGCAACGACGAGGTATATGTGATTGAGGTCAATCCGCGCTCCAGCCGGACGGTGCCGTATATCAGCAAGGTGACCGGCATTCCGATTGTGCCGCTGGCGACCCGGGTGATTCTCGGAGCGACCATCCGCGAGCTCGGATTCGAGCCGGGACTGCAGCCGGAGGCGGATTATTTTGCGATCAAAATGCCGGTGTTTTCCTTTGAGAAAATCCAGGGCGCGGACATCAGCCTGGGACCGGAGATGAAATCGACCGGAGAGTGTCTTGGCATCGCTTCCACCTTTGACGAAGCGCTCTATAAGGCGTTTCTCGGCGCCGGTATTAATCTTCCGAAATACAAAAATATGATTATCACCGTCCGTGATTCGGACAAGCTGGACGCAGTTGACATCGCAAAGCGTTTTGAAGCGCTCGGCTACAATATTTTTGCGACGAAAGGAACCGCGCGCGCACTGATGGAGGCGGATATTCAGGTTCGCATGACCAGAAAGGTGGAGCAGGAGTCCCCGAATATCCTGGATCTGATCCTCGGGCATGAGATTGATCTTGTCATCGATACGCCGTCGCAGGGAGTGGGGCATTCAAAGGACGGGTTCCTGATCCGGCGAAATGCGATTGAGACGGGCGTCAATGTTCTTACATCCCTCGACACCGCCAATGCGCTGATCACGAGCCTGGAGAATAATAACATTCATGGCTTGACACTGGTTGATATTGCCAAAATTGATAAAAGGATGTAAATTTCAGGCAGGCTTTGCTCTTAAAATCTGAATCACCTGCAATTTCCAGCCTGATTTGACGTGGTTTTTACAAAAATCCTCTTGCAGGATACAGGCCTGGGGCGTACAATGAAAGCCGTGAAATAAAATTCGGTACCGTTCTCGATTTGCTGTGCAAATCGGAACATTTTTCGCAATGGGCGCGGCCTTCGTCTATACTCGCTTCGCGAATACGGACATACAATGAAAGTCGCGCAATAAAAAATCAAAGGAGAATTTCATGCGAAAAAAATCTCACATCGCCCTGGCCTCCTGCCTTTTGACCTGGCTTGGGAATGAAGAACTGGATCGCTATTGGAAGGCGTTTTACTTTGGCTCGATACAGCCGGATCTGAATCCGAAAATGTTCGCAGAGCCGCATGAATTTGATGCCAGCTGGGATAAAATCAGGGATCGGATTCGTCAGATCGAAGCGGAAGCAAACGAAGAAGAGACCAGCCGGCGCGTGGTGTGGACGCATATCGGTATTGTCCTTCATTACCTGGCAGATTATTTTACATTCCCCCACAATACCTGTTATCCGGGCAGCCTGAAAGATCATTGCCTGTATGAGAACCGGATGAAATATCTGATGCGCGCGTATTTGTGCACAGAAGAGGCGCAGACTGTGTTTGAGGAACAGCGTGGCTGCTCTTCGGGAATTCGAACCGCAGAGCAGTTGTTTGCCTGCATTGAGCAGATGCACCGGAGTTACATGCATCAGGCCGGGCACTCCGAGCTTGACGACTGCCGCTCGATTATGCAGATCTGTGCCTGCGCCTGCCTTGTGCTGGCGCGTATGGCATGCGTGGAAGAGCCTCAGGTGGTGTGGCATGGCAGCTGTGTCGCCTGAGAATGCCGGATATGTTATGTATGACGCACGGTACGATATCAATGGAGTGCCCGAAATGACAATGAAAGAGAGTAGTTAACAATCTTAAAAAAAACTTAATAGTTATGTCCTGTATTTTTTCCATTTTTTCTGTTATATTGGAATCTGGATTTTTCAGGGATATCCCAGATACAGAGGTAAGCAGATGGACCAGGACAGAAATACATATTACAGAAGAGAGCGGGAGTATCAGCGGAGGAAATCCGAACTGGAAGCGAAGCGAAGGAGAAGTCTTCGGAGACAGGCTGCGGTGCTGATGATTGCGCTTTTTTTTGTGTGTCTGTTTCTGGGGGATTTTTTTCTGGATCAGACGAGGATGGCGCACCGGCTGTCCATCTATGGTGTGAGCGTGTCCGGCATGACAATTGAAAAAGCGGCGCAGAAGCTTGAGGAAACATTTGAAGCGGGGGAGCTGATTTTTCGGGAAAATGGGGAAGAACTGTATCGTACAACGCTCGGGGAAGCAGGCTTTTCGCTGGATCCCGATGCGCTTCGGGAAGAACTCGGGCAGGTTCAGTCCAAGCTGCTTGGCGAACGCGGGATTATTGAGAAAAAAAGAGACATCACAATTTCATATACGATACAAACGGATGAGGAGAAGCTCTCAGCGGCTATCTCAGCGGAGCATTTTGAGGCAGAGCTGGGGCGCACGATGTCCGAGGACGCGTATCTAGAATATGACAGTGAAGCCGGAGCGTTTGTGATCCGGTCCAGCTGGCAGGGAAACATGATTGATGAGGACAATCTGAAGCAGGTGATTTCAGATGCGATGGAGGAAGCGTTTGCCAAGAGCCCGATACAGGAGTCCGTTACAGTAAAACTGGATGTGCGATCTTATCAGACTGTGTCAGTGACAGAGAATGATGAGGAGCTGATCATAAAAGCGAATCAGCTGAATGAGAGCCTTGCAAATTATAAAAATACTTCCGTCGTTTATGTGTTTGGCGCACAGACGGTCGAGCTGGATTCGGATACCATCTGCTCCTGGCTGGAGATTACCGATGACGGGGTGGAGCTGGATACATCCAAAATCCAGGTTTATATTGATGATCTGGCGGCTGCCTATGATACGAAGTATGTAGAACGCTATTTCACAACGACAGCGGGCGACACTGTGACCGTCACCAATAATGAATATGGCTATACGATTGACCAGGACGGGGAATATGCGCAGCTCTGTGAGGACTTGCAGAGCGGTACAACGATCACACGGGAGCCTGTTTACAGCAATGAAGGACTGACCAGGAATGGCGTCGACGACCTGGCCGGCTGTTATATTGAAGTGAGTCTGGATCAGCAGTATCTGTGGCTGTATAAGGATTATTCGCTGATTATCGGCACAGATATTGTCAGCGGCAAGCCAACGGAGGAAAGGGAGACCCTGCAGGGGGGCGTTTCCCATTGCTTACAAGGCAAGCCCCTACACTCTGAGCAGCGAGTATTACGGATATGAGACGGATGTGACGTACTGGATGCCGTTTGCCAACGGGCAGGGTCTTCACGACGCGACCTGGCGTTCTTCGTTTGGCGGTACCCTCTATCAGACCTATGGGAGCCATGGCTGCATTAATCTGCCGCTCGCCGCAGCAGCGACGATTTACAACACCATCACTGCCGGCTATCCGATTATTATTTATTCACGTGAGTGATAATTATGGATGAAAGCGTAAAGAGATTAGCATGTAAATGGATGAAAGTTCAAAACAGGTACTTGTCAGGTCAGAAAAACAGGGTTATAATGCAAACGTATTTCTCAGGTTGCTGGTTATACTTTTATATTTATTTCAGGATGGTAAAGGAAAATGGGATTATTAGAGAGCTGGAGAGAGACAGCGTATTCAACAGAAACTGATAAGAAGGTCCTTGGGGAATTCTGGTCGGATTATTTTCAGAAGGAGAAAAGTATTTATGAAGTCCTTCTGCAGAATCCGGAGGAAGCCGTCAGCGGTACCGTGAAAGAGCTGGCGGAAAAATTTGGCGTTACCGTCATGGAAATGACAGGATTTCTGGACGGCATCAATGAAAGCCTCAAAGTGCCGAACCCGATTGAAGAGATGGATGAGGATACGCCTGTCAGCCTGGACTTTGACAATGAAAAGCTTTATAAAAATATGGTAGACGCGAAGGCGGACTGGCTCTATCAGCTGCCTGCATGGGATGCGATTTTCGATGTGGAAAAGCGGCATTCGCTTTACCTCGAGGCAAAGAAGATGAACACGGTCGTGAAGGGGAAAAAGATCGGGCGCAATGATCCGTGCCCCTGCGGAAGCGGGAAAAAATATAAGTTCTGCTGCGGCAGATCATGAGGTATTGAGGCAGGAAGCCTATTGGCTTTGGACAATGGGCGGCAGTTTACCAGTTTTGCGATGGACATCCTGTTTTGTGAAGGCCGCTATGCTCTGATCTATGCTCTGATGGAAGCCATCGTATAAAAGAGGAATTCGTATGAGAACTGTTTTGGAGACAGGATGCTTCCTTTTGGGCATCCTGATTCTTTTTTATTATGTGGGCGTCGTACTTTACGCCGGCCTCACTGCAAGCTTTGCCTGGTTCTGGCTGTTGTCCGGGATTGCTTTGCTGCTGCTTCGATATGCCCTTCACTATCAGGATTTGCATCCGGGGACACCTCTGCGGTTTGTGACCGGCGCGATTCTGGTGCTGCTGGCGGCGGCTCTTATTGCTGCGCTGGTGACTGGGAGTCGGATTGTTCTGGCGATGTATGCAGGGAATCCATCGGAACAGGAACCGTCTTACGTGATTGTGCTGGGCGCGCAGGTCAAGGGCACCTCTCCTTCGCGTGCACTGAAACGGCGTCTGGACCGGGCGGCGCAATACGCAGAAGCGCATCCGGGCGCTATCCTGATACTCTCCGGCGGACAGGGCGCCGATGAGGAGATCTCTGAGGCAGAATGCATGTACCGTTATCTTACGGCGGCCGGGGTGCCAGAGGAACGGCTCCTTCTGGAAGATGGGTCGACCAGCACGCAGGAAAACCTGGAATTTTCTGCGGAGCTGATCCGGCAGCAGATGGCTGGCACTAAAAATGATATGTTTTCCGTATCCGAGTTGAAATCAGGAAATGGCATCGAGTCGTCAGGGCAGGATTCGGAAGAGGAAGGAATACAGACAGAAATAAGCTCCGGAATCTACAGTATGCAGTCAGACATTGTATCGGAGGGAACAGACGCAGAGACTGGTACGAAATCGGAGAGGATCATAGAAATCCGTGAGCCGGTGGCGATCCTGTCAAACAATTTCCATATTTACCGTGCGCTTCTTCTTGCCAGAAAGGCAGGCTATCAGAATGCTTTTGGCGTTCCGGCTTCATCGGATGCCGGAATGCTGCCGCACAATATCATAAGGGAGATCTGCGCGCTTCTGGTAATCTATGCGAGAGGTATTTTATGATTTGCCTGACAAAAGGTCATTTTCCAGTCGATGGGCACTGCATATGGTATTCGATTGCATATGAATATTACCATGTATTGTGTCCGATTCTTAAAAAACAGGCTTTTTTCGCCCGAATCATTTTATAGATTGTTCGCAAAAAAAACCATGAAATTGTATGGGAAAATCTTGATAAATTCTTGACAAATAATTTTCTTCTGCTATAATGATGCTCAGTTGGAGGTTTTGATTGCTGACGGACCAGTGGAGCACCACAAGGTAATCAAAATAATAATTTTGTCGACCGTCTGGACAGCATTTCAAATTCTGATGCTGTCTTTTTTCATTCAAACCCCCACATACAATTTCATATTTACAGGTAGAGTAGATACTGTACGTTAAGTGTCACATGATGGGAAGGTCTTTGTTGTGAACGAAGGATGGAATCCGCGTTACGGTATCGCTTCCGCTACTGCGTTAAGACGGATGTCCGGCCAGACATCTTCGGATGTGTCGGCACTTCTTTCCTTGCGCAGTTTTTCTATGTCTTCTATTCTGACGCAGGCGGCATACCCGGTCGTTTGCGTGAATGCCGGTAAGCTGATCACGGCGTTTATAGAACCACATTTCGCGAACATGCCCAGGAAAAGGATCCGGCTCCGGATTAACAGATGTACAGGCTCGAATGATACAGGCCTGTACAGGTTGAAACAAAGCAAAAAGGAGAGGAGATTTTTACCATGGGATTCAAATCTGACATTGAAATCGCTCAGGAAACACCGATGTCACCGATTACAGAGATTGCCGCAAAAGCAGGGATTGATGAGAAGTACCTGGAGCAGTACGGCAAGTATAAGGCAAAAATTGACTACAATCTTCTTCGTGAGACCGATAAGAAGGATGGAAAGCTTGTTCTTGTGACCGCGATCAATCCGACTCCGGCCGGCGAGGGTAAGACGACGACGACCGTTGGTCTGGCGGATGGTATGCAGAAGCTTGGCAAGAATGTGATGGTAGCGCTCCGTGAGCCGTCCCTTGGCCCGGTATTCGGTGTAAAGGGCGGCGCGGCAGGCGGCGGCTATGCGCAGGTGGTTCCGATGGAGGATATCAACCTTCACTTCACAGGCGATTTCCATGCGATCGGCGCGGCGAACAACCTGCTTGCAGCGATGCTGGACAATCATATTTATCAGGGCAATGCGCTGAACATTGATCCGCGCAAGATTACCTGGAGACGCTGCGTGGATATGAATGACCGTCAGCTTCGCTTTGTGGTAGACGGCCTTGGCGGAAAGACCAATGGTGTTCCGAGAGAGGATGGCTACGACATCACGGTTGCTTCTGAGATCATGGCAGTGCTCTGCCTGGCAAGTGACATTACAGACCTGAAAGAGCGCCTTTCCAGAATTATTGTTGGATATACGTATGGCAAGGTTTCCGAGCAGAAGCCGGTAACCGCCGGCGACCTTCACGCACAGGGCGCGATGGCAGCGCTTTTGAAGGATGCCCTGAAGCCGAACCTTGTTCAGACACTGGAGCATGTGCCGGCAATCGTTCACGGCGGACCGTTTGCGAACATCGCACACGGCTGCAACTCTGTGACCGCTACCAAGATTGCTCTGAAGCTCGCGGATTACACAATTACAGAGGCTGGCTTCGGCGCGGATCTTGGCGCTGAGAAGTTCCTCGATATCAAGTGCCGTATGGCGGGCCTGCATCCGAACGCGGTAGTGATTGTAGCGACGGTTCGTGCACTGAAGTACAATGGCGGCGTTCCGAAGGCGGAGCTGAACAATGAGAACCTGGAAGCGCTTGAGAAGGGTCTTCCGAACCTCCTGAAGCATGTGAGCAACATCAAGAATGTTTACAAGCTTCCGTGCGTGGTTGCGATCAACGCGTTCCCGACCGATACGAAGGCGGAGCTGGATCTGGTTGAGAGCAAGTGCCGTGAGCTGGGCGTAAACGTAGCTCTGTCCGAAGTATGGGCAAAGGGCGGCGAAGGCGGCATCAAGCTCGCCGAGGAAGTGATTCGTCTCGTAGAAGAGCCGAACGATTTCTCCTTCAGCTATGAGCTGGAAGGCAGCATTGAGGATAAGCTGAACACAATTGTTCAGAGAATTTACGGCGGTAAGTGCGCGGTTCTGACCGCAGAGGCCAAGAAGCAGGCGAAGCAGCTTGAGGATATGGGCTATGGCAATTGCCCGATCTGTGTGGCAAAGACACAGTATTCTCTGACCGATGACCCGAACAAGCTTGGCGCACCGACGGACTTCGAGGTGACCGTTCGGAACCTCAAGATTTCCGCAGGCGCAGGCTTCATCGTAGCGCTGACCGGCGATATCATGACCATGCCTGGTCTGCCGAAGGTACCGGCTGCGGAGCGCATCGATGTAGACGAGACAGGAAAGATTTCTGGTCTGTTCTAATCGAATTACCGAAAGATGGGCGGTTTGCCTGACTCATCAAATCATCAGGATGAACAATCGGGAATGACGGGGCCGCGCTGTAGCGAACGTGCGACAGCGCGGCTTCTGTTGCTTTTTTTGTGCGCAGAGGCATATTATATCCGTTATAAAGGTGTGTGATAAAATGAAATATAAAGAGGAAGACAACAGCAGCCTGATTTTCAAAGTCCTGCTTGCCTTTTCGGCTGCGTTTATCATTGGTTCTCTGTTTGCCGGCGACATTGGGAATCTGATTCCCGGCTTTCTTACGATTAATACAAGACCGTCTCAGTTTACAATGGACTATTTTGTTCTGGGCGGGCTTGGCAGTGCGTTTTTGAACACCGGAATGGTGGGACTTGGCTGCTGCGCGCTGATTTATTTTACAAAGGCGAAATGCACGGGTCTCACGGTGGCGGCGTTCTGGCTGAATGTCGGGTTTGCCACGTTTGGCATGACGTTTGTCAGTATCTGGCCGTTTTTCTTCGGCGTGTGGGTATACTCCAGAATGAAAAAGGTCTCTTTTGGCAGTGTGGCGAACATTGCAATGTTTTCGACCGCCCTTGCGCCGTTTGCGATGGAGCTGATGTTCCGGTACCCGAACCTGGAGACGAGTGGATTTAGTTTTGTCGGTCTGCTCCTGGCTATCCTGCTGGGCGTGGTGGTTGGCTGTGCGATGCCATCTCTATGTGCGCATGCGCCGGCATTCCACAAGGGATATGACCTGTACAGCGCGGGACCGGCGGCAGGGTTCCTGGCGTTTCTGGTGTACTGCGTGATGTATCGCTCTCCGGGGGTGGAGGTTCCGTCGAATACCCAGCTCGGAGATGGACACAGGCTGTTTGTCAACGTGTTTTTTATTATCGTCTTCGCGCTGTGCCTGGCGGCTGCCTGGATGCTCGATAAGGACTGTCTGAAATCCTACAAAAAGCTCTGGGCAAGCGATGGATATAAGACGGATTATACATCCACGTTTGGCATGCCGGCGACACTGGTCAACATGGCAGTATATGGCTTCTTTATTTTGATCTACTACAATGTGGTTCAGGGAATGACCATGACGGACGGACAGCTCGTCTTTACCGGGGCAAAATTCACCGGCGCGACGATGGGCGCGATTATGTGCATGTATGCGTTCTGTGCGCAGGGCGCTCAGCCCCGGACGGTGTTCCCGATCATGGTTGGATACGCCATCGCTTCCCTGCTGCCGTTCTTTATGTATGTGGGCGGCGTGACCGACACACAGAACTGGACGCTCACGACACAGGCGATTCTGGTGGGAATGTGCTTCGCAAGCGGACTGGCGCCGGTTTCCGGGAAATATGGCTTCTGGGGCGGCGTGATCGCGGGCGCGCTGCATGCGACCCTCGTCATGAGCGTACCGCTGCTGCACGGCGGCTTCTGCCTGTATAACGGCGGTTTCACCTGCGGTATTGTTGCGTTCCTGCTCATTCCGGTGTTTGAGTGTTTTTATAAGACAAAAGAGGAACGGATGGCGGCGAAGTAGGAGCTATTTTGGCCACAGGGATGAAACGGTTCAGCGGTTCAAAAATGGTACGGCCGGGCTTTGCACCGGGCGGAACCGTCAGTTCTCTGCGAGCTTTACCGCTCTTGATATCGCGTTTAATAAAAGCTGGGAGGTGTATCTGTTTTCTGAGGAACAGGTAATGCCCTCCAGCTTTTGTTTTTCGAGAATCTGTTCGGCAAGATTCTCAAAAGCGGAGGGTACCAGCGGGTATGCGGCTTCCGTCGCTTCACTTAAGTTTACCAGATCAATCGCAAGAATCGAATCCTGGCTTACCGTAACCTGCACGTCGACGGATGCGTCGCCCAGTGTGACCGGAGATGTGTAGACGCCCGCGACGTAGGCGGCGGTATCCCTGGTCGTCATTTTGGCTGAAGCAGTCTGAGAATTTTCGGCTGCTGTGGCCGGTTCCGTACCATCTGTTACAGAGCCGGTCTCTGATGTTGCCTCAGAATTCTGCGCCTGACGATTGCTTCCTCCGGCTTTTCCCAGAAACATCAGAACCAGGCAGACGACCAGCACAATTGCCAGAAAAGCAAGTACCAGTGTATAGACAACTTCCCGAAGCTTAAAAACGATGATTTTAGGGTTGGAACGCATTTGGCTCCTCCTTGTGCCTGTGCTTATTTCAGTATATTGGGGAAGACCGGATGTTTATGCGTGAAAGATTTATCTGAAATCGGATGGTTGAAAGCAGATTTGCGGATTTGCGGATCCTCTCTTTACAAGAACCTGAGGGCAATGGTATGATAGGGCAAAGAATTCGTCAGATATTCATCGATTCAAAAAAATACTTTCGGTGTTTTCGGAATAAAAAATCTCCAAACCGCGCATATTATGGTAAACGGTTTTTGACCGTTCACAGGAATCAATGGAAGGGAGAACAATTCTATGAAACACTGGAGAAAGTACGTACTATGTATTGCCTGCGTATGCTGCATGGCTTTTCTGGCCGGCTGCGGAGCGGATGATTCGGACAAAAACACAACACAGGAAAGCACGAATCAGAATGACGAAGATGTGGACACGGAGGATGGCGCTGCGGGTGATAACACAGGCGATTCCACGGATTATGGGGATGACGCGTCGGATGATGACGGGCTGGTAAATGACGCCACGGACAATGGCAATGCTGCGGATGGCACGGAGGATGGCGACTCGGTTGCAGATGATATCGGGAATGCCGGTGAGGATGTCGCGGACGGAGTTGGCGACGCAGGAGAGGATTTGATCGAAGGCGTAGAGGACGCCGGAGACGACCTTACCGGGAATGAAACCAACGCACAGTAACGGATGGCTGCCGGGCGGTTTCGGCTGCCCGGCCGGTACGCCGGCCGTAAAAAAGGCAGCCATCGGCTTTTATGCGCAGGGCCGGGCAAGGAAATTTGCGGCTAAAGCCGCCCCCGTCTCCGCTGCCGCTCCGGTCGTTGAATATCCCGCACAAAGTGCTGGATGCCACCCGGCGAGGGCTAAACTCGTGCCACAGGCACGCAGCAACCGCGCGGGCGAGCAGGAGCCGACAGGCCGCCTCCTGCTCGATTTATAGTATGGCCTGCCCGCAATGCGGGCATCCGGATTGGGAAAGGAGACTGGAGATTCATGAGATTTCGCCCATGCATCGATATACATAATGGAAAAGTAAAACAGATCATTGGAGGAACCCTGCGGGACGAGGGCGACATGGCGAGGGAAAATTTTGTGTCCGGATGGGATGCGGGGTATTATGCAAAAATCTACCAGGCAGACGGGCTTACCGGCGGACACGTGATCCTGCTCAATCCGACAAGCTCACCTTATTATGAACAGACGCGGAAACAGGCGCTTTGCGCGCTGGCAGCTTATCCCGGCGGGCTTCAGCTTGGAGGAGGAGTGAACCCTGAAAACGCCGCTGCGTTTCTTGATGCGGGCGCTTCGCACGTGATCGTGACCTCGTATGTGTTTCGTGACGGACAGGTTTATTATAAGAATCTGGAGCGGCTTGTCCGCGAGGTCGGGAAATCGCATCTGGTTCTGGATCTGAGCTGCCGCAAAAAGGACGGGGACTGGTATGTGGTGACAGATCGGTGGCAGAAATTCACGCAGGTTCGCTTAGAGGAACGGACGCTGGATGAGCTGTCCGGCTTCTGCGATGAATTCCTCGTACACGCGGCGGATGTCGAGGGAAAATCCTCCGGAATTGCGCCCGAGGTAGCCGAATTACTTGGAAACTGGGGGAAATGCCCGGTTACCTATGCGGGCGGTGTCGGCAGCTTCGAGGATCTGCAGGCTTTGCGGAAGGCCGGACAGGATCGGGTCGATGTGACCGTAGGAAGTGCGCTGGATTTGTTCGGAGGACCGCTGTCTTACCGGAAAATCGTGGAGTATTTCCGCTGATTTTTGCGGCCATTCAGAACACGGACAGTGGCCGCTGTTCGGAATATACTATAATTTTTTGAAAATTAAGGGGAATGGCCCCTAAGTTTTTGATATTTTGCAAAAATAGAGGAACTTTTTGTTGCAATAAATGGAATATGTGTTATAATGACACTAACGTAAAGCCCAATGGAACGGAGATTGGTTTTTCATTGGCTTTGCTCAAAAACTCAAGAAGGAGATGGATGAGTATGAAGTTTATCATCAGTGGTAAAAATATTGAAGTATCTGACAACCTGAGAGCGGCAATCAAGGACAAGCTTGGCAAGCTGGAGCGGTACTTTACCTCCGATACTGAGGTGATCGTGACATTGAGTGTGGAAAAGGAAAGGCAGAAGATCGAGGTAACGATTCCGGTACGCGGCAACATCATCCGTTCTGAGCAGGTGAGCAATGACATGTATGTATCGATCGACCTTGTGGAAGAGGTGATTGAGCGCCAGCTTCGCAAATATAAGGAGAAAATCATTGACCGCCATCAGGGCGGCGGCAGTAATTTCCGCCAGGAATTTATCGAAAAAGAAGCGGAGCCGTTAGACGAGGTGAAGATTATCCGCACAAAGCATTTTGGCATGAAACCGATGTATCCGGAAGATGCGTGTGTGCAGATGGAGCTCCTCGGACACAGCTTCTATGTATTCTGCAATGCGGAAACCGAACAGGTGAATGTGGTATATAAGCGCAAGGGCGGAACATATGGACTGATTGAGCCTGAATTTTAGTGGAATCATAAAACCGTAAAATAATAAAGAAACAGGAGCGGAGCATCACGAGTGTTGATGTTCCGCTTTTTTTATGCACACGGGCCGCGTAAGGAAATTTCCAGCTTGCGCTGGACGCGGCCCGGCGCGGCGGATAGGGTGAGAGGACTCCCACTATCCGATTGCACACGGCCGCGACGGATCTTTGTTCTTTGTATCTTCCGTAAAAATGTTACGTAAACCATGCATCAAAATATTTATAAAAACTTAATAAATGAGTTAGTGACAAATTATAAAATCTGTGATATGCTTTAAAAGCACATAGCAAATCTACATATCAGATAAAATGGCATATAAAGACATTTCGTAAAACACAGTGTATCATACAGCCATTCCAAAACACAAAAGATGCGCACAGCACGCTGTCTGATCTGAGCGCGTGTTTACATGCGGACAATAAAAAACGTTAAGAGAAAGGAGGAATCTTTCATATCTGCATCGCAAAGCCCATCTGAATGAGGGGCGGATTTCGCCAGATTTGCCTGAATGTGCAGAGGCGGGATATTACAATAATTAAAATTTTAAAGAGAAAGGATAATGGGAATCTCATGCACCCGCCGGAAAAACAGCATGAATTCTCCGGGATTTGATTATGAAAAAGAATCGTTTTAGAAGAACTGCAGCGTTTACTATGATATTAGCGGTTGCTTTGATGGCAATTTTTCCATCCATGGCGGCGACGGAGGACATTATCGACGCCTCTCGTACCACGTCGCTGACCATTTACAAGTATGACCTGACTGCCGCACAGCAGGCAGGTGTAGATGTGAGTAAGTATACCGCGGATGGGGAAGAGGACTCGGCAGCACAGTCGGCCCTTGGCAGTTATGCGCTGAAGGGTGTGGTATTTACCTGGTTGTATGTGTCCAGGATTGAGACAGACAGCAGCGGCGGAAGTATCCGCATCCGGTATGATCTGCCGGCTGCGCTGGATACGATTCTCGGACTGACAGCGGAAGCACATACTTCAGATGAAATTAATGCTGCGCTTGCTTCAGCCCTGTCCGGTGATAAAAATACTGCGACAAAAAATGCGCTGGAGCAGTATGTAGACAGCAATGGCGGAACGAAAATGGCCGAGACCGATGCGAACGGCCGGACAAAGTCCTCGAATATGACGCAGGGACTTTATCTGATTGTTGAAACTGCGGTTCCGGAGGAGGTTTATTACACGACCGATCCGTTTTTTGTCTCTCTTCCGATGACAGATGCAACCGGTGATTACTGGGTCTATGACGTTTATGTATATCCGAAGAATCAGACGAACAATCCGACGATTGACAAGCTGGTCAGTGAAGACGGTAATTACGCAGACACGGCCACTGCGTCCGAGGGGGATGTTCTGGACTACCGGATTGTCACTAAGCTTCCGAGTATTACCTCCGAGTCGACGTATCTGACCGAATATATGATTGAAGACTCTATTTCCGAGGGGATTGTTTATAACAAAGACGCGAGTATTTTGTTCTATTCGGCGGAGACGGACGCGAAAAACGCCACTGGCACACCTGAAGCGACATGGGGAACCGCAGGGACTTATTATAAGGTCTCGTATGGCACGTCATCGATGAAAATTACCATGACGGAGGCCGGACTGAAGGCGATCAACCCGGCGTATTCCGACCTGTATCTGGTGGTCGCCTATTCAGCGACCGTCAGCAGCACTGCGTCTACCGTGCTCGGTGACAGCGGCAATCCGAATACGGCGGATCTCACCTACAGCAGATCAAATACGACCTACTATAATACGATTGAGGATGAGGCGAATGTTTATTCCTATGGGATTCATCTGACCAAGACGTTTGGCTCGGATGGAGGGGATCCGACCGATGTTCAGTTTGTGCTGCAAAATACCACGGACAATTATTTTGTAACCGCGACAGGCAGCGATGGCGTTTACTATGTGACAGGGCAAGGAGCCTCCGAAGCGGAAGCCACCGTGTTTTCACCGGATTCGTCAGGCTCCCTTGTCATCAACGGTCTGGAAGCTGACACATACGTGATGACGGAGATTCAGACATCGGATGGTTTTTCCCTGCTGAAAAATCCGCTTACAATTGTATTTACACAGACCGTGGATCACTATATTCCGTCAGCTGCGACGGTGACGGGGATTGCCAATGAGTATGAAAAGGTGACGGCATCGCACAACAGTGACGCGTCGGTGACGGTTGACGGATCGTCCGCAGACATGAGCAGTGATTCGAAGTCGGAGCATGCACGTGTGGACATCAGTATTTTGAACAGCAAGAGCTTTACGCTCCCGCAGACCGGCGGACTTGGCACGATTCTGTTTACACTCGGAGGGGCAATCGCTGTCATTATAGGAGCGTTTGTTATTTCGAGGTCAAAGAAGAAGGCAGCGTAATGCAGCAGAAAGGAAATTCTGATGAAAAAAATCACAGGATTATTTCACAAAAAGAATGGTTCACCGGAAGGCTTTCCGGCCGCTGACCGGAGAGGCTGGCTGCGCCGGCGCATGATTGTTCCGCTTTGTGCAGTATGGATGCTTCTGACCGCGTTTTCTGCATCCGCAGATAATGTCCACATTACGTTTACAAATGCGGAGACCGTGCAGCCGGACCTTTATGTGACCAAGAGCGTGACGAGCGCTGTTGCCGGTTATGACCCGCCGGATGCTGAATTCACATTTATTCTGAAATGGGATCTGGATAAAGACGGGAGGCTCACATACGCGAAAAATGAGACCTATACGGTGTATGCGGCCGATGGAAGCCAGATTAAAAATTATGATATAGAAGGAAACGAAATCTCCTGGAAAACGACAGCAGCCGGACGTTTTACCTTAAAAGCATGGCAGACGGCAAAATTTGAATATGTCGGAACCGATGTACAGTATGAGATCACAGAGCTTTTGCCGGATGACAGCTGGGTACAGACGGCGCCGGCAAACGGTCTTGCAGCTTCCGGCACGGTGGACGAAAATGGAACGGTGGTCTATTTCGAGAATACCTATATTCCGGAGATACCGACACCGCCGGGAGGGGAGGAGGTGCCGACCTCCCTTTCCATAAAAAAGGTAACCGTAGATGAGAACAACAATACCGTTGCTTCTGATACGGAGTTTACGTTTATGGTAATGATTGGCGGAAGCGCATGGGCCGGAGAAAAATATACCATCTATGATTCTGACGGAAACGAGACCGGAACAGGAATCAGTGATGATTCCGGCGCTTTCGCAATCACCGGCGGACAGCGTGCGGTGTTTGATGATATTCCGCTGAATGAGGATTATACAGTGACGGAGACTGGGAACGGCGGCTGGGAGTGTGTCACGGAGGAATCGGTATCAGGCTGCACTACCTATCCGATTGTCTACGTATCATTTACGAACCGTCAGAGCCTGGGAAAAATCACCTTGACGAAGGTGGATGCGGAGGATTCCTCCATCCGGCTGGAAGGAGCAGTGTTTGGCATTTATCGCGACGAGGCCTGTACGGAGGAGTCTCTTGCGGGAACCATGACAACGGATGAAACCGGCCTGGCGACGTCGGAGGAGCTTAGCTCCGGAACGTATTATGTGAAGGAGACAGTGGCTCCGGAAGGATATCAGCTCTCTGAAATGATCTATCCGGTGACGCTGGAAGCTGGAAAGGACGACAATATACTGACCGGGGATGGGCTGGTGGAAAACAGTCCGCTGAAAGGAAGTATCCAGATGATAAAAAAGGACGCGGCCGGCGCGCTTCTGGCCGGCGTCACGTTTATGCTGGAGGATTCCGATGGAAAACAGGTTTCCCGGATCACGGATGCGAATGGAGAGGTACTGTTTGAAGAACTTCCGGCGGGCAGTTATGTTATCACGGAGACCAGTACGGTTTCCGGTAATACGCTGCTGGCGGAATCCATTGCAGTCACCATTCCTATGGTTATGACAGAGGAAGAGGCAGAGGCACAGGGGAATGTCGATCTTTCGGATGCCGTGCAGCAGGATGGCAAATGGTATTTTTATCATCTGACTTACGAGGTGACAAACAGCGCGTTGTTGTCCATGCCGGCTTCAGGCGGAACACAGACGGTGTGTGAACGCATGATATTGTTCCTGACGCTGGCAGCTGTATTGATAGTTTTGTGGTATCCACTGTCAGGAAGGGACTTCAGACAAAAAAACAGACATAGAAAGGAAAGAAGCATATGAAGAAAAACAGGCTGAAAAAAATTCTTGCTGTCACACTTTCTGCCGCCTGTGTAGCTTCATCCGCGCTTTCACCGACACAGATCACAGGGATTACGACGGTATATGAAGCAAGTGCGGCGGAAACATCTGCGGAAGAGAGTTCCGAAGGAGAAAACACCGCGGACAAGGCTTCCGGGCCGGAGAACCCGGCCGCGGAGAGCCAGGAGGCAGAAGCTTCAGCAACGGAGCCTTCTGCATCGGAAAGTCCGGCTTCTGAGACCAGGGCAGCGGAAACAACAGGTGCAGCGGAAACGTCAGATGCGGCAGAGACGACAGGTGCGGCGGCGCAATCCGGAGAGACGAACGGCATCGAAGAGGAACGCGCTGCAGCGGAGGAAAATGAGCCGGACGAATCAGAAGAAACGATGAATTCGAAAACGGCTTCTTCCACAGAATCCGGTAAGGATGCATCTGCCCAGGCATCTGAGCAATACGAGGATAAAAATGCAGAATCGCCGGAAGTAGCGGAATCGAATGGGGAACCGGGCGCAACGGATGAGGGTACCCCGGAAGAGGAAGCTTTTGAAGAGAATTCCGAAGAAAATTCTGAAGAGAAGGTTTCTGAGGAAACAGCGGAGACAATTGCGGAAGAGGAGCAGGAAGAGAAAGTTCTGCTTGACCTGTCTGAAATGGAAGAGGAAGCAGGCGTGAATTCGGATGACGGGATAAGACATGTTCGTATTACAGGCGCCGGTGCTGCGGCCTCCGATGTGGGACTGCGTCTGTATTTCTGGAATTATCAGCCGACGGAGGAATTCCCGGCAGATATGGAAGAATGGAAGGATTACCTGACCGAGCCCCTCCAGGGGATCTGGCCGGATGGACTGGATGTGGATACTCTTTCCATGGAACTCCCTGTCACAATGTCCGATGGCAGAGATTCGTCCGTCAGAGCTCTCTACCAGGAAGAGAACGGTGCAGATAATACCAAAAAGAGCGTTTTTCTTTCGCTTACTCTCCCGCAGGGAGCGACCATTGATACAGACATCGATTTGGCGCGGGTGGATGGCAGTGAGGAGATCCATCTGTTTCTGGAGGCAGTTATCGTCCCGGAGGGCGGAGCAGAGACGGTGCTGGACGGACTCTCTCTCTGCTGGGAAACCCGGGAGCAGGAGACGGCTGTCCTGAACCATGACAGCGGCAGCCCGGAAACGGAATGGCAGACTGATAGTGAAGCGGAAAGGGAAGCTGAAAGTGAAGCAACAGAGAAAGTGGTGACTGTTGAAGAAGAATCGGAGACAGAGTCCGAACCGGAAACAGAAGGAGAGACTGAGGAGACTGAGCCGGAAACTGAGGATGAGACAGAGACAGAAGCTCAGGATGCGTTTGCCATGAGCAATTATACGCTTTCGCTTTCTGGTACAGATGCCGCCAGTGAAACCGATCGAACCGCGGGTTTACAGGCCTCTGCAAAGACACCGGCCGGGGATGACAGCGCCGATGATTCGCCCATGACCGCCTCTGTGGAAGAGGAGGGCCTTGCCGCTTCGGCGGAGGAAGGGAGTCTGATGGCATCATCGAATACTTCCGTGCTCTGGTGGTTTGATGATTATTATGTGAATGAATCTGATTCTGCGCATGTGAAGGAAACGGATGACTTTACTTTGAAATATCAGGTCGAATTTCACACAAGCGAGGAGCTGGAGACGGGACAGGTGGAAATCCGCATTCCTGCAGTGCTTTATACGGATCGATATGGAGAAGCCAGGCTCCCGGACGATATTGGTGTACCTGAAGCCAGTGTGGATGCGGATTACAATGTGACGAAGACCGTGTCTTCTATGACGACTCCGTTCAACTGGTATCTGGATGGGCGTACGAATGAGCTGGTGTTTTTCAACTATCGCACCATTAAATCCGGCTCGAATGCATCGTTTCAGGTGCTGTATAAGGATATTGATATCATGGACGTGCCGGATGAGACGACCTGGAGCCTTACGCCCACGGCGACGGTCACGAAGACGAATGGCACGGTGCAGGAGAGTGACGGCACGGAGCTGACCGGGCATGTGGATACCGGAGTGGTACTTTCGTCCGTAACGAAAACGCCGTATTACGCGACCGGAAAGTCCTACACGCCGGCTCTTTATACGCAGAGCCAGGTGGAGAACTATATTGATGGAAGTCTGCCGGAGGAATTCTCCGGGGATAACTTTAGTCTTTACAAGTATGTGGTCTGGAAAATCACCGTAAAAGGGGATGCGACGCAGGCGTGGTCGCTTTCGACCGAGGATGTCACCAGTCTCTCCGGGGTTGCGCAGGATGCGCAGATTGTCGGGTACAAATGGCTGCGGGAAACCGGCTCTGATTATTATGCATCCAGATACGGCTGGAGCAACGGCACGGTCGTTGAATCGACGCAAAGGGATATCAAGCTGAAGTTTTATGTGGTGACTGCATATCCGGAAGCCGAAATTCAGGAGGGTGATGTGCTGGAGAACACCATTACCCAGATCATTACGCCGGCGGATGGCTATGATGCCGTGCAGCGGCTGTCGGCAAGTGCGCAGTTTACGTATGTCGATTATACATGGACCTATTCCGGCAATATCATCGGCATCGATAAATGGGCGGGTTCGTCCGGAACGAATAAGACGAAGACGTACAGTTCATGGCTGGATATCTATGAAAACAATCAGCCGTCCGGAACGGATACGGGTGCGCTTCCGTTTTACAGTATCTCCCGCTGCTACGGGTATGGATATACGCACAATATCCTCGGAGCGAATCAGACCGGAGTCGGGTCCGCGACCGGGCTCGGGGATTATATACCGGGAACGTATTATCAGGTGACGACCGTGGATGACGTGGTTTACGCATACCCGAATTCTGACAGTACCGCTACGGTCATGCTGAATGATGACGACTATTATTTTTCCTCTGTTACATTTACGATCACCGACCGGGATTACGATGTCTATGAGGATACGATGGCAGATGCCGTGACCGTGGATGAAGTCGATCAGAATGCGTACATTTACGCGAAGTTTTCCGGGAGCGATGACTGGACGTATGTGGCCACGGCGGACTGGGATGGTACCGGCACTTTGAACTACAGCTTTACGGAGGCGGATCTGGCAAAGGAGCCCTACCGCGTGAAAGCGGTCCATAACGCCACCGGCTACTCAACTGTTTGCAGAGTTGACGTGTCCGTTACTCTGCGGGCGGATTCGCCTGCGATCCTCGCGATGCAGAAGAGTTATGGAGATGCGCTTCTGGAGCTGAACATCGAGAACCTTTCCGGAGTTTCCGGAGAGCGCTTTTCTTCGGGCGGAAGCCTTGGATATTTTCATGATACCTCGATCGAGAACGGGAATTATTCAGAATCCGGACTGGCAGATTTTACCCAAACTGTTTATGGAACCATTCTGATGAGAGATAATGGATTTTCGATTCTGACCAGGCTGCAAAAGCATGCGCAGTCAATGAAGTATGGAAATGCGGAAAACGATGCGGATAACAGCCGCGTGCTCGTGGATTATTATCTGACCGCGTATGAGGGGTATATCGTACCGGATGAAGCGACAAAAATCACGCTGATGGAACAGGGCGTGACGCTGGCGGACCGCGACGGGGTTGTCTACTATGATCTTTTGCCCTATGGAATGAAATACAACGCGTCCGCGGGCGTGACGGCGGGACGCATCGTAACGATATATGGAAATACCTGGAAGACTCAGCCGAGGGCTTGGGATTCCTCCGGTGTTTCGGTAACTGTGGATGCGGATTCGGATGTGATCCAGAACTGGAATGGTTCCGGACGTACGATGGTCGTATTTCATATCCAATATGACGGAGACGACCCGGGTGTCTACTCCGAAGGGATGTGGCTGGAAGGCTATGCTGTGCATTTTCAGGCCTATTATGACTGGGCGGATATGGGAAGTGTAAACAGTGAGTATAACATCTCTGCGTATATGCCGGAAACCGGAGATGACGTGCCGCTGTACGGGACCGCATCGGAAGTATTCTGTGATGACGGAACCGTGCCGACGACTGTGAACGAGGATTACTCGGCATTTACATCCGGAGATATCAATGGAGACGGTGTGACGAATATTCGGAATATCCTTTATGCGAGGAATCTGACGGTCACGGATGTGGCGACCGCGGCAGAAAACAGCATTGTCAAGCTGGTTCGGGCGGATGATGATCCGTTTGCCTCGTTTTCGACAAAGACGGCAGTCGGCCTGTCAAAAGGCTATACCTACGAGATAACAGTCACAAATCCGTCGAACAGCACCATGAGCGGAATCGTAGTTTATGATGTGCTGGAGGACGCGCTGGACCGGCTTGACATACAGGGAGAGACGGTTTTCGAGGATGACACGGAAGGGTCATGGACCGGAACCTTCACGGGAATTGTCACGCAGAGCCTGGAAACGGCGGGGATTGCTCCGGTGGTCTGGTACAACAGCAGCCGTGATGCGTCCATTTCCGAAGCGAGTCAGGCGCCGTCCGAGATTCTGAACGCGGCAAATGGCTGGTACCGGTCAACGGAATGGCCGTATGCCAGCTCAGAGGTGCAGGCAGTCGCGGTCGATCTGTCAACAAAAGCGGATGGAACCGCATTTACGCTGGGAGCCGGAGAACTGGTGTCATTTCAGATTAACATGACCTCACCCGCCGCCATGCAGAACCATATTTACGCATATAATAACCCGAGCTTTTATTCGGTCACGACGAAAACAGATGGCTCTGTGGATTCTGCCACCGTGACCGGAACCGCAGTCCGTGTGGAACTGGCGGATACGGGAACCATTGAGGTCGTAAAAAGCTTCGGGACGACGACCACGGTGCCGGAAGCGTTCACGGATCAGGAATTCGAGTTCACGCTGTCACGGGACGGCAGCGTTCTCGCAAACCAGAAATATGTCCTCTATGACTATGTGGAAGGAGGATGGATAAAGTCCGGGGTAGTGCTCGCGACGGACATTTCTGGGACATTCACCCTGACTGCTCTGCAGAAAGCGGTGTTCGAAAATGTGGCGCATTATAAAGACGTCACGGTACAGGAAAAGGAGTACGTCTTTTTTGAGACTGAGGAAGAAACGACCGTCTCCGACACCTTATCCGCATGGCTTTTTACGAATACGTACTTGCCAGTCGTGTTTGCCGCGAAGAAGGTGAACCTGCTGGGAAATGATATCGATGAGTCGGCATACACATTTACATTCCGAATCTCGGTATATGACGGAAACGACTACGTTCCGCTTTCGAATTCCACCTATTACTACGTGAGTGAGGCATCGGAGGACGGCGTCTCGTCTGAGATCCTCGGAAGCGGGGTGACCGGAGCGAACGGCGAGTTTATGATAAAGGCCGGGGAGATCGTTGCCCTGTACCCGGGTGAGATCGGCACGAAGTACCGGATTGAGGAAACCGATACAACGGAGGATTTTTTTGCAGTCTCAGATACGGTCTCAGGAACGGTGACAGAGCTCGCACAGACAGCGGTGATTACCAATATCTATAAGTATCGTACCCTGATTTTGACGAAATCCATCAGCGGTCAGAACGCTTCCGAATGCGACACAACCTTCACGTTTGTGCTTACCGACAGCAGTGGAAATCCGGTTTCCGGCGTCCGCTATGCAGTGATTGATTCTGCCGGAAATGAAGTGACGGACGCAAATGGCGACCCGGAGGAGGATGCGACCGGCTCGGACGGTTCATTTACTCTGACCGGAGCGGGAAGCGGAAGAAGAATCAAGATTTATGGCCTTTTGTATAATGAGACCTACACGGTGACGGAAACCGGGTATGATGAGACGCTGTACGTGCCGGTCAACGAAGGGATAGCCACTGTGACTATGGCGGTTTATTCCACGGGAAAGATGGCGGGAATCACGAATAAGTACCGGCTGCGTGATCTCTCTGTCAGTAAGCTGGTCGTATCGGGTGATCTGGATGATGCTGCTGCGGCAACACTCAAAAATAAGGAGTTTTTGTTTTATATTGCAAAGCTGGTAAATGGTACCTACACGGCAGTGTCGGAAACAGCCTATACCGTGAACGGCGTTGAACATGTGACAGGTGCTGATGGATCGTTTTCACTGAAAAATGGTGAGACGGCATTGTTTGAGGATGTCGGATATGAGGGAGATGTGTTTCGCATTACGGAGGCACAGGATTCCGAGTTCGGACAGGTCTATCCGGCAGATAATGAGCCAGGATATGTGACTCTTTCAGACCGTGGAGGCGAAGTGCAGTTCATTAACGGCCAGGAGGGCATGGTTTTCATCGAGAAACAGGTATACGGACTGGATGCGGTCGGCGAGGCATTTACCGATATTTTAAAAGAAGACAACACCACAGAGGTGTTCTCCGGGGCAACCTATTCCATACCGGTATCAATTGCGGTTTATGATACAGAGAATCTTCTGGTCACCGATGGAAATTATTCTTGCATTTATATCTCACAGGCAGGTGATGTAACGGCGACTGCGTTTACAGGAATGCTGGAGATGGAGCTTTTGCCTTTTGACCAGGCATTCCTCGCGAACATCCCGGAGGGCTATACGGTGCGCGTAACCGAAACCTCCGAATGGGAACTGGTCCACGCTGCGGTGTCTGCGAATGTCAGCCTGGCGATTGGTTCAGAGGAGATTATCTCTGAAGCGGAAACGGCGCAGGCAGAGGCAACGGCCGGAGAAGAAGGGGCGAAAGCCACACTTGTCAACCGTATCGGCACAGCCGGGGGAGAATCCGAAATCCATAAAGCAATGACGGATGATTCTTCGGAGGTAGAAACAGGCGCGGTGCTTGTCCTTCGCATTGAGAAATACAATGGGAGCGGATGGGAAGCGGCATCCGGCATTCGCTATATCCTTATGGACGATGAGGGAGCAGTATCCGGCATTCTTACAACTGCGGATGACGGACTGGTTTCACTGACTAAGACCGATTCTGGTTATCCGTATGTGCGATTCCCTGATGATGAAATCTATGCGAATGTCTATACAGGCATGGAGACGGGGACGCTGAGGGCAGTTGAGCTTCTGGAACAGTCCGACGAGTCATGGGGAATTCTGTCCGGCTATGGGAGCAGCAGTCTGATTGGGAATGCTGTGACGATTGCAGAGGCTGACACGATTGTGAATGCCAATGATTCCGGCTCTACGCTGACGATTGAAAAATATATGGAAACCGAAAATGAGGAAGCGGAATTTACGTTTCAGGTCACGCATGTTCTCTCCGCGTCGGAGCTTCCGATCACAGATCCGGGACAAATTCTGGCCTCTGAGCCGGGCGCGGACCTGTACTATGTTGTTTACGATTCCGAGACCGATGAGTTCGTTGCCGAAGGTTATACAGACGAAAAGGGACAGCTGACGATAAAGGCAGGTCAATATGCGGTGATTACGATTCCAGATGACACGGTCTGGGAGGTTTATGAGCTGCAGCAGGCCGGGTTTGAGCTGGTCGATGTGAGTACGGAGGGCGAGACGGCAAGCGTGGCCGGCAGCACCGCACTGGTGCAGGAAGAAAAGACCATTTCTGACTATAACGTAAAATACGCGGTCAGTGTTTACGGCATTGATACGGGAACCGGGCAGGTAACGTTTGGACCGGCGACGGGGAATTCCTATCTTCACAGCTATGTCTCGAAGGAGACGATAGAAGCGGCCGGAGGAACACACAGCAGTGAATATTGCATCCATGATCTGTCATGGGAAGAAATCGCTGCACTCGCGAAATCGAACCCGGGCGTATTTGAATCCTGCCTGAAGAATGGATGTACGAAGTCCGTCAATCTGATTCTTAACAGTGCGCTCCTTGGCACGGATTATTCCGGGGAAATGGATGATGGCGACGGTGCCGGTACCCTGAAGGAATCCATGAACGGCAGTTACAGAAGCTGGAACAGCGGCAAGCCCAATCAGGGCGGTTGGACTGCGTCGAGAATCCGTGCAACCCTGAATGGAGCGGACAATTATACGGATACAAGTGTGGCAGGCTCCGATGTATTACGTGTTTCACAGTCCTTATTTTCCTGCTTCCCGAAGGAATTGCAAACTGCAATTGTTGCGAAAGCGGTAAAGTCAAACACGGTATATAACAGTGTCAGCCACAAGGATATAGCAATCACATATGATAAGCTATGGCTGTTTTCGTACAAGGAAATCACTGATTATAATTCAAAGTATAATCTGAGATTTGAAGGGACCCAATATAGCCGTTTTACGGAATATGCGACAACCAATGCATCGAGAGTCGCATATGATGAGTCCGGTTCCGCTATGTACTGGTGGATACGTTCCCTTTCGTATACTTATAATTACATTACGGATATTATCAACAGTTCCGGTTCTCTTACCAGCAGCAGCTCGGTTCTGGCATACGGAGTATCTCCCGGCTTTGTCCTTGGAAATCCGGCGTCAGAGGAAGAAGAGAGTACAGAGGACTATACGGTGAAATACGCGGTAAGTGTGTATGGGATCCGGGAGGATCTTTACCGGACGGAGAGCGGCGGCACCGCGACGGCAGGGCTGACATTCGGACCGGCATCCGGTGCGAGCTATGTTAAAAGCTATGTTTCCAAGGAGACGGTCATAGATGGCGGAGGTTCACATGACAGCGGGTACTGTATTCATGATATGTCGTGGGAGGAAATCATCGCGCAAAGTCAGAAGGATCCGACCGTATTCCAGGACTGCCTGAATAACGGCTGCACAAAATCCATCTGCATCGACCTGAACTCTTCTATTATAAGTACAGATTATTATGGGCAAATGGATGACGGCGATGGCACGAGTACGCTGTACCGGTCATTCAGCACCGATTATAATGCCTGGAATGGCAATTCAGACAGCTATACAAATGAAGGCGGATGGCCGGCTTCAAAAATTCGCGCAACCCTGAACGGAGCGGATCAGTATACCAACACAACGGATACAGCCGTTGCAGGCGATGAGTATGTTCTGAATACCGGCAATTGTCTGCTTACCTGCTTCCCGGAGGAACTGCAGAGTGCGATTGTCGCAAAGCTGGTGAAATCCAATACGGTATACAACAGTACCAGCGAGAATGATGTCGTTACGACATATGATAAATTGTGGCTGCTCTCGTATATGGAGTATTATAATTATCCGTCGTCGTATGCACTGAAATACGAAGGAGCGCAATACAGCCGTATGACAAACTATGCAGCGGACGATTCAGCAAGAATTTTGTACAATGAGTCCGGACAGACGTGGTTTACGTGGCTCCGCTCAATTTATACAGGAAATAACCAAAATGCATATATGATTGGCGCCGGGGGCACGTACAGCCATATCAACGCCTGCTATGCCTATGGAGGTATCTCACCCGGATTTTGCCTGAAATAACGATATCTGCCGTATAGACTTGTTTTGAACGGTTCGATATTTTTGGGGCAGGAGGACGAGGTATTTGCGCAGCAGGCTGTGTCGAGGCTTTTATGGACTGCGATAAGCGGAGAGCGTTTCCATTCGCTCGTCAGGCGGTGCAGGATGCATAAGTTATTTCGTAACAGTTCCTGAGTTTGACAGGAAAAATCTGAAAATGAGACAGGAGGACTCTCCGGTATGTGCGGATGCACTGCAGATGCATGTACCGGAGCCGGAAAGATGGGAAGAAAAGGGATAAAAATACTGATTGCATCAGTTTTCATACTGGCAGGCGGAGGGCTCATGCTGTATCCATTTGCCGCAAACTATGTATTTGAACACAGGCAGGCAAGCCTGATTCGCACGTACGAGAATGTAGTCGGGGAGACAAAAGAGGAGCGGGTCGCCGCGCTGCTTGCAGAAGCTAACGAGTATAATGAGTCTCTTCTGCGCGGAAATGTGCGGCTGCACGATCCGTTTACGGAGGAAGTGGGCGGTTACGATGAGGAGGATTATTTTTCATTATTAGACGTTGACGGCACCGGTGTCATGGGGTATGTCAGCGTTCCCTGCATAGAGGTATTTTTGCCGGTCTATCATGGCACTTCAGAGATGGCCCTAAAAAATGGAATCGGACATCTGGAAGGGACTTCCCTTCCGGTCGGCGGTTCGGGGACCCATGCTGTGCTTACCGGTCATACGGGATTAAGTGACTCGAAGCTTTTTACCGATCTGATTCTGCTGGAAGAAGGCGATCTCTTTTTTGTGACGGTGCTCGGGGAAACGCTTGCCTATGAAGTGGATCAGATCCTGGTTGTTGAGCCGGATGATACGACTGCCCTTGGGATCATGAAAGGCGAGGATTATTGTACGCTGCTCACATGTACGCCATATGGGATTAATTCGCAGCGCCTGCTTGTGCGTGGGAAAAGAACGGAATATGAGGCGGCAATCAAGGAGGCTGCGGCTGCGGAATCAAGGATAAAAGCCGGGGAAAGCGAGTGGATGCTTCAGTACCGGCGTTCTCTGATGATTGCATTCATTTTAATTGCAAGTGCAGTTCTGGAAATGCGCTTTTTCAGAAAAAAGCGTACGGTTCTGAGTTGACATGGAAATGGAAAAACCGATGTTAGAAAAACCAATGACTGTGATTGAAAAACTGATAACTGAAAATCCGCACTGGCGAGAGAGATGAAAAATGGCACGGGAAAGAAAATTACGAATACAATCGCATTTAAGAAAGCAGACAGAGACAGGAAAAACTTTCCTTGGCATTCTGGTGATCGCTTTCGGGATTGGGATCTATCTGTATCCAGACATCCGTGAGTGGGAGCTGGAATGGCGGACAAACAGGCTGATTGCTGAATTTGAGGAATATGATCGGGATGAAACAGAGAAAGAAGGCACGAATGCGGACGACGGATGGCAGGGATATGAGAATGGTGAGGAAAATGGAGAGGAAATTGAGAAGGAGAAATATGAGGATCAGGAATCTGCTGACGAACAGCGGCAATTCGCGGAGCTTTACAGGAGCATGCAGGAGTACAACGAGAAACTGGCGGAGAATGGGCAGAAGCTGGTGGATGCGTGGAGTTACGCGCAGGAGCCGATTGATCTGGATGGAATAACGACGGAAGATGGGGCGGTCGGTTATATCCGGATCCCGGCTATGGATGTGACGCTTCCTCTGTATATCGGGGCGACGACGGAGAATCTGTCGAAGGGCGCCGCAGTCCTCAGTGAGACCAGCATGCCGATCGGAGGGGAGAGCACGAACTGCGTGATCGCCGGTCACAGAGGATACAGCGGGATGCCATATTTTCGGGAAATTGAAAAGCTGAAGGAGCAAGATGCGGTCTATGTGACAAATCCCTGGGAAACCATGACCTATACAGTTGAGGAGATTCGCATTGTCAGTCCGGATGACGTGGAATCGGTTCTGATTGTCCCGGGGAAAGACCAGATCACGCTGCTTACCTGCCATCCCTATATGAGCCACGGCAAATACCGCTATCTTGTCATTTGCAGGCGGGCGGATGGAACCGGGGAGACCGCTGATGACGATTCTGATGAAGCAGGAGCTGACTGGACGGATGCTTCCGCGGCAGCCGGAATGGAATTATCAAAAACAGATGAGCCGGACGCCGGGCAGGAAGAAGGAGCCGCAGGGTTTGCTGCTGCGCTCCTGGGCTGCGAGAGTATTTCGGAGCTGCGAATGATTATTGAGAAGGCATTGCGATTCCTGTTTCCGGCTATGGCGCTTGACCTGTTCGCGGTCTGTCACCTGCGAAAAAGAACCCTGCGAAAAAGAAATTCCTGATATCCTTTGTTGACACAAAGGCAAACTTCTATTATACTTTCAGATAGCAAAGTGCTTCAGATGCTTTGCTGAAACCAGATAGTTTGTGTATATATGCACAGGGGTACAGAGATGTACGGGAGCACAGATGCTCCGGCATATTTTTATTTAGAAAGAAGAGGCAGCCTCATGAAATGTCCATTTTGTAATCAGGATAATACCCGGGTGGTAGATTCGAGACCTGCGGATGACGGTACTTCCATCCGCAGGCGCCGGATGTGTGATGTATGCGGCAAGCGGTTTACAACATACGAGAAGGTAGAGTCGATTCCACTGACGGTAATTAAAAAAGATCAAAGCAGGGAACAGTACAGTCGGAATAAGCTGGAATCCGGCATGATGCGCGCCTGCTATAAGCGCCCGATTCCGGTTAAGGAGATCCATGAAGTGGCGGAGCTGATCGAGAGGGATCTCTTCAATATGGAAGAAAAGGAGATTGCCAGCAAGGTGATCGGGGAGATGGTCATGGACAGGCTGAAGGAACTGGACGCGGTAGCCTATGTTCGCTTCGCGTCCGTTTACCGGGAGTTTAAGGATGTCAACACATTTATGGATGAACTGAAAAAATTTCTGGAATAATTTCTGGAATAAATGCAGTCTGCAAAATCAGTCTGCAAAATCAGTTCGCAAAAGCAGTCCCCGCATGTGGATGCCGGAGGCTTTGTGCTGCATGATTGATATTCTGAGTTTTATATGCCCTCCGCCATCCGGGTCACGGCCACATAGATATCGGATAGTTTGTACCAGGTCCGGCTTCCGACGATTCCGTCCTGCGTGAGCCCAAAAACGGACTGGAAGGTTCGAACCGCTGCCTGTGTTGCCTCGCCGAAGATACCATCCGGGACAAGCTTCGGAATCAGCGGATAATGGCTGGAAACGGCGTTCAGCTGTTCCTGTATTTTCAGCACATCCGCACCGACGGAGCCGATGGAGAGCGGATAGCCCGGATAGGATGCCGGAATTCCGGTGACTAGCTCAGCAGTGTTGATATACATATCCTCCCCGTAGTAATAGCGAATGATCTCGGAAGCGGTATATCCCTGCTCTCCGAGTGAGGCGCTTCCCCACTGGGAGAGCCATTGCGGGCAGGTCACGCGGGAACCGTCACAGTACTGGGTCAGGATCGGCTGCTTTACGTTCGGACGCGAGAGGTAATTTTCAAACAGGTCGTCGACCACATCGGAGATGCTCTCAAAAATATTTCTTCCGTAGACCCATTTCTGGTCATAGGCAGTGGAAGAAGTGATCGTGAAATTGTAAGATTTATTCCGGTACCATTCCGTGTAGACGCGGTTCAGGGTAAAGGACTGGATGGCGAGAATGTTCGCGGCCAGTGTCGCGTACGGCCAGGTTGAATAGATCTCACTGCTGGCGACATTTTTGATATAGTCCTTGTACTGGACATAATAATCGCGCGCGGTCGAATCCTGCGGCGTTCCGTCATGGACGACAATATATTCCGGTATGACGACCTGATCCAGCACGATCTCGCCGCTTGCGTGGACCGGCTTGATTTCAGCTTCGGCGATTTTCGGCGGATAGTAGGCGTACAGTGTGTGCTCCGGTATGACAATGGTATCCGGAGCTTCCCCGGGATCAGACGGACGGAGCGTGACGCTCTGCAATGCAAGCTGACCGCTGAGGATCTCTGTTCCGCTGACCGTCACCGGCTCGAAGCCGGGAGCAGTGATCCGAATCGTATACTCTGCGTAAGGCTGCCGTTCAGAAGGCTCCAGAGAGTATTCCACCGGCGGAGCCGCCAGCGCGATCGGTTCGGTCTGCCCATTTGGATCCGTCTGTACTTCTTCGACGACTGCGTCCGGATCCCCGGTAAAAGAGATATCAACAATCGCATTCCGGATGGGAAGGTTTTGTTCTGACAGTGCGGTGACCTGAAGAGTGCCGACGTCCGGATAATCATTTGCCTGTGCGGATGCGGAATGGTTATTTTCTGTTAATGCTGCCATATCTGTAAAATCCTCCGTTTCTGTGATATCATTATTTTATTCCTGCCAACACCTTTCTGACACCTTTCTGACACCATCCTGATACTCATCAGATACTGTTCAGATACTTTTCAAATACCCTTCAGATACCCTTCTGACACAGCCGCTTTTGCAAGACGATTTACTGAAAAATCCGATAAAATGGCAATGAAAAGAAATAAACAGCAAAAAAGAATGTCGTTACAGGTCAAAAAATATGGCAACGAAAAGTAAAAAAATGGCAATGAAAAGCAAAAAAAGGCTTGTCATTCTACATTTACCTGTGCTATACTTGCAAAGTTGACGATCAAACACGTGTGATGATTCCACAGAAGGTGCCATGGCGGGCTGCCGGTTCCGGTTTTCAAAGCAAAGGGTCAGAGAGATTTTTCTGACTGCATGGGAAGGCCGGAGAGATTTTCCTGTTCGTACGCGAGGGCTGGAGAGATTCTTCTGACCGTATGCGAATGAACGGGAGTCTGGACTGCAGGCTGCAGGTCTCTGCGGGAGAAGAAGCGCACGGAAGAATCTAACCAAAAGGAGAAAAGACATGAGCGTTATTTCAATGAAGCAGTTACTGGAAGCAGGTGTTCACTTTGGTCATCAGACCAGAAGATGGAACCCGAAGATGGCAGAGTACATCTACACAGAGCGCAACGGCATCTACATCATCGACCTTCAGAAGTCGGTTGTGAAGGTAGACGAGGCCTGCAGAGCGGTCGCGGATATCACTGCGAATGGCGGCACGATTCTTTTTGTCGGCACCAAGAAGCAGGCGCAGGACGCGGTTCAGGCGGAGGCTGAGCGCTGCGGCATGTTCTATGTAAATGAGAGATGGCTCGGCGGTATGCTGACAAACTTTAAGACGATTCAGTCCAGAATCAAATATCTGAAGGATCTGGAGCGGCAGGAGCAGGACGGAACCTTTGACCGTCTGCCGAAGAAGGAAGTCATTGCCCTGAAAAAGCAGATGGAGAAGCTGAACCGGAACCTCGGCGGCATCAAAGAGATGAAGAGAATCCCGGATGCTATTTTTGTAGTTGATCCGAAGAAAGAGCATATCTGTGTACAGGAAGCGCATACCCTGGGTATTCCGCTGATCGGTATCTGTGATACGAACTGCGATCCGGAAGAGCTGGATTACGTGATCCCGGGCAATGACGACGCAATCCGTGCGGTCAAGCTGATTGTATCGAAGATGGCGGACGCGATTGTAGAGGCAAAGCAGGGAATGGAAGAGGCAGTGCCGGCAGAAGCGGAAGAAGCTTACGAGGAAGCACCGGTAGAAGCATTCTAAGCATTGCTTTCGAATTGTTCGGTTCGCAGTCTTTTGATAAAAGACTGCGGACAACTGCATTTAAGATACGGCATATATAGTTGATGAATTCGAGGATAGAGAATTCTGAATTACGCTATCCCAAATGACTTTATTTCAAATGACGGGATACCAAAAACAGAACTTCAGGAGGATTGTGGGAAATGGCTGTTACAGCAGGAATGGTAAAAGAGTTAAGAGAGATGACAGGCGCCGGCATGATGGACTGCAAGAAGGCGCTGACGGCGACCGACGCAGATATGGATAAGGCTGTTGAGTGGCTGAGAGAAAAAGGCCTGGCGACGGCGCAGAAGAAGGCTGGCAGAATCGCGGCGGAAGGTCTGGCGAAGGTGCTGGTATCGGAGGATGGCAAGAGCGCAGTGGCGGTAGAAGTCAATTCCGAGACCGATTTTGTGGCAAAGAACGAGAAATTCCAGGGCTATGTGGCGCAGGTTGCGGAGCAGGCAATGGAGACGAAGGCAGCGGATATTGAGGCGTTCCTCGCGGAGCCGTGGAAGTTTGACACGACCAAGACCGTGAATGAGGCACTGGCCGGTCAGATCGCTGTCATCGGTGAGAACATGAACATTCGCCGGTTTGCAAAGGTGAAAGAGGACGACGGATTCATTGCTTCCTATACGCATATGGGCGGCAAGATTGGCGTCCTGGTGGATGTCGTGACCGACGTGGTGAATGATGAGATCAAAGAGATGGCTAAAAATGTGGCGATGCAGGTCGCAGCGCTCAAGCCGCTCTATACCAGCGATGCAGAAGTGAGCGCGGACTATATCGAGCATGAGAAGGAGATCCTCCTCGCACAGATTAAGAACGATCCGAAAGAGTCCCAGAAGCCGGAGAAGGTCATCATGGGCATCATTCAGGGCCGTGTGAAAAAGGAACTCAAGGAGATCTGCCTGCTCGACCAGATTTATGTAAAGGCGGAGGATGGCAAACAGTCCGTCGGCCAGTATGTGGCACAGGTTGCGAAAGCAAATGGCGCGAACATTACCATCAAGGGCTTTGTGCGCTATGAGACCGGCGAGGGCATCGAGAAGAAGCAGGAGGACTTCGCGGCAGAGGTTGCAAAGCAGATGGCAGGCAACTGATTTGACGAAGATCCTAAAGCAAAGTTTGCGTGTTTTTTTGGAATGAGATAGCGAAAAATCTACTAAAAAAAGTACTGTCGTATGATGGTACTTTTTTATTTGGTGTAAAACGAATCATAGTGGACTTGATCGAAACATAAAATCTGACGTTCGTGGGGGAATCCCTGTAACGTCGGATTTTTTTGGAAAAAAATGAGTGACACAGGTGCGTGGGATTATTCATTTTGGCTTGCTATGACCATGGTCGGGTGTTAAAATAGGTGCAGTCAGATATCCTTGGGTTTTGCGTTTTTGAAGGAATAACATACATGTACACAAATGATTGCGAAAAAGGTGATAATTTTTCGAATTGTCTAAGTGATTTAAAGGCCGCAGATTTTGCAATGGCTGATAATAACGTTATTTACAGGACAGGAGTTATTGGCCAGTTCAACCTTTCTTTTGAGCTTGCCTGGAAAGCCTTACAGGCGGCGGAGGTTATTTTTAGAGGAAGGAACTTCGATGATGCTTAAAAGAAAACTGACGGTTGACAGTAAATACAGGGAATCTTTATAATAGATACATGCCATGGCGATACGGATTTAGTTTGCTTTTTGTTGGATGATGCCGGTTGATTGCATCATAATGGATTTGGTTAAAACAGACGGGGTAAATCAGTCAAATATTAATGCAAAAAAAATCGGCGCATATAGCTTTGATGTACCGTTACTTAATGAACAAGCTGAGATTGTCCTCATCCTTGATAATTACATCGCCAAAGAAGCAGAGGTAAAAGAAAAAGTTGAAGTAACGTTAGATGCTATTGAGGTTATGAAGAAATCTATTTTGGCAAAAGCGTTCCGAGGGGAACTTGGCACAAATGATCCGGAGGACGAGAGTGCGGAGGAACTCTTAAAGTGGGCATTAGCATGATGTAGTTGGATTGCCGCAGAATCAAGAAGAGGGATAATAATAAGCAAAAGGATAAAAATTATGTTGAGCATACAAAAGGCGGAGCAACTGCTATCCGACAACGGAAAGCTGTTAGACGGCATGAATAAATACAAACAAATTATGGCGGCTCTCCATCAGACGGATGTTTCGACAGATATGGATTTCCGGCGTACATTCAATCGATTTTTTGTTATGCGTTCCAGAACACCTTTGTATTACGATAAGTTCTATTTGTTTTTGGAGGCACGAAAGAATATCGGAGCCACATTTGAGGAGGCATTGGAAGAACTGAAAAGCGCCAACGGCAAGCTCGAGGTATCATTTTCAAGTAAGCTGGTTCATGTAATTGATCCGGCTAAGCCTATATGGGACAGGAATGTTTCCGTGCTGCATTTTGGAATGAAGGTACCCAGTTATGGTAAGTCTATAGAAGTCCGGCAGAAAGAAGTGATAAAGGTGTATCACGACTACTGCTGCAGATTTTATGAGTATTTGGAATCTAACGGGGGACAGGCGCTCATCCGATTGTTTGATAATACTTATCCTCACTCGGGCCTTACGGATGTGAAAAAGCTGGATTTTATCCTGTGGATAGATGTTTAAGACTGTAATGGTTCCTGACACCAATCGTCCGTGAGTGAGTAAAAAATGGGAAGTTAAGGATATCAGATTCTCGAATAGATCCATTAAATCTCTAAGGGATGCTCTGTCGTATTATCAGTGCTCAATGTGCTTTTTGCTTTTCTGAAATTGAAACATCGTGTAAAATTCATATGCAGGATTATTTTTAGCAGACTTCGCAGAGCCTGTTTTCAGAAAAACTTGTCCATATGCCAGAACCTGAATTGTACGTGATCTACACTGGCGATTCGGTAATTGATAAGGAGTATATTTCTTTATCAGAAACCTTTTTTGAAGGTAAGCGGACAGCACTGGATGTTCGCGTGAAAGTTGTTGTGGATGGCAAAGAAGGCGACATTATCAATCAGTATGTTGTTTTCACAAAGGTAATCAATAATCAGGTCAAAAGATACGGAAGGACGAGAGAAGCTATTACTGAAGCTATCCGGATTTGTAAGAACCGGAATATTTTGAAAGATTATCTGACCAGTCGCGAAAAGGAGGTTGTGGATATTATGATTATATTGTTTGATCAGCAGGAAGTGTTGGAAGATTATATTGCTAGCGACAGAAGAGAGCAGGCTGAAAAGAATGCAAAAGAAACAGCAAGATATGCGTTTTGGGAGGAATAATCCACCTTGTGTTTGCTTATTGAATTATGCAAACATCCGGCCGCAGAGTGGCCGGATGTTAAAATCAGAAGAACAATATATTCTCATTTTTGTCTTTTGGGTATAATTAATCGTTATCATCCATTCCGCGCCGCTGTTATGCCTTCTCCATTTTCCAGCTGGAATAGCTTATCCGTGAGCTCCTGGATTTTTTTCATTGCCTGGTCTAACCGCTGATTGATCGCACTGACTTCCTGCTTTGCCGCACTGGCTTCCTGCTTTGCCTCCATGATTTTTATCTCTGCCTCTTCGGCTCTGCGGCGTTCCCGTTCTGTATTCGCCATCTCTTCTTTACGGCCTTCCTCGCGCCCCTCATCACGGATCATTTCCTCGTGCTCGAATATTTTCATATAATCCAGTGACACCTCCTTATCCATCTTTACCTTCTCAACCATCCTGTGAATTTTCTGCAGAAATGGATTCACCGCATTCGCCTCTGTCGTGTCTTCCATGTAATGAAGTAGCTCACGCAGTTTCTTCGTCGACCGCCCGCGCGTTCCCTTCGTATATAGGAATATCGTCCGTGCACCGTCATCGTACGCCATGCCGGGTTCTTCCTGGCACATATTTCGGATTGTGTATACAATCCTGTCCTTTCCAAACGGGTCAAAGGGAACGATCATTACAACCGTCACCTTTTTCAGATGTTGATAACCTGCGCCGCTTTTAAGGCTCACTGCGTCAATCTTCGCATGATAAAATCTCGTGCGCTGCGGCAACACTTCAACATATTTTTCCCTGTCATTCTGCTCTGGTTCCACATCAATGACAGAGGCATCCTCAGGGCTGCCTTCCATTGCGCCCGCCTCTACATATACGTCCAGGCGAGCCCCATGGAAATTCGTATCCGCGCCGGGATATTCCTTCTGCGGAATGATTGTAATTCTGCCGAAATCCCTGTTAAAAATGGTCTTCAGTAACAGCCTGACAAACTCCTCACCAAAATCCGGATGTATCACCATTGTTCCGAATAAGAAGTTATCAAGCAAGTTGAGATTTTTAAGTTCTTTTTTCAATGCATTTTTTGAACGATCCCCGGTAAAAGCATACCAGAATTCCATCTCTGATATGTGACTTCATCATAACAAAAGTGACCGGGACTGTCAAGCAGAAATTTGCAGATTTCCGCATTTCCTACTGGAAAATCCGGATGGGATATGTTATGATAGCGCGTGACATCATTTACAGAGGGGAAGTTACAGAAGTGAATTACAGAGGGGATAAAAATGGCGGTAAAAACGACGAACCTGCGGCCGGTTCAGAAAAAGAAGCCCGCTGCTGCGAAAAAGACGGCTTCGAAGAATCATCTGTTTGTGAGCAGGACAGCGATTTCGGAGCGGGATTATTTTGATTACAACCTGCTGGCGGTGGTGATTCTTCTGACCTGCTTTGGGCTGATTATGTTGTACAGCTCCAGCGCCTACGAGGCGATTGTAGAAAATAATGACGATATGGTATATTTTCGCAAGCAGGCGATTATCAGCGCGGCGGCTCTGCTGCTTGCACTGATCGGTTCGCAGATTGATTATCACTGGCTGGCGGATTTTTCTCTTCCGATTTATGTGATTTCTACGATTCTTCTGGTCATTACGAAATTTGTGGGCAGAGAGGTCAATGGTGCGAAGCGGTGGCTGGGCACGAACTCCTTCTCCTTTCAGCCGGCGGAGCTGGCCAAGATTGCGGTCATTTTACTTTTGCCGACGCTGATCGTGAAGATGGGGTACAAGCTCAAGGGTTTCAAACCAGTCGCTGTTATTATATTTTTCGGCGCGGTATCCTCGTTTTGCACCTATTACTTTACGGACAATCTGAGCACGGCGATCATTATATTGGGAATCACGGTTATACTGGTGTTCATTGCGCATCCGAAGACGGCGCCGTTCGTCATTGCTGCATGTGTAGGAGCAGTGGGGGTTGCGCTTTTGGTTGCCTGGATTATCACAGGAGATGTCAGCGGCGGATTCCGGATTGCGCGTATTCAGGTGTGGCTGCACCCGGAGGACTATGCGAGTTCCGGCGGCTACCAGATTCTTCAGGCTCTGTACGCGATCGGCAATGGAGGCTTTTTTGGAAAGGGACTTGGGAACAGCACACAGAAGCTTGGCTCTCTGCCGGAGGCACAGAATGATATGATTTTCTCGATTATCTGCGAGGAGCTCGGGCTGTTTGGCGCGGCACTGGTTATTCTGCTGTTTGTATTTTTGCTGTACCGGCTGTTTTTCATCGCGCAGAACGCGCCGGATCTGCTGGGGTCTCTGATTGTGTGCGGGATTTTTGTGCATATCGCGCTGCAGGTGGTGCTGAATATTGCGGTGGTCACGAACCTGATCCCGACGACCGGTATTACACTCCCGTTTATCAGTTATGGGGGTACTTCTATTTTGTTCCTGATGGCGGAGATGGGGCTGGCATTGGGCGTGTCGCGGCAGATTAAATTTAAATGAATGTTGTCTGACAATCGCCGCATAGGCTTCTGCGTTTTTATGAGGAAGCGGGAAGCGGATTTCTTATGTCACAGATTCATATGTCACAGATTCATATGGCATAGATTCATATGTCACAGATTCATATGGCATAGATTCACAGGGCATAGAGGAATGATTTTCAGTACGATATGCCATATGAATCATGATTTGTATTTTAAATATAAGAGCGGATATGGAAAGAGGAGAGAATGATGGAAAAAGTAAAGACAAGATTTGCACCGAGCCCGACCGGGCGGATGCATGTGGGGAATCTTCGGACTGCGCTGTACGCATACCTGATTGCGAAGCATGCGGGCGGTACGTTTATGCTTCGGATTGAGGATACGGATCAGGAGCGCCTTGTGGAGGGCGCAGTGGATATCATTTACCGTACACTGGAAAAGACGGGTCTGAAGCATGATGAGGGACCGGATAAGGACGGCGGCTGCGGGCCGTATGTGCAGAGCGACCGGCAGAAGGCCGGTATTTACATGAAATACGCGAAGGAACTGGTGGAAAAAGGCGAGGCTTATTACTGCTTTTGTACGAAGGAGCGCCTGGATACCCTGAAGCAGGAGGTTGCCGGCAAGGAGATCTCTGTTTATGACAAGCACTGCCTGCATTTGTCGAAGGAGGAGGTAGAAGAGAAGCTCGCCTCCGGTATTCCGTGGGTCATCCGCCAGAACGTGCCCAGAGAAGGCACGACGAAATTCGAGGATGAGATTTATGGCACGATTGAGGTGCCGAATGAGGAGCTGGATGACATGATTCTGATCAAGTCGGACGGTTTTCCAACCTATAATTTTGCGAATGTTGTGGATGACCATCTGATGGGAATCACTCATGTGGTGCGCGGCAATGAATATCTGTCGTCCGCGCCGAAATACAACCGTCTTTATGAGGCGTTTGGCTGGGATGTGCCGGTCTATGTACACTGTCCGCTGATTACGGATGCGGAGCACAAAAAGCTGAGCAAGCGCTCCGGTCACTCTTCCTTTGAGGATCTGCTGGAGCAGGGATTTGTCTCCGAGGCGATTATTAATTATGTCGCATTGCTTGGCTGGTGCCCGCAGGACAACCGCGAGATTTTCTCTCTGCCGGAGCTGGTAGAAGCGTTTGACTACCGGAATATGAGCAAGTCGCCTGCCGTATTCGACATTCAGAAGCTTCGCTGGATGAACGGGGAATACTTAAAAGCAATGGATGAGGAGACGTTCTTTGAGGCGGCGCGGCCGTATCTGGAGATGGCGCTCACGAAGGGACAGGATCTGCGCAAGGTCGCGGCGATGGTGAAGACACGGATTGAGGTTTATCCGGATATCCCAGCGATGGTAGATTTCTTCGAGACTTTGCCGGAGTATGATGTTTCCTTATATGCGAATAAAAAATCAAAATCGACGATCGGGACCAGTTTGCAGGTACTGACCGACCTGCTTCCGCACCTGGAAGCGCAGGAGGATTTTAGCAATGACGCGCTGTTTGCGCTGCTGAAGGGTTATGTGGAGGAGAAGGGCTGCAAGGTGAACTTCGTGATGTGGCCGGTGCGCATCGCTGTTTCCGGGAAAGCCATGACGCCGGCCGGTGCGACTGAGATCATGGACGTGCTCGGCAAAGAGGAGTCGCTTGCGAGAATCCGGGCAGCGATTGAGAAGATTGAGAATAGTTCCGTAAATTAGTGCCATTTTAATATATAGAAGCGAAGGGATGATACCATCAGCGAAAAGAGAGAATTCAGCGAGGCTCAGAAGCGGGCCATCGCTCACAAGGACGGTCCGGTCATGGTACTGGCCGGGCCCGGTTCGGGGAAAACCCTGACGATATCACAAAGGACAAAGACACTGATTGAGACGTATAAGATCAATCCGCGTGAAATTCTCGTTATTACGTTTACCAAAGCTGCCGCGCAGGAGATGCAGAGCCGGTTTACTGCCATCTGTCCGGTCGGCGGTGTGACGTTTGGAACCTTTCACGCGGTATTTTTTGGTATCCTGAAGCATGCGTACCATTATACTTTCGCGAATGTGATGAGCGAGGATGCGAAGCAGAAGCTGCTTCGCGATCTGCTCACAAGGCATAGCGGGCAGGAGACGCTGAATGAAGGTGAGACTCTTTCTGAACTGGCGGCGGAGATCAGCCTGGTAAAAAATGAGAGGATTTCTCTGGAACATTATTACTCCCGCTCGTGTTCAGAGGAATCGTTTCGCGCCATCTACCGCGAATATGAGGAAACACACCGACGGCAGGGGCTTCTTGATTTTGACGATATGCTGACCTGTACCTGGGAGCTGCTCACACAGAGGGAGGATATTTTGCACGCATGGCAGCAGCGATGGCATTATATCCTCGTTGATGAATTTCAGGATATCAATCTGCTCCAGTATGAAATCCTGAAGCTGCTGGCTGCGCCGCAGAACAATCTGTTCATTGTTGGCGACGATGATCAGTCCATCTATCGTTTTCGCGGCGCGAAGCCTGAAATTATGCTGAATTTTCCGAAGGACTACCCGGATGCCGAGACCATTCTGCTCGACCAGAATTTTCGTTCCACGAAATCGGTCATCCAGGGTGCGGCGCGCGTCATCAATAAGAATGGACACCGCTTCGAAAAGGATATCCGGGGCGTCCGGGAGGATGGGATTCCGATTGAGATCAGAGAATTTCAGAATCAGGATCACGAAAGCCTTTATCTTATCAAACAGATTCGGGAGCACATGGAGGCCGGGGGATCACTGAAAGATATCGCGATACTTGTGCGCACGAATCAGGGCGCGGGTCCGTTTGTCGAGCGGCTGATGGAATTCAACATACCGTTTGTAACGCGCGAAGCCATGCCGAGTGTGTACGATCACTGGATTGCGAAGGATATTTTCGCCTACCTGCATCTGGCGTACGAGGGACTGGACCGCGCGGAATTTCTGCAGATCATGAACCGCCCGAACCGGTATCTGAAGAGGGACGCTGTCATGGGCGCATCATCCGGGAACCGTATGCAGCTTCGCGGCAATCCATCAACGGGCAGCTTTTCAGGCGAAAAGCAAACTGCTCTGTCAGAAAGTTCAAAAAACGCGAATCAGACAACGCGAACAGGCAGTTCCCCAACGGTCAGCTTCCCTGCTCTGCACACATATTACCGGGACAAAGACTGGATGCTCGACCGGCTCACGGTGTTTGAGGCAGATCTGAAGCTCCTGCCGGCCCTGCAGCCATTCGCGGCCGTGAATTACATCCGATATGGCATGAAGTACGAGGAATTTCTTCGCAACTATGCGGCTGAGCGCCGGATGAAGCCGGAGGAGCTGCTGGACATTCTCGACGAGCTCCAGCAGGGAGCAAAGTCCTACCGCACAGTGGAAGAGTGGAGGACGCATATTGAAGAATACAAAGCCGCACTCGAAGACAACCGGAAAGCTGTGAAGCAAGAGGAGCAGGACGCGGTCACCATCGCAACGCTTCACGCCTCCAAAGGGCTGGAATTCCCGGAGGTTTACCTCACGGATGTAAACGAGGGCATCCTTCCGCACAATCGTGCCGCGCTCGAGGCGGACTTCGAGGAGGAGCGCCGCCTGTTTTACGTCGGCATGACCCGCGCGAAGGACCGCCTGCATCTGTTTTACATAAAAGAGCGCTATGGAAAGCTGATCGCGCCGTCTGGGTTCCTGGATGTATTTTTACAATAAAAACCGCAAATGACAGGGCGCGCGGCCTTCGTCCATTCTCGTTTTGTGGGAACGGACATGTGTTGCAACAGGGGATTGATAATAATTCTGATTTGTTTTCCTTTTGGCCGGATGCAGGTGGTTCTGCCAGAAAAAGGACACTGAAAATTTTGCGAAAATACATCAAAGGGGTTGCAAAAGGAAGAAATTTGCGTTATGATAACCAACAGGGATTAGATATTCCCATATGCAACATAATATAATTATTGCTAAAAATATATTATACATATTACTAAAATGAATCTCGGAGTACAGAATGGAAAAAGGAAATACCCAGGGGGAAAAGAAAACCGAGGAGGCATCGGTCAGAGTCGTCACGCAGCAGGCGCCTGTACGGCGGCAACAGCCGGAAACAATTGATTTGAAGGAATTATTCTTTATGCTGCTGGGGCACTGGAGGATGATTCTTCTCGCGACTCTGGCGGGAGCGGCTCTGCTCGGCGCGTATTGCACTTTTTTTCTGGAGCCATCCTACCAGACAGATGCGTCCATATACATAACCAGCACGGATTCCGTCATCAGTATTTCGGATTTGCAGCTGTCCGCTGCATTGACGGAGGACTATGCGAAAATCATCCGGAGCCGTACGGTGCTCAATAAGGTGATTGATGAGCTGAATCTGGATATGAACTATAAGGCACTGCGGAACCTGCTTTCGATTGAGAATCCGGATTCTACACATATTGTAGAGATTACGGTCACCTGCAGTGACCCGGAACTTTCGCGCGATATCGCGAATGCCCTGGTCAACATCGGTGTGAATCAGATATATCAGGTCATCGGCAGCAGTATGCCGACGGTAATTGATTTTTCTACAGCTGAATCGGTAGAAGAGGTTTCAACGGGACTGGCCTCCTGGCTTGTCAGAGGCGGTCTGCTGGGCGCGGTTCTTGTCTGCGGTCTGCTGGTGATGTGGTCGCTCATGGATACGTCCCTGAAGACGGATGAGGATATCAAGCGCTATCTCGGCCTGCCGGTACTTTCAAGTGTGCCATACCATAAGGATTTTTGATTATGACCGGATGGATAGAAAACCGGTATTTAGCAGTCTGATATTCCGGTGTTCAGGTATTCAGACAGTTGGATCTTTAGATTGACAGGTATAGAAAGGAGCCCGAACCGATGGGGCAATTTGAGTCACTTTTCAACACTGAAAGCACTGGGCAGGTGAAGTCGGAAATCCGGCTTTCCCCACAGTTCGTACCGCTTGCTTTCAGTGTCAAAGAAGCGATTAATCTGCTGCGCGGGAATATTCAGCTGAGCGGTTATGATCTGAAGCTGATTTCCGTCACCAGCGCAGTACCTGACGAGGGAAAGTCCTCGGTCTCTTTTCATCTGGCACAGAGCTTTGCGAGTCTTAAGAAAAAGACTCTGTTTGTCGATTGCGACATCCGCAAATCTGTGATGTGTGAGCGTTACGGCCTGCCGGGGGATCTGGATGGGCTGACGGAATTTTTGTGCGGGACACGGTCGATCCCGGATGTGGTATATCATACGGATGAGACCTATCTGGATGTTATTTTGACCGGAGCCCTGTCGCCGAATCCGAGTGAGCTGATATCCAGCATGCGATTCGAGCAGCTGTGCAAGTGGGCCAGACAAAAATATGATTATGTGATTATGGACACTCCGCCGGTCAATACCGTGATCGATGGCACCATTGTTTCGAAACGCTGTGACGGTACGGTTCTCGTGGTGGTCAGCGGGCAGACGGAGCGGGCACAGGCTGTCCGTGCCAAACAGCAGCTGGAATATGCGGACGTGCGCGTGCTCGGCGTGGTGATGAATAAGGTCAATACCTCCAAAGGCAGGTATGGTTATGGCTATGGTTACGGCTACGGCTATGGCTATGGATACTACAATAAATATAATGAAGACGAGCCTGGTGATCACAATAAACACCATCGATTTGGTATCCACCGTAAGAACAGTTAGCAGGGTGACGACCTATGAATGCGAATACGCAGAGACCGGATTCCGCAGATCAGAGCGATCGGCAGGATATTATGGATAAATCCAGTCAAAGAGAGAAAACGGTTCAAACAGGTGGAACGGTTCCTGGCGGACATACACATAGACACCACCACCATCATCATCATTCCCGCAAAAGGAGGAGGATGATTGCTTACACAGCAGCGATCATTTTTGTGGCCGTTCTGGCGACAGGAGGCGTGCTGGTAAGGACCTGGCAGAATCAGAAAAATCTGCAGGTGACTGCGGGAAGCGTGGGCGATGATGAAGAATCCAAAGGCGTGGAGGATTCTGAGAGCTCAGATGATTCCGGCAGCACTTCTGATATGGCTACCGGCTCCTACCGTGAGGTCGTCTACAATGGCGAGACATATACGTACAATAATCTTGTCACATGCATCCTTTACGCGGGTGTTGACTCCACGGGAGAGATGAAAAGTTCTTCATCCTATGGTTACAAGGCCAGAGCTGACAGCATAGAGCTTGTGGTTTTGGATAAATACAATCAGAGAATATCGGTTCTGGCGATCAACCGTGATACGATGACAGAGGTCCGGCGCTATCGGATTTCGGGCAAAGATGATGGTCTCTATACTACCCACATTGGATATGCTTATTATTGGGGGGATGGAGGGGAAGCCAGCTGCGAGAATCTCTGTGAAGCGGTGTCGCTGCTGCTCGGCGGGGTACCGATCCTGCAGTACGTGGTGACGAATAAGGATTCCATGACCTGGATCAATGATCTGGTCGGAGGCGTCACAGTCACAGTTCCGAATTCAGAGCTGGAAGAGCTGTACCCGGAGTTTGCGGAGGGTGCGGTCGTTACGCTGGATGACACCAACGTCAGCGCATTCCTTCAATACCGCGATACCTCAGAGGACTTTACCAATGAGGGGCGCATGGACCGGCAGCAGGTCTATATCACCGCATATATCGAGCAGGTACAGCAGATGGATTTGGATGCCTTCGAGGATGCATGGGAATCTATGGAAGAAATGGAAGGATATGTGCAGACCAGCGTCACGAAAAGCCAGTACCTGGATCTGGCGGAGTTAGTGCTGAGCCTGGATTTTTCAGATGGCAATTATATCCAGCTTGCCGGAGAGGATGAGGCGGGAGAGCTTCACGATGAGTTTCTGGTCGACGAAGAAGCCCTGCAGGAGACGATCATTGATCTGTTTTATATTAAGTAGTCAGTCATGAGCCTTTTTCAGACAGGCTGATGTCGGAACAGGATTCCAACTGCTGTAAAGATTTACAGCGGTAGAAATATATCACTATTAACTTATTTAGCATATGATTGGAGGAAAAATTATGAGCAAGAAAATTGCAGCCCTGGTACTGGCAACTGTGGTGACATTAGGCGCTGCACTTACGGCAGGCGCGGCGGGGAGTATTGTCGGTGTTGTTCCGGAGAATCTGACGGTCGAGAGTACAGATGAATCTCTGGGAGTCGACTATGAGGTTGTGATGACGAGTCCGGACACATCTCAGCATTCGGATGAAACTCTGGCAGAAATAATTGATACTACAAATGATAGCATCCTGAATGACAGTGATGAGACTCCTACGGTAAAGGATGTTGCCCAGGCTTTAGAGGAAAGTGGGTATACTGCTAAATCCAGTAAAAAGACAGCGACTACATCTGGAGATTTGTATAATTTAGTCAGCCCGTTTTACGATGTGGTAAAGCAGGACAGTGATGGCAATTATATCTCCGGTTCCGATAGTAATACCTATACTTTGACATTTACGTTAGAATCTCTCGTAGGTTGTAGTACAGAAGATGTGAGTTTGATGGTTGTTGACCCAGTTACTGGAGAATATTATTTTGTTCCGTTTGATGAGTTGGATTCTGAGAGCGGAACGGCGACGGTGACTTTGACATTCAGTGATTACGTTTGTGTGGCGGTGGTAGAAGGAGTTGATCTGGTAGTAACTGACACAAGACATGATCATGACGACTACGGGCATAAAAATACTGAGACCTTTATAAAAGAAAGACAGGAAAAACTGGCAAAAGATAAAGAAAATGGGAATGGCGATGGCATGACGGATCCGCTCCCTGACATACTTGGAACTCTTGCTGATATAGATTTTTCGTCTAAAGAGGATCTGCATGAAGGCGACATTTGGCATATAGAAGAAAAAGATGAGGCCGCTGCTCCTGAGGGTACGGAAGATAATGGAACTGCTTCTCTTGAGAATACGGGAACAACAAAAACAACTTCTTCTGCGGAAGCTGAGACTGAGGTGAGCACAGAAGCAGAGACTGAGACAGAGGTCGAGACGGAGTATGTGTTGAATGAAGAGATTGAGGTAGCAGACGGCGTTACGATTAAGATTGCGGACTATTCGAGCTGTATGGCATTTGCGGATCTGGCAATTAAGCTGGACGAAGAAGAGTACAACTACGATATGAGTGGAACCGTGTATGCGGAAGCCTACCGTGATCTTGAGAAGGTGGACTGGAAGCGTATCGTTCTTTACATGGATCCGGATTATGACGTTGAGGCAGCAGAGGAGGATTACACGCTTCTGACCGAGATTGAGCCGTTTGTACTGGAAGACTGCTTTGTTATGCAGATTAATTCCGAGACTGGAGAAATCAGTTATATCTGGGAGCCGGAGATTTATTTCCTGATTCTTGATGTGGAGGAGAGTGAGGAAGAGACCGAGACGGAGACTGAAGAGGTGACCGAGGCTGCCACCGAAGCAGAAAGTGAACTAGAGACGGAAGAACAGGCTCACTGGTCGGTGGAGGATGAGTCCAAGGAAAGTGAAAATCATGTTCCGGTGGTGGTTATTAAGGGCGAATACCAGGCTCTTGGGCCGTTCGCGCTCTTCATGCCGGTCGACAGTGAGCTTACGACTGACTAATAAGTAAATATATTCAGACACAATTATGTGCTCCGCACAGGTGTTTACCATGATGCGGAGCATTTTTCAGCGTAATTGTGTCACCGGATACAGGTAAAACAGGCTTTTATTGATGTGGATATGGAGGCAAAGAATCTATGGGAAGTTCACACGGAAATCATTCGGAAAAACGCGGACCGTTTCTCACGGTTCTCTATGTCATTGCGGTATTTCTGCTGGTTGCGTGTATGGGATATTTTTACCATCTCTCCAAAGTACAGAGCGATGAATTCCAGGTTGAAAAAGCCAGACTACAGTCGGAAGAGGAAGTCATGGAGGCCTCTGAAATGGAAGAGACCGAGCTGATGAAAACATTGGAAGACGCACTGGATTCGGACTCTGACTGATACAAATCAGTGTATTTTGAATAATCTCTAAGCGTTAAAGTGTGTGTATTGCACACTTTTTTATTTAAAAACGTTTTGGAACATGAAACAGAACCTCAGACAGAGGAGCAACTTATGAAAAATCAGGGATGATTGTTACGAAGGCAGCGCTGGGCATTTTTACTGGCCAGTGATTTGGCGGCTGCATCATGTCGAACGCGCAGACGGTTCGGATTGTCGGCGAGACGTGAGAGATGACAGCATGGATATGGCAGGGCAGATGAGGCGCGTACCTGTTATTATGACGAGGAGGAGCAGGCGGTCGAGATCAGCGACGGTTATGCGATCATGGAAAAATATTACGATGAGACGGATCAGCAGACCGGTGAAGCCTATTTTGACCTGGATGGTGAGCCGACCCCGAATACATCGGGCTGTGCCTCCTGGCAGCTGGAAACGGACGAGGATGGTGCAACCGTGAAGGTGTATTATGATGTGGTCGGAAATGTGGTAAAGACCGAGTAAAAAATTCTGTGGGAATCGTAAAAAAGAAGAGCCAGGCGATGATCATTCGCCTGGCTCTTCTTCTGTCACGATTTCATCATACTCGAGGGAGTCGAGCCACTCGTCGAATCCGTCGGATGCGGCCTCGTATTCTTCGTCGTCCTCGATGTTTTCAAGTACCGGGGTGCCGTTCTCTTCATGATAACGGTATATGAAGACCTCGCCATCCTCATTTTTGCCGTTTTCATCCAGGGGCAGCAGCGCAATGTAGTCCTTTCCGGCCGCCTGGTACGTAGTCAGCACCTGGCATTCCAGCACTTCGTCGTTTTCCAGCGTCAGCGTGATGGTGGCCCCGCCGTCACATTCCTCCTGACATCCGGCGCAGCTTCCGCTGCAGTTTTCAAAATCACTCATTCTGATACCTCTCTGAACTGTGTTCTAGTGAACAACAAAATTTTGTCATTCACCGTAACATGATGCACGCAAACGTGCGGGGAATGGTTTTCTGTGCCAGAGGGCTGTGACTCTCTGTCCGCATCACTTTACCAGAAAGTATGGAAAATAGCAAGTACAGAATAGATACGAAATAAAAATATATCAAATTGCAAAATTACGGCCTTTTTTCTGAAAATTTGACTTGTTTTCTCGAAGGTGTCATGTTAAGATGAATGAAGGATTTTGCGAATCCTTTGCTGTACCATGGAAGGATTCCGGCATGGAAAATTGGGACATATTTGAGGAGACTTGCGCATATGAAACTGATATCCTGGAATGTGAATGGCCTGCGTGCCTGTGTGCAGAAGGGCTTTCTGGATTATTTTGAGGAGGCGGACGCGGATGTGTTCTGTCTGCAGGAGACGAAGCTTCAGGCAGGGCAGATAGATCTGCAGCTCCGCCCGTACCAGTATTGGAATTATGCGGTGAAAAAGGGCTATTCCGGCACTGCGGTTTTTGCGAAAAAGGAGCCGCTGTCGGTTTCTTACGGGATCGGGAGTAAAGAGCATGACCAGGAGGGGCGTGTCATTACACTGGAGTATGAAGCCTTTTATCTGGTGACGGTCTATACGCCGAATTCGCAGAATGAGCTGGTGCGCCTGCCTTATCGCATGAAATGGGAGGATGCGTTTCTTTCTTATCTGAAAAATCTGGAGGAGAAGAAGCCGGTTGTATTTTGCGGGGACCTGAATGTTGCACATCAGGAGATTGACCTGAAAAATCCGAAGACCAATCATAAAAATGCGGGCTTTACGGATGAGGAGAGAGGGAAGTTTTCAGATCTTCTCGCCGCCGGTTTTACCGATACATACCGGTATTTTTATCCGGAGCAGGAGGGCATTTACAGCTGGTGGTCGTATCGTTTTCATGCGCGTGAGAAGAACGCGGGATGGCGGATTGACTACTTCTGTGTGTCTGACTGCCTGAAGGAACGGCTCCGCGGGGCGGCCATCCATACGGACGTCTTTGGATCGGATCACTGTCCGGTCGAGCTGGATATTGAATTGTGAAAATAATTTGTCAGGCAAGATGTCGGAGCTTTGATTTTGAATGCCCGAGGCTGTTGTGCTGCGAGAACAAATCTGTGATCGTGCATTGTTGAAACCGGTCGGCCGCAACCCATAGGCTTTGGACGATGGGGAATTCACTGATGATATAAGGAACTGTCGGCCGATACAGAACGAAGAATTGAGATACGGGAAAGGAGGAATGGTATGGAGGATTACGGTTTTAAAATATTAAAGGATGACAGGAGAACTCCTGGCACGAAGGTTTGCGGGGATGGGGTTCATTTTGGATTTTACGCATCGTCAAAGGAGCGGCCGTCGCTTTTGCTCTATAAAAAGGGAACGGAGGAGGTTGCGGCGGAGATTCCGTTTCCGGAGCCGGATGTACCGGGGAATTTTTATTCCATGAAGGTTAAGCTTCCGGTCAATGCGTATGAATATAATTTCCGCGACGGGGATGAGATCGTAACGGATCCGTACGCCGGAAGAATTGCGGGCAGGGAGACGTATGGGAAGATTTCCTGGCTGACTCCGCATGGACTGCGCGGCGGGTTTATTACGGGCGGATACCAGTGGGAGGACGACCGGCTTCCCGGCATTCCTTTTCACGATGTGATCATGTATCATCTGCATGTCCGCGGATTTACAATGAATAAGAATTCCGGCGTCAGTCCGAAGGGGACGTTTGCCGGATTGAAAAAGAAAATCCCGTATCTGATGTCGCTGGGGATCAACCAGGTGAAGCTGATGCCGGTCTACGAGTTCGCGGAGATGGAGGTTCCGGAATATCTGATGCATTCGTCTGTTCACAAAAATCAGAAGGGAGCGCACTATGGCGTCGGCACGGTTCCGTCCACGCAGAAGGGAGCGCAATCCGGCAGCATGCTTTCGGCCACGCAGCAGGAAGCGCGGGATCATGCGTTTGATCTTCCGGTTATGAATGTTCAGGAGCGTGCATCCGCGCTGTCGGCAGGAACGGCTGACGACGGGAACCAGGGGCAGCTGTCCGCATATGACCGGCAGATGTTCCGCAGGAATTTCTGGGGGTACGGATCGGGCTTTTACTTTGCGCCGAAGGCCTCCTATGCGTCGTCGGATCGCGCGGATGTCGAATTTAAGGATCTGGTGAAGGCATTTCACGCGAATGGCATCGAGGTGATTCTGGAGTTTTCGTTTGCGGAAGATACAGATATCGCACAGATCTGTTCCTGCCTGACCTGGTGGGCGGATGAATATCATGTGGATGGGTTCTCGATAGTTGGCCGGGATAGCCTTGCACCGGAGCTGGCTCATCTGCCGCTGTTTCGGACACGAAAGCTATACTGCAGCTGGTTCCCGGATGCGGTTTGTCAGGAAAATGCGAAACGGGAGAATCCGTATCTGCTGGCGATATCCAATGACGGGTTTATGAATGACGGGCGCAGGCTTTTAAAGGGCGACGCAGGAGCGCTTGAGGCATTCGGCTGGCGTACCCGGCAAAATCCTGTCGGCTGTGCGCAGATCAATTATATGACGAACCACGATGGGTTCACGATGCTGGATCTGGTGTCCTATAATATGAAATACAATGAAGCGAACGGGGAGAACGGCCGTGATGGATCCGACGCAAACTTTAGCTGGAACTGCGGGGAGGAAGGCCCGAGCGCGAAGCGCAAAATCGCGCAGCTGCGTCTGCGCCAGCGGAAAAACGCGTATGCCATGATGCTGCTTTCCCAGGGAACGCCGATGCTGCTGGCGGGAGATGAATTCGGAAATACCCAAAAGGGGAATAATAACCCCTGGTGTCATGACAGCGATCTGACTTGGCTTGGATGGAACCACACAAAATCCGGTCAGGAGCTGACAAATTTCGTCAGTAAATTGATTGCGTACCGAAAGAGACATCGTGTTTTGCACCAGAATCAGGAGCCTGGCTGCGCCGACCCGCTTTCTACCGGCTATCCGGATCTTTCCTATCATGGAGAACGGGCATGGTATGCAGATTTTCACAATTCCGGTCTTCACATGGGATGTATGTACGCCGGATCCTATGCGGGCGAGGAGGTCTTCCTCTATCTGGCCTGGAATTTTCACTGGGAGGAGCAGGCATTTGCGCTCCCGCTTCTGCCGGACGGGTTTTCCTGGTTCCGCGTGATGGATACGTTTTTGCCGGAAAGCTTTCTGCCGCCGGAGGAACAGGAGAATCTCGGGAGCAGCCGGATGCTCTCTGTGACGCCGAGGACCGTTGTGATTTTGGAGGGAAGAAGCGAAAGGTTATGAGTCAGAAGAATGTCAGCACATCCAATCAAATCACGTGGGAAAAAGCCAAAGGCCACCTGAAAACCATTACGGAGCACAAAATCTATGTAATGCGGGAATGCTTTCAGGTTGGCCTGTATCGCCAGGGGCTTACGCATGATCTGTCGAAATACCTGCCTGCCGAGCTGTTAGAAGGCTTTCGTTATTATCAGGACGGAACAAGCAGCCCGAACAATGGGGAGCGCCGCGATAAGGGGTATTCGGAGGCCTGGATGCACCACAAAGGACGCAACCGGCACCATTTTGAGTATTGGCTGGATTACAGGGAACCGAAAAAAACGAAGGAGCCGGAATCCTCGAATAACGGCTCAAAATCAGGCAGAATACTGGCCGCTGCGAATACGGCCGGTCCCTCTTTGCCGGATTGTCTGCAGACGGTGCAGATGCCGCGCAGATATGTTGCTGAAATGCTGATGGACCGCATCGCGGCTTCCAAGAACTATAATAAGGAAGCGTACACACAGCACGACGCGCTCGCCTATTTTGAAAAGGGCAAGGGGCACTATCTGATGCATCCGCAGACGAAAAAGGAGCTGCATGGGATGCTTCGGATTCTCGATGAGCGCGGCGAAAGGGAACTGATGCGGTTCGTGAAGGACTACTACCTGAAGGGATATCCGATCTGAAAAACGAAAGGCACCCGATTTTCTCATACCGGGTTGCCTTTGTTATTATGCACATAACCATTAAGCCGGATAATTCAGCCTTTCCTCGCTGATGTTTTCCAGTACCTCGCGCAGATACCGGCCGGCGAGCCAGTTTGCCATCGGAAGATTCATGTCGAGATAGTTTCCGCAGTCTTTAGGAGACGCGCCAGGCACTTCATCTTGAAAGTCGCGGATGAATGTGAACATCTCTTTCATCAGAGGAATGATGTCCTTTGATTCATAGTCGCCTGCCAGGAGCAGATAGAAGCCGGTCCGGCAGCCCATCGGGCCGAAATAGATGACGCGGGAACCATATTCCGCGTGATTGCGCAGGAAGGTTGCGCCGATGTGCTCGATGGTGTGCACCTCAGCGGTGTTCATGACCGGCTCTTTGTTTGGCGCTGTCATGCGGATGTCAAAGGTTGTGATGACCTCAGTTCCGACGTAGTCCTTTCTGGACACATAAAGACCCGGAAGCAGCCGGATATGGTCAACGGTAAAGCTTGCGATTTTGTTCATTTTTCTTTTTCCTTTCTGTTTTTGAGTTCATCCCAGGTCCGTTCACAAAATGATTTCAGCGCTGCTGCGGTGGTTCTGGTATCCTGCCAGAGCTCTTTTGGCGTCCTGCGCTGTGCAATTGTCTTTTTCCTGCCATTATCCTCGGAAAGATAGACCAGCTGATTGTCTTCGTTGATATGGTCTACACGGACATAGTCCATGGATTCCGTCGGCAGATTCTGGCGGGCAAGCTCGGCCTCCACAATTCGTTTGACGATATAGTAAAGCGTCGCAAAAATCGGGACGCCGACAATCATGCCGATGACGCCGAGCAGATTGCTGAAGACCAGGATCGACACGATGACCCAGAACGCGGATACACCGGTTGAGTTTCCAAGAATTCGCGGACCGATGATATTGCCGTCGACCTGCTGCAGAATCAGGATAAAAATCACGAAAACCAGGCATTCCCAGGGCTTCACGAACAAAAGCAGAAGGGCGCACGGAATAGCGCCGATAAACGGCCCGAATACCGGAATGATGTTTGTTATACCAATGATGACGCTGATCAGCAGCACATACGGGATATTCAGGAAGGACAGGCAGATAAAACAGATCACGCCGACAATGGCCGAATCAATGATTTTTCCGGTGATAAACCCGCTGAAAATCAGGTTTGCCTGACGGAATACATCCAGGACCCAGGTCGTTGCCCTGCGGTGATGGCAGACGGCATAGAGCAGCTTTTTCGCCTGACCGATAAAGCGCTCCTTTGACATTTGCGCGTAGACCAGCACAATCAGCGCGACAAACAGATTGACAATCCCAGTAATCAGGCTTAAGAAACTCTGTGTGATCGTGTTTACCGTTGTATACAGGTTCGTGTTGATCCAATCCACCACAAAATTCAGTACATTGATGATGTATTCGTATACCTGTGGGTTCCATTCATTGACACGGTCCAGGTAGCTGTTGAAGGTGCTCTGAATGCCGGGCAGGTCGCCAAGCAGACTGTTGATGGTGTCGAACAGCCTCGGAACCAGGCGGCTGATAATGAGAAAAATCAGCAGCACAATCAGAGCCAGCACTGCGGCCAGAGTCAGAACGCGCGCGGCGGTCTGGTTCATGTTCCGTTTGCGCAAAATGCGCTCTCCGGCGACGATAATCGGATCCAGCACATAGGCCAGGCCAAGACCCAGCCAGATGGAGGTGAGCGAGCCGACCATGGAATTAACGCCTTTTAAGATGGAGGCACTATTTTGCAGCAAAAAATAAAAAGCAATCACGGCCGCCAGCGTCAGGAATACCGTGCTGCACCAGACAATCGCTTTTTTCCAGGTCGATTTCATGAATTGGTTCTCCCCTCTTTGGATGATTTCCTCTGGGTATTTTCGGGACAGCTTGTTACAGGATTTATTACATGTCCGTACTTGCGCAGCGAGTGCGGATGAAGGCCGCGCCCCTCGCCGGGGTGGCATCCCGCACTTCGTACGGGATATACCATCGCGAAGCGATTTTTTGTTGTGCGGCTTCTATTATAACGCACAGTTTTTATGTTTTCAATGAAGTTTTCAAAGTTTTTAGGCCAGGGAAAGCAAAGTGATTGCTGAAGTGATTTTATAGTGAATGACAAAAGAATTTTTTCGCCCACTATAAAATCACAGCTTGCGAAGCGGAACGGTTCGTGGTAATCTATATAGGCCAAACAGTGAAGCATAAAATCGGACATAGAACAGGAATGGAAGTATGCGCTGGAATAAATTTACAATTAAGACGAAAACAGAGGCGGAGGATCTTGTGATTGTCACCCTGGCGGAGATTGGCATTGAGGGAGTGGAGATTGAAGACAAGACGCCTTTGTCGGAATCGGATAAAAAGCAGATGTTTGTGGATATCCTGCCGGATGGGCCGGAGGATGACGGGATCGCGTATTTGAGCTTTTACGTGGAAGTGAGGGAAGAAGCCCCGCCGGAATCTTCGGAAGCTGTCCGGAAGGAACTATGCGAACAGCCGAAGGCTGACGGAGCACAGCAGATTTCGGATGACGTCGGAGAGATCCTTGCTAATGTACGGCGCGAGCTGGAGGAGCTTCGTCACTTTGTGGACATTGGAGAGGGCACGATTACCGTATCGCAGACGGAGGATAAGGACTGGATTAACAATTGGAAAGAGTATTTTCATCAGTTCTTTGTCGATGATATCCTGATCATTCCTTCGTGGGAAGAGGTGAAGGCGGAGGATCAGGGGAAAATGATCATTCATATTGACCCGGGAACCGCTTTTGGAACGGGGATGCATGAGACAACCCAGTTGTGTTTGCGTCAGCTGAAAAAATATGTGACAGATCAGACGGAGCTTCTGGATGTCGGAACGGGCAGCGGCATTCTCTCGATCGCGGCTCTGAAGCTGGGGGCGCGGCATGCTCTCGGCACGGATCTGGATCCCTGCGCGATCTCGGCCGTGCGGGAAAATCTGGAAGCAAATGATATTCCGGCGGATATGATGGAGCTTTTGCTGGGAAATATCATTGACGACAAAACGATTCAGGATGCGGTCGGATATGAGAGGTACGATATCGTGGCGGCGAACATTCTGGCGGAGGTTCTGGTACCGCTGACTCCGGTCATTGTGAAGCATCTGAAGCATGGGGGCATTTATATTACGTCCGGAATCATTGAGGAAAAAGAAGATGTGGTTGTGGAGGCAGTGAAGGCAGCCGGTCTGGAGGTGCTCGAGGTCACACATCAGAATGACTGGGTGTCCGTGACGGCGCGGAAGAGCTGAGATATTGACCGGGTGTCCGTGACGGCACAGAAGGGCTGAGACATTGACCGGGTGATAATTATTGAAGGCTGACCGCAATTCCATTGGTTTTATACAATGCACTGAAACGAGAGGATACGGAATGCATCATTTCTTTGTAAACACAGATCAGATAGGGGAGAAAGAGATCCGGATCGTCGGCAGCGACATCAATCATATCCGCAATGTTCTGCGGATCCGCCCGGGCGAGCAGATTACGGTCAGTGACAGCAATGCGGTTACCTGGCGGTGCGAAGTGTCGCAGGTGGGCGAAACGATTGTGACGGCACGGATTCTGTGGTCTCAGGCGGCAGATACGGAGCTCCCTTCCAGAATCACACTGTTTCAGGGGCTTCCAAAATCGGATAAGATGGATCTGATCATCCAGAAAGCGGTGGAGCTCGGCGTCAGTGAAATCGTTCCGGTGGCGACAAAGCGCGCAGTGGTGAAGCTGGACGCGAACCGGGCGCAGATCAAACAGAAGCGCTGGGGCTTGATTGCGGAAAACGCAGCAAAACAGGCGAAACGGTCGATCATCCCGGAAGTGAAACCGGTCATGTCCATGGAAGAAGCCGTGCGTTACGCGTCTTCCATGGACCGGAAATTTATCCCGTATGAGCTGGCGCGGGGGATGGAGGCGACGCGAGAAGCGTTTGAGTCGATCCGCCCAAGCGAGTCCGTGGCGATTTTCATCGGGCCGGAGGGCGGCTTTGACGAGCACGAGATCGCGCTGGCAGAGGAAACCGGAATTTTGCCGGTCACGCTCGGCGGACGGATTTTGCGCACGGAGACAGCCGGCATGACGGTGCTGTCCATTCTGATGTATCTGCTGGAGGGACGCTGAACCGTTCTCTGTAGCTGCGCATATGTTATGATATGTTATGGAACTGTTATGAAATAACTTATGCATCTTGCAGTATCCGGATTTTATAAAAATTTACAGATAACCCGAGTATCTGAAATTATGGTACCCGAAGTACGCAAACGGAGGAAATGAAAATGGTATATCACATTGTAATGTGGAATTTTAAGAAGGAGATTACAGAGGAGAAAAAGAAGGAGCAAAAGGCGGTTATGGCCGAACAGCTGAAGTCGCTGGTCGGGCAGGTGCCTGGGCTTCTGACGGTGGAGCTGGTGACGGATCCGATTCCGTCGAGTACGCATGAGATTGCGCTGGTTACCACTCTGGAAAAAGCGGAGGATGTGGCGGTGTACGCGAACCATCCGGCGCATGTGGCGGTTGCGGATACCTATGTCCGCCCGTATGTATGCGACCGGGCAGCTCTTGATTATGAGCCGGAATGTGAGAGACGATGATGTAATAGGGGAGGCACGGATATGGAAGCATATCTGGACAACTCCGCGACCACCCGCGTGACGGCTTCGGTGCGGGATGTGGTGGTGCGGACGATGACGGAGGATTTTGGGAATCCTTCCTCGAAGCACAGAAAAGGCCTGGAGGCGGAGCGCTATCTGAGGGATGCGCGGGAGAATATCGCGAAAACGCTGAAGGTAAATGAAAAGGAGATTTTTTTTACCTCGGGCGGCACGGAGTCGGACAACTGGGCGATCCTGGGCGCGGCAGCGGCGAACCGCCGGGCGGGGATGCATATCATTACCTCTGCGGTGGAGCATGCGGCGGTGCTGATGCCGGTGCATGCGCTGGAGGAGCAGGGTTATCGCGTAACGGTTTTGCCGGTGGATGCTCACGGGCGAATCCGCCTGGAGGAATTGGAAGCAGCCCTCTGCGAAGATACCATTCTGGTATCGATCATGGCTGTGAATAATGAGGTGGGAACGATTCAGCCGATCGCAGAAGCCGGTGCGCTGATCAAAAAGAAATGCCCGCAGGCGGTTTTTCATGTGGACGCGGTGCAGGCATATGGGAAATACCGGATTTATCCAAAACGGCAGGGCATCGACCTGCTCTCGGTGAGCGGACACAAGCTGCATGGTCCGAAGGGAAGCGGCTTTTTGTATGTGAGAGAGGGCGTCCGGCTTCAGCCGCTGATTCTGGGCGGCGGACAGCAGAAGGGCATGCGTTCCGGCACGGACAATGTACCGGGAGCGGCCGGGCTTGCTCAGGCCGCGGTCGACGCGTTTGCCTCACTGGATATCGACCATGAACGGATGCTTATCCTGAAAGCGCGCCTGATGGATGGTCTGTCTTTGCTGCCGGATGTGGTGATCCATTCACAGGAGGGAGAGCAGAGTGCCGCTCATATTGTGAGCGCGGCATTTGTCGGCGTCCGCAGTGAGGTCCTGCTTCACGCGCTTGAGGAGCGCGGGATCTACGTATCTGCGGGATCCGCCTGTTCTTCGAACAAGAAGCTCCCGGTCAGCCCGGTATTAAAAGAGATGCATCTGCCGAAGGAACAGCTGGAATCGACGCTGCGCTTTAGCTTTTGCAGGTTTACGACGGAAGAGGAGATTGACTATACGCTGGAGGCACTGCGGGAATTGCTGCCGGTGCTGCGCAGGTTCACGCGGCGCTGAAAGCAAAGCGGCTGTCTGAGAAGATGGGCGGGATGGCTGCAATGCCGGGCCGGAAACCCGTAAAGAACAAAAAGCGTCAGGCCGGAAGTCTGCTAAGACACAGGACTCAGACGCCGGGGAAAGAAACAGGAAAGGAAAGCCGCAGAATGCGCGGCGCATACAGGGCAGGAATATATGTTCAGTACATTTTTGATAAAATACGGGGAAATTGCGATCAAGGGCAAGAACCGCCATTTGTTCGAGGAGGCGCTGGTCAATCAGATCCGGCACGCGCTCTCGAAGGTTGATGGGGCGTTTTTCGTGATGCGGGAGCAGGGCCGCATTTACATTGACTGTGAGGGCGGTTTTGATTACGATGAGACTGTTGAGGCGCTGCAGCGCGTATTTGGAATCGTCGGAATCTGTCCGGTGATGAAGGTCGAAGACAGGGGAATGGATGAGCTGGCAAAGGATGTGATTCATTTTTTACAGGAGACGCTGGAGCTGACGCCGCTGCCGGAAGATCAGGGAAAGGGGCTTTCGAAAACAGAAATCCCGGCTGTAAATGCCCCGAAAGAGGATATCGCAAAAGAGAATGCCCCGGAAGAGAATACCCCGGAAGACGATGCTTCGCGAGGGAATGCCATCACATTCAAGGTAATGACGCGGCGGGCGAATAAATCGTATCCGGTTTCATCTATGGAAGTGAACAGTGAGCTGGGCGGACGGATTCTGGATGCATTTCCCGGGATGCGGGTGGATGTGCACAATCCGGAGCTGGTTCTGCATGTGGAGATTCGGGAAAAAATCTATATCTATTCGAAAATCATTCCGGGACCTGGCGGGATGCCGGTTGGCACGAGCGGGCGGGCGATGCTGCTTTTGTCCGGAGGAATTGACAGTCCGGTGGCCGGCTATATGATCGGAAAACGGGGCGTTGTGATCGACGCAGTCTATTTTCACGCGCCGCCCTATACGAGCGACCGCGCAAAGGAGAAGGTGGTCGACCTGGCGAAGCTCGTTGCGCGGTACACCGGCCCAATCCGCCTCCATGTGGTGAACTTTACGGAGATTCAGCTTTCTATCTATGAAAAATGTCCGCACGATGAACTGACGATCATTATGAGACGTTATATGATGCGGATCGCGGAGCGATTTGCCGCGATGGACGGCTCGATGGCGCTGATTACGGGCGAGAGTATCGGTCAGGTCGCGAGCCAGACGATCCAGAGCCTTTCCGTGACAAATGAGGTCTGCCAGCTTCCGGTATTCCGCCCGCTGATCGGTTTTGACAAGCAGGAGATTGTCGAAGTGGCAAAGAAAATCGGCACGTTTGAGACTTCCATCCTGCCGTTTGAGGACTGCTGCACCATTTTTGTGGCAAAGCATCCGGTGACAAAGCCGAACCTGAAAGTGATTCAGCGCTCTGAATGTAAGCTGAGTGAGATTATAGACGAACTGGTCGAGACGGCAGTCGAAAGTGCAGAGTCGATCCTGGTAGAGTAAATGAAAAATGACCCGCCATCCAAATGGTGGCGGGTCATCAATGTGTTCCATATGGAGAATCTGCGTTTACTGGATAATGTAGGCGTCAAGCACAGCCAGAATCTCGTCGATATTGTCTTCTGCGTGGATATTCAGGTCGATTGGCTTGGAGAGGTCCAGGCTGAAAATACCCATGATCGACTTCGCGTCGATGACATAACGGCCGGATACGAGATCAAAGTCGTTGTCGAACTTGGTAATATCGTTTACAAAAGACTTTACTTTATCAATTGAGTTTAAGGAAATCTGAACTGTTTTCATAATATCACTCCTCCGTGTTCATTGTTTATGTTCGTGTGACAGAGAACAGCAGACTTATTTGCGTTCACTATCCAAACGGCTTGCCATTTCTCTTTTATCTTACTGGCTGGCGCTCGAAAAGTCAAGGAGAAATAAGGGAAAGTTCGGTAACTTTGGAAAATTTTCTTTGGTGAATCTGTCAGGCGGTTTGAAAAAGCTTTTACGTTTTTGAGAAAACGGTATGGGTAAAATGACGAGGCTGTGAAGAGATGACAGCAGTTTCGTGAGACGGAGAAAATGAAATTGATTGGAGGATCAAATGGGAAAGAAAGCGGCGCTTCATAATCTGGGATGCAAGGTAAACGCATATGAGACGGAAGCGATGCGGCAGCTTCTGGAGGAGGCAGGGTATGAGATTGTGCCATTTGCGCCCGGCGCGGACGTCTATGTGATCAATACCTGTACGGTGACCAATATCGCAGACCGCAAGTCGCGGCAGATGCTGCATAAGGCGAAGAAAATGAACCCGGATGCGATTGTAGTGGCGGCCGGATGTTACGTAGAGACCGCGCAGAATCCACCTGAGGAGGACAGCGCGGTGGATCTGGTGCTGGGAAATAACCAGAAGGGAGAGCTGGTCGAGGCGCTGCGCATGTTCGAAGAAACGCGCCGCGAGGATCTTTTGGAAAAAGAGGATACTGCAGAACTTGACGAAATACAACCAGAACCAGATAAACCGTTCATGAAAAACAACAGAATAAGTGACATCGGACATGTGCGTGAGTATGAGAATCTTTCCATTACCCGAACCGAGGAGCACACCCGCGCATACATCAAGGTTCAGGATGGCTGCAACCAGTTTTGCACGTATTGTATCATCCCCTACGCGCGGGGGCGGGTTAGAAGCCGCCGAACGGAGGATGTTTTGCGTGAGGTGGAGCTGCTGGCGCAAAGCGGCTGCCGTGAGGTGGTGCTGACCGGCATTCATTTGAGCTCCTATGGGAGCGATCTCGGGACGTCGCTGATTTCCCTGATTCAGGCGGTGCACGCGGTACCGGGGATTCAAAGGATCCGGCTGGGGTCGCTCGAGCCGGGGATTATTACCAGCGAGTTTGCATATGCGCTGCGCGCGCTGCCGAAGGTCTGCCCGCATTTTCATCTGTCGCTGCAGAGCGGCTGCGATTCGGTGCTGAAACGGATGAACCGCCGTTACACAACCGCAGAATTTGAGGAAAAGTGCGCGATGCTGCGGGAGACCTTTGATCTTCCGGCGATTACGACCGATGTGATAGTCGGCTTTCCGCAGGAGACAGCGGAGGAATTTGAAGAGACGGTTGCTTTCCTGAAACGAATTCGCCTGTATGAGACGCATATTTTTAAATACTCCATGCGTCAGGGAACGCGCGCGGCCGCGATGGCGGGGCAGATTCCTGAGTCGGAAAAGGGGGTTCGAAGCGATAAGCTTCTTGCGCTGGGGGAACAGAACCGCACATGGTTTGAAGAACAGCAGATTGGACGCCCGTCCGAAGTGCTGTTTGAGGAGAAAATGCAAATCAATGGAGAAGAGTATTTTACCGGTTATACGAAAGAATATATTCGGGCCGCGATTCCGGCTTCAGAGGATTATACGAACCAAATTCTGACGGGCTGCCTGAAGCAAAGAATTGCAAGCCATGTGCTGCTCTTTGATAAAATATAAATGTGGATTAACACGGCTGCAGCGGATACCGGATGTGTAGAATGCGGCATGGATTTGATATGCACCGGTTTATGCCTCGACGTAAAGATTAAAAACAAAAGGATTGAAATATTTGGAAAGATATATTAGAATAGAGAAAGCTTTTAGGCAGTGCAGGCAAAGGACGTGACGAAATGGCAGAGATTAACAACACACAGTATTTCAACTACACGATGGATCCCCAGACAAGAGTGAAGACGGTGCTGGATGTCGTTTACAATGCGATGGAGGAGAAAGGATACAATCCGGTCAATCAGATTGTGGGATACATTATGTCCGGCGATCCGACCTATATTACGAATCATAATAATGCACGCAGTATGATTATGAAAGTAGAACGTGATGAACTGGTAGAAGAGCTTCTGAGGGAATATGTGAAAAACAGGGCCTGGGAGCGTACAGACGAATGATTCGGATTATGGGACTGGACTACGGTTCAAAGACCGTCGGCGTAGCGGTCAGCGACCCGCTTGGCCTGACGGCGCAGGGGCTGGAAATTATCCGTCGTGATCAGGAGAACAAGCTGCGCCGGACGCTGGCGCGGATTGAAGAGCTGGCCGGACAGTATGAGGTGACTGCGTTTGTGCTCGGCTATCCGAAGAATATGAACAATACCGTCGGGGAGCGCGCAGAGAAGTCACTGGAGTTCCGGGATATGCTCACGAGGCGGACCGGCCTTCCTGTCGTGATGTGGGACGAGCGCCTGACGACGGTGGAGGCGAACCGGACGCTGATGGAGAGCGGAGTGCGCCGCGAAAACCGGAAAGAATACGTAGATATGATCGCGGCTGTGTATATTCTGCAGGGATACCTTGATTATAGAAATAACCAGAAAAAGGCTGCAGAGGTACTGACGAACGAAGCTTCGGAATATTCAGCTGTGATGGAGCAGGATGCTGATTGTGAATCCGATTCCAAAAGGGAATACTGCAAGGAGATGTATGAACAAGATAGAATTTTGCCCGGTTGAAGGAGGAGAGACGGTCTGGTTTTCTGTGCTGGAGGAGACCAGAATCAACGGAATTTCTTATCTGCTGGTAACAGAGACCGAGGATGAGGAAGAAGACGCAGAGGTATATATTTTGAAGGATACCTCGAAGGACGGAGAAGCGGATGCCCTGTATGAGTTTGTGGAGGACGACGGCGAACTTACAGCGGTATCTAAGATTTTTGCGGAGCTTCTGGAGGACGTGGATCTTGAGCTTTAATACAGTTTCGCATTAAGATCTGGTGCGAAATGCTGGCCTCGCTGATCGCCTGATGAGCGCATTCGTACGGACGAGGCTTACGTGGATATATTTACTTGTAAATAAAACAAAGGTAAACGGTGCCGGAGCGACACCTTATTCGTGTGTGCAATGATACTGGATGACGGGGGTATTTTATTCTTTTAGTAAAAACGCCCATTACTTATCTGGTTTGTCATCTGGCTCGCACGATGGAACGATTGCCTGCACTTTGAAACGACTTATGTCGTTTATTATATTTATTGCGTAAAATCGCAGGAAAGAGGTATGAAGGATTGAAAAAAGAGCAGAACAGACAGAACAATACGGAGAGATTGAAAATCATACCGCTCGGCGGTCTTGGACTGATCGGTATGAACATCACGGCATTTGAGTACAAGGACAGCATTATTGTTGTGGACTGCGGACTGGCGTTTCCGGAGGATGACATGCTGGGCATTGACCTGGTCATCCCAGATATTTCGTATCTGAAAGAAAACGCACAAAAAGTAAAAGGATTTGTATTTACACATGGTCATGAGGACCATATCGGATCTATTTCTTATATTCTGAAAGATCTGAATGTCCCTCTCTACGCGACGAAGCTGACGATGGGGCTGATTGAGCGCAAGCTGGAGGAGAGCGGCCAGATGCGCACATCGAAGCGCAAGGTTGTCAAACAGGGGCAGTCGATCAACCTGGGTGAGTTTCGGGTCGAATTTATCCGGACAAACCACAGCATTGCGGACGCGGTCGCGCTGGCGATTTATTCTCCGGTGGGCGTGGTTGTGCACACCGGCGATTTCAAGGTGGATTATACCCCGGTGTTTGGCGATGCGATCGACCTGCAGCGGTTTGCGGAGCTGGGGAAGAAGGGTGTGCTGGCACTGATGTGCGACAGTACAAATGCGGAGCGGCCGGGATTTACGGCTTCGGAGCGGACGGTGGGCAAGACGTTTGACCATCTGTTTTCCGAAAACACGAACCATCGGATTATCATTGCGACGTTCGCGTCGAATGTTGACCGCGTGCAGCAGATTATCAATACCGCATATAAATATGGCAGAAAAGTAGTGATTGAGGGGCGCAGCATGGTTACGGTCATTTCGACCGCTTCCGAGCTCGGCTACATCAATATTCCGGAAAATACACTGATTGAAATTGACGAAATGAAAAATTATACGGATGAACAGCTGGTGCTGATTACGACCGGCAGTCAGGGCGAGCCGATGGCTGCGCTCTCCCGGATTGCTGCCAATCTGCATAAAAAAATCACAATCCATCCGAACGACGTTGTGATTTTCAGCTCGAACCCGATTCCCGGGAATGAAAAGGCGGTTTCCAAGGTGATCAATGAGCTTTCCGCAAAAGGAACCAAGGTCATTTTCCAGGATACACATGTTTCCGGACATGCCTGCCAGGAGGATATCAAGCTGATCTATTCCCTGGTAAAACCGAAATACGCGATTCCGGTTCACGGGGAATACCGTCACCTGAAGGCGCAGGCGGAGCTGGTGGAGGAGCTTGGCATTGAGAAGGATCATATTATGATGCTCAAAGCTGGCGATGTCCTGGAGCTGGATGAAAACTCGGCAGCAGTGACCGGACAGGTGCAGACCGGCTCGATTCTTGTAGACGGCCTCGGAGTCGGAGACGTCGGAAATATTGTGCTGCGTGACCGGCAGCATCTGGCCGAAGATGGGATCGTCATTGCGGTACTGACACTGGAGAAGTACACCGGGCAGATTCTCGCCGGGCCGGATATTGTTTCAAGAGGATTTGTATATGTACGGGAATCCGAGGACCTGATGGAAGAAGCGTGCGCAGTAGTGGAAGAGGCGATGGAATTCTGCAACACCCGCCGTATTCTGGACTGGGCAAAGATGAAGAATACGATTCGTGATTCGCTCGGAGACTTCCTCTGGAAGAGAACCAAGCGCAGACCGATGATACTTCCGATTATTATGGAAGTGAGTTAATTACAAAAACCCCGATTTTCCTTGTAAATAAAGGAAAGTTGGGGTTTGTTTTTCTCAAAAAAGTACCCGAAAAGTACTCGCTATTCGGATGAGTCCATATTTTCCACTGATTCCGATTCAAAAAAGGCGGTAATAAGATCGGGGATGTTGCGCTCTTTCCCTGGGTACAGATGGCTGTAGACCCGCAGCGTTGTCTCTATGTTTTCGTGGCCGAGGCGTTTGGAAATCTCAGTGATAGGTACGCCCATCTCGATCAGCAGGCTTGCGTGGGAATGGCGCAGGTCATGGATCCGGATCGGCGGCAGGCCGGCTCGCTTTGTGGCCCTTTTAAATTCCTGCCGGAGACCGGCACTTTCAAAGTAGAAAATGCGCTCGTCTTTTTCAATGCACATCCCGTCAATATATTCAAGGATTTCTTTGTGGAGCCTCTCATGGATAGTAATGATCCTGTTGCTCTTTTCAGACTTCGGGGTCAGGAGCATCTCCTTTCCCTCAACTACTTCATAATTTTTGTTGATCTGTATGATGAGGTCGTCACGCGGTATGTCTGCCGGTGTGAGCGCCAGTAGCTCCCCCTCGCGCATTCCCGTATAGTACAAGATATTGAAAGCACAGTGGAATGCTTTACGCTTCTCAAAAGTGATGAAATGCTCGAATTGGTCACGGCTCCAGATAGACATTTCCTTAGCTTTACTTTTCCCGATGGAGCCAGTCACATGGCACGGGTTGCTCGGCAGCCCGTAGTATCTTACGGCATAGTTCATGATAGCGGAAAACTCAGCGTGCAAGGTCCTGAGATATGTTTTGGAATACGGTTTGCTATTCTCATCCCTGTAATCAAGAAGTTCATTCTGCCACCTTCTTACCATAAGCGGGTCTATTTTTGAAAGCTTCACCTGACCAAAGAACGGCAGTATTTTGCTCTCCTGCATAAATTTCTTACTGGCAAGGGTCGTGGGCTTCATCCTGTTTTCACAGTCTTTCATATAGTTCTCGATGAAAGACGAAAAAAGCAGGTCAGGGTTTTTGGATTCGCGGTCAAGGAAAGTACGCTCCCATTCGAGCGCGGCCTTCCTGGTTGCGAACCCCATCTTTTTCTTCCGTTTATTCTGGCCGAGCCAATCCTTATAGTGGAAAGAGCAGTACCAGAGCGCCTTCCCATCGTTTGTCTGGTATTTGTATGCAGGCATTGTAGAGCCTCCTGTTTTGATATTGACAAATTAGAGCGAGCCCCTTACAATACTATCGTATGTACTCATAAGGGGTCACCCTTAGAAAACAGCCGTCAGACCATTATCAGGAGCAGGGCGGCTGTTTTTACAGTTCGTAAAAAAGTTATTGCAATATGTTATCACAACGTGTTATAATGCACTTAACAAGACAGCCGGAAGATAGATGAAGCCTATCCGTCCCGGCGAACTAACGATCTAAGTAAGCCGCCCATCCGGCCAAGGAGCAGGGCGGCTTACTTATTTTTCAAATCAAGAATTGCAACGACAACTAACACAAAAGTCAGAATAACCATGAATTCTTCATATGTAGTCATAAGCATCATCCTCCTGTCAAGACTCAGGACGAATGACTGCACGCCCTCCCGGCTGCCCGGTTAAATACACTATTCAGTTGTTTTTACTGGCCAGGAACAAATGAAACATGTCCAATAACAATTTTTTCTCGTTTGATAATGAATATTCCGCGCGCGAGATACCACCCGTCCGCGGAATGATACCGTCGCTCCGC
>JAJQDT010000166.1 GCA_021202075.1 Lachnospiraceae bacterium | reverse complement strand
CAGATAAGTTGGAAGATGCAGTGAATTCTGATGAAGGATTTCAGCATCTTGGAAGGACGGAAGTGGATGTATTGAACGCTTGCGTAAATGCAAGTTTGACGATGAGTGAAAGCGAGGTGGAGTTGAACGTGTGCCAGGCGATTCAGACGCTCAATCAGCGAGCAGAGGAAAAGGGACGAGAGACCGGACGAATTGAAAATCTCATCCAGAACATCAAAAGTTTGATGGAAAGCATGGGATGGACAGCGGAAGAAACCATGAATAATTTGAAGGTTTCGGAAAGTGATCGCAAGGTGATTGCACCGAGATTCTAAGCTGGTCTTATCTGAGAAAATCTTGTTGAGTAGATTTAAAAGCTCCAGTCAGGGATTATTGTTTCCCTGATTGGAGCTTTTTCTATGTGCGCATATGTGCTTTTGAATGTTCGTGAGATTTTGCTTGTTCTTGGCCGAGGATGCTGTCCACGTTTGAGCAGACTGTCCGCAGCTCTTTTTGATAATCCCGGAAATAATGCCAGGTATCGGTCTGCGCCTGCTTCTGGACGGTGAGCCTGTCGCGTTCTTCCTTCAAGGATTTCATAGTCGGGAACCGGCTGTCTGGGTATTGCGCTTTCAGATATTTGACTGCGCTTTCGTACAGGCTAATCTCCGAGCTATGCTCCTGCCGGAATTTCTTCTTATTGCGCGCTTTCAGCATCTGCCCGTAGACCGCTTTGTTGGCAAGGTACTGGCCCGTGTAATGTATCTTTTCGTTCAGAACCTTTAACTGCCCTTCAGTCTCCCGGAGCGTTTTTCGGGCGTCGTGCATTTTGGCGGTGACTTCATCGAAGCTCTCCTGTAAATGTTCTCTGGTGCCGTATTCATGCTCTTGGACATAAGCAATCGTCTTTGCCATCTGCTGTAAATTGGATATTTTCACTTTTTGCGCGTAGGCGCGGCTCTGCTGTGCCTTCACGCAGTCCTGAAGATCAACGACCAGATGCAGGTCGGACTTGATGAACAGGATCGTGATTGGATCGTTCTCATCATACGAAACGGTGCCGGATGTTGGCTCGGCATCGTTCAAAGAATTCTCTTTTGGAGCTGTTTTGTTTTCCTCAACAGTCTTTGCATTCTCCGCAAACAGATTCAGCAAAAACTCTTTTTCATAGCGGGTTCCCAATGCCCTGCCGGTGATGTTTTTATTCCGATCAGGATGCAGATAGCTGTACCGCCCGCGGCGTTCTGTTAGGCGGATTTTGTACTTATCCATCAGGATGGTCTGGAACTCTTCCGGAGATTTTGCAGTTTTGGCGGCATCGTCGATGGCGTCACGGAGATACTGCTTCTGAGTCTGGAATACGGTCTTTCGCGGAGTAAGTCCATCAGCAATGATCTGTTCGTTGAGCTTGTCGAGATTTCTCTGGCCACGTCGTTTGGCCTGATACTCTCGGTTTGTGATTTTACGTTCGGATGGAGAGAGCAGGTCTACCTGATAAAGATTTTCCCGTTCGCAGATCTCCATCAGTGTTCTCTGCAGGTGCTTCAGGTAATCTTTTGTCAGATGATGCTTATACCCGGCGCGGCTGTCGCAGGGACGCTCCATAAAATCCTTGCGTTCCACGTCACACTTCCGCAGACTGTTGATTACGATATGGACGTGGATATTGCCGCTGCCATTGTGACCGTCCATGTGGGTGCAGACAAGCGCCTGATGGCCGGGAAAATTCTTTGCGGCATATTCCACGCCAATCGCCTGTGCCTGCTCCCCGGTTAATCCGTGATCCTCCCTGTCCTTTGGGTCGAAGCTGATGATGTAATGATGCGATTTGATTTCGGCAAAGGTCTGGTTCTTATGATACTGAGCATTGAGCATCTCGCATTCTATGTCAAAGGTTTCCGGATTACAGTTGATACCGTCCATCAGAAATTCTTCACGCAGCATCATATGCCCCTTCTCGTCTAACAGCGGCTTCATGGACAGCTCGTCGTGCTGATATTTCAGATAATCAATCGCCGCACTGTAATTGGCGCTTTTACTTGCGATGTGTTTCAAGATTGCCACGGTAATCCCCCACCAGTTTAATGACTTCCTTCCGAAGCTCGTGAAGCTCTGTGATGCAGCTGTTGATTTCCTCCTGCATGGCTTTGGAGCGCAGACCGCCCATGTTGAAATAGCGGGCGATCTGGTTTAAGTTGTTCCCTATCTTTCCGTATTCCGTAGCCAGCTTTTGGACTTCTGAAATATCGGCAACGACGTTGTACGTGATTTTTGGTTTCTCTTTCAAAGAGCATTTCCGGACGTAAACGGCAACGGGATAGCCGGACTGCTCTGCATACTCCTTAATCAATTCGTATTCGATGTCACTGTACCGCACCATCACCGGATGGTCGTGCTGCAGTGGCTTTTCTTTTTTTGGCCTTGCCATAAAAATGCACCTCCCGCGCTTTGTTGTGAGGGGCATTCCCGCTGATGCGAAGCGTCACGGCTGCGACATGATTTCATGGAGCCAAACAGCAGAATCCTCTGGTTCTGCGTCTACCGAGGGAATGGGGAGCGGAATCCCCATCAAGATATGCCATAGTGCCAAAAGCCACGAAGTGGGTTTTGAGTTACTATAGGCGAATCTTGCTCTAATTGTGTTGTAAGCCTCTCAGAATGAAAAACCTCTCACTAATACCGCTGTGCAAACTGAAAAAAACAAGCCAAATGAAAAAAAGATTGTTGTGACAGCTTGATTTTGGGATTCTCCGCAACGGTATTAGTAGAGGGGCGTGCTGCTGCAGAGAAATGCAGATGCCTTTTCTCTTTCAATTATTATATTAAGGAGACGGGATTATGGTAAAAAAGACAGAGGAACAGGAGCAGAAGTATGTTGTTGCGCTGGCTGACCTAAAAGAAAAGGCAGATGTAGACCCTGTAACGGTAGATCGGGAGAGCCTGGTGGATATCGAGAATGTGAAGATCAGAACAGACCTGGACACTAAGGAGCGGATGCTGGATTATATCCGGCAGATAAAAAATCCTTATTGCTATCTCAGCAATGGAATGGTTGTGAAAATCAGTTTTTCAGGAAAGAAGCCTCTGCAGGAATGCCTGAAGGAGAGCCTGTTCTGAAATTGATGATGTGATGAAAATTTGCACTTTAGTGCTTTAAAGTGTTGACAAGAGACCGGAACTGTGGGATAATATCTCTGGGTCAAAACGAAACAGAGCAACCGAAAGCCAAGAATTTCCTGGTTTATTGTCGTATGGACAGATAAAGAAGGGAGTTGTTGGCTATATGTATTTTCAGACAACAAAGCAAATCTTATGTGGAGATTATGTGCGGCTTTCCAGAGAGGACGGAGATAAGCTGGAGAGCGACAGCATCCACAATCAAAAAGAACTGATCGCTGACTACCATCAGAAGCATCCGGAACTGAAGCATGTGCAGGAGTATGTTGATGATGGCTACAGCGGTACAGATTTTGACCGCCCTGGTTTCAAGAGAATGATGGATGACGCCGGGAGAGGGAAAATTAACTGCATCATAGTTAAGGATGCTTGTGTAATAATAGAACCAACACGGAAAGGCCCCTTTGAGAGGCTTTCGTGGCCTGGTTCTATTTGTTTTTGACCCGAAAACAGATAAAATCGTCAATATCAACCGAAGTTTGCGCTGAACAGGCCGCGCATGGAGGGAAACGCCTGCAACAAAAGAATATCGTAATGAACATAGAGCGGCAATTCACTGTTGGGACATTGGTTCCAGCGATAGGTTGCCGTTCTATTTTTGTCTCTGGCAACGGAGACCACAGTGAAGATTAGCTTTGGCTATTATGCACATAGTAGGTCATATTAAAGTTCATGAATTTTGAGGATTGAAATTTGGCGCATTTTCTTTTATAATACCGAGAAATAGAATAGCAACGCACCAATGACACTAAATATCCTTTGAACCTATGTCTGATGGTTCAAAGATGTTTAGTGTTTTTTGTTGCAATGATAACAGAGGAGGAATATTTCTATGCCAAAAACAAAATTTCAAAGTGTGGTATTTTCAGCGATGATGGTGTTTGCGATGGTCTTTTGCATGACCTGTTACACTGTCTCCTTCAATTTGGGAGGTTTCAGTTACAAAGTCTTGAGCATTGCAATCCAGGAGATGTGGGTTGAATATGTAGTTGTGTTTCTGCTCATATTCTTTGTAATCACAAAGATTGCGCAAAAACTTACAGCCAGAATAATAGACCGTGAAGCTGTGCCTGGCTTTGCTTCAATATTAGCGATGCAGACATTTACTGTCGCAATGATAGTACCGGTTATAACACTGTTTGCAACATTTCTTCACAACGGATTTACTGGCTTATGGTTTGTTCAGTGGATTGAATTGTGGGTGAAGTGTCTTCCTATGGCCTTCTTTTTGCAAGTGCTGTATGTAGGCCCGCTTATTCGTTTGATTTTCAGGACAATTTTCAGAAACCACAATCACGGCTGAACTGATGTGTTGTGATGAATTGAATAACAACTTCCCTGATATGGACTTATAGAATCAGGGGAAATTACGTTTTTTTATAACAAAAAATAAAATACTTGGCGAAGAATATCGCAATGAACATAGAGCGGCAATCCGCTGTTGGGACTTTGGTTCCGGCAGATGGGTTGCCGCTCTATTTTTGTTTCCGGCAACGGAAGCAAAAGTCCCAATCATATCGGAAGTGATGATGTGCCGTCACCGAGATGTGCCGTCACCGAAAGGAGGTCAAAGATGGCAGTATTTCGAGTCGAAAGAAACAGTAACTACACCACCATGAGCAACCACCATCTGAGAGATCATTCTCTCTCGCTCAAGGCCAAAGGGCTGCTTTCTCAGTTCTTGAGTCTTCCCGACACATGGCATTACAGTGTCGCCGGGTTGGTGGCAATCAACAAGGACGGAAAGGCCGCTGTGGAGTCAGCTTTGTGGGAGCTTGAAAAATGCGGATATGTTCATCGCAAGCAGCTCCGGGATAAAAACGGCAGGCTGTCTACGGTAGAGTACACCATTTACGAGATGCCACACAAGGCACCGTCGGATGGTTTACCGTTGACCGAAAATCCGTCAGCGGTAAGTCCGTCAGTGGATTCCCCACCGGTGGATTTCGGCCCACGAATAATAACTAATAGAACAAATACTGAAAAGATCAATGAACTGAAAGAGAAAGACACCCGCCACAAGTATGGAGCTTATCAGAATGTCTTGCTGACAGATGAGGAGCTGGCGAAACTCAAAGCAGAGTTTCCTGCTGACTGGCAGGAGCGCCTGGAGCGACTGTCCGAGTATATCGCTTCTTCCGGGAAGCATTACAAGAACCACCTTGCTACTCTGCGCAGCTGGGCGCGGCGCGACAAGCCGAAAACGGCAGCTTACAGTCACAGTAACTACACCTGTGCGGAAGGAGACAGCCTATGATTTTAAGTGCGTATGATTGGCAGACTCTCATGATATTGGCACCGATATTCGTTCATCGGCACTACAAGCCCCGGACGGAACCCAACGAAGATGAGTACATGGGTGAAGACGGACTGCTGCACTGTAAAAAGTGCAAGGCTCCAGTCCAGGACAGGCTTTACACGGAAGTATGGACATACATAGTTCCCTGTAAATGCAAGTGCAAGAAAGGTGGCGATCTATGAGTATCTTTGATGATTTCCTTACCCGCTTCCCTCAACGCACGGAACCCGGTGAAAACGAGTACATGGGCGACGATGGCCTGCTCTATTGCAGCAAGTGCAAGACCCCCGTGCAGTGCCGGGTGAAGATCGGCTCTGCTACTCACATTGTTCCCTGCATCTGTAAATGCCGGAAGGAAGAACAGGAGGCGACTGAGCGCCGGATGGCAGAAATGGAGCGCCGTAACCGGATTCACAGTCTGAAGGTCAACGGCATTCAGGAAAAAGCCCTGTACAACTGGACTTTTGCCAATGCCGAGGACAATCCCAGCATCCAGATGGCCAGACGGTATGTAGCGAACTGGTCAGAGGCAAAGCAGAATAATCTCGGTCTGTTGCTCTGGGGCGATGTCGGAACAGGCAAATCGTTTACAGCCGCCTGTATTGCCAACGCGCTGCTGGAGAGCGGCGTCCCGGTGCTGATGACGAACTTTTCTAAGATTCTGAATCAGATGGGCGGGATGTACTCGGAACAGCGGTATCAGTATATCGCTTCTTTTTCGTCTTTTGACCTGCTTATCATCGACGACCTGGGGATTGAGCGCAGCACGGAGTATGCGCTGGAACAGGTTTACGCTGTCGTGGACGAACGGTACAAATCCAACAAGCCGCTGATCGTCACGACCAACCTGACCATCAACCAAATCCGCAACGCCGAGGATGTGGTACACGCCCGTATCTACAGCCGGGTCCTGGAGCTGTGTACGCCGGTTCAGGTCCGAGGGACAGACCGGCGCACAGAAATCGGGCGAGATAAGCAGGCACTCGTTAAAGACCTGCTCTATGGCAGGTGATTGGAGGTGAAAAATGTCGAAGAATGACGAAGCCCCACCCATGCAGGAACAGGTTCAGCAGATTCCAATCTCTGAACTGCATCCGTTCGAGGGGCATCCCTTCCGTGTGGTGGACGATGAGGCCATGACCCGGACAGTGGAGAGTATTTCACAGTTTGGTGTGATTTCCCCGCTGCTGGTGCGGCCTGACCCAGATGGAGGCTATGAGATCATTTCCGGCCACCGGCGCTGCCATGCTGCGGAACAGGTCGGACTGGAAACTCTGCCGGTCATTGTCCGGGAGATGGATGATGATGAAGCGATCATAGCAATGGTCGATTCCAATCTGCAAAGAGAAACCATTCTCCCCAGCGAACGGGCATGGGCGTACAAAATGAAATTGGACGCTATCAAACACCAGGGAGCGAGGACGGATTTAACTTCGGCCCAAGTTGGGCCAAAGTTGTCGGCGGCAGATAAAGTTGCTGCTGAAGCAGATGATAGTCGTACTCAGGTTAAACGCTATATCCGTCTGACCAACCTTATCCCGGAACTGATGGACATGGTGGATGAGAAGAAAATCGCGTTCAATCCGGCTGTGGAGCTTTCCTACCTGACACGCGATGAGCAATCTCATCTTCTGGAGGCTATGGACTATGCCCAGGCTACCCCTTCTCTTTCACAGGCGCAGCGCCTGAAAAAACTCAGCCAGCTGAAACAGTGTACGCCGGAGGCGATGGAGATTTTGATGGATGAGGTAAAGAAGGAAGAACTGGCTCCCACCGTGACGCTGCCCACGGAGCTTCTGCGGAAGTATTTCCCCAAATCCTATACGCCGAAGCAGATGGAGGACACCATTATCCGGCTGCTGGATCAGTGGCAGAAAAGCCGGCAGCGCAATCAATCGAGGTAACTATATGAACACGGACAGATCATAAGGCGGTCATCCGCACTCTGACATTTCGGAGTGCTGAGATGACCGCCTTTTTTGTTTTGTCCCCAGATGAAAAGGAGTTTTCGCTTATGAATTGTTGTTGTATTGCAAATGACTGTATTCCCAATTCCCTGAATGAAAAGACCGGAACGGATGCGTTCCTGGAGGGCCTGCACTCCGTTCTGGACGGCGCTCTGGAGATGCTTCGCTGCATCTGCGAGGATGCTGACGAGGATGACGAGCCGGTTATCATGGTCGCCGCGATCCCCGGTCAGCCCATCAAGGTGGTCAATGTCGAGGAGGCGTATTCCATCCTTCGCTGCTTTGGTGAAGATGATGTTATCAACGGCGCACCGGCAGATACCTGTGTCGTCATGAGCTATGACGAGAAGGATGTCCGGAAGGTCGGCGGCAAGCGGTACGTGGCTGGCCCCATCCTGTTCTATGACGTGGACGATGATGGAGAGGAAATCAGTCTGACCGCACAGGAAATTTACGCTATTCGCCTTGCGGTGGAAAGCCGTACTGTCATCCTCACGGAGAAAGGCAGGAAGTTCGCTGCCATTTCCATTGACTGAGGTGCCGCCCATGAAAGAGTACGATGTGACAATCACGGAGACGCTGGAGAAAACCGTCACGGTTCAGGCCGACAGCCGCGAGGAAGCCGAGGAGCTTGTGGAACAGGGCTGGAACGATTCGCTCTATGTGCTGGATGCAGATGATTTCTCCCATGCGGATTTCGCCACAACGGAGGAACGCTCTCTGCAAAAGGAGCAGATTTCCGTCCTGCTGGTGGAACCGGAGAAATATCCGCAGGTCATCCAGATGGATAACACGTTGGAGGCCATGCAGGAAGTGGTCGGCGGCTATATCCAGGCAACGTATCCCTTTGAGGAGCCGGTCTGCATTATCTGCAATGAGGAAGGCAAGCTGAGTGGTCTTCCCCTCAACCGCGCCCTCCGGGATGAGGACGGCCAGACCTATGACATCCTGGCCGGTAACTTCCTTGTGGTCGGACTGACCGAGGACGATTTCGGTTCCCTGTCCCCGGAACACGCTGAACAGTTTGAAAAGCTGTTCCACCAGCCGGAGGCGTTTATCCGCCTTGGCCGCAGTATCATGGCTATCCCCATTGATGATGACGCCATGAAAAAACGGGAAAAAGCTGCGGAGAAGGCTGTCACCGGCAAAGCAAAGACAGCGCCGGAACAGGATGCCCTGTGATGAGCGTCATTACTGGAATTATTACGTTTCTTGTAGGCGCGGTATGTGGTGTTTTCATCATGTGCCTGATGCAAATTGGAAGTCCCCACGAGGAGGTGGTGAATATTGGAGGAGGAAGTAACCAATCGGACAGTCAACCTGGCAATCAGCACGACCAAACTGACCGGGCGGGCGCTGCTGACGGCGTTTCGGAAGTTTGCCCAGCAGTATTCCAAAATGAAGGCCAACGCTCAGGCCAAAGCCAATGAGAAGCCCACGGGCGAACAGACCATTGACCAGCTTATCGGTCAGAACCAGGGAGCGACCAATATTGAGATTGAGAAGACCGATCTCAAGGGCTTCAAGCGGATTTTGGACAAATACGGTGTGGACTACGCCATCACCAAAGATGCGTCCCAGAATCCGCCCCGGTTCCTGGTGTTCTTCAAGGCGCGGGACGGCGACGCGCTGACTGCCGCCTTTAAGGAATACTCTGCTTCGGTTCTGAAAAAAGAAGAACGCAAGAGCGTCCTGAAGGAGCTGGCGAAACTGAAGGAGCTGGTGGCTGCTACCCCGAAGAAGGTACGGGAGAAAACTCCGGAGCGTGATCTATGACCCAAAAACAGATAAAACGCATCCTGATCCTCGCCCTGCCTTATGTCATTATGGGGCTGGTCGCCACGAATATCGGTGAAGCATGGCGGCTGACGACGGGCAGCACATCGGGCGAAAAGATTATGAGCCTGATGTACACCATTCCCCAGGCATTCGGGAACCCTCTGCCCAGCTTCCACCCGTTCGATCTGCTGGTGGGCCTGTGCTGCGGCGGTGGTCTGAAACTGGCGGTGTATCTGCGTGGGAAGAACGCAAAGAAATATCGCCACAATCAGGAGTTCGGTTCCGCGCGCTGGGGCAATGCGAAGGATATTGAGCGCTTCGTCAATCCGAAGTTTCAGGAGAATGTGATCCTGACACAGACGGAGCGCCTGACCATGGAGAGCCGTGCGAAAAACCCGACCGACTCTCGGAATAAGAACGTGCTGGTGGTCGGCGGTTCCGGTTCCGGTAAAACCCGCTTCTTCGTGCTGCCCAACCTGTTGCAGTGCCACAGCTCCTATGTGGTCACTGACCCGAAATCTAGCCTGCTGGGGCAATGCGGCCATGTGCTGGAGAAGCAGGGCTACCAGATACGCTTCCTGAATACGATCAACTTCAAAAAATCCATGCACTACAATCCGTTCGCCTATGTGCATTCGGAAAAGGATATTTTGAAGCTGGTCACGACCCTGATGGCCAACACCAAAGGGGAAGGCAAGGCCGGGGATGAGTTCTGGGAAAAGGCGGAGAAGCTGCTGTACACGGCGCTGATTGCCTATCTCCACTATGAAGCCCCGAAGGAAGAACAGAACTTTGCCGCCTTGCTGGAGCTGCTCAACTCCATGGAAGTCCGCGAGGAGGATGAAACCTTCCAGAATGCCGTTGACCTGATGTTTGAGGCACTGGCAAAAAAGAAGCCGGATTCCTTTGCGGTAAGGCAGTACCGTCTTTTCAAATTAGCGGCGGGCAAAACCTTAAAATCCATACTGATTAGCTGCGGCGCGCGGCTTGCTCCCTTTGATATTCAGGAGCTTCGGGAAATTACCGCCTATGATGAGCTGGAGCTGGATAAGATCGGGGACCGGAAAACAGCACTGTTCCTTATCATGTCGGATACGGACAGCACCTTCAACTTCCTGATTTCCATGGCATATACGCAGCTGTTCAATCTGCTTTGTGAAAAAGCGAATGATGTGTATGGCGGCAGGCTCCCGGTACATGTCCGCTGCCTGATCGACGAGTGTGCCAATATCGGCCAGATACCGAACCTGGAAAAGCTGGTGGCGACTATCCGAAGCCGTGAGATTTCGGCCTGCCTGATTTTGCAGACCCGCAGCCAGCTGAAAGCCATCTATAAAGATAACGCTGACACCATTATCGGCAATATGGACTCCCAGCTCTTTTTGGGAGGCTCCGAGCCGACCACGCTGAAAGAACTGAACGCTGCGCTGGGCAAGGAAACCATTGATATGTTCAACACATCGGACACCAGAGGCAATAGCCCTTCCTACGGCACCAATTATCAAAAGACCGGCCATGAACTCATGAGTCAGGATGAACTTGCCGTTATGGATGGAGGCAAATGTATTTTGCAGCTGCGCGGCGTCCGTCCGTTTTTGTCGGATAAATACGATGTCACCCAGCACCCCAACTACCGCTATACTTCGGATGCAGACAAGCGCAACGCCTTTGATATGGAGAAATTCCTGGATCACAGGCTGAAACTGCGCGGAAAGGATGTGTACCATGTCGTGGAAGCAGACTGACCGGCGCTGCACCGTCCGAGGCCCTCCCCTTTTTGGGGTAATGTTATTTGCAGCAGATAATCGCGATCACGCCCGGTTATCTGTTGTCTCAGGCGTGTTTTCATATACCACTGTCAACTGACCGTCTATCACAGGCGGTCTTTTTATTTGCCCGGATTTGGTCAGGAGCCGTCAGCAGAACAGCCTTTGCAGTTAGCAGCATAAAACCGATTGGTTCTCAGGTCGGTACGCAGGCGGGCAAATGTCACCTTTTACACTTACACTTTTATATTTTTTGGAGGATTTCATTATGGCATTTTTCAATAGTGCAGTTACTGTATTGCAGACTCTCGTTATCGCCCTTGGCGCTGGCCTCGGCATCTGGGGTGCCATCAACCTGCTGGAAGGGTACGGCAACGATAATCCCGGTGCAAAGAGCCAGGGAATGAAGCACTTGATACCCTCTTAGTTGGAACAATTTTAAGAAAGGAAACGCATAATCCAGACGCAAAAAATGGTGGTTAGGCAAGCGGATGTTGTGAAATCACAAGAACTGTGATAGAATATGGAGGTGATGTACATATGGGCAGCGCCCACATGAGAAAGACGAGGTAATTACAATGCGAATCAGCTATAAACCGCTCTGGCATACCCTGATTGAAAGGGGCTGGACAAAAAATCAACTGAGACTGGCCGCCGGTCTGACCACCAATATGATTGCAAATATGGGCAAGGACAAGGGTATCAGCATGGATACGCTTGTGCGGATATGCGAAGCGCTGGACTGCGATATTACCGATGTAATCATGTTGGTCAGGGACGAGCCGCCGACAAACGGAGGTAAAGACAATGACCGAATTGAAGGAACGAATTCATGAGAATGGAATAGATTATGTGCTTGTTGGGGACTACTACATCCCCGATCTGAAGCTGCCGGAGGAAAAGCGTTCTATTGGACGCTGGGGACGGCTGCACCGGGAATATCTGAAAGAGAACCGGCCACTCCTCTACACCGATATGGTGATCTCCGGTGAGATATGGACGTACCTGGCCGACCTGAACGAACAGGCGCAGGAACGGCTGGAGCTTATCATCGAACAGATGAAAGAGGCCGAGGGCGTGACTGAGGACTTGAAGCGCAGTGACCAGATGGGCTGGGTAGGTGCTATGAACAATATCCGAAGCCGGGCAGAGGAAATCATTCTGACCGAGATCGTGTATCAGTAAGGGGGCGAGCTTATGACCCTGTTGAAGATACCGTTTAAGATTATCGCTCTGCCGATTGCGCTGGCTGTGACCGTGATACAGTGGTTCGGGATTTTCCTGACCAGCTTCGCCGGAGCCATCTTCTACATTTTCTCCGGTCTGTGCTTCCTAATTGCGATACTCGGCTACCTGATGGGCATTTGTACCGGCACGGAATCGGTTCGTACACTGGTGATAGGGTTTGTGGCCTTTTCCCTTCCCTTTGCCGCTGGATGGGCGATTGCAATGATCGCTGCACTGAAAGAATGCCTTTGGGACTTCATCAAGTCCTGATATGAAAACTGAATAAGGAACCGTGGAGCCGTCTCTTGTGTCGCAGGAGGCGGCTTCTCTCATACATAGGGACTGTTTCGACAGCCCCTAAATTTTTTACCCAATTCAAGGAGGATCAGTATGTTAGCAAATCCGTACACCAAGTTTACCCCGTTCGAGAAGAAAGCCCTCTGCGCTTTCGGCTGCACCGACAAGGAGATCACCCTCAACAATCTGGACGCTGTTGCGACAATGGCGCACCACAAGGAAACCGCCGCCCGGTTTGACAGGCTCATCAGCAAGCTCAAGCGTGAGGTATTCCCTGGCTACCACTACGACGAGGTTTTCTACACCTGCGCCGTCGAGCAGGAGGCCAACAACGTCAAGGAAACACTGGCCTACCAGAAGGCCACCGGGGACATCCTGACCGGCAGGCCGTGGAGGAATTACGGCAAGGCCGAGCTGGTCAACGAGTTCTGCGATGATGACCCGTACACCACCATCGGAAGGCTGCTGTTCCTGCGGGAAGCGGCAACGCTGCCGGAGGTCAGGACGCTGGTGGAGGAAGTCCAGCGGGAGGTGGAGCATTTCTACTGTGTGGAAATGGACACTTTCATTGGTTATGACAAGTGGCTAACCTGGCACCGTGATGTCGTTCACAGCGGCAGAAACAGGAAGAAGAAAGGCAAGCCACAGTTCCAGCAATTCAAGTGGTCTGTGCCGGTCTACGATGAAGAAGCCCCTGACTTTATCGAAACGCCGTTGATCTCCGGGGACTTCCTGAACAGTGTACCGGGTGCAATGGAGATGTTCGTGCCGGAGCTGGCCGCTGAAATCGAGGAAAGGATCAAGGCCGATCAGGAGAGCGACCACCCGTCTCCCGACAAGTGCATCAATATCTCCATCACAACCGACCAGCTTGTACGGCTGGTCAACGGTATCAAGGCAACGAAGCGGAAAAAGGGCTGATTTTCATTCGCCAATCGGCAAAACGGCAAAACAGCGATTTTCAGCAGTCCCAGACGGATAACTCCTCATCTGGGGCTGCTCCAAATCGAAAATCGTCGAAAACGCCAATTCGTCAATCGGGGAAAATTCCCCGAAAATGGCCCCTTAGAGAAAGCAATCAGATTTTCACCCGCAGGGTACAAGGGAGGTAGTTTATGAGCAAGCTCACGAAAATTGAGCGAGACACCGAGATTTATTACAATCAGTCCAATGCACCCATGCTGATACGCACCAACGATCCGAAGCTGATACGGAAGTTGAACGCCCTGGCCGCTGACTTCCCGGAGCTGTGTAAGCTCACCGAGGAGGATGAAATCTGCGGCTCCTATTTTGAAGTGGATAAGCACCGTGTCAGTATCCATGTGACCCGGCCTTACTCAGAGGAACGCAGACAGCGGCAGAGCCAGTGGGCGAGGGAGAACGGGCTGAAAGGCAACACATCCTCTAAATAGGCTTGAAATCTTGAAAAATATCAGTTGCAATCTTCAAATCGCGATTGAATTCAGAGAATCCGACTGTTATAATATACGCAGTGGTTTCAAACGGTCAATCGGGAGGGTTTTATGATGGCAGTCAGCTATAACAAGCTCTGGAAAATGCTTATTGACAAAGGCATGAGTAAGACGGAAGTTATTCGGAAAGCCGGAATCAGCACGAACGCGATGGCACACCTGGGAAAGAACGAGGATGTCCGTGTTGCAGTGCTTGTGAAAATATGTGTAGCGCTCGACTGCACAATGGACGATATTATGGAGATCATACCTGATAAAACGGAGGAGAACGGCAATGGTTGATACAAAGAAAGAACAGGAACGGGACGAACTGCACCGCGCAATCTGGGCGATTGCTGACGAACTCCGTGGAGCTGTTGACGGCTGGGACTTCAAGAATTACGTCCTCGGCACAATGTTCTACCGCTATATCTCTGAAAATTTGGTCAATTATATCAATCAGGGTGAGATCGACGCCGGGAACACGGATTTTGACTATGCCGCCATGTCCGACGCAGACGCAGATGAAGCCAGAGAAGGACTTGTTGAGGAAAAGGGCTTCTTCATTCTGCCCAGTGAACTTTTCTGGAATGTTTTGAAGGTGGCTCCTGATGACGAGAACTTGAATATGACCCTGGAAACTATTTTCCGGCACATTGAGGAGTCTGCAAAAGGCAGCGAATCCGAGGGTAGCTTTGCAGGATTGTTCGATGATTTCGATGTGAACAGCAATAAGCTGGGCAGCACAGTGGCAAAGCGGAATGAAAAACTGGTCAAGCTGTTAAACGGCGTGGCAGCCATGAACCTGGGCGATGTGAAGCACCACGATATTGACGCCTTTGGTGATGCTTACGAATACCTGATGACCATGTATGCCAGTAATGCGGGCAAATCCGGCGGCGAGTTCTTTACACCTGCCGATGTCTCTGAGTTGCTGACCCGGCTCGGAACTGTCGGAAAAACAGAGATCAATAAAGTGTATGACCCTGCGTGTGGCTCTGGCTCGCTATTATTGAAGGCTGAAAAAATTCTCGGAAAGGATGCTGTTCGCAACGGTTTCTTTGGTCAGGAGATCAATATCACCACTTATAACCTCTGCCGTATCAATATGTTTCTGCACGACATTGGTTTTGACAAATTCAATATCGCCTGTGAGGACACGCTGACTGCACCCCAACATTGGGATGATGAACCGTTTGAGCTGATCGTCAGCAATCCTCCATATTCGATAAAATGGGAAGGTTCAGATAACCCGTTGCTCATCAATGATCCCCGTTTTTCTCCTGCAGGAGTGTTGGCTCCCAAGAGTAAGGCAGACATGGCCTTTATCATGCACAGCCTTTCCTGGCTGGCATCCAACGGAACGGCGGCTATCGTCTGCTTCCCCGGTATCATGTACCGGGGCGGCGCCGAGCAGAAAATCCGCAAGTACCTGATTGACAATAACTTTATCGACTGCATCATCCAGCTCCCCAGCAACCTGTTCTTCGGTACTTCTATCGCTACCTGCATCATGGTGCTGAAAAAGGGCAAGACGGACAACAAGGTTCTGTTCATTGACGCAACCAACGAGTGCATCAAGGTCACAAACAACAACAAGCTGACCGCCGACAACATTGACCGGATCGTTGCGGCCTTTACCGCCCGTGCTGATGAAGCGCACTTCACCCACCTGGCCGGTTATGATGAGGTGGCTGGCAATGACTACAATCTTTCCGTGTCCACCTATGTAGAGGCAGAGGATACACGGGAGAAAATCGACATCATAAAGCTAAATGCAGAGATTGAGGAAATCGTCGCCCGTGAACAAGTGTTAAGAGATGAAATCGCTAAGATCATTGCGGATATTGAAGCGGGAGAATAATTATTGCTATGAGATTATCTGATGTTTTGTCTAAGCCGCCCAAAAAAAGCTATGTACAAGTCGATGGCTTTCTTACTGGGAAGAAATGTACTACTGGGCAGCAGGTACATATAGATGTAGGAACAATAGGGTTGAATTATTTCTGCAAAAATTGCGATGATATGAGAACTTTTGTTTCTCGTGGAAAACTAACTTGTATATGTATAAACCAAAATCTCATTAGTATTGATTGTGTTTTGGTGTGTAGCTGTGGAGCAAATGTACAGATGTGGTTTTTAGTTGAAAGTGAAAACAGCATTAATAACACAGCACCTAAAGTCAGAATTGCGCGAAGAAATGAACGCTTAAATAGCAGCATTATTCGACACTCACAACGGTACGGCGAGTTTTCAGAGCTACTGGATAAAGCCGAGGTTGCCTACTGGAACGATTTGGGCGCAGGTGCCCTTGTCTACTTAAGAAAGATATTCGAGAAGGTAACTGTTCAAGTCGCAATTACGGCAGGAATAGAGTACCCCCATTTTGAGACAGGAAACCCAAAGAATTTCAAACAGCTACTTATGACGGTTGATGAACAGTATCACATTATTCCGTCAGAATTTTCTGACAATGGCTATAGATTATTTCAAGAACTGAGCAATGTTGTGCATGGCGATTATAACGAAGAAGTTGGATTGGATAAATTTGAATCTCTGTATAGGCTTGTGGTTGGCATTTTAGAGAATGTAAGTAATAAGCAAGAATTGCGAAGTGCAGTTCAAGCGCTTGGATGGAATTCTGACGGAGGTGAAACTGCATGAGTAAATTGGATGAGTTGGTTCAGGAGCTTTGCCCGGATGGGGTACAATATGTGCAACTAAATGAGGTTACACGCTACGCCAAACGCCGCATAGATGCCTCCGAAGTAAACGATAAAAATTATGTTGGCGTAGAAAACCTTCTCCAAAATAAGCAGGGAAAAACAGATGCATCGGCAGTTCCCTTGACTGGCAGCGTGATCGCTTTTGATGAAGGCGATGTTCTGATTGGCAATATACGCCCATATTTGAGGAAGATATGGCTTGCTGATTGTAATGGGGGAACCAACGGAGATGTATTAGCAATACAGATTATTAACCGCGAACAGATTACGCCACAATTCTTGTATTATGTTCTTTCTTCAGAACAGTTTTTTGTCTACGATACTCAGAATTCCAAAGGCGCTAAAATGCCTCGTGGTGATAAAGAGGCTGTGATGAAATATAAAATCCCTGTGCCTCCTCTGGAGGTACAGCGTGAAATTGTCCGGATACTGGACAATTTCACGGAGCTTACAGCGGAGCTTACAGCGGAGCTTACAGCGGAGCTTACAGCTCGGAAAAACCAGTATGCTTATTATAGGGATAAGCTACTGTCCTTCGATGGTCATGGGATAACCAATGAAGTTGTCTGGCGAACACTTGGAGAAATAGCAATTATTAAAACGGGTTCTAAGCCAGATAATATATTTGAGGATTACGAGGCTGGAACGGTTGAGTACATTAATGCGGGAACGAGCAATTCTGGCTATGTTGCGTCTTATAATTGTGCAGGGGATACGGTTACGACTCCTTCACGGGGGCAAGGGGGGATAGGTTTTGTCGGATACCAAAAAGAAAATTTCTGGCTTGGCCCGCTGTGTTACCAAATCAGGGCAAATAGTGATACTGTAATCAATAGATATTTGTATTTTTTCCTATGTAGCAGGAAAAGAGAATTGCTAAGGCTCAAAAAAGAAGGTGGAGTTCCCGCACTGAATGCAAGCGATTTGAGCAACTTATTGATTTGTGTTCCACCGATAAATGTTCAGAGGCGCCTTGTCCACGTCCTCGACAACTTCGACGCCATCTGCTCTGACTTGAACATCGGCCTCCCTGCCGAAATCGAAGCCCGGCAAAAACAATATGAATTTTATCGGGATAAGCTATTGACATTCGCCGCGACAGGCGACACAATTGCTGAGCTCAGCTCAGCTCAGCTCAGCTCAGCTCAGCTCAGCTCAGCTCAGCTCAGCGAGAGCGTAGCGCCCTGATTAAGCTTTGTCAATACGTTTTTGGCACAGTTTTAGTCACTTTAGATGAAATTTCAGAAAATTGCGACAGCATGAGAAAACCGGTTACAAGCAGCAATCGTGAATCTGGTGGATACCCTTATTATGGCGCTTCTGGAATCGTTGATTATGTGAGTGATTACATTTCTGATGGTGACTATCTCCTCATTTCGGAGGACGGTGCTAACCTGCTGGTGAGAAGTACGCTCATTGCGTTCTCGATTTCAGGGAAAAACTGGGTCAATAACCATGCTCATGTTTTGAAATTTGACACCTATGAAACCAGAAGATATGTCGAGTTTTTCTTAAATTCGATAGACCTGTCTCCCTGGGTTACAGGCGGAGCGCAACCCAAATTAAATCAAAAAAATCCGAATAAAATCCAAATTCCGTTACCATCGCAGAGAGAGCAACAGCGCATCGTGTCCATCCTTGACCGCTTTGATGCTCTATGCAACGACCTGACCTCCGGCCTGCCTGCTGAGATTGAGGCTCGCCAGAAGCAGTATGAATATTACCGTGATAAATTATTAAAATTTCAAGAGCTGGATATACAAATATAGCACGACTATATTAGGAGATGGTATTGACGTGGCAAAAATCACAAGGTTTAACATTATTACTAAGACTTGCTTTCAAATATTCCTCTATGCTTTGGAGATTTTCGTTTTTTGTGGATTTCTTACCTATTTAAGTTTGAAACTTATCCCTCTTGAACCTGCGGCCTCTGTAATTGACATTTTAGAGAGGTTTACCCTATTCTATGCGCTATATCAGATAACGGTATATTTAATCCTTACTAATATTAATGATGTCAAAGCTGACGAATATTTAGCTTTACACAGCACTGCCGAATTAGCTACTTTAGCAGTGGAATCACACAGCACACAGCTAGTCTTACAAGTTAAAAACACAATTAATAAGCAGTTGGATGGTGGTATCCTTAATGATATAAAGGTGAGGGCCAATTATGCCGCACTTACCAACTGCATCGAAAGTGAAAATGCAGTTGGTATTAAGCAAATTTCAATTTGGTCGAGCCATTGTGTGGAAGAATCAAAGCTAAACTGGAAATTCTCTTTTCTCCTGCGAATATTTAAGTAGATAGAAGGTGGAACTATGAGTTATTTTAATATCGTTGCCGCCACCAGCGAAAACACCGTAGTCACCGAATATGAGCCGGTCACCGCCCGCTCCGACAGCTACCAGAGCGAGGCGGCGCTGGAACAAGAGTTTATCCATTTGCTGGGGGAACAAGGCTACACCTATCTGCCCATTCATAACGAGGCCGATTTGATTGCCAACCTCCGGGCGCAGATGGAGCAACTGAACGAGTATCGCTTCTCTGATGCAGAGTGGGAGCGGTTCTTCAAGGACGCCATTGCCAATCCGACGGAGCATATTGTGGAGAAAACCCGGAAGATTCAGGAGGACTATGTGCAGGTGCTGAAACGGGACGACGGCAGCACAAAGAACATCTCGCTGATCGACAAGAAGAATATCCACAACAATCGCCTCCAGGTTATCAATCAGTACGAGGTCGGCCAGGACGAGGGCGCACGGCACGACAACCGCTATGACGTGACCATTCTGGTCAACGGTCTGCCGCTAGTCCATGTGGAGTTAAAGCGACGGGGCGTTCCCATCCGGGAGGCGTTCAACCAAATCAACCGCTATCAGCGGGACTCCTTCTGGGCGGGCTGCGGCCTGTACGAGTATGTGCAGATTTTTGTCATCTCCAACGGCACTAACACCAAGTATTACTCCAACTCCACCCGCTTCAACGCCATCAAGGACACAAACGCCAGGAACACGAAGAAGGAAAAGACCAGTAACAGCTTTGAGTTTACGTCCTTCTGGGCCGACGCCAAGAACAAGGTCATTCCCGACCTGATCGACTTCACCAAGACCTTCTTTGCCCGGCATACCATCCTGAATATTCTGACAAAATACTGCATCTTCACAGCGGAAAATATGCTGATGGTCATGCGACCCTATCAGATCACGGCGACGGAGCGCATCCTGAACCGCATTGAGATCGCCAACAATTATAAGAAATACGGAACCATCGAAGGCGGCGGATACATCTGGCACACCACCGGCTCCGGCAAGACGCTGACCTCCTTCAAGACGGCACGGTTGGCCTCTCAGCTCCCGTACATTGACAAGGTGCTGTTCGTCGTTGACCGGAAAGACCTGGACTATCAGACCATGAAGGAGTATGACCGCTTCGAGAAGGGTGCGGCCAACAGCAACACATCCTCTGTGGTTCTGGAACGGCAACTTCGTGACCCGAATGCTAAAATTATTATCACCACCATCCAGAAGCTGTCCGCTTTCATCAAAAAGTACAAGACCCACGAGGCGTATACCAAGCGGGTAGTCATCATCTTCGACGAGTGCCACCGCAGCCAGTTCGGAGATATGCACGCAGCCATCGTCAAGAGCTTCAAGAAATATCATATCTTCGGCTTTACCGGTACGCCGATTTTTGCGGCCAATACCGGCGCTGTCCGCAATCCCCAGTTCTTTACGACGGCGCAGACCTTTGGCGACCAGCTTCACGCCTATACCATCGTGGATGCCATCAACGATAAAAACGTGCTGCCCTTCCGGGTGGATTATATCAAAACGATGGACGTAGACGCCGACATTGACGATGAAGACGTCTGGGACATTGACCGCAAAAAGGCGCTGGAGTCGCCGGAGCGGATCGCCCTCGTCACAAAATATATTCTGGAACACTTTGACCAGAAAACCTATCGTGGCGACAAGACCTTTGAATTTTCTGTCCTGCAAAATATCTCCGAGGTGGCCTCTGGCAAGAACGGAACCGTGGAGGAGATAAAGGCAAAACAGCGTGTCAGCGGCTTCAACTCTATCTTCGCCGTGGCCTCTGTGCCGGTCGCTATGAAATACTATCGGGAGTTCCAGAAGCAAATGGCTGCTGACCCGACCAAGGCGCTAGGCATCGCTGTTATTTACAGCTATGGAGCCAATGAAGCTGAGGCAGATGGTATCCTGGATGAAGAAAACTCCGAGGACACCAGTGGGCTTGACCAGACCTCCCGTGACTTCCTGGATGACGCTATCCGAGACTATAACGAGATGTTCCACACAAATTACAGCACGGACGGCGAGCGGTTCCAAAGCTATTATAAGGACGTCTCGCTCCGCATGAAGAATAAGGAGCTTGACCTGCTCATCGTGGTCAATATGTTCCTGACCGGCTTCGACGCCACCACGCTGAATACTCTGTGGGTAGATAAAAATTTGAAGATGCATGGGTTGATTCAGGCGTTCTCCAGAACCAACCGCATTTTGAATTCCATCAAGACCTTTGGCAATATCGTCTGCTTCCGCAATCTGCAAAAGCGTGTTGATGATGCAATCTCCTTGTTCGGAGACAAGGACGCTGGCGGTGTTGTTCTTCTGAAAAAATTTGAGGACTACTACAACGGCTACGTCGGCCCCGATGACAAGCCGAGGCTCGGCTATGTGGAGATGATCGAAGAGCTGGAGACAAAGTATCCGTTGTCGGAACCGCAAATCATCGGGGAGCAAAATCAGAAAGAATTTATCATGCTGTTTGGTTCCATCCTGAGAATGCGGAACCTACTTTCTTCCTTTGACGAGTTCAAAGGCAAGGAACTAATCAGCGAGCGTGATTTGCAGGACTACCTCGGACGGTATCAGGATTTGCGGGACGAGTGGCACAGACCGGGCAAAGACAAAAAGGACATCACAGATGATGTTGTTTTCGAGATAGAGCTGATCAAGCAGATCGAGATCAACATTGATTATATCCTGATGCTGGTTGCCAAGTATCACAGCAGCCATTGTGAGGACAAGGAGGTGCTTGTTACCATTCGCAAGGCCGTGGACGCCAGTCCGGAGCTTCGCAGCAAGAAGGAACTGATTGAGAATTTTATCGGCAGTCTGAATGAAGTCGAGGACGTGATGGGCGAATGGCAGACCTATGTTGCCGAAGAACGGGAGCGAGAGCTTGCCCAGATCATCAGCGAGGAGCATTTGAAAGAGCCGGAAACCCGGAGGTTTGTCGAGAATGCCTTCCGGGACGGCGAGGTCAGGACAACCGGTACCGACATCGACAAGCTGATGCCACCGGTCTCCCGCTTCGGCGGAGGACGTGCAAAGAAGAAGCAGACGGTTATTGACAAGCTGAAAGCGTTCTTTGAAAGGTTCTTTGGTATCGGTGGAACATTTAAGGCAAAGCCGGATACCGTGACCTACGAGTTTGACACTGACAGTCAGCTTCAAATGGTAGCGGAACCCCCGATTGAATATGGAGGTCTTAAATGAATGAAGTAGATGATAGGGCGGTCGAAAAAGAAGCTGTACAAAACGAGGCTTCAGAAAGAACTCGGAGGGAACGTAATCGTATTTATTCCTATAGCACATTAAGAGTACCTTGCAATATGGTTACCACAAGAGATTATTTTGAGCAGGAATATGCCTCTCGAAGAAAAAGGTATAAACCTGAAAAAGATGTTTCTTTCCAAAAAGCACGGAGTGCTACAGGAATTTCAATTTGGAGATATTTGAAATCAAGATTTTCAAAGGAAGAAAAGGCTAAAATTGATGCGGAAATCAAATCTTCCAGAGAGCAAATGCAGAAGGATGTTGAAGCGGGCAACCGATATGAATGGGAGCGATGTGAACGCTTCAACCAAGAACTGGAGCGAAAGATCGATTCACGAAAAGAAGCGCTCACCAAGGGTGACAGTCGAGAGATAGAGTTATATTTCGACTATGTAATCCAATCAGATGACTATTCGGTAGACAACGAAGTGGCATACAACCTTGATTACCGGATAGGCTTTAATGAGGTGACTAAAAGGCTTGTCATAGATTATCGACTACCTTCATGCAATGAAATTTCTGACATAAAGGAGTGGAAGGTTGATAAGTTTCTTAATGTCATACCCAAGTCAATGCCGAAGAAGGAATACCTGAAACTTTATGAGCAGATTATTATGGATATTACCATCCGAGTAATCAGTCTTGTTTTTGGATCAGATGACATGGATGTTATCTCCGAGATCGTGTTTAATGGATCATGTGTATATGATGACATGGATAGTCCGGTAGTAATACTTAGCGTGTTGGTTAAGCGAAAAGCCATCGATCTTCCTCGCATTAGAAAGATGGACTTTGATAGCAAGGCAACTATGTCCAGGTTTTCTGAAATTCGTTATTTAGGAGATATTAAATCTGACGCACCACCAACAGCGTTGTTAGACGCACCGCCGCTAAAACTTATTACACCAATAGAATCTAACTTGAGTATTGTATAATATAAGTAGTATATCCCGAAGGGCGCACTTCTATATCCTTGCGGATATTCTGTGCGATCTGCGATGCTCCCCCTCTTTCCTGCCGACATTCCCTGTCCGGCATCCAAGAGGGCGGGATTGAAAAT
>JAJQDT010000011.1 GCA_021202075.1 Lachnospiraceae bacterium | reverse complement strand
GGCCTTCGTCCATATCCGCTTCGCGGATACGGACATATAATGAGAGCCGCGCAATAGAGAATCAACATGGGAGATGGCATCCATTCATGAACACAACTACAATCACCACAAAAACAAAACTTTCATACGCGGCGGGCGGCCTGGGCAAAAACCTGGCCTACGGCTTCGTCGCGTCCTATACCCTTTATTATTACAACACGATTCTCGGCATCAGCGCCTCCTTCGTCGGTATCCTGCTGATGGTGGCGCGGATTTTTGACGCTTTCAATGATCCGTTCATGGGAGTGGTTGTGGCAAAAACAAAAAGCCGCCATGGGCGGTATAAGCCATGGATCCTGACCGGCGCCGTCCTGAACGCGCTGGTGCTCTACGCGATGTTCGACGTCCCGGAATCGCTGGCCGGAGGCGGCCTGAAGGCCTATGTCGTCGTCACCTATTTTCTTTGCGGGATCACCTATACCTTAAGCGACATCCCCTACTGGTCCGTCATCCCCGCCATTACCAGAGCCGGTACCGAGCGGGAGAGCCTGACCGTGTTTGCGAGGACCTGCTCCGGCTTCGGCGCAGCGCTTCCGACCGTTCTGACCATGAGCCTGCTGCCATTGCTCGGCGGCGGCACCGACACCGAACATTACCGCAAGGGCTTCGGCATTCTGGCGCTTGTCATCGCCATCTTTTATGTCGTGACAAGCATCATCACCGTGCGGAACCTCCCGAACGATGAGCTCTGCGAACCCCGGGACTCTTCCGTAAAAGAACTGTTAAACGCGCTGCTCAAAAACGACCAGGCTCTGAACCTGGCCGCGATCATCATCCTGTTCAACTCCGCAATCTACATGACAACAAACCTGCTGCTCTACGTATTCCAGTATGACGTCGGCGACGAGAGCCTGTACACTTACTTCATGGTCGTCAGCGGCCTGGTGCAGTTTGCAACCATGACAATTCTGTACCCGTTTTTCCGCAAAAAATTCTCCAACCGCCGGATTTTCCAGGCCGCCTGCCTGATCGGAATCCTCGGCTATCTGGGTATGACCTCCCTGATTTTCGAAAAAACCATGACGCTTGGAAAGCTGCTCATTCCCGGCGCACTGATCTCCTTTGCGAATGGCATCGGCTATGTGCTGACCACCGTCTTCGTGGCGGACGCCGTCGACTACGGCGAAGCCCAGACCGGGCAGCGCGAGGACAGCGTCGTCTCCTCCCTGCAGACCCTGATGGTAAAGCTCGCCACCTCCGTGGCCTCTTTTGTCGCAGGCATCGGCATTGATCTCGCCGGTATCGACGTCGACGCCGCTGTGCAGACCACGGCCGCAAAAACCTCGCTGCGCACCCTGTTCGCGATCCCCTCGCTCCTGCTCATGACCGCCGCCCTGCTAATCCTGCTGCGAAAGAAGGAAATCGGAAAATGAGTATTTATTCGAACACAATATTCTGCAATTTACATTTTAATTCTGGCAGATCTTCTGAAATGATCTCCCATACAAGCTGAAGGTTTACTCCCTCGTAATCATGTACGATTCGATTCCGTAATCCATATACCTGATTCCAGGGGATATCAGAATTACTCTTTTGAAAATCCTGATCCGCCTTGTTTGCCAATTCGCCTAACTGGCTTAAATTAAAGACACAGGCTTCCAGTACAAGCTCATTATTTACGAAGGTATCATATGTCATTCCAGCCGAATGTTTCTGTATTTTATCAATATAAACCAGCATCTTCGATACAACCACTTCATTTCTCATAAATTACAACCCCGGTTCTATTTATTTCAGAATCAATCTCCGAATTTTTTTCCAAATGCGAAATATCAAAAACATCTACCTCTTTATCAACGGCCGTTCGCACATCTTCAATAAGCCCTACAAATTTCAAACCTCTCAGTCCGCTGTCAACCAGCAAATCAAGATCACTGTTTCCATTCGCACACCCTTTTCCATATGATCCAAAAAGTACTGCCTTTTTTATATTATACCGCTGAAAAACCGGCTTCAAAATCGTTTTTATCTGCAGCACTGTATAAATCTCACCCGACATTCAAAAACCTCCGTTTCGCTATATTCGCCATTCACTATAACAGCAGTATAACATAGCCTCGTGAAAAAAGCCACTTACATTTATCTTGCAAAGCTCCCTCGCCGGGTGGCATCCCACGCTTCGCATGGGATATGCCTTGCCCGGCCCTGCGCATAAAAACGGAGCCGGTCTATTCCAGCTCCGCTCTTACAATTTTTCGCATTTTGTATGACTTACATCTCAAACGATTCCGGGTCGACCTTCACTTCCACCTTGTCCAGGTGCCAGATTTCGTCCACATACTGCTGGATGGTGCGGTCGGAGGTGAACTTGCCGCTGCACGCCATGTTCATCATCGCCATCCTCGCCCAGCGGGTCTCATCGCGGTACGCTTCCTCGACGCGCCTCTGCGCCTCCGCGTAGGACTTGAAGTCCGCCAGAATGAAATAGGTATCCGCGCGATCCGAGCTGTTTGTGTTCAGCAGCGAATCATAGATGTCGCGGAACAGCTCCGGATTGTTGTGTGAAAACTCACCGTTGATCAGCTGCATCAGCACGCGGCGGATGTCCTGATCGTTGTTGAAATAATCGGTCGGATGATAGCCGCCCTCGTTCTCGAAACGGATGACCTCGTCCGAGGACAGTCCGAAGATGAACGCGTTCTCCTCGCCGACTTCCTCCACGATCTCCACGTTCGCGCCATCCATCGTGCCGAGGGTCGGCGCGCCGTTCAGCATGAACTTCATGTTGCCGGTGCCGGACGCTTCCTTACTTGCGGTGGAAATCTGCTCGGAGACGTCCGCCGCCGCGAAGATCAGCTCGCCGTTCGATACGCGGTAATCCTCGATAAATACGACCTTCAGCTTGCCGCCGATGGATTTGTCGTTGTTGATCACGTCCGCGACGTTGTTGATCAGCTTGATGGTCAGCTTCGCGCGGCGATAGCCTGCGGCCGCTTTCGCGCCGAAAATAAAGGTTCTCGGATAGAACGGCATCTCCGGGTGATCCTTGATCTGGTCGTACAGATACATCACATGAAGGATGTTCAGCAGCTGGCGCTTGTACTCATGCAGACGCTTTACCTGTACGTCGAAAATCGAGCGCGGATCGACGTCTACGCCATTGTGCTCCCTGATGTACTTCGCCAGGCGCACCTTGTTCTGATATTTGATGTTCATGAACTCCTGCTGCGCCTTCTTGTCGTCCACAAACACCTTCATCTTTGCAATCTGCGGCAGGTCCGTGCTCCACTCATCCCCGATGTGATCCGTCACCCAGTCCGCCAGAAGCGGGTTCGCGTGAAGCAGGAATCTTCTCTGTGTGATCCCGTTCGTCTTGTTGTTGAACTTCTCCGGCATCATCTCATAGAAGTCCTTCAGCTCCTGGTTTTTCAGGATCTCCGTGTGCAGCTGTGCCACGCCGTTTACGGAATAGCCGGCCGCGATCGCCAGATGCGCCATCTTCACCTGTCCGTCATAGATGATCGCCATCTTACGGATCTTCTCCTGATTGCCCGGATAGCGGCGCTGAATCTCATTTACAAAGCGGCGGTTGATCTCCTCCACGATCTGGTAAATACGCGGAAGCAGTCTCGAGAACAGCTCGATTGGCCATTTCTCCAGCGCTTCAGACATGATCGTGTGGTTCGTGTACGCGCAGGTCTTTGTCGTGACCTCCCACGCTTCCTCCCACTCCAGTCCTTCCTCATCGATGAGGATCCGCATCAGCTCCGCCACGGCCACGGTCGGGTGCGTATCGTTGAGCTGGAAGGTCACCTTCTCATAGAATTTGCGGATGTCGCTGTGATTCTTTTTGTACTTCTCAATCGCGGTCTGCACACTCGCGGAGATGAAGAAATACTGCTGCTTCAGGCGCAGCTCCTTGCCCGCGTAGTGATTGTCATTCGGATACAGGACGTCGACGAGGTTCTTCGCCAGGTTCTCCTGCTCCACCGCCTTCTGGTAATCGCCCTTGTCAAACGAATCCAGGTGGAAATCATTGATTGCCTCCGCATCCCAGACGCGAAGCGTGTTTACGATGTTATTGTTATAGCCGAGCACCGGGATATCAAACGGTACCGCGCGCACGGACTGATAGCCCTCCTGGGTAAAATAATTCCTGTGCGTCTTCTCGTCATAGTCAACGCGCACATAACCGCCGAACTTGACAATCTTTGCGTACTCCGGGCGGCGCAGCTCAAACGGGTTGCCATCCTTGAGCCAGTTATCCGGCACTTCCTTCTGATAGCCGTCCTCGATTTTCTGCTTAAACATACCGTAGCGGTAGCGGATACCACAGCCGTATGCCATATAGCCCAGCGTCGAGAGCGAATCCAGGAAACAGGCCGCCAGACGGCCGAGACCGCCATTGCCCAGGGCGGCATCCGGCTCCTGATCCTCGATCACGTTCAGATCAAAGCCCATCTCCTCGAGCGCTTCCTTCACTTCCTTATACGCAGTCAGGTTGATGAGGTTGTTGCCCAGAGCGCGCCCCATCAGGAACTCCATCGACATATAATAAACCATCTTCGGATCATCAATCTCAAACTGCTTCTGCGAAGCCAGCCAGTTGTTGATGATCTCATCCTTCACCGCGTAGGAGACAGCCTGGAACAGCTGCTGCTGATCCGCCTCCTTAATCGTCTTGCGGTAAAGGGTGCGGACATTGTCCTTCACGCGCTCCTTAAACACTTCCTTGTCAATTAACTTACTCATACAATCGAAATCCTTTCTTTTTCTGTCCTGCGATACCATATCTTTTCCGGAGCTTTCCCTGGATCATCTGGCCTGATGCCAGCATTTTGTCATTTCGCGCAACAATCTTCTTAAGTGCTCAAAATCATTCGATCCGAATTTTTCATTATCGACAAAATAAATCGTTAAATTTGCTCCTTTGCCAGACAGATACAGTATCTCTCATTGTCAGCCTGAATTACAGGAAACGACCTTCGTCGTTTACTGTAAATATATTAAAAAATCGCTCCTTCTGGTATGGATCGCCTTCTGTCTGTACAGAAATGTGATCTACAGCGATGAATTTTATAAATCAGATCTTCTCCACCCCAATGGTCGCCGTCTCGCCGTTGATGCTCCACTCCTTGCTGTAGCCAACCGCGGTATCATAGCCCACCTCGACAGCCATGACCTCGGAGAGAATCTCTTTTTCTGCCTTCTTCATCACATCGGTAAGCTTCTCATTTCCGGTCAGCGACACACGGATCCTGTCCATCACCTCGAACCCGGCCTCCTTGCGCATGGTCTGGATTTTGCTGACCAGCTCGCGCACAAAGCCTTCCTCGATCAGCTCCGGCGTCAGCTTCGTGTCGATGACCACGGTAATCTCGCCCGCACTCTCGGAGACATACCCCTCCGCCTGCGCCGCGTCAATCAACAGATCCTCCTCCGTCAGAAGCACCTCATTGCCGTCGATATCCAGCTTCAGAACACCGTTCGCCTTCAGTTCGCTCATCGCCTGGTTGCCGTCCAGCTCCGGCAGGATCTGGCGGATTTTCCCAAGCAGCTTGCCGTATTTCGGGCCGACCGTGCGCATCTGCGGCTTAAACGTATAAGAAGTAAACTGACTCACATCATCAGTAAACACGACCTGCTTTACATTCAGCTCGTCGCGGATAATGTCAACAAAATATTCCGGAAGGGACTTCGGCGCCTTCACATACATCGCGGCCACCGGCTGGCGGTTCTTGATGTTCGCGGTGTTGCGGCACGCACGGCCCATCACCACGACCTTGAGCACCTCATCCATGTTCGCCTCCAGCTCCGCGTCAATCTCCGACTCATCGGCCGTCGGGAACAGGCAGAGATGGATGCTCTCCGGTGTCTGTCCGCTATCGGCTGCTGAAACCGGAACGGAAGCATCGCCGCTCTGTGCATCGGGATACTGAGCGCTGCTCTTCTTAGCCAGCGAATCTACCTTCACAACGATATTCTGATAAATTTCTTCCGTAATGAACGGAATCATCGGAGCCGCAGCCTTACAGGTATTCACAAGCGCCGTGTAAAGCGTCATGTAGGCATTGATCTTATCCTGCTCCATGCCCTTTGCCCAGAAACGCTCTCGACTCCTGCGGACATACCAGTTGCTCATGTCGTCCACAAACTCCTGCAGCGCGCGCGCCGCCTCCGGAATCCGGTAGTTCCCCAGGTGGTCGTCCACAGAACGCACCATCGTATTCATCTTCGAAAGCAGCCATTTGTCCATCACCGGCAGCTGCTCATAGTTTGCCTTCAGATAGAGCGCCGCCTTCTCAGACGCGTCGCCCGCCGCGATCTCCCCAACATAATCCAGCGGATTGAAATTATCGATGTTCGCATACAGCACATAAAACGCATAGGTATTCCACAGTGTGCCGAGGAACTTGCGCTGTCCCTCCATCACGGCCTTCCCGTGGAAGCGGTTCGGCAGCCACGGTGCGCTGTTGATGTAGAAATACCAGCGGATCGAGTCCGCCCCGTACTGATCCAGCGCCTCAAACGGGTCTACCGCGTTCCCCTTGGACTTGCTCATCTTCTGGCCGTTCTCATCCTGCACATGGCCGAGGACGATGACATTCTCGAACGGCGCCTTGTTAAAAATCAGCGTCGAGATGGCCATCAGCGAATAGAACCAGCCTCTCGTCTGATCCACCGCCTCGGAGATAAACTGCGCCGGGAAATGCGTCTCAAAATATTCTTTATTTTCAAACGGATAATGGTACTGCGCAAACGGCATCGCGCCGGAATCGAACCAGCAGTCAATCACCTCCGGCACGCGGCGCATCGTCTTGCCGCACTTCGGACAGCGAATCTTCACCGCGTCAATATACGGGCGGTGGAGCTCAATGTCTTGTCTCGATTCACGAAGTGAATCTGAGACGCCGGCAATGTCCCGATTTCCACAGGAAATCGAGGACGGTACCGCGCCATTGTCCAACGGACAATTTTGCATGGCGCGGCTTTCCCGTTCCTCTGGTATTTCGCCCGCGCCTGCCTGCGAACCGGCTCCTTCTGCAGCCGCAGCAGAATCCGCATCCTTCGGATCGGAAGCTTCCTCACCTTCCTCCCACTCGTGCCACAGCTCGAACAGCTCCTTCTTGCTGCCGATCGAGTGCATATGGCCGCACTCGCACTCCCAGATGTTCAGCGGAGTTCCCCAGTAGCGGTTTCTTGAAATACCCCAGTCCTGCACATTTTCCAGCCAGTCGCCGAAGCGGCCCTTGCCGATGCTCTCCGGAATCCAGTTGACGGTATTATTGTTGCGGATCAGGTCGTCGCGCACCGCAGTCATCCTGATAAACCAGGACTCGCGCGCATAGTAAATCAGCGGCGTATCGCAGCGCCAGCAGTGCGGATAGCTGTGCTCGAACTTCGGCGCCGAAAACAGCAGCCCGCGCTCGTCCAGATCCCTGATCACATCCATATTCACGCCCGGCTCATTTTCCAGATCCTTGCGCAATACACAGGAATGCCCCGCCCACTTCGTCTCCTTTGTCATCATGCCGCGGTCGTCCACCAGCTGGAGGAACGGGAGATCGTATTTTTTGCCGACTTTATTATCGTCCTCACCAAACGCCGGCGCAATGTGCACCACGCCGGTACCGTCGGACATCGTTACGTAATCATCGCAGACCACATAATAGCCCTTTTTCGGAAGAATCACCGGATACAGCGCTTCGTACTCGATATACTCAAGCTCCTTGCCTGTATAGGTATCCAGCACCTCATACGTACCCTCGCCGAGCACCGTATTGCACAGCGCCTGCGCCAGGATGTAGATATACGTCTTCGGCGCGGCCGCTTCCATTTCCTGCTGCGCGGCTGCCCCGTCTTTTTGCGGCTGTCCGCATACGTCTGCCGCAGCTGGGCCATCTTTATGCGGCTGTCCGGCTGCATTTGCCGCATCCGCGCCTTCTTTCGCCGCTTTTTTCGTTTTATCCTTCGGTTTGACTGCAGGCTTTTCCGTAAAGCGTACCTTCACATAGGTCTCATGCGGATTCACGCAAAGCGCCACGTTCGACGGAAGCGTCCACGGTGTCGTCGTCCAGGCCAGGATATACATCTCCTCCGGATCCGCCAGAACCGTCATCTCCGGATTCTTTACCTTAAAGCGGGCGATCGCCGATCTCTCCTTCACATCCTTGTAGCCCTGCGCGACCTCATGACTGGAAAGCGGCGTCCCGCAGCGCGGGCAGTACGGCACAATCTTATGCCCCTTATACAGAAGTCCCTTGTTCCAGATTTCCTTCAGCGCCCACCACTCCGACTCGATGAAGTCATCATGATAGGTCACGTACGGATTGTCCATATCCGCCCAGAAGCCGACCGTCTGTGAGAAATCCTCCCACATCCCTTTATACTTCCAGACGCTCTCCTTGCAGTGCTCAATAAACGGCTCCATGCCGTATTCCTCGATCTGCTCCTTGCCGTCAAGACCGAGCGAGCGCTCCACCTCCAGCTCCACCGGCAGGCCATGGGTATCCCATCCGGCCTTTCTCGGCACCATTTCCCCCTTCATCGTGTGGTACCGCGGAATCATATCCTTAATCACACGAGTCAGTACATGTCCGATATGCGGCTTGCCATTCGCGGTCGGCGGCCCGTCATAAAATGTATAAATCGGCTGCCCCTCGCGAATCTTCATGCTTTTCTCAAACGTCCTGTTCTCTTTCCAGAACGCGCCAATCTTCTTCTCGGATTCTACATAATTCCGATTCGTCTCTACCTTGTCGTACAACATGGTCTGCTCCTCCTGCAAAACTTCGAACCCCGATCCATTTCCTCAAGCATCCTGCCGCAGAGGGCAGGCCGATTCACCCTCGCCTCCGCAAACATCCTTCCACAGGAAGCAGGCCGGTTTGCCCTTCCTCTGCGGGTTCCGGCAAACGCCGACCTCCGCCAGGCAGCATCCATCCGGGTCCGTCACACATCCGTTTATTATAGACCACTCCCTGCTTGCTTGTCAATTTGTGAATCGTGAAAAATCCCCAATATTCATTGATTTTTTCCGCCAAATCGACTATACTGTTCCTCATATATATAAGAAACGACTTTCGTCGTTTCGCATTGCACCGTTGCTGTGTGCCAGTGGCACACGCTTCATGTCCCGATTTTCGCAGGAAATCGAGGACGCAGGCAACGACCGCTGCACATGCGGTCGTGTGCATAAAATTTAATAGAGAGTGAGTGATACGAATGAGTGGCTTTTTCAACATGGACAACGTCCTCTGGCGATCTCTTAGCCGACTCGCGGATCTGATGATTCTGAACATTGTGTTCGTCATCTGCTGTATCCCGGTCTTCACCATCGGCGCCTCGCTGACCGCGCTGAACTACGTAGTTCTGAAAATGCGCGACGGGGAGGAGGGCTACGTCATCCGAAGCTTCTTCCGGTCATTCCGGCAGAATTTCAGGCAGGCCACCGGCCTCTGGCTTCTCACGCTGCTGGTCGGAATCATCCTGGCGCTGGATCTGATGATCCTCCGAAGCGGTGAAGGCACCTTCAGCAGCGTCATGACGGTCATCATCCTGGTGATCTGCGTCGTCGTCATCATGATGTTCCTTTACCTGTTCGCCATTCTATCCCGGTTTGAAAACACGATTGCGAACACCATCCGGAATTCCTTCATCATGGCTATCGCCGACTTCCCGCGCACCATTGCCATGCTCGCGATTATCATCGCGGCAGCAGTCGTCAGCCTGTACAATGGCACAACGCTGAACTGGGCAATTCTGTTCTGGATTATGGTGGGATTCGCCGTGATCGCATACTGCAACTCATATTTTTTAAGTAAAATATTCAGCAAATATGCTCCAAAAGAGGAGGATGACGCCGACCCGGATCACTGGGATGTCGATGAGACGATGGGGAAAACACCTTCGTCGGAAGAAACACCGGGCGAGACCGACATTCCCATGCAGATCGAAAGCGATGGCCCAGAACCGGGCGAAGAAACAATCGGATAGGGGAAGGTTCTCTCCCCTATCCGCCGCGCCGGGCCGCGTGTGGCGTAAGCCACAAAACTCCTTACGCGCCCCTGTGCATAAAAAAATCGGCAGACCTTTCATCTGCCGATTTTTATCTCATTATCTTATTTTTCTTACAGGTTCTTCCGCCAATCTGTCACCCGGTACCGAATCATCCTGTACCTGACTCATCAATCCTTCAGTTCCTTTTAGTTCCAGATGGATGCGTATACGGTCGCGATCTTCGTCACCTGTGCGGTGGTCACCTTCTCCAGCGCCGCTTCAATCGCCGCATAGGTCTGCGGTCTGGAAGCCTGCAGAGACGCCGCATCCAAAGTGTAATCCTTGAAGGACTCTGCAAAATACTCTGAGCTGTCCTGTGTCACATAGGACTTGTTATAAGCGGTAACCAGATCCTTCTCACTGTTGTAAACGGCTACAAAGGCAGAAGATGTATCAACATTGCCCGCTATAAATGCCAGAAAGTGGCCAAGCTCATGGTAGATGGTCTCATCCGCACTCTTCAATGTGATAAGCTGTTTCTTTGCATCGAAATATCCGGAATAGGAAACGCTGGAATCAATCATAATGCTGAATCCAAGTGTATTCCATGCGGAAGTGATTCTGCTGTCCACCTTCGGTGCAAGCGTTTCAACCGTTGCTTTCGTCGAAGAAGCTGAAGTGCTGGACGAATCAGTCGATGCCGCCGATGCGGTCGATGCGGAGCTGCTGCCGGACGAGGTCACCACCGTCTTCGTAACCGTCGTCTTGGTCGTCGTTGTCTGCTTGCAGACTTTGGAACCCTTCGTGTACTTACTGGTCGTCTGTGTCTTCACCGTCGTCCTGGTTGTCGTCTTGGAAGACGCGGTCGTCGAAGTCTTTGTAGAAGTCTTCGTGGAAGTCTTGCCCTTTGACGTATATGTCTTGGTCGCCTTCTCATCCAACTTCACTTTCTTCGTCGTCTTCTTCGTCTTCGTGGAGGTCGTCACCTGCGTATTAGAAAGCGGCACCTCCTCTTCCGAAATCGTTGTAACATCTTCCGTATCTACATAAGAGACAAGCTCCGGAACGGTGGTCGCCTGCTGGTTTACTGCCCAGACACCCCCAAAAGCAACCGCAACTGCAAGTACTGCTCCTGTAATCCTCGTCGATTTCTTTTTCAATAACTCTTTCACCTGTTTACCTTTCATACGTAATCCCTCCTGTACTGCTTTATACTCCTAAAATCATTATATATTTGTTGATAGGAAGGAATCAGAATCGTTCCAATGCCTTTTCCTATTGCTACCAAAGATTGCTGTGATTTTATGTATGCAAAAAACCGCTTGATCTTCTTTTCAATCAGCGGTTGCCAAATAAACATTCCAATATGATTGCTTCACTACTGACGTAACACCAATCACATGACAGGATAGAATCCATACATTCTCTGCCATTTGAAATGCGGCAACCGGCTGTCATAGCCTTCCGACCTTAGACCCCTGGCTTTGCGTCCCCGTCTTTCGGCGGGTTTGCCTTTAATCAGATTTCATTAAAAGAACTGTCATCAGCTTCTCTTACAGCTTAACATTACTCCATCAATTTCCATTTGTCAACCCCTTTTTTTATATTTTTACGCAGTTACAAAAATCGCGACTGTGTCATGCAGCATTAGCACTTTTTCATCGATATTTTTTCCTGTAAGAACCGGATACCCTGCACAGAGCACACAATGAAAAAATTCTTTTTTTGTTTTCATTTTTCGAATATTTTTCCGCTTTTTTTCTTTCCTTTTTTTTCTTATCTGGTATACTGTGCTTATATCAATTTTTCAGGCAGTTTTTGAATTCATTTTTCTTCCGGAGACATCTTCCGGATCTGTTTCTGACCGGATTTTCTGACCGGATCATTGTGCTGAGGGCGCATGAACATACCCGTCGTCAGAGTTCATGACAGGAGGCATAAATATTAATGAAACAATACCTTCCGCGGCCTTTCTGCCGCCTGGCCGCCGTGCTGGTCATCTGCGGACTGCTTTGCACCGGCTGCGGGCAGGGCGGGGCATCAGACAGCGCTTCATCCGGCGTGGCCTCCTACAAGCCAGGCAAAACAAACGTGCTGAAGCCCGTTTTTGAAACTACGGACGTTAGCACGGACCTGCTGGACATGGATCTCTCCCATGCGGACCAGGGATATTTTACCTGCCTTCTGAAAGAAGACGGGACAAAAGTAAACATCCAGATTTCCGGGCCGGACGGGGTCACCTATAAATATTTTATTGAAACTGCCAATGAGGTGACAACGTTCCCTCTGACCGCCGGAGACGGCACTTACATTATCATCGCTTATGAAAATATCGGAGATGACCAGTATACCACCCTGTTCAGCCAGCCACTGGAGGTGGAACTGGAAAGCGAATTTCTCCCGTTCCTCTATCCGAATCAATATGTGAATTTTACGGCAGACAGCGAGGCCGTCACACTGGCGGCGGAGTTATCTGTAGACGCCGAGACAGATCTGGATGCGCTGAACAGCATTTACGACTATGTCATCAGCCATATTACCTACGACGATGAGAAGGCGGCAACGGTGGAGACCGGCTACCTTCCGGATATCGACGAGACACTGAAGACCGGCAAGGGCATCTGCTTTGATTACGCATCCCTGACCTGCGCCATGCTGCGGTCTCTGTCCATACCGGCCCGGCTCGCGATCGGCTACGTCAGCGAAGTGCGCCACGCATGGATTGACGTATACATCGAATCCCGCGGCTGGGTAGAGAACGCCGTTCAGTTCAGCGGGGACGAATGGACCCTGCTGGATCCGACGCTGTCCTCCTCCAATGTGGATACGGACGCGGCCAGCGAATATATGAGCGACAGCGACAATTACACTGTGCTGTATGTGCGATAAAAAAACAGAAGAGGTATATCTATGCGACAGGTATTAAATGACAGCGAGCTCGCGTTCCTTTCCGGGCAGCTCGCAATGATCCTCCACTCCGGCATTTCGGTTCTGGAGGGTATTTCCATCCTAAGAGACGATTCCCCTGCCGGGGAGGGCAGGGAGATTCTGGGCGAAGTCTACGATTCGCTGGAGATGTCCGGCGATCTCGCGGAAGCCATGCGCGGCACCGGATGTTTTCCCGATTATTTTGTTAAAATGACGGAAATCGGCGACCGCTCCGGCGAGCTCGAAGATGTCATGCGCTCTCTTTCCGTCTATTATGAGCGCCAGCACGCGCTGGTCGGCAGCATCCGCGATGCGCTCACCTGGCCGCTGATCCTGCTCGCCATGCTTTTCGCAGTACTCGCCGTCCTGATGACACAGGTCATGCCGGTCTTCGAGGAGGTATTCGAACAGCTCGGCATGGAAATCTCCGGCGTCACCTCCGTCGTATTCCGGACGGGAAATGTCCTGCAGCGCATGTCCGCCGTGATTCTCGTCCTTTTTGTCGCGATCGTGGTTCTCGTGCTGGTTTCCCTGAAAAGTGCGAAGCTGCGCGTATCCATTCTCGCGCTTTTGAACTATCTGCCATTTATGCGGACCGTCAATGGACTTCTGACCTGCTCCCGCTTCTCCCATACGCTTTCCCTCGCGCTGCACAGCGGCCTTGACATGGGGGAGGGCTTCTCCCTGGCCGTCGGCCTGATCGACGACCCGGCCGCCAAAGAGAGGCTGGAAACCGCATCCCGGCGCATGGACGAGGGCGCGGACTTTGGAGAGGCTCTGCGCGAATCCGGTATCTTCTCCGGCCTGAACGCCCGGATGGCTTCCATCGGCTTCCGCACCGGCGCCGCCGAGACCGCGCTCGAAGAAATCTCCGCGCGCTGCCAGGAGGAAGCGGACACCCGCATCCAGTCCGCCGTCAGCGCTCTTGAGCCCGCCATCACGGCCATCCTGTCCGTCCTGACCGGCCTGATTCTGATCTCCGTCATGCTCCCACTGCTCGGCGTCATGTCAAATATTGGGTAAGGATGGGAAGCCTCGCCATGCAAAGGAGAACACTATGAACCGTTTTGCCCATGAGAAAAAATCACATTCCCTGCTCCGGCAGATTCTGACCACGGCAGTCATTTTTTTCTGCGCGGCATTTTTCCTGGTGACCGGGGTAAATGCAGTCAACAGTACTGCAAATGAAGAGCAGGCCAAAAGCCTTCAGACCGCCATCACCCGCAGCGCCGTGCAGTGTTACGCGACCGAGGGCGCCTACCCGGAAAGCCTGGACTATCTGTGTGAGCATTACGGCATCAGCTGGGATTCAGACAAATACGTGGTGGACTATGAGATTCTTGGCGCGAACCTGATGCCGACCATTACCGTCATTCCGCTAAGCTAATGCGTCGAGGCCTTTATGGTCTGCGATTCGCACGTCAGGAGATGCAAGATGCATAAGTTATTTCGTCACAGATCCTAAGGAACCGTCAGGCCGCTTATAAACGATCTTTGGCGCAAAATGGCAAAAAGAAGAAGATGCAGCTAAACAAAGCTTTTCCTTAATAAAGTAATAAAGTACTAAGATTTAATTTCATTGTCTGCAGAGAGGCTGCCCCCACAGGAAACTCTGGATGCCGGGGGCGGACACTTCAGGAAGCAGGAACAGAAAGGAGGAAGCACTCTATGTACCGGAGAAAACAGCATAGTACAGACTTTCTTTTCACGTTCCTTCTTTTAATTACATTCGCAATTTTTGCGCTCGTACTGGCCGGCACCGGGGCGCTCGTTTATCAGAACAGCATCTCCAGCCTGGATGAAAACTATACCTCCCGCACCTCGATTGCCTACGTTGCGGAAAAGGTGCGCCAGTATGATTCCGAAGGTCAGGTTTCCCTCTCATCTGTAGAAGACATTCCGGCTCTGAAGCTTCTGTCCGACGAAGAAGCGGAAACCGCCACCTGTACCTATATTTACTACTATGATGGGTTTCTCCGGGAGCTGTTCGTCCGGGAAGAGACGACCCCCACAGCCGCCATGGGCTCCGCACTCGTCGAGCTGTCCGATTTTACCATCGAGCAGGACGGCAGCCTGCTGCGCGTGACCGCAATCAGCCCGGAAGGCGAATCCATGAGCGAGCTGATCCACCCGACAGATATCACAATATAGAAAGCGAAAGGAGGCGTCGCTGTGAAGAAGCAGGATTCGGGTAAATCCCGTCTGTTTTTTATCGAATTCCTGATTGTGCTGTTTTTCTTTCTGATCATCGGCACGGTCTGCCTGCGTGTATTCGCAGCCGCCCACAAAATCACACGCAACGCGGACGCGCTCGCCCATGCACAGACGACTTCGGCTTCCATCGCCGAAGTTCTCGAGGCCGGAGAATCCTTCGAGGATTATTTCCCGGAGGCCGTTTTAACTTCTGAAACATCCAATGACCAGAAACCGATTTATGAAAAGCTCTACGAGATCAGCTACGACAGTGATCTAACCGTTTGCGAGTCAGAGGCGGCATACTACACCCTGACGGTCAGTTTGAGCGAAGAGAACCACAGTCAGACCGCCAATATTTCCTTTACCGACCAGGCAGGAGAAAGCCTGTACGACCTGACCGTGATGATCCGCCTGCCGCTGACGAGAGAGGAGGCGCTTTCATGAAAAAAACCGCCGGAATCTCACTGATGCTGCTGATTTTTCTCTCCCTCTGCCTGATCACCTTTTCCCTGCTCTCCCTCTCCGGCGCGACAGCCGACAGCAAGCTGAGCCAGAATTCAGCAGAACGGACGACCGAATATTACGCAGCCGTCACCGCGGCTAACGGAATATTGGCCGAGATCGACACACAGCTCGCCGCCTGCCTGAGAGAAGCCGAAGCTTCAGAGAACCCGGAAGAGACGTATCTGGACGCTTGCGCACAGATCACCGTCGATGGAGTGGAGCTCACATGGACCATATACGCCGAGGGCACCGATTCCGAAAACCATTCCACCTCGGATGATGGCTCCGCCGATTACAAGGATGATTCCGTTTCGGATGACAGCTACGTCGATTACAAGGATGATTCCGTCTCGGACGATGGCTCCGCTGATTTCAAAGATGATTCCGCTTTGGACGACAGTTCCGTCGATTCCCAGGATGACTCCGCTTTAGACGACGGCAGCGCCGCCGAGCCCGCAGACGGCAGGACATCCGCAGCACTCGCTTTCGACATCGATATAACGGATACGCAATATCTTCATATGGAGCTCGCCATTGCCTGGCCGAAAACCGGCACAGATACCCTCTATCAGATTACCAGCCAGAAGGTAATCTCCACGCAGGAGTGGTCAGCGGACACCAATCAGAACCTGTACCGAACCAGTGAAAACGAGACCGAATAAAAGAGAGGAAAATTTATGGCTATTGATCTTACTTCATTCCTTACTTCCGCAGTAGAAGCGGGGGCATCCGATATCTTTATTGTCGCAGGACTTCCGGCAGCCTATAAAGTGAACGGGATCCTGTACCGCACCGGAGACCGCCTGATGCCATCTGACACGGAGGTTCTGATCAAAGACATCTATAAGCTGGCCGGCAGCCGGTCCATCGACCATTTTCTCACGAGCGGCGACGACGACTTTTCCTTTGCTATACCCGGACTTTCCCGGTTCCGCGTCAGCACCTACAAGCAGCGCGGCTCGCTCGCTGCCGTGATCCGGATTATCGCGTTCGATCTGCCGGATCCGGAAAGTCTCGGCATCCCGTCGGCGGTTCTTTCCCTGGCAGACGCGACGAAGGGACTCATTCTGGTCACCGGACCCGCAGGCAACGGGAAATCCACCACGCTCGCCTGTATCGTGGACCGCATCAATTCCTCCCGGGCAGGCCATATCATCACCCTGGAGGATCCGATTGAATTCCTACACCGGCACAAACAAAGCATCGTCAGCCAGCGCGAAATCTCGACCGACACGGACAACTATCTGACCGCGCTTCGCGCTTCCCTGAGACAGAGCCCGGACGTCATCCTGCTCGGTGAAATGCGCGACCACGAGACCATCCAGACCGCCATGACCGCGGCGGAAACCGGTCATCTCGTCCTCTCCAGCCTGCACACCATCGGCGCGGCCAATACCATCAGCCGTATCATCGACGTATTCGAGCCCTCGCAGCAGCACCAGATCGCCATGCAACTTTCCATGGTACTGCGCGCGGTCGTCTCCCAGCAGCTCGTACCGGCCACCGACGGCAGCCTGATCCCGGCATTCGAAATCATGACCATGACCTCCGCGATCAGCACCATGATCCGCGACAACAAGATCCACCAGATTGATGGCACCATCTACACCTCCAGCAAAGATGACATGATCTCTATGGACAGCAGCCTGGCCCGGCTCTACAAGCAAGGGAAAATCACCAGGGAAACCGCGCTGCAATACTGCACGAATCTGCAAATGATGCCAAATAAAATGAAATAACAGATATGTCAGCAAATGCCGGCGGGCTGCGTCAAGACTTTTATAATCTGCGATTTGCACATTAAGCGCTGTAAGATGGGCAAGTTATTTCGCAGCAGCTCCTTAATGCCATATCGAGATAATTTTGTGCATCAGAGGCTGCCGGCTCCATCTCCAGCGTCCGGTCAAAGCAAATTCAGAACTCCCTCCATATCTCCATAATCAAAAGCAGCGCGACCGGACCGAGCACGACGCCCGCGGTTCCAAACAGATACAGCCCCGCATAGACCACAATCACCATCCCGATCGGCCAGACGCCCAGCTTCTGTCCGATCAGCCGCGGCTCCAGAAATTCCCGCACCACATAGGTCACCAGAAACAGTCCCAGGTGACCGAGCGCCAACCTGTATTTTCCCTGAAACACATACACCGCCGCCATCGGCGCCAACACCGTCCCCGTCCCGATAAACGGAAGCGCGTCCATCAGCCCGATACCAATCCCGAGCAGCAGAAAATACGGATTGCCCAGCAGCCACAGTCCCGCCGTACACAGCATCATCACCACCCCAATGATCATCGCCTGCGCCTTCAGATACATGCCGCCCTGCTTCCACATCCGCTCCGTAATATTATGAAAATGCCGATAAAGCTCATACTTTCCCAGCTTCTCCCGAATCTCATCATAATCCTTGATCAGAAGCACGATCGACACAAACAGTATCAACACAAAGAGACCCGCGTTCGCCAGCTTCTTCAGGTATTTCACCGAATAATTGACCACCCCCGGCACCAGATAGACCCGGATCTGATCCGTCGCCGCCTCAATCTCCGAATAAATAAACTCCTCCACCGCTTCCACATCCAGCCCGAGGCTCTTCTGCGCCATCAGGCAGCAGCGGTCGATCAGCCCGCATACATACGCATAATAATCATCAAAATGCAGCGCGATCCGCCGAAGCTGATCCATCAGCAGCCCGTAAAACACATAAATCACAAAACAGCAGACCGCCAGCAGCAGCATCAGAAGAACCGACACCACCGCTTCCTTTTTCCATACAAGCCGCCTGCAGATCCGCTCCGTCACCGGATTCAGAAGACGCACCATAACAGCCGCAATCAAAAAGGGGAAACCGTACGGCAAAAGGTACTTAAACACCAGATATACCGCCAGAGTAACCCCCATCAAACGCACCAGCTTCTTTGTTTCCGACATACCACAACCCCTGATATCTGTCATTTCGCAAAGACTCAAACGAGACTCTGCGGTTAATATGTACAGAAAAGCCGGTTTTCATACCTGCATATTTACAGCAAACTGCGGCCTCACTTCAAACGTCACCCGCTTCTTCGTCGATGGATGCCGGAACGTAAGCGACACCGCGCAAAGCGCCAGCGATTCCGAGCATCCGGGTACAGAACCATTCTTTGCACTCTCCGCGTACCTCGGATTATACTTCCGGTCACCCGCCAGAGGAAGCCCCGCGTGCGCCATCTGCACGCGGATCTGATGATGGCGGCCGGTCATTAATTCAATCTCGGCCAGCGCAAGCTTTCTCACAGCTTCCGTCATTTGTTTCCCGTCCGCATTCTCTTGCGCCTCCTCCCACCACTTTAATATCCGATACCGCAGTTCGGCTCTCTTCGCTCCCGGCCTCCCCGAGTCCGCCACAAACGAGCGATTATTCCGCCCATCCTTCACCAGATAATCCACCAGCGTATGCCATTCATCTTCACTGACGATCCTATTTTTTCTGTCTTCGCTGCAATCCGCCGTTTTCCCCGCTTCGCTGATAGCTGCATTTTTACCGGCTTTGCTGTTATCCGACTTTTTCGAGGCTTCACGGATAACCGCATCCTCCGGCAGCTCCACCACCGCCTGATATACCTTTTTCATATGCCCATCCGCCATCTGCCTGCTCAGATCCGCCGCAGCCGCCTTCGTCTTCGCAAAGACGACAACACCCTCCACCGGCTGATCCAGGCGATGCACCACATATACCTCCCCACCGTCCAGATGGTTCCGCAAAACACTGACCATATCCTTCTGCCGCACCGACGCGCTCTGCACCGGCATCCCGGCACTCTTATGACAGACAAGAATCTCCTTATCCTCATACAAAATCATAGCTTTCTCCTGCTTTCATTCCTGACACACATGAAAACGGCGACAAGGTAAAACTTGCCGCCTATGTTAGTTTACACTTAGCCATTTATATCCTTCTATTGATTATCCTCAAGCTCACTTTTCGACATATAAACCTGCTTATTTTCATCAATCTCGTGGCTCTTATGATAATTTTTATATGCTACCAATACACCCACCTTCTTACCGGCGCCATTCAATTTTTCTGAACTAAGCTTATCAGACTGTCTCCTATACTTTACTAATTCATCATATAATTCAAGTTTAAAAGTATTATCCAACTGTACATAGCTGTCTTTGTCAATGACAGTTTCCGGCGGGTTATCACAATATATAACCTTATTGCTCTTCATTGCTGCCTTATATTCTTTTCCCTTAAGGGAATCAAGCTGAGCAATCTCAACCGTGTTAAATTCTCTATCAATATCAACAATCAAATACGGATGGCGGACAGTGGAAAAAGTTCCATTGTTGTTAAAGCGAATTTTCAAGGATAATACCTGACCTACTTCTAAATCGCTCATACCTCCATCCTTTCCATAACCTTTATCATATCTTCATATTGTTCAGCATATTCCTCTTTACGAGCCATTGAATCCATCCGTTGATCTTCCTTCTGATAAAAATTATGTTTGTCCATCCATTCAGAATCTTCATGGGATAATTCAATCAGTTCATCTAGTGTGGCATTCTGAAAAACCTTATATATTTTATCCAGAAATTTCTTTTCATCCTCCGGTAAAACAATGTCCATGTCTCTTCGTTCTAATAATACAGAATAATTTTCCTGCACTCTGGGATCTACCGCACCATTGTCATATGCATAAAATACTGAATCCATCAATGGTTTCTGATATTTTGCGATATAAATGTTCTGTGCTAAGTGCAAATACTTATTTAAACGCGCATTTCCCTCATAGAACGTTCTTCCATTCTGGCTGCGAAGCGTTTTATCAAAAAGTCTATGCTCCCTGTCCAGACTCAAAATATACAATGCGGCATCCATACCTCGTATCATTCCAGTTCCTCCTATATATTCTGCATCGCTTTTGGATGCAGGATGCAGACCGCGTCTTCATGCTTCAGCACAAACTTTTTATGGGCGCGATTCTCTTTTATTTGCAGCCTTGGTAAAAAGTCCGCCTGACAGCGCTTCTCACGACCAACGCACTTGACAAAGCAATTAAATATCAATTCGATTACATGGGTATACAGTGTATATCTACCTGCATCTTTAGTATATTCCATATATCGCACTTTGTCAATAATATTATTGCAGGAACCAAAGCTGCATCCTTCATGCCTCATCAAATGGTTGCTGACTTTTTAAATTATATTATGAAAAACCATCTGCCGCATATTTTCCATGCAGCAGATGGTTTTCTCAATTCTCCGCACCCACATCAAAATCTATGGCATACGGTTATCTGTTCATCCTCTTCTTCCTGCGGATGCCTTCTGCCATCAGCACTCCCAGTGCCAAAAGCATCAACGCCATGTACCCTGCCAGCGGCGTCTCGTCGCCGGTCTGTACCGCCTCTGCCTCGGTCTCCGTTTCTTCTTCCTCTTCCTCCGATTCTTCTTCGACTATCTCGATCTCCTGGTTCGTGATGGTCACCTTCGCGGTGGTGTTGTCCTCGTCTATCGTCACCTTTGTCTCGTCTACGCTCACCTCGTATGCGAAGTCTGCCGCATCCGCTACCGGGTTGCCGTCCGCGTCAACCTCCGTCACATACAGGGTAGCGGTCTCGCCGGTCTCAATGCTCACCTTCACATCCACGCTTACGGAAGAGCCGCCCGCCAGATCAAGTGTTACGATGTTCTGGTCTACGTTGTCCGCCAGTGTCGTGTAGGACGAATCACTGAAGATTCCTGCGTAGAACACTTCACTGCTCTCTAACGCGTCGCCGCTCGGATCCAGCAGCAGCTTCGTGATGGTCAGCGTGCCTTCTTTATAGAAGCCGTCCGGTATCGTGTAGAACTCGTTCGTAAACGAGATCACGGTCTCGCTGCCATCGGTCACGGCCGCTGTCGCGGTCGTTGCGCCATCGCCAAAGTTAGCCGCGTAGGTCGTGCCGTCTGCCATGGTCCCGATTCCGGATGCAAGCGCTGTTCCGGTCGAATCGCACTCGGCGATGTAATAGGTTCTGCCAATCTGCAGGTTGTCAAAGGTCACTGTCCCGGAGGAGGCGTTCGTGATCATGATCGCCTTGCTCGCGTACAGGTTCGTGCATGCCGCGTCCACATAGAGGCCGACATAGAACGTCGCACTCGACGCAATCAGCGTATCGCCGCTGCTCAGCGCCAGGTTCTTCGTCACCGAGATCAATGCGGTCTCGCTGACGGTCATCGAATCCTCCACCAGCAGCACACCGTCCTGCGTGGTTGTCGTCGTCTTCGTCGTATCCACCGTTCCGTCGGATGCCAGCGTAAACGTCGTGTTTGTGGTAATGTCATAGCCGGTCGGCGCCACGGTCTCAATCAGCGTGTAGGTCTTGCCCGGAACCAGCCCGGTCACTTCGTGGTCCTCCGTCGTGGAAACCCACTCATCAATCACGGTGCCGTTCTCATCCACAATCCGGATGGTCGCGCCCGGAAGTTCCTCGCCCGTCGTCACATCCACCTTGCGGATCTTCACTGACGTGATCGAGTTCGTAAACGCCGCCGTCTGCGTCTCATCCTTTGCAATCGTGCCCGTCGTTCCGGTCGATGCCGTCACATAGCCGTCCGTCGTGTAGTCTGCCTCAGCCACCGTGTAAGTGATGCCCGCCGGCAGGCCTGTTGCCGTCTTTGTTTCGCCGTGCTTCAGTGTAAACGTTGCAACGCCATTTGCAAATGTCATGCCGCCAAACGTGCCGTTCAGCGTTGTGTCACTTAAGGTAACGGTAAACGTAAACTCCTTCGCCGTGTCAACCGTCGTCCCCGCAACCGTCTTCGTCACTGCCAGGGAACCGGTCTCCAGCGTATTCGTCACGTTCGAAGTATAACCGGTGCCGTCCGCATTCGCAGCCGCGCCGCTCACCACACTCGTGTAACCCGCAACCGCATCCTCGGTAATCGTGTACGTGATCAGCTGGTTATCCGCATCGTACTTATCCAGTCCGGTAAACGCATAGTTCCAGGTACCGTCCTCAGCCGCCGTCACCGTCTGGCTGTCCACCAGCTCACCATTCGCCAGCAGGTTAATGGTAATGCTCGCCGGACGCTTTCCGCTTACGTTGTCATTGTCCGCCCAGGTCTTTGTGCCGCTGATGCTTGTTGTCGTCGTATAGGTATTAGTAATGTCATAGCCAGCCGACGTTGCTTTAATCGTCGTCACATAGCCATCAACCGCATCCTCGGTTACCGTGTACGTAATCAGCTTGTCGTCATCATCGTACTTCGGAAGATTCGTAAACTCATACTTCCAAGCATCCGCTGCCGTCACCGTCGTCTCATCCACTTCCACGCCGTTCGCCAGCAGATTCACCGTAATCGACTCCGGACGCGTCTGGTCTGCGTTGTTGTAATCTGCCCAGGTCTTCGTACCGGTGATGCTCGTCAGTTCCTTCTCATTCGTGAAGGTGATCTCATCACTCTCACCCTCCACAATCTCCGCAACCAGAGTTCCTTCACCGTTATCTGTTACTTCGACCGTCACCGTAATCTCAGTCGGGTCGTACTTAATGCCATTTACCGTGTAATCATTCTCAGCAGTCGCATCAGCCGGGAGATCCTCCGTGATCTTATAGGTATGAGTGCCGACTGCATCAGTATCCGCATACTTAATTTCCGTAAACGTAATCGTGCCATCCGCTGCAACAGTACCAGTCGAAACTTTTTCCGTGCCTTCCTTTACTGTGAAGGTAAATGCACCTGCGGTGAGGGTACCGTTCTGGTAGGTCTTCGAACCGGTGAGGACGAGGGTGCCATTTTCTGTATTTATCATACTCACGCTAAGGCTTTGTGCCGTTGACTGGCCGGACTGTACGGTCACTGTCGCCGTCTTTGCTGCATCACCGGTCGGCGTCACATAACCGCTTGGCGCCTCCGTCTCTACGAAGTAGTATGTACCCGGCTCAAGGTCTTCTACTGTGATCTGGCCATCCGCGTCTGTCGTCAGCGTGGCCGTGTTGACCTTTGTATCGTCGGATCCATCCACTACCAGGTACAGGTCGAATTTTGCCCCGGCAAGTACCGCGCTGTTCGCTCCGTATTTCGTCAGCGTGATGCTCCCTTTGCTCTCTTCCTTATTCGTCATGCTCACAGTGAGCTCCTGCGCCGTTGACTGCCCCGACTGTACGGTCACGGTCGTTGTCTTCGCATCGTCCCCAG
>JAJQDT010000021.1 GCA_021202075.1 Lachnospiraceae bacterium | reverse complement strand
CGTACTCAGGAGGATGATCTGAGATTTGCAGAATCCTTTGAGCGAATGATAAAAGGGTGTATATTGAGCTGTTCAAAGACGGAATAGTTTCATGAATTATGAAAGAAGGCAACTACATGAAAGAAGGATTAGACCGATTTCTGTCTGCACAGGAAAAGTCGTACAAGCGGGCGTTGCAGGAAATTCGTTCAGGAAAGAAGATGAGCCATTGGATGTGGTATATTTTTCCGCAGATACAGGGGCTTGGATATAGTTCAACCGCGCAGTATTACGCGATATCCGGGCTGGATGAGGCAAAGGAATATATCCGCCATCCTGTTCTGGGAGAACATCTGCGCGAAATATCATCAGCGCTGTTGGAACTGGAGTCTTCGGATGCAGAAGAAGTGATGGGCTGGCCGGACAATCTCAAACTGCGTTCGTCTATGACGTTGTTTTCTATAGCAGACCCATGCTGTGAGGTTTTCCAAAAGGTGCTGGATAAGTATTTTGACGGAGAGAAAGACCCGAAGACAATTGCTATCCTGGGGTGGCAAAATACATCAGTCAGAGAATGAAGGAGAGTATGTCTATGATAGAAAAAGATCTGCACTACCTGTCGTCTGACCGTAAAACAAAAATACATTTCCATGAATGGCTGCCGGAAGGCCATCCGAAAGCAGTTGTACAGATATCTCATGAAGAGTGGATGAGATGATAAAGGAGGAAATTGAAAAATGGCTTTGATGGAAGTAAAAACTGACTGCGGACTTGTGCGTGGAGCGAGGGGAAATAACAGGGGCTTTACTGTTTTTCGGGGGATACCTTATGGAAAGCCGCCGGTTGGGGCTCTTCGCTTTGCTCCTCCGCAGAAGAGGGAACCATGGGAAGGCGTTTTGGATTGTACGCGGTTTGAGAAAACCTGTATGCAAACGCCTGAAAGCTTTGGGCTTTATGTGAAAGAATTTTATCCGGAACCGAAAAATATGGGTGAGGATTGCCTGTACTTAAATATCTGGACACCGGCCGACAGCAGCGGACAGGATTTGCCCGTACTTCTGTGGATACATGGCGGCGCGTATCTGGGCGGCTACAGCTATGAGCAGGAATTTGATGGGGAAGCGATGTGCAAAAGAGGCTGCATTCTCGTCTCCATCGAATATCGCTGTAATGCGTTCGGATTTTTCGGACATCCGGAGCTGACGAAGAGAAATGGGCGCTGCGGCAGCGCGGGGATGGAGGATCAGATTCTCGCACTGCAGTGGGTACATGAGAATATTGCTGCGTTTGGCGGCAGTCCGGAAAACATTACGGTGTTCGGACAGTCTGCCGGAGCCATGTCGACGCGGACGCTGCTGACATCTCCGCGGTGCAGGGGTCTGATCCGGCATGCCATCATACAGTCGGGAGGCGGAATTAACGACTGGTCAGAATACCGCACGATGGAGGCGCAGGAGCAGCTTGGAATCCGCCTTTTGGAACAGGCAGACATGACGTTTGAGGAAGTGATGACCCTGCCGGAGCAGGAGGTATATGAGAGGCTGGATGCTGCGATGTCTGCAGTCATGGGAGGTCCGTGCGGTGATCTGGGCTTTCATCCGTGCATAGATGGATACAATCTTGTGGAATATGCGGGACAGAGCATAAAAGAGGGACGCATGAACTGTGATTCCATCCTCTGCGGGGGTGTGGCTGGCGATGTAGATATCATCTGTCAGTTTGAGGAAGACGAACCGGATCAGGGCCAGAAAAAACGTGTGGCTGCATACAGCGCCGCAAATGCACTGGGCGACTGGATGGCAAAGTCCGGGCGCAGAAGGATCTATACCTATTATTTTGACCATGCATTGCCGGGCGATGGTCTCGGCAGCTGGCACAGCTGTGAACTCTGGTATATGTTTGGCACTATGGCCCGCTGCTGGAGACCGTGGAAAGGCTACGATTATGTCCTTTCGGATGCAACGGTTGATTATTGGTGCAATTTTGCAAAAAGCGGAGATCCAAATGGCCCGGGGCTGCCCGATTGGAGTGCTTATACCTGTGAAAAACCAGAGACCATGTGCTTTTCTGATGCAGGGTTTGGGATGAAGAATTTAAATCTGGAGCCGTATGCAGAGGAGTTTAAGAAATATTTTCAGCAGTGGGGTATGGTGAGGCTTCCCGGCACCAGATGATTAAAAGCAGGGATAAACGATGCTTCTTTCAGTTTTTATAAAAAAGCTTCCGCCCATGCCACCGTAACCGCGCAAACATTCAGCAACACTCCCACCCAGAGAAGTACCTTGTTTGCCACGCCATCCGCATAACAAAGTTTCATACAAAAGCCTGTTTTTATCGGATATAAAAGTCGCACCGGCTTTTTATTCAGGCAGTCCAGCAGCAGGTGCGACAAACATCCGATACAGAATCCGGGCAGGAATGCGGGATAAATAGAGTAAACAGCTCCGCCCATAAGAACGAAGAACAGGAGCGAATGGGAAAAACTTCTGTGTCCGCTGATTCGTCCGGCCACGCAGAGGACGGACATCAGCAGGAATCCCAGGAGAATGGTATGGTTGACATGTGTCTGTAAAATGTTTTTCAGCAGGCTCACCTGCTGTGATTGTCCAAAGAATACGGAAGCTGCGATGACCGCTCCGGCGATGATTCTTCCATGGAGTGCGTCGCGGCTTATTTTTGTGGATTTGCAGTCAATATCCGGAATGATGGCTCCAAATGTGCTACCGATGAGGGCTACGGATATACCGATCGCCGTGTCCGGATGTAAGAGAAGCGGGGAAGCTCCGATCCCCATTGTTATGTGTGTTTTGCTCATCATAGGATGTCATTCCTCCAGAAGTCCTATACCGTGTAAAGCTTTTCCATTTTATCACGCCATTCCGGTTTGCACAATACACAGGATAAGAAAGTTGGCCGCAAACCGACTATTTACGAAAAAATATAATGGCCTGTGGAAAATGATATATTTTTTGGCTGATATTTGTACTAATTGTCCAATGATATCCGGATATTCCAAATGACAAATGCAGATTATTTTGCTATTCTATGGGTGTTACGTAAATAACTTAGATAGAGCAAATCTGGAGATATGGAGATGTTGAACGGATGAATTATTTCATTAGTGATCTGCATTTCTTTTGTAAATCTGAAGTGGATAGCGGCGGAAAGAATTATGATGGCCGTCCTTATAAATCACTGGAAGAGATGCATGATGATATGCTGCAGAAATGGAACAGGAAAGTAACGAATGGAGATACGGTATATATTCTGGGAGACATCGGGTGCAGGGGAAATAATGAGGAATTGATTGCTCTTATGGCACGGCTTAAAGGCAGGAAAATTCTTATCCGGGGAAATCACGATGATCTTTCAGACTACCGCCTAAAACAGCTTTTTGTGGAAATTTACGATTATAAGGAAATTACCGATTCCTTTGAGGGGAAAAATTATAAGCTGGTGCTGTCGCATTATCCAATTATGATGTGGAATGGACAGCATAGGGGAACGATCTTGCTATATGGCCATACTCATACAACCCGGGAAGATGCGTATTTTCAGAAATGTGTGAAAGAGTTTTTGGCTGATTCTTCTTTTATTCGTGAGGGTGAAAAGGCTGGGATGGCGATTAACGTTGGCTGCATGCAGCCGTATATGGCCTACGAGCCCAGAACCTTAAAGGAACTGCTTAATGCCTGCGCGGGATCCTGCGCGGACGCGGAACTTCCTGTCAGCCCGGCTTAGGAGGCAGAGTTGTTACTTTGCGCATACATTTGTGCAGATGATTTGTGGTCTGCTTTGCCCGTTCTCCATGCAAACGAGCAGAAGATGAAACTCCTTCTGCTCGAAAAAGTGATTTCCGTGTTTTGCGCTTTATACATACCCTGTAATTCGAGCAGGAGGTGAAAAATTTTTCCTGCTCAAATAACACTACTTTCAATTGGCATCAGCTGCTGACCTGATATATGCCAAACCATAAATCCTTCCGCTTTCTGTAAAAATATAGTCGCGAGTTTTGCGGTTGCAGGTCAGGTTGACATACATGCCATCTGCTTTGGCCTTTGCGATATCTCTTCTATGTGACGCATTTGTTTTTGAAACAATCTCCCGGATCTCATTTTTCCGGATCATAGTTCTTATGGGATCCACTAAATAATAATCTGCGGCATCCAGACGCGCCAGATAAGTATCGGGATTCAGAGAGCACAGAAAAATAGATCCATCATTATAGATGATCATTGTCTTTATTTTCCGATTACCATTCAGGTTCCTGCATTTATTATTTTTCCTGGCATCGCTGACCATTCTCCGCAGCGGCAGTGAATCCGCGTAAATAGTGATGCACTCAATCTTCTCATCGTTTAATTTAGTACCTGCGTTGACTCGAAGCATATCGAAATTCCTCCTTTCTATGTAGTTACTTATAATCCTGAAAGTCGGATAATGCTTACTCAACCCAAGTATATCGCTCATTTTTCTGA
>JAJQDT010000027.1:22060-93903 GCA_021202075.1 Lachnospiraceae bacterium | reverse complement strand
GGATTCTGGTTGGCTGCATTTACCGAGAAGGGAAAATTATCATTCCGGGCGGATCAGACAAGCTGCAGACCGGCGACAGTGTTATTATCATTACACAGGAAAAGGGTCTGGATGATATTGAGGATATTCTTGCGTAGTTGTGTAGCAGGAAGGCTGAGTGCGGCTGTTTATTGCGGTGATTCGTACTTACTGATTCAGGAATTGTTACGAAATAACTTGTGCATCTTGCACTGCCTGACGCGCGAATCGCGGGCCATAAAAGTCTCGACGTTACCGGCTGGTATGTGAGAAAACGAGTATGTTACGATCGGGTTTTCAGGCGGATTATACGTAAAATGTCTGGTATACTCTGCTGTGTTGGCAGGAGAGAACTTAGGAACGAGAGGGCAGTACGGAGATGAATTTTAAATTAATCCGTTTTATCCTTGGATGGGTTTTGATTCTGGAGGCGGGGCTGATGTTCCCGTCTCTTGTGGTTGCCGTTATTTTCCGGGAGTGGTCCGGCTTTGGGCTGCTTTCGGCGATGGGCTTTTGTGTGGCGGCCGGGCTTGGGCTGACGCTGAAGGCTCCGGCAAATAAGTCCATGCGCGCCAGAGAGGGATTTGTGACGGTTTCGCTCTGCTGGATTGTGATGAGTGCATTCGGCGCGCTTCCGTTTGTGATCACTGGCGTGATTCCGAACTACATCGACGCGCTGTTTGAGACGGTTTCCGGTTTTACAACGACGGGCTCTACGATATTGACGGATGTCGAGTCGGTGCCGCATTGTCTGCAGTTCTGGCGCAGCTTTACCCACTGGGTTGGCGGCATGGGGGTGCTGGTGTTTGTCATGTCGATTCTCCCGCTGGCCGGCGGCGGCAATGTATATATGATGAAGGCGGAGAGCACCGGCCCGTCGGTGGGCAAGCTGGTGCCGAAGGTGAGGGGCACAGCCGGGCTTCTGTACCGCATGTATATTGCCCTGAGCCTTTTGATGCTGGTCCTTTTGCTGCTGGGCGGGATGCCGCTGTTTGACTCTCTGATCACCGTATTCGGTACCGCGGGCACGGGCGGATTCGGCATCCGGAACGACAGCATGGCGAGCTACAATACATACCTTCAGGTAGTGACCACGGTGTTCATGATTCTGTTCGGCGTGAATTTCAGCTTTTATTATCTGATCTGGAAGCGGAAATTCAAGGCCGCGTTCAGTATGGTAGAGGTGCGGGCGTACCTGCTGATCATTCTGGCATCGATTGTGCTGATTACTATCAATATTTACGGAATGTTTGACACTGTGGCGGAAACGGTGAAGCATGCGGCGTTCCAGGTGGGGACGATCATCACGACGACCGGCTTTGCCACGACCGATTTTGACCTTTGGCCCGCATTTTCCAAGACGATCCTGGTCCTGCTGATGTGCATCGGCGCCTGCGCGGGCAGCACCGGCGGCGGCATCAAGGTGCAGCGGATTCTGATCCTGGTGAAATCCATCCGCAACGAGCTGGACGTCATTGCGCACCCGCATCATGTGAGAAAACAGAAGATGGATGGGCATGTCATTGAGCAGAATGTCGTCCGTACGGTGAATGTGTTTCTGGTCGCCTATGCGGCAGTGTTTGCGATTTCACTGCTTCTGGTCTCGATAGACAATTTTGATTTTACGACAAACTTCACGGCAGTCGCGGCGACTCTGAACAACATCGGCCCCGGCCTCGAGGTGGTCGGCCCAACTGGAAACTTTGCCGGATTTTCTTATCTGTCGAAGCTTGTGATGATTTTTGATATGCTGGCAGGGCGGCTCGAGCTGTTTCCGCTGCTGCTTTTGTTCTCGCGGAGTACATGGAGGAAGTGATTTTTTACCTGAACTTTACGTTGCGTTTTTTCATGTTCTGTAGTATGATATGTCCATACTCGCTTGCGAGTATGGACGAAGACCGCGCCAATCGCGAAGCGATTTTTCATTGCGCGGTTTTCATTTTATGCACACAGGCCGCGTAAGGAATTTTCCGGCTAAAGCCGGACGCGGCCTGGCGCGGCGGATAGGGTGAGAGGACTCCCCCTATCCGATTGATGCACTCTAACTGTAAACGAAAAGAGGAGATGATTTTTTTTGGCATCGGATGACGCCACTGGGCTACTATTGATTATACTATTGATTTTGCTGCTTTTATCTGCGTTTTTTTCCTCCGCAGAGACGGCTCTGACCACGGCCAACCGGATTCGGCTGCAGGCGCTTGCGGACGAGGGGGATAAGCGCGCTCTTACTGTTCTGAAAACGATTGAAAACCGTTCCCGGCTTCTGAGCACCCTTCTGATTGGGAACAACCTGGTGAACAACTTTCTCTCCGCGTTTGCTGCGTCTCTGGCGATCAAGCTGGCGGGGGATGGTTCGATCAGTGTGTCCACAGCCATTATTACCATTCTGATTCTTATATTCGGCGAGATTACGCCAAAGACGATTGCGTCCACGTACCCGGAGAAGCTGGCGCTTGTTTACTGTCCGGTAATTAGTGCCCTGATGAAAATCCTGACGCCGGTGATCATCGTCATTAACGCCGTCTGTCGGCTTTTGCTGAAGCCGTTTCATATCGACCTTGACGGGTCGATGAATACCATGACGGAGCAGGAGCTGCGCACCTTTGTCGACGTCAGCCATCAGGAAGGCGTCATCGAAAAAGAGGAGCGTGAGATGATCTATAACGTGGTGGATTTCGGCGATTCGATGGTTAAGGATGTGATGCTCCCGCGCTCCGAGGTCGTCATGATCAGCGACACGGATACGTATGAGGAGATCAAGGAGACGTTCCGCCAGGAAAAATATTCGCGGCTTCCGGTCTATCATGAGGATCCGGCGCATGTCGTGGGCATTCTCAACATCAAGAAGTTTTTCTGTTACGACAGCGGGGACGGCTTTTCCATCGAGGAGGCCATGTACAAGCCGCATTTTACCTATGAGTTCAGGAAAACGTCGGATCTGCTTTTGTCCATGCGCGAGGATTCGGCAAGCCTTTCCATCGTGCTGGATGAGTATGGGGAGACGGTCGGCATTGTTTCGCTGGAGGATTTGCTGGAGGAAATCGTCGGCGACATCCGGGATGAGTACGATGCGGATGAGGCCAATCTGATTCGCCGGATTTCGGTGCGGGAATACGAAATCGACGGATCGGTTCGGCTGGACGACATCAATGACGCGCTGGGGCTGTCGCTGGAATCCGAGGTGTGTGATTCCATCGGCGGTCTGGTGATTGAGATGCTCGACGATCTGCCCCAGGAGCAGGACACGGTCTCGATGGAAGACGGCACACAGATTTCGGTGCTGAAGATGGAGGAAAATAAGATTGAGCTTGTGCGTCTGTTGCTCCCGGAGGAGAAGGAGACAGAGGATGAAAGCGAAAAAATAATTGCCATGGCAAAAAGTGTTTGCATAAATCAGGAAAGTGTGCTAAAGTGACTTTGTAATAGATGAAATGATAGTTGACAAAAGAAAACACAAAAACGAAACCCCGGAGTGCTGGCACGCTCCGGGGTTTCTCCCTCTTTACAGGTGAGGTATCCTTTGCATCGAATCTCATTTGTTCAGCTACCTGTTAATGTAATTGGCAATAACATCAGCTGTAATAGAGATTAACAATGAAATGATAGTTGTCATAGTGTCACCCCCTGTCCGTTACCAGTATAGAGATATTAGACTTTTTTCACTTGACAGGGTCGGGTGCTGTGCTAAAATAATAAAGCACGTAAAAAAGTCATGGTTGTGCCGGTGGATGCCGGTTCTGAGCCGATGAAATTTGTGATAAGATAGAAAAGAAACGAAAGACAGCAGACAGCTGGTATGAAGAAGGAGCAATAGGATATGCCAAAGAAACCATCAGATTCCCGGATGTTTCTGGTCGGTATTGATGTAGGTTCGACGACGACGAAGATTGTTGTGACAGATTCCGAAAGAAAACAGATCGTATATTCGGATTACAAAAGACATAATGCGGCGCAGGTACACAGTGTGTGCCTTGCGCTCGACTCATTTATGGAGAATTTTCCGGAGGCTTCCCTGCGGCTGGCGCTGACCGGCTCCGGCGGCGGAGAGATTGCGAGACGTCTCGGCGTTCCCTACATACAGGAGGTCGTGGCCAATTCCATCGCGCTGCGTTCGTATTACAGCGATGTGGGCACCGCGATCGAGCTGGGCGGTCAGGACGCGAAAATGATTTTCTTTCACAGGGACGCCGCAGCGGACGGGCCCTCCGGCGGCGCTCTGAAGGTGAGCGATATGCGCATGAACGGAAGCTGCGCGGGAGGCACGGGTGCGTTTATCGATGAGATCGCGACGGTGCTGAAGACTCCGGTGGAGGAATTCAACGCACTGGCGGAGCAGGGCACCTGCGTCTATGATATTTCCGGGCGCTGCGGCGTGTATGCGAAGACGGACATTCAGCCGCTTCTGAACCAGGGCGTGGCGCGTGCCGACCTGGCTCTTTCGGCGTTCCACGCGATCGCGAAGCAGACCATCGGTGGTCTGGCGCAGGGCCTGGATATTGAGAAGCCGGTCGTCTTCGAGGGCGGTCCGCTGACCTTCAACCCGCGTCTGATCGGGGTCTTTGCTGAGCGCCTCGGACTTCGGCCGGAGGATACGCTGATTCCGGAGCATCCGGAGATTATGATCGCTTACGGGGCAGCGCTCTCCCTGGAATCCATGTTTGCGGCGCGCACGACCGTCTATACGGCGGATGAGCTGCGCGGGCGGCTGGAGACGGGCGCCGGAGCGAGTAGAGCATCCAATGCGGCGAATGGGACCTCCGACGGAAATCCGGAAGCGGGATGCATGGCACACGGCGGCAAAGCCGGGACTGATGTACTGGGGCAGGATACGTGCGGCCATCCGTTTACTTCCGGAAGCACGGGCTACGACCCGTCGAAGCCGTTCTTTGCATCAAAAGAGGAGCACGAGCGTTTCCTTGCGCGGCATGTCATGAAGGAATGTGTGCCTTATGAGCCTCATGCGGGCGAGACGGTGCACGCGTATCTGGGTATTGACTCCGGAAGCACGACGACCAAGTTTGTTTTGATGGATGAGCAGGAAAATCTTCTGGACTCATTTTATTCGCCGAATGAGGGCGAGCCGCTGATGGTGGCTCAAAAAGCGCTTCTGGCGATCCGCGACCGGTATCGACATGCGGGCGCTGCGCTCGATATCATTGCGGCGGGCTCGACCGGCTATGGCGAGCTGCTGGTATCGAAAGCATGGAACACGGAGTGCCACATGGTGGAGACCGTCGCGCACGCGCGGGCAGCCGCGAAATATGTTGACGATGCCACCTTTATCCTGGACATTGGCGGCCAGGATATGAAAGCTATCTGGGTCGACCATGGCATCGTGACGAATATTGTGGTGAACGAGGCCTGTTCCTCGGGCTGCGGTTCGTTCCTGGAGAACTTTGCGTCCTCGCTGCACATCCCGGTGAAGGAGATCGCGCGGACCGCGTTTGAATCGAAGAATCCCGCGGTGCTCGGCAGCCGCTGCACGGTGTTTATGAACAGCAGCATTGTCACGGAGCAGCGCAACGGCAAGCAGTCCGGCGATATCATGGCGGGGTTGTGCCGGTCGATTATAGAAAATGTATTTACCAAGGTAATCCGTATCTCGAATCTGGATTCGCTTGGCGACACCATTGTCGTACAGGGCGGCACCTTCCAGAATGACGCAGTGCTCTGCGCACTGGAGCAGTACACAGGCCGGGAGGTGACCCGCGCGCCCTACCCGGGTCTGATGGGAGCCATCGGCGCGGCCCTGCTGACGAAGGAGCACTGCGAGGAAGCGGAAGAAGAGCACATCGGCCGCCTGGAGCGTGCGGCTTCACAGGCCGGGAAAGGCGTGGGGCATGCGGCTTCACAGACAGAGAAGGGCGTGGCAATCGCAGTCGCGGAGAAAATGCAGGAACAGCCATATAAGCGCACCTTCATCGGTCTGGATGAGCTTGAGCATTTTTCCTACACGCAGGAGGCGAATTCGCCGTGCCCGTTCTGCACGAATCACTGCAAGCGCACGATTGTCCGTTTCTCAAATGGAAACTCATGGATTACCAACAATCGCTGTGAGCGCGGCGAGATCCTCGGCGACCCGAAGGACGCCCGCGTGCGTGAGCAGTTAAAAGAGAAAAAGGCGGAGAAGGACCGCGTATCGAACCTGTTCCGGCTGCGCGAGGAGCTTTTGTTCCGCGATTATCCGCATCCGGATCTGTATCATCCGTCTGGGACGGAAAAAATGGGAACCACGCAGGCAGATGCTCAGGGCGGCAGCTATTCGCAGGATCTGGATACATCTGAAAACCGGAGAAACGGGCAGCCACAGGAAGATGCTCCTGACAGGGGGATTACGATTGGCATCCCGCGCGTGTTATCCTTCTGGGAGACGATGCCGTTCTGGACGACATTCTGGAAATCGCTTGGCTTCCGGGTGAAGCTGTCAGATAAAAGCACGCGGAAGATTTACGAGAGCGGGCTCTCCGCTGTGACTTCGGATACGGTCTGCTTCCCGGCAAAGCTGGTGCACGGGCACATCCGGAATCTGGTAAAATATGCGGAAAAGCTGTATGGAGGCTGCGTATCTTCGCAGAAGGCGGTACCGGATGGCATGGATTGCCGGATGGCACAGGAAAATGCTTCTGCAGTGCAGGACACTGCTCCGGATAAAATGCCTGAAACTGTGGCGGGCGAACCCAAATTCCGCATTTTCATGCCTTCCATCACAACGGTCAGCTCGGAGAACACCGAGAAGACGAGTGAGTCGATGTGCGCGGTCGTGAAGGGATATCCGATCGTCATACGCAATTCGGACAATCCGGAAAAGCGCTGGAACATTCCGTTTGACGCGCCGTTGTTTCACTGGCACAAGACGACCGATCGGAACCGGCAGCTGACGGAATACATGAAACAGACCTTCGACATTTCGGAGGAGATGACGATGCAGGCGATCGCGGCGGGCGACGCGGCGCAGAACACTTTTTCCTCCGAGCTGAAAAAAGCGGGGCAGGCGATTATCGATCAGGTGGAAAAAGAGGGCAGCTATGCAGTTGTGCTTGCGTCCCGTCCGTATCAGAACGATGCGCTGGTCAATCACGACCTTCCGGAAATGTTTACGAGTCTGGGGATCCCGGTGCTGACCGCGGATTCGGTTCCGGGCATTGACAAGGTCGATCTGAGCCGGAGCCGCTTGGATATTGTAAACAATTACCATGCCCGGATGCTGAGCACCGCGATTCTGGCGGCCCAGAGCAAGCATCTGGAATACGTGCAGGTGGTAAGCTTTGGCTGCGGCCATGACGCCTATCTGTCTGACGAGATCATCCGGATGATGAAAGAGATCTCCGGAAAGATTCCGCTCGTGCTGAAGGTCGATGAAAGCGATATTCAGGGACCGCTGCGCATCCGTGTCCGCTCCTTTGTGGAGACCGTGGCGAAGCGCCGCCGCAGGCAGCAGTCCTTGCAGGTGCATGCGCTTCCGGATCCGTACCCGGTGAAATTTACGAAGAAGGACCGGAAAGAGAAAATCCTGCTGGTGCCGAACACCTCGCACGCCTTTGCGCGGCTGATGGCGGCGGCCATGGGAAGCCAGCATAAAATGAAAGCGGAGGCGCTCGAGATCGGGCGCGAGGAGGCCATTCGTCTCGGCAAGCGGTATGTACATAACGATATCTGTTTTCCGGCGCAGATCGTCATCGGTGAGGCGCTCGCCGCCCTCCGAAGCGGAAAATACGATGACAAAGAGGTCGTCATCGCGATGGCAAAATACGTCGGCGACTGCCGCCTGACGCACTACAGCGCTCTGCTGCGCAAGGCGCTCGACGACGCCGGGTATGCTCATGTGCCGATTGTGACCAATGACGATGTGGATTCTCACAACCTGCACCCGGGCTACAAATTAGACATGCTTGCTTCTATAAAGATTGCGTTTTGTCTGCCGATGATCGACGAGCTGGAGGAGCTTTTGCGCAAGATCCGCCCCTATGAAAAAGAGCCGGGCAGCGCGAACCGCGCCTTTGAGGCGGCGATCGACGAGCTGATTTTCGGACTGGAAAAGCACGGCCTGAACGGTGCGAGACATGGCTTCAAAAAGGGCATCGAGCTGATGAAAAATATCGATTACGACCGCTCGAGGCCGAAGCCGCGCGTGCTGATCGTCGGAGAGTACCTGCTGAATTTCCATCCGGGTGCGAACCACGACATCGAGGATTATCTGGAAAGGAACGGATTTGAGATCATCGAAGCCAAAATGACAGACGTCATCCAGAAAACCTATTTTTATCAGAACGCACAGAATAAGGAATACCATCTGGACCGCAAGATTACGGAAAAAGCGTGGCCCGCGACGGTGAACGAGGTCTTCGACCTGGCGCACAGCGTGAGCGATTCCATCGCCTGCACGCATCCGCTCTATGAGCGTCCGGCGCGCCTGCCGGAGCTGGTAAAGGACAGCGACCCGATCATCCACCACACCTTTGACGCCGGTGAGGGCGTGCTGATTCCGGGAGAGATCCTGCACCATGCGAAAAAAGGCTGCCGCTCCTTCGTCATTCTGCAGCCTTTCGGCTGCCTGCCGAACCATGTGGTCGGCCGCGGCATCTCGAAGAAGCTGAAGGAGATCTATCCGGACGCGCAGATCCTGCCGCTCGACTACGACCCGGACGTCAGCTTCGCAAACATCGAAAACCGTCTGCAGATGCTGATTATGAACGCGAAAGGCGACAGCCACACGCCCGAGATGGGGCAGTCCGCGAAAGAGAAAAAGCGCGGACAGCACAGCGGAGAGCTTGCCGCGGCGCACTGAGGTATGCTTCATTTGTTGACAATTCATCCCGGGTATTGTATAGTCTTTTATAGCTATTCGAAGAGAATATACAGGCAGAATGCAAAGCACAGATTTATGCAAACTCATTTGCTGAATGCAATACTTTCATGAACTTCATGGATCTGCATCCGGAATTGTGAATGAAATTGTTTTGTATACTGCTTACAGCGATGAAAGGATGAGAATAATGAAGTACGAGATTTTTGTGGATATGTCGCTTGATATTGATGTGAAGATTGCGGAGCAGTACGGTATCCGCTTTGTCCCGATGGAATATATGCTCGGCGGTGAGACGTTCCGGGCGACCGGGCCGGAGAGCGATGAGCAGATGCATCATTTTTATGAGAGCATGCGGCAGAACATTCCGACGAAGACCAGCCAGATCACCCCGTTCCAGTATGAGGAGACCTTTGGCCCTTATCTGAAGGAGGGAATTTCGATTCTGTACATTGCGCTCTCGAGCGGGCTTTCCAAGACCTATGAATCCGCCCTCCTTGCGGCGAGAACCATGATGGAGGAGTATGAGAGCGCGAAGATCGAGGTCGTTGACAGCCTGTCGGCGACGGGCGGCATGGGGATGCTGGCCGAGTCCGCGGCGAAGAACCGCGAGGCGGGGATGTCTCTGGAGGAGAACGCCAAATGGCTCCGGGACAATACGACGTATCTGAATCACTGGTTCATGGTCGAGGATCTGGTCTACCTGCGCAGAGGCGGCAGAATCTCGGCGGCGACTGCGGTGGTGGGGACGGCGCTGAACATCAAGCCGATCCTGACGATCGACGCGAAGGGCGAGCTTGGCTCTGTCGCGAACAAGCGCGGCAGCAAACAGGCCATGCGCTATCTGGCGGACTGTTACAAAACCCGCTATAATACCAGATTCGGGAATGCCGCCTATATCTGCTGTGCGGACTGCAAGGACACTGCCGCAGAGTTGAAAGAGATGGTTCTGAAGATCAATCCGGACGCGGATGTGCGGATTACGATGCTCTGCCCGGTCATCGGCGCACACACCGGCCCGGGGATGCTCTCCCTGATTTTTTACGGAGCAGCGACCGAGAAATAAAGGGAAAAACTGCATGTGACATAAGGGAAAGACTCCATGTGCCGGAAAAATAAGACGTGGACTTCTCTGACGGAAAATCAGGAGAAGATTCCATGTGACATAAGTAGAAGGCTCTATGTGCCGGAAAATAAGGAGTGGACTCCTCTGACGGAAAATAAGAGAAGGAAAATAAGGGAAAGATTCCTCTTGACAAAGGTGCTTCTATATGACAAAATATAGTACGTTCGCAACCAAAAACCACAAGATATAGTTTGGAGCCGACGCGACAGAGACAGAGGCAGGAAGGATTCTTTTCAATGATTCACAGTATTATCAAACGGGACGGCAGGGTCGTCCTTTACGAGCAAAACAAGATTGCGGCGGCGATTCTGAAGTCGCTGCAGGAGACGAGGGAGGGAGACGCCTCAGACGCGGCCCGGGTGGCCAATGATGTACAGCGGGAGCTGGAGGCTGTATTTCATGACGAGTCTCCGACGATTGAGAATATTCAGGATATGGTGGAGCGGCAGCTCATGAACCATGGCTTTGGCGCCTCGGCGAAGGCGTATATTCTTTACCGCGCGAACCGCACCCGCGCGCGGGAAGCCAATACCTCCCTGATGAAGACCATCGACGAGATTACGAACATTGACGCGCTGATCAGCGATATGAAGCGGGATAATGCAAATATCGACGGGAATACAGCGATGGGCAGCATGCTGCAAATCGGCAGTGCGGGGGCGAAGGCGTACAATGAGCTTTACCTGCTGCGCCCGGAGCATGCGAAGGCCTATCGGGAAGGGGATATTCATATTCACGATTTTGATTTTTATTCCCTGACCACGACCTGCTGCCAGATCGATATTCTGAAGCTGTTTCACGGCGGGTTTTCGACCGGACACGGCTATCTGCGGGAGCCGCAGAGCATTCAGAGCTATGCCGCGCTGGCTGCGATCGCGATCCAGTCGAATCAGAATGACCAGCACGGGGGACAGTCGATTCCGAATTTTGATTATGCGATGGCGGAGGGGATCATAAAGACGTTCCGCAAGGAATTTACCCGGATGCTGGCGCTGGCGGTCGAGGATCTGCAGGATCTGGATGACGCGCTGGAAGAGATGAAGGCGGCGGTGAAGACTGCCGAGGAGACCACCGGTGAGACTGCGCGGCTGGAAAACTGCCCGGAATTCGATCAGGCGGTCGCGGAAGCGATTCAAAAGAGCATGTCGTTGTCGGCGGAGGACGCCGCCTGGGTGACGGATCGTGCCCGGAAGAGAGCAGTTCGGGCGACGAACCGCGATACGTATCAGGCCATGGAGGGCTTTGTGCACAACCTGAATACCATGCACTCCAGGGCAGGCGCGCAGACGCCGTTCTCGTCGATCAATTATGGCACGGACACCACGCCGGAGGGCCGCATGGCGATCCGCAATGTGCTGCTGGCGCTGGACGCGGGGCTCGGACATGGGGAGACCTGCATTTTCCCGATCCATATTTTTAAGGTCAAAGAGGGCGTCAATTACAACGAAGGCGATCCGAACTACGATCTGTTCCGCTTAAGCTGCAAGGTCAGCGCAAAGCGGCTGTTTCCGAATTTTGTTTTCCTGGACGCGCCCTATAACATTAAGTATTATAAGCCGGGTCGCCCGGAGACCGAGGTAGCGACCATGGGCTGCCGCACCCGTGTCATGGGAAATGTATACGACCCGACAAGGGAGATCGCGTATTCGCGCGGAAATCTGTCGTTTACATCGATCAATCTGCCGCGGCTGGCGATCGAGAGCGTCGAGAGCGTGAAAACGGAAACGCCGGAAAAAATCTTTTATGAAAAGCTGGATCATATGCTGGAGCTGACGATGCAGCAGCTGTTGGACCGGTTTGAGATTCAGGCGGAAAAATGTGTCTACAATTTCCCATTCCTGATGGGGCAGGGCATCTGGCTGGATTCTGATAAGCTGGGTCCGAGAGACAGCATCCGCGAGGTTTTAAAGCACGGGACGCTTTCGATTGGATTTATCGGACTCGCCGAAACGCTTACCGCACTCTACGGGCAGCACCACGGCGAGAGCGAAGAGATGCAGGAAAAGGGCCTGGCGATCATCGGGCACATGCGCGACTTCTGCGACCGGAAATCGCAGGAGCTGAAAATGAATGTCACGCTTCTGGCAACACCGGCAGAAGGACTTTCCGGGCGGTTTATCCGAATCGATCAGAAGCGCTATGGCAGGATTCCGGGAGTCACCGACCGCGAATACTATACGAACAGCTTCCACATTCCGGTCTGGTATCCGATCTCTGCTTATGACAAAATTCGGCTGGAGGCGCCGTACCATGCGCTCTGCAACGCCGGGCACATCAGCTACGTGGAGCTGGACGGCGACACAACAAAGAACGTAGAGGCCTTTGAGACCGTCGTGCGCTGGATGCATGACTGCGGCGTCGGCTATGGCAGCATCAACCATCCGGTAGACCGCGATCCCATCTGCGGTTATGTGGGTGTGATCGGGGATGTGTGTCCGCGGTGCGGCCGCCGCGAGGGCGAATCCATCGCCCCGGAGCGGATCGATGAGCTGAAAAAAATGTACCCGGAGATGCCGGCGTTCCAGGGGATTGAGTGACTGGAATGATGCAGATGAAACTGGCCGCAATGATGCGGCTCAAAATAACAGCAATGTGGCGATAAGGGATACACAGGTTAGAGAAGGTGTAATTGACGGCCGCACAGGTGAATGCATGTGTCCACGATTATGGATATGGTATAACAGGAAAGTAAGATAGAAAAGAAAAACAGGAAAGGAGAACACGATCATGGCAGTGACAACAAATGTAGAAGAAAAAATGGGACAGGGAGTCGGTTTTGAGCGGATTCGGCGCATTACGGGCTATCTGGTAGGGACGATGGATAAGTGGAATGACGCGAAACGCGCTGAGGAGCGCGACCGGGTGAAGCACGGGGTGTCTCATGCTTGACCTTGCAGGCATTGTCAGCGACAGCATTGTAGACGGCCCGGGGATCCGCACGACGATTTTCTGTCAGGGCTGTCCGCATCACTGTCCCGGCTGCCAGAACCCGGAAACCTGGCCGTTCGGCGCCGGCACGCCAATGGAGCCGGAAGCAGTCGCCGAGATCATCCGGCAAAATCCGCTCGTCCGCGGAGTCACCTTTTCAGGCGGGGAGCCCTTTGCGCAGGCAGCGGAATTCGCGAGACTGGGGCGGATGCTAAAAGCGGACGGGTACGAGATCGCGGCCTACACGGGCTTTCTGTTTGAAGAACTTTTCGAGGGAACCGCAGAGCAGCGCGAGCTTCTGGAAACGATCAATGTGCTGATCGACGGCCCCTTTCTGCTGAAGGAGCGAAGCCTTGAACTAAACTTCCGCGGCAGCAGGAACCAGCGGATCCTGGATGTACCGGAGAGCCTGGAAAAGGGCGCCGCCGTGCCGCAGAAAAATCTGCGGTGGCTGGGGGAATATGAATGATTTGGCATCCCTGAGGTTCTGCTATACGGCGGCGGGAAATAACAATTTCTTCGGATATACTCTAAAGCAATGGAGCAAAGAACACGGCAAACAGCCCGACAGGGTCAGGAAGCAAGCCGAAAGCGAGGTGAGTCCTGCTATGAAAACATTCAACACGGCTGTCGTGTGTAATCCGAAAAAGCATTATATGATAGACATTACGAACAGAATAGACCGCATTATTAAGAATTATATAGATCCGGGAAATTATTTTGCCATCAATCGTGGAAGACAATATGGAAAAACCACGACACTGTGCCTCCTCGCGGAAAAATTGCGTGAAAAATACTATTGCCTGCAGATCAGCTTTGAGGGCGGGGAAGAACTATTTCGATCTGATTACATGTTCGCATCCGGCGTGATGGATCTGATTGAAGAACAGCTGGAGCTGGAAGCTGTGCCGGAGCAGCTATTAGAAAAGTGGAAGGATGCGATAGACGCGGAGCGGCCTTTTCAGACTTTGGGGAAGCGCATCACAGAGCTTTGCCGCTTCAGCGACCGCCCGATCGTGCTGATGATTGATGAGGTGGACAGGGCATCAGATAACCAGAGGATGATCAGTTTCCTGGGAATGCTGCGGGACAAGTATATTAAGAGAGAAAGCGGAAGAACCTGGACGTTCCAGAGTGTCATACTTGCCGGTGTTTATGATATCAAAAATTTAAAACTGAAAATCAGATCGGAAGAATCTCATCAATATAATAGTCCATGGAATGTTGCTGTTAAATTTAAGGAAGACTTGAGTTTCACGGCAGACGAGATCGCCGGAATGCTTTCTGAATATGAGCGAGATTACCATACAGATATGGATGTCCGGGAAATATCAAGGCTGATTTTTGAATATACGTCCGGCTATCCGGTTCTGGTTTCCGGTATATGCAAGCAGATCGATGAAAATCTGGCCGAAACTTCTGCATTTCCAAACCGGGCAGCAGCCTGGGTACCGGAAGGTGTGACCGAGGCAGTCAGGCTTATCGAGCATGAAAATCAGCCTCTGTTTGAAGATATGATTAAGCAGCTGAAGGACTTTCCTCAGCTTAAAGATATTATCAGGCGCATTCTGTTTGAAGGCGAATCCATTGCTTTTAATGCTTACAATGACGTGCTGAATCTTGCAAGAATGTTTGATTATGTGAAATCTGTAAATGGGCGGGTGGCAGTCGCAAACCGGATTTTTGAAGTGGTATTATATGATTATTTCCTCTCCGAAGAGGAGACCGGGAACATCACAAAGAAGGATGCTGAGCTGAACAGGAGCCAGTTTATCGTGGATGGAAGACTGGACATGGAATTGCTGCTGCGGAAGTTTGCAGAGCACTATGCATATGTCTATGCGGACAATGACCAGAAGTTTGTTGAGAAATATGCGCGAAAAATATTCCTGATGTATCTTAAGCCTGTTATAAATGGGACGGGCAATTATTATATCGAAGCGCAGACACGTGACGAAAAGAAAACGGATATCATTGTAGACTATCACGCAGAGCAGTTTTTGATTGAGACAAAAATCTGGTATGGTCAGAAATACAATGAGGATGGGGAAAAACAGCTCTGCGGGTATCTCGACCGTCTGCAGCTTAAAAAGGGTTATATGCTGACATTCAGCTTTAACAAAAACAAAAAAACAGGCGTACAGGAGCGTAATTGCGGGGAGAAGGTCTTGTGGGAGATCACCGTGTAGGGATATCAATATCGCCTTAAAATACATCAATTTAAGACCTGTTTTCAGGAGAGAAAAAGCAGTATCCTATGCATCGTAAGGAAACAACAAACAAAACAGAAATCCTGAAAGAGAGGTATTTAATATGAACAGATTTGCAAAGTATTTTAAGGAAAACCAGAAGGAGATCATGATGGTGCTGTATTCGATGAATCCTGGCGCAAATACCTGGCAGGCAATGAATATGATTGATCGTTGCTGCAGATAGTTGAGAGTTATGCAATGACTATATTTTCTGGTAAAAACGGAAAGCTCATAGCTGTCGAAATATTACAGCAGCTGTGGGCTTTCTTGTTTTCTTATCTTCGGATCAGAGAGCCGGTGGCTGACTCGTCAGGCAGCGGGTAGTCTCAATATAAAGAATATTGAAATAATAATGTATTTAACCGAAAATCATGCTGAAAAAAATATATATTTTGAAGAAATGCGTATTGAAATAATCATACTTTCAGACGAAAATATCCGGCAGCATCACGGTAAAGGTGGCGCCTCCTCCCGGCGTGTCTGAGACCGTCAGGACGCCGTGGTGCAGGCGCACAATTTCGCGGGCGATACAAAGCCCCAGGCCAAAATGAGTTTTGTCCTTCCGGGACGGATCGAGGCGGTGGAAGCGTTCAAACACCGCCTCTTTTTCTGCGTCCGGGATGCCTGGGCCGTTGTCGATAACCTGTATGAGGAAAGTATTTCCGGAAGGTTGGGAAAGCTCCGAAGCCGCCATGCTGCGCCGGGAATGCCTGGAAGCGACAGTCATGCCGTACAGGGAAGGCTCCGAAGTGGTCGGGTTATGCCGGGAATGCCTGGAAGCGGCAGTCATGCCGCGCAGGGAATGATTCGAGGAAGCCGGGCTGTGACCGGGAACGGATGATGCCGAGAGTGCGAGACAGACGCGCCCGCCTTCCGGGGTATAGCTGAATGCATTATCAATCAGAATTCCGAGCAGCTGCCGGATGCGTTCCGCGTCGCAGACACAGCACGGCAGAGGTTCCTCCGGCAGCCTGATGTCCCAATGCAGATGGCGGGAACGCGCCTGCGCGTCAAAATCCTCCCAGACCTGCAAAAGCAGGGTATCCAGATCAATCTCGGCCGGGGTGATGCTCCAGGTCTCGTTGTCCGCGCCCGCCAGCTGGAGCATGTCGGAGATCAGGCGCGACATTCGATTCCCTTCCGCGTCCACCGCGTCGAGAAAGTGCGTATCGAAGGGCAGCACTCCGCTGCGCACTGCGGCGGCGTTGCTTAAGATGACGGTCAGCGGCGAACGCAACTCATGGGAGGCGGAGGCGATAAACTGCACCTGCTTTCGCCGGTTTTCCCAAATCGGGCGCAGCACCCTTGCGGTAAAATGCCAGAAGAAAATGGAGAGGAGCAGCCATGCGGCCAGATCTGCCAGCAGAAAAAGAAGCCCCTGGCGCACGATACGCCTGCGCATGGAGGAGAGGGAATGCACGACAAGAACCGCAAGCACGCCGCCCGAGCGGGGAACGAGCGCTGCGGAGACATAGCAGATCCTGCTCTGCGGGTTGCCATAGTTATCGCTGCGGATTTTCATGGTAAATTCCAGATGCCGCGTCAGTGTGGCAGAGGAGGAGGCACTGTCCAGATCGAGTCCCTGACTGAGCGCCTCTTCCTTTGCCTGGGTCATCACGCTTTCTGCTGCCGTATCTTCAGACAAGGTCTGGAAAAACAGGGACTCTCCATTATCCAGAATGCGGATGGAACACTGATAATTCTGCTCCATCTGCCGGATCCAGGTATGGGAAAGGCTGGTCTGCTGCTGCAGGTTCTGATACATGGTATTCAGGCCGGATAGAAAAGAAGCATACTCCTGTGAACGGATTTCCGACTGAGAGATCAAAAGGCATATGACTGTAAGCACCGCCAGAATCAGCCCGGTCGTAGCGACGCAGACTGCTGTGAGCCGCAGATGAAGCTTTCCAAGAATCGCGTCTTTTACGCGAGAATTAATTTTTGTGTAGTACGTTGATTTTCCGGGAAACTCTGTCATGGGATGTTCTCCTTGATTTTATGCACACGAGCCGCGTAAGGAAATTTTCCAGCTTGCGCTGGACGCGGTCTACGCTTCTACACTTCGTTTCGGTCCGTCCCTGCGTCCTCGATTTTCTGCGAAAATCGGGACATAAAACGGTCCTGCGTGCCGGTGGCACGCGTTTAGGACGGACCGGAGCGAAGCGTAGATGCCACTGGCACGCAGGACCATCCAGCGCCGGCGCAGCGGATAGGGGAAAAGGGCGCTCCCCTATCCGATTAGTTCATGCGTGGATTGGGTGTCCATCAGCCGATATCCGATGCCGCGCGCGGTCTTCAGCACGAGTCTGCTTTCCACCGCCCGCAGCCTGCGCCGCAGAAAATGAATGTAATTGTCGAGGTTTCCATCCTCAATCTCCGCGTCTGGTCCCCAGACGCGTGACAGAATCATACTGCGCGGCAGCATCTGGTCCGGGTTATTTAAAAACAGGAGCAGCAGATCACCCTCCCGCCTGGAGAGGGTACAGGTCTTGTCCCCGCACCGCAGCAGGCTCTGCGCCGGGTCATAGCTAAGATCGCCGAAGCCAGGCAGATCGGCGTCCGATATTCGCTGCGGACGCCTGCAAACGCACCGGATCCGCGCCATCAGCTCTTCAAAGGCGAACGGCTTGACGATATAGTCATCCGCCCCGCAGTCCAGTCCCGAGATGCGCTCGCCGAGCGCCCCGACTGCGGTCAGGAAAATGACGGGTGCGGCGCAGTGTGCCGCACGTGCCCTTTTCAGCACCTCCATGCCGTCCATCCCTGGCAGCATCCGGTCCAGAAGGATGAGGTCATGCGAATTCTCCAGTATGTAAAACAGGCCTTCCTCCCCGTCGCCGCAGATTGTGACAGAAAAACCCTGCTTTTCCAGCATGGCTCCAAGAGAGCGGCTCAGATCGATATCATCTTCTATCAGTAAAATGCGCATGAAGTACCTCCCGAAATATATCTCACCTTAAGCAAGTATAGCACAGAAATCTCTAAATTATCTTTAATTTTTCCAGAACATTCACTTTCCCCAAGACTATTTTATAGAAATATTTTTCAATTGACTTCTTTCATTGCCAGATCCCTGGGTAATTTAAAGATAAAATAGAGCCAGTTTAGAGATTTTTTAAAGATTTGTATGTTAGACTGCTCCTGACAATGGTAATACAGAAAATGTCTGTTTTCATACGTATTTCGCAGTGAACGCGTAATACCGTCCTGAATAGTTGCAAATGCACGAAATTCGCGAAAACGAAGACACTGAAGAGCGAGGAGGATGAGGAATATGAAAAACAACCGGTCAGAAACGGCCGCCCGTATTTTCCGGAAAGGACCTGGCAGACGTCTGGCTGCAGGCATGACAGCGGCGTGTGTACTTACAGGGGCGGCTCTGGCCGGCTGCCCGGTAAAGGCGGAGGAGTCAGAGAGTGCAATGGGGCGGTATCTGGAATATGAGGTGACGCTGCCGGAGGCATACATGAATCTGTATAATCTGACGGTGATGGAGGACGGCACTCTCCGGCTGCTTGCCGAGGCGTTTGATGAGTCGTGGGAAGAATGTGTGTGCGGATTCTGGGACAGCACGGATGGCGGCGAGACCTGGGAGCTGGCCGCTGAGCTTCCGGAACTGGAAAATCTGTCTATTGTGACCACTGCACTGTGTGAGGATGGAACCGGCGCACTGATCTATGTGGAATCCTTCTGGAAGGAGGAAGATGCGTCTGTGGATGAGGCGGCTGACAGTGAAATTTCTGTGGAGTTTTCCTGGGGAGAGGAGGACGTGGCTGTGGATGAGACGGCCGGCAGTGAAATTACTGCGGAGTATTCCCGGGAAGAAGAAGAGGAAGTGGCTGTCGGCACAGAAGAAGGGGTATCAGGGGAGACGGTAATCGAAATTGACGACATGGATGAGAGTGCGCTTACAGAAAATGGCGGCATGGATAAGACGACAATCGAAATCAACGGCGCTGATGAAGAGACGCTTACGGAAGGTGACGGCGCGGGAGAGGATTCGATTGTGGAAAATGACAGCGCGGGAGAGGATTCGCTTACGGAAGGTGACAGCGTAGAAGAAGAGACAGGCAGCGAAAGCGCTTCGTTCTTCTGGGGAACAGACGAGATGGGGGAAATGACAGTGGAGTACCGGCTGTTCACCTTTGATGAGACAGGGGTAACCGGTGAGGTGCTTCTTAGCGGCGAATATTATGGCAGCCTGTTTTATTCCCGGGATGGCAGCCTGTTTTATCGTGAGTACAGCGAGTCTGTGTATCAGCTCGACCCCGAGACGGGGGTGGCGCGGATGGAATATCCGGTTGCAAATCAGGCGGAAATGATCCTTGCTGCCACGTCCTGCGGCAGTGAGTTGGTGGTCGTGACGGACGGAAGCGTGCTGCGCTATGATATCGCCTCCGGAGAGATGCTGGAAGAGGATACCGCGCTGGCGGAGGCGATTTTTGCGGATTCCTCTGCCGCGTCGACGATTGTAATGACAGAGGATGCGGATGGAAGGCTGTTTTATGCGACCTCCGGCGGTATCTATACGCATCAGATGGATGGGAGCGTGGTGGAGCAGGTCGCGGACGGCGGGCTGAATTCGCTTTCTGAGCCGGGCTGTACCCTGGACGTCCTGGCTGTTTCCGGGGATGTTTTTTACACGATTTATTTTAGTTCAGGCGTGGACGGTGACAGCAGCGAGTCGCCGTATGGGATTCGAAAGTATGAGTATTCCGCCGATGCCTCCAGTGTTCCTGAGAACGAGCTGACGATCTGGTCCCTGAATGAGGATGCGGGGATCCGGCAGTCGATTTATCTGTATCAGAAGGATCACCCGGATACGTATATTACGTATGAGGTGGGGATTACAGAGGAGAGCGGCGTGACTGCGTCGGACGCGATCCGCACGCTGAACACGGAAATCCTGGCGGGAAGCGGGCCGGATATCCTAATTCTGGACGGATTGTCGGTGGACACGTACACCAGTCAGGGGCTGCTTCTGGATCTGACGGATCTCATGGCGGAAATTCAGGAGAGCGACGGATTCCTGGAAAACATCGCTTACACGTATCAGGATGAGGACGGCGTCTGGGCGGCGCCGCTGCAATTTGATATTCCGGTACTCGCCGGGCTTACGGAGAGTGTGGCAGATACAGAGGGACTCGCGTCGCTGGTGGAGGAAGCGGCAAATGGTGTGTATGATGTCTGCGGAGAGGCAACCGTTTTGTATGAGGTCTGCGCGGGAAGCTGGGAAAAAGAGGACGGGACGATTGATCAGGAGCAGCTGGCGGAATATGTCCATATCGTAAAACAGCTTGTTGACAGCTATCTGCAGGCGGCGGATGATGATGCGGAGAACCGGGTTTCTTTTGTGGCGTATTATTCGATTTCGGGAGCCGATTCTCTGGAGAATGCCAGCCTTTCGTTTGTTTACGGAAATACCATTGCCGCCGCCAATCTTTCCAATATGATGGACTTCCGGACGTATACCTCTGTTGTCAACACGCTGGGCGACGGCGCGATCTGCACACTTACAGGCCAGCAGGAGAATGTGTTCGTCCCCATGTGTACAATTGGAATTCTGACGATGTCGCCGAATCAGGATACGGCGGAATCCTTTGTAAGCTATCTGCTCTCAGAGGACGGGCAGCTCTCAAGACCGGAATATGGATGGCCGGTGAACGCGGCGGCCTTTTATTCCCTGCTGTATGAAAACTCCGATGAGGAGACCTCCTGGACAATGCTCATGACAGATGGGGACGAGAACTCGATAGAAATCGAAGGCGTCTGGCCGTCCGGGGAAGATCTGGAGTGGCTGTTCGAGACGGCTTATGGCCTCACAGTGCGCTCGGAGGACGGCGCCGTGCAGAAGGAGGTCGTGATGGAGCAGCTGGAACGCTGCCTGAATGGAGAAATCAGCGAGGAGGAGGCCGTGAGTGAAATCATGCAGAAGATCAACCTGTATCTGGCGGAGTAGGCGCTTTCGAAAGAACGTGGCAGCCGCCCTCTTCCTCCTGCCGGGTTTTTTGGGGGTACTTCTGTTTGCCCTGCTGCCGATGCTTGAGGTGTTTCGGCGTTCGTTCTTAAGTGCCGTCACACTGAAATGGGTGGGACTGAAAAACTACCGGGAGGTGCTGTTTACGAATGCAGCGTTCCGGATCGCAGTCATTAACACGCTTCGCTTTACAGTCGTCTGCATTCCGCTGCTGGTCGTCGCTTCCCTGTTCCTGGCGGTGATCCTGCAGAGCATAAAGCTGCTCGAAGTGAAAACCTTTCTCAAAGGCGCGTTCCTTGTGCCGGTGGCGGTACCGGCGGCCTCGGTCGTGCTGGTCTGGAAGGTTCTGTTTCACTCGAACGGCCTGATCAACGCGCTGCTTTTGAAAGCCGGGCTTGAAAAAGTGGACTGGATGGGGAGCGGCAAATCCTTCTATGTGCTCGTGATCAGCTATTTTTGGAAAAATCTTGGCTATGACATGATTCTGTGGCTGGCGGGGCTGGCCGGGATTTCGCCGGAGATTTACGAGGCGGCCCGTGTGGACGGCGCGGGGGAGTGGCGGTGCTTTCGCAGCATTACACTGCCGAACCTGCTACCCTCGCTGTACACAATCACCGTGCTGTCCCTGCTGAATTCCTTTAAGGTGTTCCGCGAGGCCTGGCTGGTCGCGGGCGATTACCCGAACCAGAGCATGTATCTTTTGCAGCATCTCTACAATAACTGGTTCCGCGAGTTGTCCTTCGACAAAATCTCCGCCGCGGCAGTCGTGACGTCGGCGGTGGTGTTTCTTCTTATCTTGTTACTGAGGAAAGCGTGGGACACAGAAGCATGAGTTTGACAGTGGCAAAAGGCGCAGCATTTCCATTGACTGCGGAAATCTGGACGGTGGCGTGAAAGTGGGCAGGATCGGAAAGCTTTTCATTTACATACTTTTATTTGCGCTAGCAGCGATCATCTGCTTCCCTGTAGTCTTTATGTTTGCCGGGGCGCTGATGCAGGAATGGGAGCTGACAGAATATCTCGGCCCGGTGCTTGGAAATGCGGAAGGGATGGCCTCCTGGAGCCTTTTGCCGCGTGCACCGACCCTGGCGCCGGTCGTGGAGCTTCTGTTGGATTCCCCTCAGTATTTCGTAATGTTCTGGAATTCCATGAAGCTCTCCCTTTGTATCCTTGCCGGACAGCTGCTTTTTGGAATGCCCTCGGCCTGGGCACTGGCGCGGTATTCCTTCCCGGGGCGAAAATTTCTTCTATTATTCTATATCGTGTTGATGCTCATGCCGTTTCAGGTGCTGATGCTGCCGGAATATCTGGTGCTGAACCGGTTGGGTCTGATCGACACACATCTGGCTGTCATTCTGCCGTCCGCGTTTTCCACCTTTCCGGTCTTTATCATGTACCGCTTTTTCCGCGGGATTCCGGCGACTCTCCTGGAGGCTGCGCAGATCGACGGCGCGGGGGAGCTGCAGGTATTCGTCCGGATCGGGGTACCTCTTGGCTCGGCAGGTGTAGTTTCGGCGGCAATTCTTGGATTCCTGGAGTCCTGGAACATGATTGAGCAGCCGATGACTTTTTTAAAGACGGAGTCGCTGTGGCCGCTCTCCCTGTTTTTGCCGGATATCGGCATTGCCGAGGCGGGGATGGGCTTCGCGGCCGCCGTGTTTATGCTGGTTCCGGCGCTGCTGGTATTTTTGTGCGGACAGGATTATCTGGAGCAGGGCATCGCTGCAGCGGCGCTGAAGGAATGACGGGATTGCTGCGGCTGGCGAGAGGTAACGAACGAGTCGTCGCCGCTGCAACACTAGAATGACGGGGTTGCTGCAGCTGGTGCCAGGTGATGAATGAGCCATTGCTGCCGGGTTACAGATGGAAAGAAGATGGAACCGGCATTCCATGCTTCGCTCACAGCTTAGAAGATATTAAACAGTTAGCGCGATAATAGAAGAAGGAGGCGAACCTGTTTGAAAAAAGGAAAATTAGTACGTGCCACGGCATTTTTCTTTGCTATGATGCTGGTATTTACGCTGCTCTCAAGGGCAGCGGATTCTTCAGGCGTCGCTGTGGTGACGGCGGAAAAGCCCGCGAGCCGGATTCTGTCGCATACGATCAATGTGATCGGGAAGGTGACACAAAATCAGGAGATGGCAGTGACGACCGTCGCCGACCTGCGTGTTTCCTCCATAGCGGTCAGTGAGGGCTCGCGCGTGAGCAAGGGTGATTTGCTGTTCGAACTGGACGAGGACTATCTGGACGAGCAGATTCTTTATCAGGAGCAGGAGCTGGAAAAAATGGAGCTGACCATCGGGGACATCGAGAGCCAGCAGTCCGTCAGCAGCCAGCAGAAAGCGAATGAGCAGGCGTCGGCTTCCGAGCAGTATGCACTTTCAGTGAGGTCGTCAGACCTGTCTGTGTCGAGAGTGAAAGAGGCACTGCAAGAGGCAAAGGATGCGCTCGCGGCATACCGGGAAGAGAGCGGCACAACGACCACGACGGACAGCTCGGTAGAAGCGGCACTGGAGCAGGCTGTGGAGGAAAAGACAGAAGCATATATTGATGCGCAGCAGGAGCTTTTATCGCTGCAGTGGAAAATTGAGGACGCAGTCAGTGAAGCTCTGAAAGCGGCTCAGAGCAGCGCCTCCCTTTCTGGAAACAGTTCCGTAAAAACGCAGTCAGCCGGAGAGGAAGCGGATATTATTATGGAAGAGACGGCTGCGGCAGACGCAGCTGAGGAAGCAGAAGAAGCGGAGGCAAAAATGATAGCAGCGGTGGTCGCTACTTCGGAGGATGAGAACGCTTCGGATGCAGCCGCAACGTGTGCAGAGACAGTATCGGCTGCGGCCGAAGCGAAAGAGGCTTCGGTATCAAGCACAGCGGAGACAACAGCAGAAGCAACAGCAGAGACAACATCGGAAACAACGGAGGAATCTGCTGAGATTGTTGAGGAAACCGAAACAGAAGCGGCTGCGTCGACGGAGGAAACACCGAGTGCGGCGGGCAGCGCTTCATCGGACGAGCTGATCATCGAGTCTGTGCAGGTATATGAGAGCGAAACGGACAGTTCGGGCAGCAGCACTTCCTCCGGTACTCTGACGCAGGCGGAGCTGGACGAGATCGAAGCTTCCGTGCGGAGCGGCTACAGCTCACAGCTGACGGCGGCGCAGAAAGCAGTGGAAGAGGCTCTTGAGGAAAAAGAAGCTGCGGAGGCAGCCCTGGAGGAGTACGAGGCAGAGCTGCTGGCGGCGTCTGACGATTCCGCTTCGCAGGCGGAGAGCGAGCTAATCGCCGCGGTGAAGAGCGCGCAGGAGGCGTATGAGGACGCGGCGCTCGCCGCAAATGAGTCAACCGTTTCGGCAGCGCGAGCCGTAGCGTCCGCAAATATCGAGGATGCGTCGGACAGCTCCGTGCGGCAGCAGGAAATTACGTATGAACAGATGGAACTGACCCTGAAAAAACTGCAGGCACTGAAGGAGGCGGGCGGAAAGGTTTACGCGGCCGCGGACGGCCTGATCACAAAGATCAATCTCACAGTCGGTGAAAAAACATCCGACGGCTCCGCCATCATGATGGCAGATACTTCAAAAGGCTTCCGTTTTACTGCGGAATTGACTAAAGAAGAGCAGCAGTACATCGGGGCAGGCGACCTCGTGACGCTCACCGGTACGAGCAACAAGCTGGAGAATCTGGCTGTGGATTCCGTGACTGCGGATGAGGAACAGGAGGATGTATACAACATCGTCGTGCAGGTGCCGGACGATACGTTTGATCTGGGGGCGGCCGTGACACTGGAATTTATAAAAAAGTCAGAGACTTATTCGGTGTGTGTCCCGCTCGCCGCGCTTTATCTGGACGAGAACAACCAGCCCTATGTCATGGTGATGGATGAGTATGAGACCGTCATGGGGTCCGAGACCAGGGTGCGCGCCCTGAGTGTTGTTGTCCTGGAAAAGGACAGCTCCTACGCAGCGCTGGAGGAAGGAGCACTTTCCATAGACCAGCAGGTAATTACCGGATCGGATAAATCCCTGTCGGATGGAAGCCGGGTGAGGGTGGAATAAATGAAGTGGACTTGGAAGGCAGTGAAATTGCTGCTTGTGACAGTGCTTCTGATTACAGCCGTCCGCCATTTTGATCTCGTCCGGGATTCGCGCGGTACCGTGACCATTGTCCTGGATGGGATGGCACTTAGCGCGGCAGAAGCGGAAACCATCTGCCAGAACGAAGCCGAACAGGACGAGCCTCTGTCCGTCTGTTTTTTTGGAGAGCAGACAGTGCAGGTTTCCTGTGAAGAAAATGGGAAGAATGCCAGTGTCACGCTGATACTGGCAGCGGGAAATTTCACTCTTCTGGCTCAAGGGGGTACTGCGCTCAACTGGATGGAGGACGGCTGCCTGCTTGATCAGAATACCGCCAGTTCGATTTTCGGAACCAGCCAGACATCCGGTCAGTACCTGTGGATCAGCGGCGAAGCATATCAGGTATGCGCAACCTTTGAAAGTGAACTGCCGGCCGTGATCCGGAATGCCGCCGCTTCGGATGAAAATGCACTGACGCAGGCAATACTCAAAGCTTCCTCCCAGGATGAGGACAACCTTTCTGGAAAAGCAGAGCAGTTCCTGACGCGGCATTCCCTCTCCGGAACCGTGGTCAGCACCGATCATCTGATTGTGCTTGTGGGAGATTTGCTTCTCCTCGTGCCACTGGCTCTGCTCGGCCGCCTCGTGGGGACAATCATGAGGGAAAGGGCCTCGCGGCCTCGCAGGAAAGAGGACAGATTCGTACGTGGAAATGCAGGTCTGCTGTTCATTTCCATTTTTGTCACTATCTGGCTGGCACTGCATTATTTCGAGATACCATCGGATATGATTCCCACCAGATGGTCCGACTTTTCCTTCTGGGGTACCTGGCTGGAAGAGCAAAAGAAAAACATCCTTCTGCTGCTGACAACCCCGCTCGGCAAAATACAGACGCAGATCCTCTGGAATTGTCTGATCTCCCTGTCTGCTGACTTAGCCGCAGCATTTCTGGCACTCCTTTAAGATTATGGTAACGGTTCATTACTTCGCCGCAAGTGCGAAGTAATGTCCTGAATAGTTACAGATTGTGCTCTTAGAAGAAGTGCCTGACACTGAGTCGGGCAGAGAGAGAGTTTTCTCTCCCTGCCCGCTCTTTCGACTTTTCCTTCTGAGGTAACTGGCTGAAAAAGTAATTGCTGTTTTGCAAGAAGCAGAATATTGTTTCTGGAGAAAGTGAGCAAGGAAACATAGAAGACTACGCAACATGAATCTACCATACAATAAAAAGCATTAATTATAATTTAGGATATTTTAACAAATAGAAAGTTGTAATAAATGCGCCTTTGTAGTATAATGTCCGTATGGCGGGGAGGTATGAGATTTTATACTTGTGGTAAAAGTTGTTTTGTGATAAAGTAAAAGTACCAGTAAAAATACAAGAATCTGCCTGCCAGAAAACAGGAAAACGCTAAGACGTAAAAGGGGGATTACAAATGCAGGCAGATTTGAAAAACACACTGATTGCAGCAGATCATATGACACAGTATGATATCTATGCCAGAGATTTGCTTTCCAGAAAAAGCATTCTGGCACACATACTGACGGCAACCGTTGATGAATTCAAGGGTATCCCGCCGAAAGCAGTAGAAGGTTACATTGAAGACACTTACGTGGGAGTAGTTCCGGCAGAACCGGGACTGACAAATACAAGACGGAATATTGCAAATGGAGACCGCGTGAAAGGCTTTAACACTGTTCAGTCCGAGAAACAGGAAGGCATGGTAGTCTTTGATATTGTGTTTTATGTGAGAATGAGGGACGGACTTTCACAATTTATTATCAATGTTGAGGCGCAGAAGGATGAACCTTCCGCATATGATATCTTAAACCGCGCAATCTTTTACGTAAGCAGGCTGGTGTCGTCACAAAAGGAACGCGATTTTACCGGTAAGAATTTCAATGATTTGAAGCGTGTATATTCCATCTGGGTCTGTATGAACATGGAGGAATGCAGTTGGGATTATGTTCATCTCACAGATGATTCCATTCTTGGGAACCACGAATGGAAAGGTAAACTGGATCTGCTGAATATTATGCTTCTGGGGATCCCGAATAAGCTTCCGCGGCGTGGAAAGAAATATGAGCTGCACCGATTGTTGAGCGCATTGTTTTCAAATCATCTGACGTCATATAAACGAATAGATATTCTGGAAAATGAGTATTGTATCGCCACAGATTCAGAATTCAGAGAGGAGATGAAAATTATGTGTAATTTAAGTGAAGGAATTTATGAGCGGGGCTTAGCAGAAGGAGAAGCAAGAGGAGAAGCAAGAGGAGAAGCAAGAGGAAAAGCGGAGGGCGGACTGGAGAAGGCCATGGAGGTAGCTTTCAATCTTCGGGCTATGGGATTTGATGAAGAGCAGATCGCCAGAACGATTAATTTTGGTGTTGATATTGTGAAAGGCTGGTTTGCGAACGAGTCCTTGTCTGATCTGCCTGCGGTCTGAGAATTTTCGGAAAAATTCTAAAAAATTCCGGTAAACAACCCACAAAAAGTCCGGCTGTCTCAAAACCTTTTTGAACAGCTGGACTTTTCTTGCGTGCACATTATCTGTCTTTTATACTTTTATATCCTCGGCATCGTTCCTGTCATTATCATAGTCATTTGAGCCGCCGATGCGTCGGCATCATGTCCGGCCGCTTTTTCGGCTGGTATAACGTTCGATATTTCTTCCATGCTCATTTCCCTAAGATGGACAAAGCGGTAAAAATGTCCCACTTTTTTCGAAAATATTACCAGAAAAAGTGCTTGCAATTCATATACTGATAATATATAATATATCGCAATAATAAACAAGTGAAAACAATGCAGGAGGATTACGAACATGAGCGAGAAAATGCTGATTACGCAGGCTCTTGATGAGCGGGATCTGCTGGTAAAGAAGATTAATGACAAGATTGAAAAGGCGGGATTTGTGGATACGGTCAGGGTGAATGAGGAAAAGGTGTACGACAAACGTGTCAGCCGGGAGGATTTTACGGCGCAGGCGGAGTCGGCTTTTCAGCAGATTCAGGATTTGATCCGGCGATTTCAGAAGATTGACTCTGCGATCGTTGCGTCCAACGCAGCAACAAAGATTTCTACTTCGCAGGGTGAATACACGGTAGCAGGCACAATTTCCCTGCGCAGCCGGATGCGGGGATCCGGTACATACGGAGAAGATGCGGATTTTGAGGAAAGGCTCCGGGAGAAAATGAAGACAGAGTATGAGCAGCGCGTCTCCTACAGCGAACTGAAGAATCGTCAGCTGCAGTCGACCGCTGAGAATATGCGGCTCAGTATCCTGGGGAAGGATTCTAAGGTGAAGGATGACAAGCCTCTGGAGGTTGTTGAGACTTACGTAAAAGAGAACACTACGGAACTGGTAGATCCGCTGAATGTGAAGAAGATGCTGACCGATCTGGAAGAGAGGAGAATGAGTCTTCTGGCAGAACTGGATACGCAGATCAAGGTGTCAAATGCGACGACGTTTATAGAGATAGAGTAAGGTATCAAATGCGACAATGTTTATAGAAACAGAGTATTGTGGTGAAGCTTTCTATTAATGCCTGTAGTACGAAAATTTCAAACCCGGCTTCCCGGTAACAGGGTTATGTTACGATTAAGAAGACCATACGCAAAATGGTTGCGGAGTTCCGAAATGGTGCAGCTGGTAGCACACATGACTTGTAATCATGATGTCGCAGGTTCGATCCCTGCTTTTGGATCCCATAATTGGTTTGACCTCGCCCGAGAAGGTCCCCGGTTCAACCATTTTTTATTTTCTGTCAATGGTAATTCTTCAAATGTTAACGGTATTTTTCCTGAACCGTTTTTTGTGAAACGACAACTTTTATTCAGGCATAGAGATATGCCGAAATCCAGGATAAAGGTTCAGGTGTTAAGTCGGTTGACCGGAAATCATCCTCGTGGCTGTACTGCAGGCATATGCATTGCACCAGGCCGCCGCACAGCGGCTTGGTACTATACACGAAAAAAAATAGAAAAAAACGATTATAAATCAACCTGGCGTTTGGAGGGAAAAGAAATGGCGAACAGAAAACTGGCATCTGTGCAGATGGTTCATCACGTGAATGCGATAGAAGGTGCAGACAGAATTGAGTGTGTTCAGGTTTTGGGATGGAATGTTGTTGCTAAGAAGGGGGAATTTCGGGTGGGAGATTACTGTGTCTACTTTGAGGTAGATTCATTCCTGCCGGTGTGTGAGCAGTTTGAGTTTTTGCGGAGCAGCTGTTTTAAAAATGATGATTACATGGGGCAGGGATTTCGGCTGAAGACACAGAGATTCCGCGGCCAGATATCGCAGGGATTGATTCTTCCGACAGACATATTGCCGCAGGACAGGGAGTATGTATTGGGCGAGGATGTCACAGAACTGCTCGGTGTGCGAAAATGGGATATCGAGGAAAAGGTGACCGGCAGCGGAACCGTGATTGGGGAAATGCCGTTTGGCATACCGAAGACAGATGAGATGCGGATACAGTCTTTTCCGGAACTGATTACGGAGTTTAAAAAGGTTCCTTCTTATTATATCAGCACCAAGATGGATGGAACCAGTGTGACAATGTACTGGAAGAAGGAGGAATCCGGCTGGAGGTTTGGAGTCTGCGGCAGAAACTATGAGTACGCGGATGACGGGAAATGCGCTTTCTGGGAATATGCGAAGAAGAACCGGATTGAGGAAAAGCTGAGGGAGAAGAATTTACCGGAGCTGGCGATACAGGGAGAATTTTGCGGCGGCGGAATTCAGAAGAACCGCCTGAAACTGAAATTTCCGGAATGGTATGTGTTCACTGTGATTGATCTGCAGACACATCGGAGACTTTCTCTGGAGAAGATGACAGAATTGTGTACCGTTCTTGGCTTACATCAGGTTCCGGTGGAAGAGACGGGGGAAGTGTTTCCCTATCACACCGTGGACGAGCTTCTCGAGCGGGCGCGCGGGAAATATGCGTCGGGAATGCATAAGGAAGGTATCGTGATCCGCCCGACAGAACCCGTGTTTTCTTATACTTTGTCAGGACCGCTGTCTATGAAAGTGCTGAATAATGATTACCTGTTAAAAGAATAAGAAATCTGCTGTAGAGAATGCAAAAAAGGTATGCGTACGTCCGAGGTATTGCCAGGTGTAGCGTCTCATTTTAATAACCGGAAGACTTAAAATGTGAAAAAGCGGACAGATAAAATTTCTTTCTTACGAAAAAGCGGACAAAACAATCATGTTTTCCTTCGAAAAAGCGGACAAATCAGAGAAAAAATGATTGCACAATCGGACAACAGGGGATATACTAAATGAAAAGGTTCACTTTAAAGCTCCCCGCAGCAGGGTAGCCGAGAGGGAGGGATGTCTGTGATAGCAAGGAAGATAGAGAAGGATATCTGCCGTTTTTTCTCATCGGAAGATGGAAAGGCATTATTGATTACCGGTGCAAGACAGGTAGGCAAGACATATACGATAGAGGCTGTTGGCAAAAAGCTGTTTCGCTCTTTTGTGACGATTAATTTTCTGGAAAACCGGCAGGCAGCCGCTCTTTTTGAGAACGCTTCTGACAGTGAAGCTCTGTTGCTGCGTATTTCCGCGATTACGGATGCACCTCTGATTCCACATGAAACGCTGATTTTTCTGGATGAGGTTCAGGAGTGCAGGGAAATCGTCACGGCAATTAAATTTCTTGTGGAAGAAGGCAGCTACCGATATATTTTAAGCGGCTCTCTGCTGGGCGTGGATTTGAAAGATATTCGGTCCGTCCCGGTGGGGTATATGGATATTCTGGAAATGTTTCCGCTGGATCTGGAAGAGTTCGCAGCTGCGAATGGAGTTTCTTCGCGGATTATGGATACACTTGCTGATGCGTTTTCTGAAAAAAAATCTGTGGATGCCATTGTTCACGAAAAGATGATGGAGTTGTTTCGGCTGTACCTGATTGTCGGAGGGATGCCCGCTGTAGTCGCCAGATACCTGGAAACGCATAATTTACAGGAGGTTTTGCGCACACAGAGATCCATCCTTGCTCTTTATAAAAAAGATATCGCAAAATATGATCCGGAGGATAAACTGTATCTGGAGGAAATTTTTGACTTGATTCCAGGTGAACTGAATGCGAAAAACAAGCGCTTTATTTTGAAAAAACTGAATGAAAATTTCAAGTTTTCCCGTTATAGCAACAGTTTTCTGTGGCTGAAGGATGCAGGCGTGGCGCTTCCTGTATTTTGCGCAGATGAGCCAAAGGCTCCGCTTTTGCTTTCAAGGGCGACCAATCTGTTCAAATTGTTCCTTGCGGATGTGGGACTTCTGGCATCTATGTATGCGGGCGATATTCAAATACGGATTTTGAACCGGGAGCAGGATATCAATTTTGGCTCTGTATATGAAAATGTTGCCGCGCAGGAGCTGAAGGCTCATGGTTTTGACCTGTACTATTTCAATAATAAGAAGCAGGGCGAAGTGGATTTCCTGGTGGAGCGCAATGGGGAAGTTTTGCCGATCGAGATTAAATCAGGGAAGGACTATGCGCGGCATGCGGCTCTCAATAATCTGATTGCGAATAAAGCTTATAATATCAAAGAAGCTTATGTATTCCATAATGGCAATGTCAGCACAGACGGCAAAATTGTATATTACCCGGTATATATGATGATGTTTGTGGATAAACCCGGGTTGCCGGAAGAATTGATTTATCATCCGGATTTCAGTGCGCTGGAATAAAGCGAAATATGGTCTGCGCTTTGAACAATGATTCAGAACCTGCAATCTGCTGTCTGGGAGAAAAACTGTAAACGCATCACAGAGTCCTGCCGCTTCAGCGACCGTCCAATCGCGCTGGTGGTTGATATGGCAGACAAGGCGTCCTGTGCGGCCCTTGGCTTTCGTCAAACCGTTCTTTCAACAGATCAATCAGCCTCTCCGCAATCGGTGTAAAGACTTGATACTTTTTCCAGATGATATACATTTTCGTCTCCAGCTTTGGAGAAAGAGGCCGAAAACACAAGCCGTTTTCAGGACTGACATCTGCCAGGCGGTCAAAAACCAGCATGCATCCCAGTCCCTCTTTTACAAATACAGTGCCATTATAAAACAGGTTGATGGTTCCGATGATATTCAGCTGATCGACAGCCTCTCCGCACCATCTCGGAAGGTCTGTGCGGATGGACTGAGGTGAAATAATGAGCGGAAGGCCCTGGATATCTTCCAGAAAAATTTCCGTTTTCTGCGCCAGTGGATTGTCTGCCCGCATTAAAAGTCCCCAGGTATCGCCGCCCGGCAGGGAAAGATAATTATACCTGGAAAGGTCGGGCGGTTCTACAATGACCGCGAAATCGGAGAGTCCCTGCTCCAGATCATTGACCACCACACGGGTGTCCCCGCTGGTGATGTGGAACCGCAGTCCCGGATATTGCCGGCGAAACTCTTTGATCGTACCGGCCAGATGGCGGATTAGCCACGATTCCGCGCAGCCGATCCGCACGTCGCCGCCTGTCACATCATTCAGAGACTGAAATTCTTCAATGGTTTTATCTGTCATGTCAAGAATATCCTCCGCGCGCTTGCGGAGCAAAATTCCTTCTTCCGTCAGATGCACGTTATAATTTCCCCGGACAAACAGCTTACATCCGAGTTCAGCTTCCAGCTCTTTGAGCTGCTTCGACAGGGTTGGCTGGGAAATATGCAGCGCTCTGGCCGCACCCGTAATGCTGCCTTCTCTGGCGACCTCCGTAAAATAGCGTAAAACTCGCAGTTCCATAAAACCCTCCGTCTTTCAGTTGAATTTATTTTTCTGTTTAATTCTATTACATGTCCGTACTCGCACAGCGAGTATGGACGAAGGCCGCGCCAATCGCGAAGCGATTCTTTATTGCGCGGCTTCCATTACATGTCCGTACTCGCACAGCGAGTATGGACGAAGGCAATTATAGCGCAAACAGATATTCTTTTCAAGAATAACCAGAAATAGAAATTAAGTATTTGCCGTTCTTTTCGCTTCAATGTAAAATGGAAATAACGAGAGAGGTAAACAGCCATGCCGGAAGCGAATAACGAGGAACAGTGTTTTTATGAAAATCTCAAAGATATCGGCTTTGGGGAGGAAATGATTTCCCGTTGTGTCCTGATGCAGAAAGAGGGCCGGGATAGAGAATTGCTGATCACATTGCAAAACAGCCGCAGAGATTTGCTGAACGGTATCCATACGGAACAGAAGAAGCTGGACTGTCTGGATTATCTCGTAAACAGGCTGAAAAAAGAGAAAGCGAGGAAATTATCATGGAAGAAAAATTAAATTTGACAATGGAATGGGACAAGACGTTTTCAAAGAGCGACAGGGTCATTCACAGGAAGGTGATCTTTCATAACCGCTACGGGATTACTCTGGCGGCTGATCTTTATGAGCCGAAGGATGTGGAAATGTCTCCTCACGTCCGTTCGGCGGCTGCTGCGGAAGCGGGTGTGAAAGGCCTCCTTCCGGCAATCGCGGTCTGCGGTCCTTTTGGCGCAGTGAAGGAGCAGGCCGCCGGCCTGTACGCGCAGACGATGGCGGAGCGTGGATTTCTGACGATCGCCTTTGACCCCTCCTACACCGGCGAGAGCGGCGGACAGCCCCGCTACATTGCGTCCCCGGACATCAACACCGAGGACTTCATGGCGGCTGTGGATTTCCTGTCTGTGCAGGATAACGTTGATCCGGAAAGAATCGGCATCATCGGTATCTGCGGCTGGGGCGGCATGGCATTAAATGCGGCGGCGCTCGACACGCGTATCAAGGCGACGGTAGCATCCACCATGTACGACATGACTCGGGTGAACGCTAACGGTTACTTTGACAGTGAGGACAGCGAGGAAGCCCGTTATGAGAAGCGTAAAGCGCTCTGCGCGCAGCGAATTACGGATTATAAAAACAGCAGCTATGCCCTGGGAGGCGGCGTGGTTGATCCGCTGCCGGACGACATGCCTTTCTTTGTAAAGGATTATCACGACTATTACAAAACGGAGCGCGGTTATCATCCCCGCAGCCTGAACTCTAACGGCGGCTGGAATGTGACCGGCTGTCAGTCCTTTTTAAATATGCCGATTCTGCAGTACAGCCAGGAAATCCGCAATGCCGTCCTCATTATCCACGGTGAAAAGGCACATTCCTGCTATTTCAGCAAGGACGCTTTTGCAAAACTGACCGGCGATAACAAGGAGTTGATGATAATTCCGGGAGCTGTTCACACCGACCTTTATGACCAGACGGACATCATTCCATTTGACAAGATGGAAGCATTTTTCGGAATGTATTTGAAATAATGGAAATCGGGGCATGGGTAATGACCGCTATACTCTGATAGACATTGATCATATGGATATGAAAATTTCCGTGGGAGATGCAGTGAAAGATGTCAAACCGTTTGTAAATGAAGAATGAAGCCCGGTGTTAATTCTGAAATAATAAAACTCCCTCGGCACTTGAGGGAGTTTTGCACACGGTAACGAAAGAAATAGTTCATCGAATCTGTTATGTACCAATTATAATGCAAACAGATATTCTTATCAAGAATAATCGGTAACAGACGGTGTACCTGCAAAAATGATTAAAAAAATTGACAGAGGAGGGACTGCATGAAGCAAATGATTCCATTTGTTCTTTTGAGTTGTGTGATTGCCGTGTTGGCGGGCTGCAGATCTGAGGCTGCAGAGCCATCAACCGATTCATCCATCGATTCTGAAAGCAACAACATTCTGGTTGCGTATTTTTCCTGCACCGGAACGACGGAGCAGATTGCCGGGTGGATCGCAGATGAAACAGGTGCGGACAGTTACGAAATTGTGCCGGAGGTTCCATATACGGAGGAAGATCTGGCGTATTACACCGGAGGACGCGCGGACCAGGAGCAGGCGGATTCTTCTGCACGTCCCACAATCTCTGGCAGTGTGGAGAATATGGAACAGTATGACGTTATTTTCCTCGGCTACCCCATCTGGCACGGGCAGGCGCCGCGGATCATCAGCAGCTTTTTGGAGAGTTATGATTTGTCTGATGTGACAATCATTCCCTTCTGTACCTCCCACAGCAGCGGCATCGGCTCCAGTGCCGAAAATCTGTACGATCTTTGCTCCGATACCGTTACCTGGATGGAGGGGCAGCGGTTCTCCGGGGATGCAGCGGAAAGTGACGTAGCTGACTGGATAGACAGTCTGGAATTACCGGAAAGTGAAGTGGTTGAATGGGTAGATAGTCTGGAATTACCGGAAAGGGAGGTTCGTACTGTGGGTGAATTTGATTTTGAGACAAAAACGGTGTTGCTGAACAGCGGCTATGAGATGCCGATTATGGGGCTTGGTACATACAGCCTGACGGATGAGGAGTGTGCCGTTTTCATCGCAGCGCTACTGGAAGCAGGCGGCAGACTGATTGATACCGCCTATATGTACGGAAACGAGGCGGCAGTCGGACAGGCCATCCGGGATTCGGACGTGCCTCGGGAAGAAATCTTTGTAATTACAAAACTTTATCCAAATCAGTTTGACTATGCAGTAGAAGCCATTGACGAAGCTTTGGAAAAAATGGGGTTGGACTACATTGACATGATTCTCCTTCACCACCCGGGAGATGGTGATGTGGAAGCGTACCTGGCGTTGGAGCAGGCGGTCACAGATGGCAAGGTGCATTCGATTGGCCTGTCCAACTGGTATATAGAGGAGCTGGAGGAGTTTCTGCCCCAGGTGAACATCACCCCTGCACTCGTACAGAATGAGATTCATCCTTACTATCAGGAAAACGATGTGATTCCTTATATTCAGTCGCTGGGGATTGTCGTGCAGGGCTGGTATCCGCTTGGCGGGCGTGGGCATACAGCAGAACTGCTTGGGGATGAAACCATTTCCGCTATCGTTGAGGCTCACGGCGTTTCTTCTGCTCAGGTAATCCTGAGGTGAAATTTACAGAAAGGTGTCGTAGTGATCCCAGGATCCAGCGATCCGGATCACATCCGGGAAAATCTCGACCTGTTTGGGTTTGAACTGACAGAAGAGGAAATGGAGCAGATCAACGCTCTGGATCGGAATGAAAAACACGACTGGTATTAACGGAGGAAAGGAAACGCCATGAAAAAAGGCAGAAGGGGAGGAATTCGTAATATTTCTGTTATGCTTATGTTTGCTATAAAGGAGAAGAACATTGACAGTGGAAGACATCATTGCAAATTACTACGATGAGACGACAGACAGCGAGGAATGCAACGCCTGCGCCGATATGCTTTATCAGGAGGCGCTCCGCATCAGTATGGAATTAAATAATCAATACCATACACCGGATGAAATCAGGGAGATCATGAGCCGGCTGACGGGGCAGCAGATCGATCCATCCTTCCGCTTGTTTCCTCCGTTCTACACAGACTTTGGGAAAAACATTCATATTGGGAAGGACGTCTTTATCAACTCCGGGTGTCATTTTCAGGATCAGGGCGGCATCGAAATCGGGGACGGCGCGATGCTCGGGCATAACGTAGTACTGGCAACCATCAATCACGATCTGGATCCGGCGCAAAACCGGAAAAATCATTACGCGCCCATTAAGATCGGAGCGCATGTGTGGGTTGGTTCCAACGCAACCATCCTTTCCGGCGTGACCATCGGCGAGTGGTCGGTCGTGGCGGCGGGGGCAGTCGTAACAAAAGATGTACCGCCTTATACGGTAGCCGGCGGTGTACCTGCAAAAACGATAAAAAAAATTGACAGAGGAGGTGCCTTATGACTGATCAAAAAGTGCCCGGAATGGGCGGAAATCACTATGTACCATATGAAAATCGTACCGGAGAAGCGTCTGTCATGTACTTTACCCGGGATCTTTCAGCGGAAGGTCTGCTGCGGATTTATGAGCGAATCGCTGCGCATATAGGCGGAAGGATTGGAATTAAGCTTCATACCGGAGAAAAGCATGGACCCAACATTATACCGCGGCCATGGGTGAAGCAGTTGATAGAAGGCAGGCTTCCGGGTGCAGCGATCGTAGAGACCAATACCTATTATGAGGGAGACCGCTACACGACCGAATTGCACAGGGAAACGCTTAAAACCAACGGCTGGACGTTCTGCCCGGTGGATATTATGGATGAGCATGGAACTGCCATGCTGCCTGTGAAAGGCGGGAAGTGGTTTACAGAGATGTCCGTGGGAAAAGGGATCCTGAATTATGACTCTCTTCTTGTGCTGACACATTTTAAGGGGCATACAAAGGGCGGCTTCGGCGGTTCGAATAAGAATATCGGGATTGGCTGTGCGGATGGCCGGATCGGGAAAGCGATGATTCATACGACGCCAGGCTCCTCGGATATGTGGGATATTGGCAAAGAAGAATTCATGGAGCGTATGACGGAATCGACCAAGGCTGTCGTGGATCACTTTGGAGAACATATCGCTTATATTAATGTGTTGCGGAATATGTCGGTTTCCTGTGATTGTGAGGGAACAGCGGCCATGCCGGTCGTGACGCCGAACATTGGCATTGTAGCGTCGGCGGACATTCTGGCGGCTGACCAGGCGTCCATTGATATGGTCTACGCGCTGAAAGCAGAGGATCATCATGACCTGGTGGAACGTATCGAATCGCGCCACGGACTGCGCCAGCTTACGTATATGAAAGAACTGGGCATGGGCAATGACCGCTATACGCTAATAGACATTGATCATATGGATATGAAAATCTCCTTGAGGGATGCAGTGAAAGGGGTCAGACCGTTTGTAAATGAAGAATGAAGCGCTTTTAAGGAAAATCAGAGCGAACCTGATGGATGAACTTCATTGCAAACAACAGGTGGTTGATCAGGTAGACTACATGATTTATGAACTGAAAATGGAACAGAAACATGTCCCCGATTCCCACAGAGAATCGAGGACGTAGGCCGAGCCATCGAGCAAAGCTCGATTCAAAATGGCGAGGCTCTCCATAAAAATGGAACAGGAGGACTTTGAACATGGAACAAATCGTACAGACAGCAGGACGGAATACGCTTGGAGAGTTTGCGCCGGATTTTGCACACTTCAATGACGATGTGCTTTTCGGTGAGAATTGGAACAACCGGGACATTGACCACAAGACACGCTGCATCATTACAGTCGTTGCACTGATGTCTTCCGGTATAACAGATTCTTCTCTGAAATATCATCTGGAGAACGCGAAAAAAGCCGGTGTGACAAGGAAGGAGATTGCTGCGATCATCACCCACACGGCATTTTATGTGGGTTGGCCGAAAGGATGGGCGGTCTTTTATATGGCAAAGGAGGTCTGGGCAGAGGACGAGGCATCTGCTGATATTGTGGAAACGCCCCCTCACGCGTGTTCGACGGCAGAACGCGCCCACATGCAGGAAAATGCTTTGCATTTTGTGGGCGCTGATGCAAAAGCGGCCCATGCTGCGGAAATGGTCTTCCCAATCGGAGCGCCGAACGATGCCTTCGCACAGTATTTTATCGGACAGAGCTATCTCGCTCCCGTGTCCACCAGTCAGGTCGGCATTTTCAATGTGACCTTCGAGCCGGGCTGCCGCAACAACTGGCATATCCATCACGCTGACAAAGGCGGCGGTCAGATTTTAATCTGTGTGGCCGGGCGTGGATACTACCAGGAGTGGGGCATGGACGCAGTGGAAATGAAACCAGGTGACTGCATTAACATCCCTGTCGGTGTGAAACACTGGCACGGCGCCGCACCTGACAGCTGGTTCTCCCACCTGGCAGTGGAAGTACCGGGAGAAAATGGTTCTAATGAATGGCTGGAAGTTGTTTCAGATGAACAGTATCGTACATTGAAATAAATTTCATTGCCCTGCGCCAAAGCTGCGTTCATGAATTCAATTTTTAGATTTTCTGCCGGTTACCTCCTCCGAGTTGGGATAAAGCTCCTCTACGTTGTAGGTTTTCAGCTCCTTTCCCCAGAGAGCCTGGGCATATTCGAGCTGCTTTTCGCCGTAAAGGAGATAAGGCATATCCTTCGGCGGCCATTTTACAATCATCTGAAACCGTTCATCAGCGGTCATTTCATGCGGAGAGAAATAGATATATTTGTCCCCGCTTTTTTTCTTGTTTCGGCTCAGGACATTTTCGCCGACCAATCCCATTTCCTTTACGTCCGCCCAGTCCAGACTTTGACGGCTTCTGCCAAGAAAAGCGAACGTGATGCTCTGCCGGTCGATGGTTACCGTGGATGCGTTCCGCACAAGCTGGATTCCGAATACAACGGCCAGGGCGAGGAAGACCAGCGTCTCCGGCCATAAGGCTCTGGACAGATAGTAGAGTCCGAACCCGCCAAAGAAAAGCGTGACCGCTCCGGAAATAATTGCCTTTGCTTTGTTGACTGTAAATTTCATGATACCAGGCTCCTTTCGTTATCGTATGTTTTCTAGTGCCGGTTTTCAGACGTTACCGGGTAGACCATTTTAACCTGTTAATTTGCATATTTTAATCGAGCGATTTCTTTTTATCGTGAGAATCTCATAGCGCTTCTACTGTTCTTTTTTGTTTTTCGTGAGGCTGCCCTGCTGTGAAAATTGCTTCCGGTAGGCGCCGGGGGTCGTTCCTTTGTACTTTTTGAAAATCCGTATGTAGTTTCGCGCGGAACCAAAACCAGTCGCTTCGCTGATGTCATTGATGGTTTTACTTGTGTACAGCAGCAGGTCGAGCGATTTTTCCAGCCGATATTCATTGACATACTCAAACAGCCGCTTGCCGAGGCTCTTGCTGAAAATGCTGCTCAGGTAGTTTGGCGCGATTTTGAGATTCTCAGCGATATCCTCGAGCGAAAGCTCCTGACTTTTGTAATTCTCTGAGATATACTGCAGCGCCGACAGTACGTATGGGTTGTGCTGCCTTTTTTTAATATCGGAAAAGCTTTCGCACAGGGTGAGCAGGCATTGCCTCAGTAGCGTTGTCCGCTCTTCCGAGGTAAGCTGGGCATTTGTCTCGCTCGAAAAAGTGCTGTACACATCCGCCAGCTGGGAACCTTCCATAAATTTCTGCGAGATCATGTGGTCGGTAACGGCGCTGATCAGGCGTTTGCCTGTCTCAAACTGCTCATTGACAGGAATATTGCCATAAATATCCTGGATGGAGCGGTCGATCAGCGGGGCAATATCCGCATCCTGGTCATTTGATATCGTAGTTACAATTTGAATGGCTCTGCGCTCGATAATATCGGAGAGGCTTTCCTGCTGCTCGAGTGCTGCGGAGGTCGCAGAATCCGTGCTCTCCATAGAGTTCACGGAATCCGCGCTTCCCATGCCGTTCCTGGAATCCGCGCTCTCCGTAAAGTTCACGGAACCCGCGCTTCTCATTGAGCTCACGGAACCCGCATTCCCCGTAGAGTTTACGGGAGGCGCATTTCTCGTGGCGTTCACGGAATCTGCATTCTCCATGGCGTTCATGGAATCTGTATTCCTCATGGTGGCCACAGGAACTGTGTTCCCTGCGGAGGCCAGGGAATCCGCATTTCCCATGAAGGCCGCAGAATCTGCGCTTCCTTTGACAGTTCCGAAGGCCTCGGTTTCCGCGTAGTTTCCGGAATCAGCTGCTGCAGGTTTCCTTCTTAAATCGTCAGCGGTCTCTGTAAACGTTCGCATGCCCTTTGCAGAGAACACCGGATCTCCATCTATTATTCCTGCGTTTCCGGAATTCCTGTAATCAGAAGAGACGGAAACCGAACCGGCTATGGCTGTGACAGCGACTTCTTCCTTTCGCTGAAGGATGGAGAACGCTTCCTTGTAGGAGTAGGATAAATCCAAAATGGAATTATACAAATGTCCAAAGGCTACGGCCAGGGGCTGTTTTGAAAAAACAAAGGTTTCCTCCAGCAGCCTGCTGATTTTGTTGATGCAGGATTTCCCTTTGGCAATGGAGGTTGTCGGTGGAAAAGAAATAATCAGGGCAAATGTCGTATTGCCGGAAACATAGGACATCGTGCTCATGCCATTTTCACCCGTATATTTATCTAAGGAAGTATTAATCAGCTTGAGAATGCGGTAGCGGTCTTCCATTTCCAGAAACGAGCCGCCGTAATAGCTGACCACACCGGCAATGTAAATGTCATTGAACTGGAATCCGCGGTCGGAGGAGTTCAGGACGGCTTCGATGGTTTCTTTTTCTGCCAATTGCTCTGTGATAATCAGGGAAAACACCGCCGACAGAGCTTCTGCCTGCGTCGTGTGAACGATGTTTTTCAGTGACTGATTCTCCTCGGTAACCTCTGCAACCTTCTTATTAATTTCTGTTAATGGGTGACGGTATGCTTCTTCTCCTGTGAGATCAAGCAGCGACGCCAGCTTTCCGAAAGGAGTCTGGAAAACTCTGCAAAGCAGGAAGCTGATTCCGGCAGCCGGTATGAGCAGCAGGAGGCAGAACAGTAACAGCACCATGATTGCGTGATCGCCGGTGCCAGAGGAATTCAGAGCAATGTCAAAGACATACTGCCAGTGAAGGAGCTCAGAGGTATAGCTTACATGATAGGAATCTCCGGAAGAATCAATCTGCAGACCGCCCTCTGAGGTTGCAAACCACTGGCTGGCGGGAAGCTCCTCCGAGGAGGGATCATTATTATAAAGAAGATTCTTTCCGGCGTCATAGACGTTGACGGTGTAGGTGCCCAGAGAATCACAGACCGTATTAATTTCAGCAATCATTTGGTCGAGATTCAGGATTGCGAACAGGGAAGCGTGCGTCTGCCCGGAGAGGGTGACCAGATTTTTGGCAACAATCAGGTAATTCTGCCAGGTAAACAGAAACGTATTGTGCCCATCCACGGATACCTGCTTACTTTCCGTACTGTTGCTGTTGTAGCTATAGATTATATCATTTAAAAGATCACTCCCAAATGCATCCGAATCGGAGACCGTGGTTTCCGTGGAGGATGCATAGATAAAAGAAGCACTGATGAGGTCGGAGCTTTCTGTGAAATTGGCAAGCGTAGTTCTGATGCCATCCAGAAGCGTATCCTCCGGAGGATACTGCGTGGAAGAAAAACTCAGTCCTATAAAATAGGAAGACTGAAAAATCTCCTCCATCGGAGCGTCAATCTCATCCAGATACTGAGTGTTGAGGTTATCAAACGCGGATGAGAGATAGCTTTCCAGAATCAGCGCCCCGGCATCGTTTTCACTTTCATCCGTCCAGATGGTCTGAACGGTTTGCGAAAGAATTGCCAGCAGCACGGAAAAAATCCAGAGTGATAACGTAAGGATCAAAAAATGTTTTCGAAGTAATCGGTGTTCCATAGATGCTCCTCCCAACACATATCCATTTATTAAGATTAATTTCTCGAACTTCCAAACTGGAAGTAAAAGAGCATAAACTGAAAAACAGGTCATTGATTTTTCCTGGAATCCATACTAACAGCTTTGCATGAGCCCTTCAATGTTCAATTTTTCATTTAATGACCAAATATTCAAAAATCGGAAAAATAAGAAAAGGATATGAAGAATGAAAAATTGACCATTTTGCCCAAGACCGTTAGACTGTTGGCAAACAAAGGACAGCGCCTGAATGTCACAAACAGGAAAGGAGGAAATGAAGAGTTCGAAAGAATGAATGGTCACTAACACAGGCATAGGACAGAAAGAAATTTGAAAATCTGTCAGGAAACAGAAACAACAAGAAAAAACAAATTACATAGCAGCTTTTTTCAATAGAAAGTTAGATGTTGCGTTGAACGGTTAATACGCATGAAAGACCTGACCCGGAAGCCATTTCACACAGAAGCCGGAACACCATCAGGTATGAAAGCTGTTTTGTAAGGAAGCAAAATGAAACCTCTCAGAAATCACATTAACATTAAGAGGGACAAGAAAACAAACAAGAAAGGAAGAAAAGCAAAATGAATAAGAAGAAGGTTTTAGCAGCGGCACTCGCGCTGGGAATGGCAATGACAACGATCTCTTCAACTGCGATGACAGCATTCGCAGAGGAGGCAGAAGGGGTAGAGCTGACCGTTGGTGTAAGCACCATGGCACAGAACATTTCCCCTTTTACCAATTTTACGAATCGGCAGCCGATTCAGCAGTATCTGTATGAGAACCTGTTGTACCGGGATTCGGATGGTGTGACACATGGCGTTATCGCAAAGGACTGGACGACAGAAGATAATATTACCTATGATATTGAGATTTACGACTATGTATATGATACTGCGGGTAATCAGATTAAGGCGGAGGATGTTGTGTATTCTCTGGAACACGCCAGAGATGAGGCGGCGAATACCTGGATTGTTAGTGCGGAAGAGACAGGAGACTATACATTGACGGTGACGCTGACGGATGACACGGCAAGTACATTCAACACAGCCTTTAATCGTGCGCCGATCGTGAGTATCGCTTCCTATGAGGCAAGTGAGGATGGCATGGCGGCATCAGTGGTGAGCACATCTCCTTATATGGTGACCGAATTCACTGCGAATGTATCAGTAACTCTGGAAAGGAACCCGAATTACTGGCAGACAGACGAGAGTCTGCAGAACCCGCTTTACAGTGAGTCTACGGTTCAGAAGCTGAATTATGTAAAGATTAGTGAGGCTTCTCAGCAGAGTATTGCACTTGAGACCGGTTCGGTCAACGCATTCCGCGAGCTGTCTTCGACGGAGATTTCTAACTTCCTGGAAGGCGGCAGAGATGAAGAAGGCTACACCGCTCTTGGCTATGAGTCCAACATCAGCTATATCTTCTACTTCGCGAATCAGGGACTTTGCGGCGAGGATGTTAACCTGCGGGCAGCCATCTCCTACGCGATTGACAAGAGCGCAGTTGTACTGGGAGCGTTTAGTGGTCAGGCCGCCGTACCGACGTTTATGGGTTCTAGTATCAGTGACCTTGTTCCGTCCAGTGCCAGTGAGGATTATTTTGCCTATGATGCAGAGCTTGCGCAGGAATACCTCGCGAATTCCTCCTACAATGGAGAGACCCTTCGCCTGCTGATTCCTAACGAGGATAATCACAGCCGGATTGCGGCAATTGTACAGGGCTACCTGATGGCAATTGGCATTAATGTAGAGATTGATACGTATGATAATGCGATGTTCCAGACAAACTTTGGCGATGGTTCTACCTGGGATATTGCCATCTGCCAGATGGGTATGGCGGACGTAGCGTTTGTATGGGAATTCCTTTCCTGGGATCTCTCTGGCGGTGATGCAGGTGCGATGGGAATGGCCGTTCAGGATGAAGCACTGGATGAGCTCCTGACCACAGTTCTTTCTCAGGAAGGGCATAACGTAGAAAACGCGACGCTGGTCAGCGACTACATCAACGAGAACTTTTACGGAGAAAACCTGGTATGCGGCATGAACTATTATGTTTTTGATGATGATCTTGGCGCTGTGGAGGTTCCTGTAATCGATATTGAGATTGGACAGGAAATTGCCTGCACTGTGTTTGAGTAATCCGTAAGAAGCTGAGATTGGAGGGACAGAGTTGGGCAGATATATATTGAAACGGCTTTTGTGGATGATTCCAATCGTGGTTGGAATTGTTGTCCTGATATTTACGATTTTACATGTGGTGCCTGGTGACCCGGCAAAGATGATCCTCGGCATCACGGCTACCACGGAGCAGCTGGAAGCATTGCGGCACCAGCTGGGGCTGGATCAGCCATTTCTGGTACAGCTTGCGAACTATATGAGCGATCTGTTCTTCCATCTTGATCTTGGAGAGTCCTACGTATCGGGACTCTCCATCACACAGGATATACTGACCAGATTGCCCAGAACCTTCCTGCTTGGTATGGTCAGCATGGTAATCTCTTTTGTACTGGGCGTTCTGCTTGGTATCCTGGCAGGTACCCATCAGAACAAATGGCAGGACCGCCTGTGCATGTTTATTGCTCTGGCCGGAGTATCCATGCCGGCGTTCTGGCTGGCGCTGATGCTGGTGCTGCTGTTTTCCGTACAGCTCGGCTGGCTCCCGGCCTCCGGAATGGGCGGAATCCGGTATTACATTCTTCCGGCTGTCGCTCTTTCATTCGGCGGCATCGCGGGCATCGCGCGTCAGACCCGTTCCAGTGTGCTGGAGGTCATCCGTTCGGATTATGTGACGACGGCGCGCTCCAAAGGCCTGAAGGAAAATGAAGTTGTTATGAAGCACATTCTTCCAAATGCTCTGATTCCGATCATCACGGTTGCCGGCAGCGCGTTCGCGAGTGTGTTTGGCGGCTCCGTTGTTATTGAGACGGTGTTCAGCATTGACGGAATCGGTCTTTACATGATGACAGGTATCACCAGCCGTGATTACCCAGTGGTACAGGGCTGTGTGGTTATGCTTGGTATCATATTCAGTCTCTGCATGTTATTAGTTGATATCGCATATGCGTTTGTGGATCCGAGGATCAAATCGCAGTATGAGGGCGAAGCGAAGAAAAAGAGAAAGGCGGTGGCAAAAGCATGACAGGAACGGCAGCAGCTGTAAAGGCTCCAAAAGAAAAAATCAAAAAGAACAGTCAGTTTCTGGATGTGATGCATCGGCTTTCCAAGAATAAAGCCGCAATGGCCGGACTGATTTTAATCCTGGTAGAAATATTTCTGGCGATTTTCGCAGATTTTATTATTCCCTATGATTGGAGTGCAATTGATATCTTAAATGCCTGCTCCTTCCCGTCGCTGGCGCATCCGATGGGAACGGACGAGCTGGGGCGGGATATCTTAAGCCGTCTGATCTACGGCGCCCGCTTCTCCCTGTCCTTAGGTATCGGCGCGACGGTTATTACAACCCTGATCGGTACTGTGATTGGCGCCATTGTCGGGTATTATGGCGGAACCTTTGACAATATCATTATGAGAATTCTGGATGTCATCCAGTCGATGCCGCCGATTCTGTTTAATATCTGTATCGCGGCAGCGCTTGGTTCCGGATTTACGAACACGCTGATCGCTCTGGCCATCGGCGGGATTCCCGGAGCAGTGCGTCTGGTGCGTGCTTCGGTTATGAGTATCCGGAAAATGGAATATCTGGAATCCGCGGATTCCATCAACTGTGGCAAGATGAGGACGATTTTTGTACATGTGCTTCCCAACGCAATCTCTCCATCGATCGTTTCCGCGACCATGAATGTGGCGAACCTGATCCTGACTGCGGCCAGCTTAAGCTTCATCGGACTGGGCGTACAGGCGCCGACGCCGGAGTGGGGCGCAATGCTCTCCGCTTCCAGAAACTACATCCGGAACTATCCGTACATGGTACTGTTCCCGGGACTTGCGATTGCGATTACGGTTCTGGCCCTGAATATGCTGGGCGACGGACTGCGCGACGCACTCGACCCGAAGCTGAAAGATTGAGATGGGAGGTAAGCAGACAATGAGTGAAGAAAAGAAAAATGCCTTCTTATCCGTAAAAGATCTGGTCGTGGAGTATTCCTCAGACGGTCAGAGAATCCAGGCAGTCAATGGGGTGTCCTTTGATCTGGAAAAGGGAAGAACCATCGGTCTGGTAGGCGAGACGGGAGCAGGAAAAACAACCATCGCGAAGACGATACTTCGTATCCTTCCGGACCGCGGCGCCCATGTAAAAGGCGGTCAGGTGCTGGTGGACGGTCAGGATCTGCTGACCCTGCCGGAAGAAGAAATGAGAAAAATCCGTGGGAACCTGATTTCTATGGTATTCCAGGATCCGATGACGGCGCTGAACCCGACCATGCGGGTCGGCGAGCAGATTGCGGAGGTCATCTCGCACCACAATGACATTTCGCAGGAAGAGTCGGTAAAACGGGCGGAGGAGATGCTGGAGATGGTTGGCATCCCGGCTTCCCGGTACAAAGAATATCCGCATCAGTTTTCCGGCGGAATGAAGCAGCGCGTGGTTATCGCGATCGCGCTGGCCTGCGCGCCGGACATCCTTCTGGCGGATGAGCCCACCACCGCTCTGGATGTGACCATCCAGGCGCAGGTGTTGGATATGATCAATAGCCTGAAGCAGAAAAACAATACCTCGATGCTCCTGATCACCCATGACCTGGGTGTGGTGGCCACCGTCTGTGACGATGTCGCCGTGATTTATGCGGGACAGATCGTTGAGAGCGGGACAAAGGAGCAGATTTTTGATCATCCGCATCATCCCTATACGATTGGTCTTTTCGGAGCGATTCCGAGCATGAACGTAGATGAAGAGTACCTGCATCCGATCGACGGGCTTCCGCCGGATCCGGCCAATCTGCCGGAGGGCTGTGCGTTCCACCCGAGGTGCCCGTACGCGACGGAAGCGTGCAAGCGCGGGGCAATCCCGGAGGCTCTGACTGCGGACGGACACAAATGCCGCTGTATCAATCTTGACAAGGTGGCGGAAGGAGGAATTCACAAATGAGTACAGTCATTGAAGTAAAAAACCTGTATAAATATTTCTCCACGCCTGGCGGGATGCTGCATGCGGTGGATAACGTTTCCTTTAAAATAGAAGAAGGAAAAACCCTCGGCGTGGTAGGAGAGTCCGGCTGTGGAAAATCGACCCTGGGGCGCACCATCGTGCATCTGCTGGACAGCACAGACGGCCAGATTTTCCTGAACGGCAAGGACATTACCCATGTCAAGAAAAAAGAGCTGGCGGCGGCCCGCGAGCAGATGCAAATCATGTTTCAGGACCCGTATTCGTCGCTGGATCCGAGAAAGACGATTGAGCAGACGATTGTAGAACCGCTACTGGTATCGAAAAAATACAAAAAGCAGGAGATGTATCAAAAGGCGGAAGAACTGATGGAACTGGTTGGTATCGACCAGAGGCTCAGCAAGGCTTATCCGCATGAGCTGGACGGTGGGCGCAGGCAGAGAGTCGGTTTCGCACGGGCGCTGGCGCTGGATCCGAAATTCATCGTCTGCGATGAGCCGGTATCGGCACTGGACGTATCCATTCAGGCGCAGGTGCTGAATCTGCTGCGCAAGCTGCAGAAGGAAAAAGGACTGACCTACATGTTCATCACGCATGACATGTCCGTGGTGCGCCATATCTCCGATGATATCCTCGTCATGTATCTGGGGCAGATGGTGGAAAAATGTCCGTCCAAAAAGCTCTTTGTGAAGCCGATGCATCCCTATACACGGGCGCTGCTTTCCGCGATTCCTTCGGTCGACATTCACAATCCGAACAAGCGGGAAATCCTGAAGGGCGAGCTGACATCCCCGATCGACCCGGCTCCCGGCTGCCGTTTCGCGGCGCGCTGTAAATATGCGACAGAGGCCTGCAAGCAGCCGCAAAAGCTGGAAGAGGTAGAGCCGAACCACTTTGTATCCTGCTGCAGAGTGAGAGAACTGAACGATCTGTAAAAACCAGGTAACTGTGAAAGTACTGAACAGTTACAAAACCAGACAACAGAGCATCCGGACAGCCTGTAAGCGAAGAAATAATGGTGGCCGGGTGCTTTGTGTATATGTAATAATTGTAGAAACAACATTAATAATCAGGTATCTGCACTCTCTGACAATGCAAACGTTTAAGTTCAGATATCATTTAAGTTTAGATTTCATATAAGGAGGAATGCTTTGTGAACATCACAGGAAAAACAACTATGAAAGAGTTGTATGAATACGATCCCCTGAAAAAAGCGGCGCGCTATCTGGTTGGGTGCGCGGACCGGAATTTCTGGAAAACGATTGCAGAAGACTGCTTTGAGCAAATGCACGAAAATACTCCGGCGTGGGGTGTGCGGGATATGGTCAGCGGAATACAGAGGCTGACCGTTCTGGCGGAACAGGGGATTCCTTATTTGTATGATATCTATTCCGGCGAAGAGATTCAGGCAGATCCTCAGAAGGAGGATGTGAAGCTGTTTTATTTCCCTGCATCGACAGAGAAAAAGGTGACGAACAAATATGTGCTGCTGTGTTCCGGAGGAGCATACCAGACGGTGTGCAATCCACAGGAAGCGTTTCCGGTGGCAAACCGATTAAATGAGTTGGGAATCACAGCGTTTGCACTGAATTATCGGACCAGCTCGCCTCAGACGAAACAGATCGGAGCAGCGCCCTTCGCATTGGAGGATGTGGCGGCTGCGCTGCGATATATTGATGCGCATTGTGCGGCATTCGGTGTTTCCAAAGGAAGGTATGCGATGGGCGGCTTCTCCGCCGGAGGGCACTTAACTGCTCTGTGGGGGACGAAGGAGATGGGGTATGCCGCTCACAAGTGTGAAAAACCAGAAGCATTTTTTTTGGATTATGCGTTTGTAAAGTTTGAAAACCTTGATGAGGTGGATCCGCTGAACTATGGAGCATATCAGATCTTTGCTGGAGAAATATTGAATGAGGAGAGTATTCGCCGCGTTTCTGTGCTGGATAAAATCGATTATGAATATCCGCCTGTTTATCTGGCGCAGTGCAGGGATGATGATACTGTACCGTTTTCCAATTTTGAAGCAATGAAAGAGACACTGGAAAGATTTCAGATTCCGGTAAAAACCAGATGCGCTGAAATCGGACAGCATGGATATGGCCTTGGCACAGAAACTGAGATGGAAGGCTGGCTGGATGAAGCGGTAGATTTCTGGCTGGGAGAACAGTCATGACCGGATTTTTGCGCTACTTCTGCCAGAAAATCTGGGAGCGAGTAATTCCTTGGTTTGATTCAAAAAAGGAGGAAGTCTGAATTGTTGTCGGAACGGTTTTATGGTATGGGGGAGCCTTTGATTCAAAGAGAAAACGACACTGGTGTGATGGCGGCGGAATATCTGGATCTGGTAAAAGCATTGGGGTGTACGGCATACCGCTCCTGGATGCATCTTACTGAGACATTGAAGGATCCGGTGACGCCGAATGAGGAGGTTGTGGCTGCGCATCGGCGGCTGCTGGATCGGGCGGCCGAGCTGGCTCTGGAAGTGACCGGGATGAGTCATGAATGGTTTCTTCCGGAAGGATGTAAACAGAAAATGGGACATGCCATGCCGAAACGGGATCTGACGGAAGGCAGCCTGTATATGGAGGCGCTTCATATGCTGGAGGAATCCTGGTGTACGCAGGCAAAGCTTTTTCCGCAGGTGGGAAACTGGGAAATCGGAAATGAATGGAACCTGAACGCGTTTTTACATCCGGACGGATTTCTGGATGAGGAGGGCACGGAGCCTTTTACGGCGGATGAAAAGATGGACATCGCGATTGATCTGATGTATTTTTCTGCGAAGGGAATCCGCAAAGGAAATCCGAACGCGAAGGTCACCTGCTTTTCGCCGGCGCTGTCCACACCGTGGCTGGGCGGAGACCTGCCGGATTATCTCCCACCGATGTACGGCATTGCCTGGACGCTGGACAAGATGTACCGCCGGATCAAGTCAGGAGAGTTCTGGTCGGACAATACGGATGATTATTTTGATCTGCTGTCCTGGCATCCCTATCAGATGAGCGTGGACCAGAGCAAGGTCGGGATGAATCTCTTTCTGGATATCTTCGAGCCGGATCATCTGTGGAAGGATTACAATGACGCAGCTTACCGCGTGATGTGCAAATATGGGGACGGACACAAACAGGTGATTCTGACAGAGACCGGATTTACGGACTGCGGAGATGAAAAGGAAGAAGAAAAACGGGCGGAATACACGCGGAAAATTCTGATGCTGGCAGCGGAGCTTCCTTATGTGCGGACTGTTTACAATTTCCGTTTGCTTAATGAGGAAGGAATGCTGAAAAAAGCCGGGATCGAAGATAATCAGATCGGCGGCCTTGCTGAGGTTTACTTTGGCTTTTTCGAGGAACCGTGGCATGAATGCCGCCCGAGAAAGAAAGCGTACGTTTTACAGGAGTTGACCGGAAGCACCGAGGATCTGGCTGCAGCAGGACGAAGAGTGGCGGCGACGTGTAATTTGACTTTATAAAATCGGATTGATTTTTGAAAGAACGGTAAAAGTGGCTGTGCGATTGAGAATGCCAGAAGTGTTTTGGATGTCTGCACGTTGGAGAAAACAAGGAAACAATCATATAAAATGGGGGCGGAAATGATGAGCGAATACATTGTAAATACGAAAAGCGGAAAGGTGAAAGGATATTTAAGGGAAGGGCGGATCGAGTATCTGGGAATTCCCTATGCGAAGCCGCCGATCGGGTCTCTTCGCTTTAAGAGAGCGCAGGAGATGGAGCCGTGGGACGGCGTGTTTGATGCGAAGGAATACGGGCCGGAGGCCATCCAGTTTGATGAAGGGGAATATAAGGGCTCCGAGGATTGTCTGACCATTAATATTCAGCGCCCGGCGGAGGGGGAAAACCTGCCTGTGTTTGTATATATTCACGGAGGCGGCTTTAATACCGGGGCAGCGAGTGTTCCGCTTTACAACGGAAAGCAGTTTGCGGACGATGGTCTGGTGTTTGTCTCGTTTCAGTATCGGATGAACGTGCTTGGATTTTATGACTTTACGACCTACCCGGGGTGTGAAGAGTTTGAAAGCAACTGTGGCATCTCGGATCAGATTCTGGCGATGCGGTGGATTCATGAGAATATCCGTGCATTCGGCGGCGATCCGGAAAATGTGACGATTAACGGGGAATCCGCAGGCGGGGCGACGGTTACGAATATGTTGGCGATACCGGCTGTCAAAGGATATTTTCAGAAGGTCATCGCACAGAGCAGCCTACCAAATTGCGTCTGCACACACGAGATGGCTCGTCAGAACATGGACTTGTATCTGGAAGGGATGGGAATGACGGAAAAGGATATTCCAAAGCTGAAGGATATGGATCCGTTTGAGATGTTAAAGGGCATTGACCATATCTCGCAGATGCACCAGTATAAAAATCCGGGTATCTTTCTTCCAGCACCGGTGATTGACGACCTGCTGCCGGAGCGCCCGATCGACGCGATCCGAAAAGGCAGCGCGGTGGGCGTCAAGCTGATCATCGGTACGAATCTGAACGAAGGAACGATGTTTGTACATCCGGAGGGTACCGGATTCCCGAATTCCTGGGCGATGGTTGCCGAAATGTTGGAGAAAAACGGGCGTGCTGCGGCGGTTCCGCAGGTGATTAATTACTATCATCCGTCTGTGAATGATCAATTTGCAGAGTTTCGTGCGCGGGCCGAACGTTCTGCGGATGCAGTGCCGTCGGCCAAAGAACATCCGGAGCAGGAAATGCTGTATCCATTTACCTCCTTCGCGACCGATTACGCGTTTCAGATGCCGTCGATCAAAGTGGCGGAAGCACAGAGAAGCTATACGAAGGATGTCTGGATGTATCGCTATGAGTGCATCACCGGATCCGGGTGGGAGACCGGAATGCTGGCGTCCCACGCATTTGAACTTCCGCTTTCGTTTGCAAACCTGGATTTCCACTTCAGCCAGTTTGTGTTCAAGGATGAACCGGAAGAGATGATTCAGAATCTGGTCCGCGAGATCCACGGGTCCTGGGTGCGGTTTGCGAAAACGGGGGATCCCAATCCAAAATGGCCGCGGTTTACCGGATACAATTCACCGGTTCGGATTTTTGACAGAGAAAGCAGGACCGAGCAGCTCGACCGGACGGAGCTGATGCGGGTGTGGGATGATATGAGATTTTATGAGGACTAAGAGTTTACCAGGAAATGAATTTGAATTTATACTGATTACTATAGGAATCGCATAAAAAAGACCTGTGCGCTATGCGTGTATTGCCTTTCGTGTGTGCATGCATGGCAGGTGAAGCACAGGGAAGTCGGCTTTTATGAGACAGGGAGATTGACGAGCAGATGAAGGAATGGTTGAAGGATTCGAACTGGATTTGGAGCCCGGACTGGGATGCCGAGGATAAACAGTGTCCCCGGATTGTGCTGTTTCGCAAAAAATTTGATATGGAAGAGGAACCGCTGAACGGATCGATCCGTATATCCGCAGATACCCGCTACAAGCTGTATGTAAATGGGAGTCTGGCGGAGTTTGGGCCGAGTCGCGGGGACCAGCAGGTATGGTTTTATGATACGGTGGACCTTCTGCCGTATCTGAAAAAAGGAACAAATGTTATTGGCGTTTCTGTGCTCCGCTATCCGGAGGAGCCTGCGATGGGGAATCATGGGATGATCCGGACGCCCATCCCCGGTCTGTACGTGACCGGTGAACTCCGGGATGGCTCCGGGATGGTCTATGATGTATCAGCAGATGCCACCTGGAAGTGCTGGATCGACAGAGCTGCGACGCTCTACCGGGAGGAAGAGCGGTTTGCGCCGCTCTATATCCATGAAAAGACGGCGGGCAGCCCGGAGCGGTTCGGGTGGAAGATGACCTGGTATGATGACAGCCGGTGGAGTCCGGCTTTGCCGTATCGCAAGGTGGAGGTTCCGGAGGCAGTCAGCCCGGGAAACCTGAAAGCACGGACAATTCCATATCTTTATCGGAAGAAACGATACTTTCGGGATGTAATGAAAACCGCGCAGGATAACTGCGGTAATTCACAGGATAACCGCGGCAATTACGGCAGCGATCTTGATATGCAGCCGAAATTGGAAGAACCTTCACGCAAGGCCCGGTCGGCATCTGTATCTATCACACAGATGGGGGAAACGACTGCAATTATACACAATGATTCAGCATATAAAAAGCTTGCGCGTAATGAGATAAAGAATACTGTGTTGGATCAAGAAGAATCAACCGTGAAGCAAGTCGAATTCTCCGCAGAAGACTGGAAGTATTTTCTCTTGGGAGAGAGGGATATTATGATTCCAGCGCACACCGGGACGGTCGTGGAGTTGGATGCGGGCGAGGAGATGACCGGTTTTATCCGCGCGGCGTTCCGATCCGGAGAGGGCGCCAGAGTGTCCCTGCTTTACTCGGAAGCGTATGTGCAGGACGAGGTTGCCGGACCGGAGCGAATTCCGATCAAGGGGGATCGGATTGACAGTGTCAATGGACATCTGCAGGGATACGAGGACGTGTACCGGGTGGCTGGCCTTGGAAATGAGGAGGAATATGAGGTCTTTGAGCCGTACTGGTTCCGCACCTTCCGCTTTGTCCGTCTGAGGATTGAGGCCGGGGAGAAGGATCTGGTTTTTCACCGTCTGGACTATGAGGAGACCGGCTATCCGCTGGAGGTATCGGCGTCGGTTCAGACATCGGATCCGTCCCTGGACGCGATCTGGGAAATCAGTGAACGGACGCTGAGACGGTGCATGCACGAGACCTATGAGGACTGCCCGTTTTATGAACAGCTGCAGTATATTATGGACGCGAGAGCTCAGATTCTGTACACGTATTCGGTAAGCGCGGACGACCGCCTGGCCAGAAAATGCATGGATGATCTGAGGCGCTCCCAGCGCTATGACGGTCTTTTGAATTGCTGTTATCCGAATGGCAATCCCAATGTGATTCCGGGATTTTCAATTTATTATATCCTGATGGTTTATGACCATATGATGTACTTTGGCGACCGGGAGCTGGTGGCGGAGCATATGCCGGTGATTGAGCAGATCCTGCATTATTTTGAGCGCCATCTGACGGAACAGGGCTACGTGGAAAAGGTCGGCGGCGTGAATATGGAAGCCCGGTTCTGGTCGTTTATTGACTGGGCGACCGAGTGGAATGACACCAGCGGAATGCCGCCTGCCGGATTGCATGGGCCGCTGACGATGGAGACGCTTCTGTATATCTATGGCCTGCAGCATGCGGGGGAACTGGCGGATTTTCTCGGCCGCGGGGAAGAGGCAAAGCAGTATCGCAAGCGGGCCGGAAAGGCGCAGGAGGCTGTTCGGAAAAACTGCGTTGGAGCCGATGGAATGCTGCAGGATGGCCCTGGAGTCGATGAGTACAGCCAGCACTGTCAGGTGTTTGCGGTCCTTACGGATACTATGGAGCCGGAGCAGGGAAAGGCGAATCTATTAAAAACGATTACCGAGCCGGGCTATGTGCAGTGTACGGTGGCGATGCGGTTCTACCTGTTCCGCGCACTGGAAAAAACAGGGCTGTATGCCTATACGGATCAGTACTGGAATACGTGGCGGAATATGATACAATTGCATTGTACGACCTGCGTAGAGGCAGAGGCCTACGCAAGAAGCGAATGTCATGCGTGGGGATCCCTGATTCTGCACGAGCTCCCTTCGGTCACGCTGGGCGTGCGGCCGGCCGCACCGGGCTATCAGAAAATCCGGATTGCACCGGTTCCCGGATACCTGACCTGGGCAAAGGGAACGGTTCCCACAAAATGGGGGATGATTTCGGTGGAGTGGAAAAAGACGGCGGACGGAAAGCTGGATGTGGCTTATGAGATACCGGAAACAGCGAGGGGGAAGGTAGAGTTTCTGGATCTCAAATGACGTTAAGATACTGGATGGATATCTAAGAATGCCTGCCAGGCTCTTTTTGTATGGCGTCCCATGCTTTACGAGAGAAATTAAAAGACCGGAGCGAAAATGTAAGACATAGAGCGATCGGTTGTATCTGTCCTTTGATTGTCTGATTTTTGGGATAAACGATGATTCAGAAAAATATGTTTTCTGGAAACAATTTACAGGGAACTGACTTCTATGAGATAATTCTGCAGAAGAGATGTACAAATAAAAAAGAACATGGAGGGATTTAAATGACGCAAAAGTACCCGAATCTGTGCAAGCCGATTACGCTGGGGCGGACGACCTTCCGGAACCGGATGTTCTCGGCTCCGATGGGCGGCACGGATATCACAAATGACGGCTGTATCGGGCCGAAGTCGAAATCGTTTTACGAGCTGCGGGCAAAGGGCGGTGCGGGAGCCGTCACTGTATCGGAGTGCATGGTGCACCCGCAGACGGACGGCAGCCACGCATACCATCTGGACACGAGCGTTTTGAATTCGCTTGCTTCGTTTACTTATACTGCGGATGCGATTCGCAGACACGGGGCGATTCCGAGCGTGGAGCTTTCGCACTCCGGGATGTACGCGGGGACTTACATGACCGATAAGACCCGCCAGCATGAAATGTTCCAGTGGGGAGCGTCAGCCTGTGTCCGCCCGGACGGGGTCGAGGTGCATGAACTGACGCAGGAGCTAATCGATGAGATCGTTGCCGCTTACGGTAGAACGGCGGGGCTGGCAAAGCGGGCCGGATTTGAGATGGTGATGATCCATGGCGGACATGGTTGGCTGATCAACCAATTCTTAAGCCCGTGGTTTAATAAACGGACCGACTGCTACGGCGGTTCGCTGGAAAACCGCTGCCGGTTTGCGAAGGAAGTGCTGGATGCGGTACGCGCGGCGGTCGGGCCGTTTTTTCCGATTGAATTTCGCATGAGCGGCTCGGAGCTGTTTGAGGGCGGCTATACGCTGGAGGATGGCATTGAGATCGCGAAGCAGCTGGAGAGCCGGGTGGATCTCCTGCATGTCTCAGCGGGTACCTATCAGCGCGGATTTGGCGATACCCATCCGTCCATGTTCAAGCCGCATGGCTGCAATGTGTACCTCGCCGCGGAGATTAAAAAGCATGTAAAGGTGCCGGTGGCGACGCTCGGCGGTCTGAATGATCCGGCACAGATGGAAGAAATCATCGCCTCCGGGCAGGCGGATGTCGTTGAGATGGCGCGGGCGCTTCTGGCTGATACGTTTCTGCCGCAGAAGGTCATGTCCAACCGGGACGAGGAGATTGTGCGCTGCCTCCGCTGCTTCACCTGTATGGCGGAGCGGGCGGCGACAGCGACCCGCCGCTGCACGGTCAATCCGCTGATCGGGCGGGAAGATGAGGGCGACGTCATTTATCCGGCGCCGGAGAAAAAGCGGGTTCTCGTTGTCGGAGGAGGCCCGGGCGGGCTTTACGCGGCCTACACGGCGGCGCGCCGGGGGCATGAGGTTGTCCTCTGTGAGAAGGAAGCGGAGCTCGGCGGCATTCTGAAGAGTGAGCGGGCGCTGCCCTTTAAATATGAAATGTATCAGCTGGCAGGAACCTATGCCCTGCTGGCAGAAAAGGCAGGAGTGGAGATCCGTTTGAACACGCCGGTCGACCGTGCATATGCTGACACATTCGCACCGGATGCCCTGATTATCGCGGCAGGCTCCACGCCTCTTGTCCCGCCGATTCCGGGACTGAAGGGTGAGAACGTTGTTGTCGTGAACAATTATTATAAGGAAGAAGAAAAGGTAGGCGACGATGTGGTCGTCTTCGGCGGCGGGCTTGCCGGATGTGAATGCGCAATCCACCTGGGGCAGCTCGGGAAAACCGTGCATCTGGTCGAGATGCGGGACGAGCTCGCGCCGGACGCCAATGTGCGCCACCGTCCGCTTTTGCTGAAGGAAATCGAGAAATACGTGACCGTCCACACCGGCTATAAGGGGCTGGAGGTAAAGGAAGACGGCATCCTCTGTGAGGACAGGGACGGAAATCAGGTGCTTGTCCCCGGCCGCAGCGTCATCTGCGCATTGGGACAGCGGTCGCGCACCGATGTGGTCGAAGAGCTGCGGGACGCAGCGCCATTTATGCGGGTCATCGGAGACGCAGCGCGAGTATCTACCATCACAAATGCGGTGTACTGGGGCTACCACGCGGTGATGGATATCTAAAGTTATTCTTAATGGTTTTATTATGGGAATAAAACCGCTCTCCGCTCTACTCCGGTCGGCGAATATCCTTTATAACGTGCGGGATGCCCGCACCCCACAATTGAAGATTGGGGCATAACCCGGCAAGGGCTAAACGGACATCCACTAGATGTCCAGTGCCTCATAATCTCCAGAATTTGGCGATTTATTATGGCGATGGATTTTTTTAAACTAAGAAAACAGGAAAGGACGAACGCAAATGGATAAGCTGGTAATGAAGTTTCAGATTTTTATAGACAACTCTAAGGTTTCTGATATGAGCGGCCCGTATGGGGCGGCGACCTTCATCCCGTTTACCGGGAAGGTAGAATCGGAGCTGTTCACAGGAGAAATCCTGCCCGGGGCAGCGGATGTTCAGGTGGAGAATCCGGCCGGCTGCCGGCACATGTGCGCGAAATATATGTTCCGCGGGAAGGACAGCGCGGGGAAGGATTGTCACCTGTTTGTCGAGAACAACGGATATTTTACAATCGCCAACAAGAACGACCCGTATTTCAATGCATGCCCGACTTTCCTGACCGACAGCCCTGTGCTGGGAGCCTATCTTAGCCAGGCGCGGTTCCGTTCCGAAGTGCACGGCACGGACACGGGCGTGGAGATTCGGATTTTTGATGTGTGTGTGTAATTTACATATTTACGCACAAAACCGGTATAAAAAGCTCTTAATAAATATATAAAACAAAGAGTGGACTAAACATAAAATTCGTGATATTATATATGCGTTACCGACCCTACATATGGTACAGAGGGAGGTGATAATTATGAATGTCATGTCTTTTATGTTTGCCGTTGCGGTTGAGATAGTAAGCTATTATCTCATCAAATGGTTGGACGGCGACAGATAGTGGCCGGGTAATCAGCCTCGTGGAATAAGCCATCACGTAAAAAATGGAATAGAAAACCCCGGATATGCACCTATCCGGGGTTTTCGTTTTGGTACTGTGAATATCATGTCTTTTCTCAATGACGATTATAACACAGGCAGTTAAAAAGTTCAATACAAACTTTCCATGTACTCTTATACCTCGAACCCGTTGTTCCGGATTACATCGCTGTACCATTTTGCGCTGGCTTTGGGAATGCGCTCCTGCGTCTGATAATCGGTGTAGAGGATGCCGTAGCGCGCCTCATAGCCCACGGACCACTCAAAGTTGTCCATCAGGGACCACAAATAGTAGCCGCGCACGTCTGCACCGTTTTCCATCGCTTTGTGAAGGTGGGTCAGCACACCCTTTACGTATTCGATGCGTTCGGTATCGTTTAAGAGGCTTTCCTTATCTCCGGTATCGGTCTGCGCCAGCCCATTTTCCGTGATGTAGATGGGAATGTTGAGCTTGTATTTTTTCACAAGCATATCCAGTACGTCGACCAGAACCTCAGTGTGCACTTCGGGACGATCCTGATAATTTCCACCCTGCTGCTTCCGCTTTTCTTCCCGCTGTCTTATCTCTTCCATGTTGTCGATGAGGCCGTTGTAGAAGTTCAGGCCGTAGAAATCGATCTTTTCCGAAATTGTTTTCAGATCGCCCGGCTCGATGTGAGGCACGTAGTCGTTTTCCTGCATGTAGTCCATGAGGACGTCGGAATATTTCCCCAGGAACAGGGAGTTCAAAAACATGCCATACCCGTTGATTTCGTTATTTACGAGGGCGCTCTTTTCGTCCTCCGGATTCCCCGGTCTGCCCGGGTAATGCTTCCAGATATCCACGACAATGCCGATTTTTGCGTTCGGAAGGTTTTTCTTTCGGAACAGCTTTACGGTCTCGCCGTGGCAGAGAAGCAGATTGTGGATGGCCTCCCGGGCATAGCGCTCGTCCTGAAGACCCGGTGCGAAGAATCCTTGCGCCAGCCCGACATAGGTGGCGATGGGCTCATTAAAGGTCACCCAGATATCGATATCCTTGCCGAAATTATCGAGGAGAATTTCCGCATAGCGGGTGAACCATTTCACAATCTCCCGGTTGCCGAAGCCGCCCTTGACCTGCAGGGCATAGGGCAGGTCCCAGTGGTACATGGTCGCGTTGGGCACAATGCCGTTCTCCTTGAGGCAGGCGATCATCTTCTTATAAAAGTCAATGCCCTCCTGATTGACTTCGCCGTCCCCGTCCGGAATGATTCTGGCCCAGGCAAAGGAAAAACGGAAGGACTTCAGCCCCATCTCCTTCATGCGCCGGATATCGTCCTCGTAGCGGTGGTAAAAATCGCAGGCCACCGTGGGCGTGTCTCCATGTAAAATCGTTCCTTCAAGGCCGCTGAATGCATCCCAGATGCTTGGCCCCTTGCCGCCCTCATATGCGGCTCCTTCAATTTGTGCGGAGGCGGTCGCCGTCCCCCACAAAAAATCCTCTGGAAATGTGATCTTCATATTTGCCTCCTGACCCGGATGAACCGGAATTACTATTTTTCAAAATATGCAAGAAATGGCTCTTAAGCGTTTCGTATATGATTTGAGCGACAAAAGAGTATGATTACATCATTTCACAGATGTATAATCTGCGTTATTGTGATGGGCACTATCGTTTTGCTTCCTTAACAAAGTTATACAGAAATAAAATCATACAAGCGCGCACTCTGCGTCGCCGACATTCCCACGATAGCCGCCCGGAAGCGGTGCCGGCCGCTCGAAGGTGGACTGGCAGTGATAGACGCATCCGTTTTCGCTGCTGTTCATGATACCCTGCAGTGCTTCTGCGGCATTGCGGGCCATTTCCTTGCTTGCACGGTTGCTGCGATGATTCCGGATGGCCCAGGCCATCTCCGCCGCGCCGATTCCTCTGGAATTCTCTGCATAGCCATGATTGGATGGGATGACGACGGGTGTTTCCTCCCATTTGCGCAGAAGCTTTACTTCTCCGCCGAACTGGTCCGGATTCGCCATATAGAGGATTCCCTTTGTCCCATATAGCACGAGATTGTGTTGCTCCGGCAGAATGCAGTCGGAATTGAACATAACGCTGCCCAGTGCGCCGTTTTCAAATACCAGGGAGCCGACCATGGCGCTCTCGCTTGCGACGGAAAAAGTCTCTCCAAATCCGGGCTTTCCGGGCATTTCGTGTATCCGCTTAGGTTTTCTTGTCGTGGTGAAGCCGGATACCTGGCTGACGGCACCTAGGACATAGACCAGTGCGGTCATGTAATAAATGCCCACATCCATGCCAATCCCGCCGCCCTTTTTGGTCGTATAGGGCACAAACTCGTACATAAAGCTGTAGTCGCGGTTGATGGTCGCCAGGCAGGAGGTCACCTCGCCGATCAGCCCCGCATCGACAATCTCGCGCGCGGTCTGGATGGCGGATCCCAGAAAGGTGTCCGGAGAAGCGCCCAGATAGCAGTGCTTTTCGTCTGCGATGCGCACCAGCTCCGCGGCCTGTTCTGCTTCGAGGCTCAGCGGCTTTTCCGAATAGACATTTTTTCCGCCCTCCAGAAGCTGTTTGTTGACGGTGTAATGTGCGCCCGGCGCGGTCAGATTGACTACCATCTCGATCTCGGAATCTGCGATGATTTCCTCCGTCGTCAGAATTTTTAAACCATATTTATCGGAGGTCTTCTTTGCCGCCTCCGGATTGAGATCACAGCAGGAGGTCACATTTAAAATAGAAAACAGCTCCTGCATATTTTTAATGTAAACATCACTGATTGCTCCGCAGCCGACGACTGCCACGTTTACCGATTTCATATCAGAAGTCCTCCTTTTCTATGAGTTCCAGAATGCATCCCAGATCTTCTTTTGTATCCAGATACGCGCTGACCGGCGTGCCATCTTCGCGGGCAGCGATCTGCAGCGGTGCCCAGCCCTGTTTTTGATAACGATCAAGGGCGGCGGTCAGATCCTTCACGGGAAATGCCAGATGATGAAGTCCCTCTCCGGACTGGGCAAAGGAAGTGCTCCAGACGGATCGCTCCGATACGGGCTCGATGAAATTCAGACGGACTCCTTCAAAATCAATGACCGCGCTGCGGCAGCGGACGATTTCCATATCGGCACTTCCGTTCAGGCGAGCCTGGCGGGTGCAGTCCTTTATCGCCGCTGGCTCCAGATCAAATACCCTCTTGTAAGCAGAGAGCACCTCATCCAGATTCTTCACAACCACGCCGATATATTCCGGACTCCTGATAGACTCCGCGATCCGAATGACAGGCGCCGGACGCTTCTCCCCGGCAGGCGTATTCTCGGGCTGTTCTGAATCCTTTGGCTGCTCCGGATCCTCAGTCAATTCCAGGGTCAGCTTCAGATCCTTTCGCGCATCCAGATAGGCATATCGGCCGATACCCTCGCCAAAATATCCTGTCTGCCGAAGAACGAGACCGGCTGCCTGCGCTTTTTTGGCCTTATCCGGCGCGTCTTTGACCCGGATGGCCACGTGATGCAGCCCGGTTCCGTGTTCAACAAGAAAGTTTTCCCACTCAGAAGGCACCCGCCCGATCGGTCTTAAAAGTTCGAACTCGACCTCCATCGGATTCCCCAGATGAAAAGCGGCGCCGTTGGTACACGCATGATACGCAGGCTCTCCCAGAAACTGAATGTTTGTCGTCCGGTATTTTTCGGATGGAATGGTTGTAGGTACATCCGATTCAAGGAATTCGGCCCAGTTTGATTTTACGCTCTCAATATCATCGCAAATCAGTCCGATCTGAACCAGATGATTGGTTTCAAAAAGATTGCTCATGTTCCGGTCCCCCTTTTGTTCTTTTCTCTGATTATAAAGAAAGAAGTAAAAAAGAAAAATGCCGGAACACGAGCAATCAATTTGATTTTTGTGCCGATTCGCGATAAGCGGCCGGCGTCATATGATATTCCTTTGTGAAAGCTTCATAGAAATGAGTGGCGCTCTGGTATCCGGTCTGTTCCGCCAGCTCAGCGACCGGAAGACTGGTATGCCTCAAAAGATAAGCGGCCCGTTTCATGCGCAGCCGCTGGCGCACCTCCCGGAAGCTCTGTCCGGTGTGTTTTTTCAGAAGCCGGTTGAAATAGTCCTTCTGGAAATGGAATTCCTCCGAGAGCTCCGTGAGCGTGACGGTTCCGACATGCTCGGACATATAGGAAAGTACCGTTTCATACAGCTGCTGCTGAAAGGCCTGCTGATCCTTCGTCTGCAGCACAGGGTACAGCTTCGGCGTCAGCATTTCAAAGAGCCGGAGCATATATCCCTTGCAGATGAAGCTGTAACCGCTTTTATGCGTCCGGATTTCCTCTGCGATCGACTCCAGACAGTCTTCAATTTCTTCCGTCTCGCCATTGGTATCCAGATGCAGATATCCCTTCCCGTTTTTGGCGTGGTAGAGCGCATTCCACACAAACGAAGCCAGAGTTTTCTGCTCATCTAGCTGGGTGAGAAACATACTGTCAAAAAAGCTGCGGGACATACAGACAAAGACCGCGGTGTAGGCCTCCCGCTGGGTGCTTTCCCGGTAGAGCAGCTCCGGGTCCACCAGGCACAGCTCCTTCGCCTCAAAAATCAGCTCCTCGGTCTCGGTAAAAAAGTGATAAGTTCCCTCAAAGATGTAGACCAGTTCAATAAACTCCCGCCTGTGAAAATCGGTCATCCCTTCTGGGTAGCGCACCCGGCTGGAGGTTCCGTTATAGACGGACTTGCTGCTGCTGACGGCATCCGCATCCTGACCCAGAAGTACGATATCAATCGGCGCGGGTTGTTTTCGAAGCCCTATATTCGGAGTTTCCAGGAAAAAACGCTCATCTCCGATCTGTACTTCCTGTCTTTTTGCCTCCCCGCGGAAGGTTTCAATTGTTTTGCTCAGCATCGCATGGCCTCCTGTTTTTTTAGCAGCGAGAGTACAGAGATACGAAACTACCTTTTGGTATTGAAAGCGGCCGCCCTGCTCTATCAAGGGGAAGGGAGCCTTTGAGGGTCTGGATAAATGTGTAATTCATAAATCAGATGCGGCTGACTGGTCTGTCCCGGTATCCACTGCTTCAACATGGCGTCGATTTTGCCGCTGCTGCCGCATCCGGATACCGTAGCTTGTGACCAGGATCACGTCCGCGCCCAGCCAGGCCAGCACTTCTGCGTAAAAGATGCCGGTTTCTCCGATCAGCAGGGGGAGTCCGATGGCGGTGCCGGTGCGCATGACAAATTCTGCGATGCCGGAAACCATCGGCAGCAGTGTATCGCCCATGCCCTGCAGCGCCGAGCGTGTGACATGGAGAATATAGAGAATCGGAAGGCAGACGCTCATGATGGACAGGTAATGATATGCAATCCCCAGCGCAGTGGAGACTTCTTCGGCTGTACCGGAAAGAAACAGCCCCAGGATCATTTTGCCGGACAACAGCATCGCCGCGCCGATCACGATGGAAACAGCAATCGCGGTCACGAGTGCGGCGCGCATTCCCTGGCTGATGCGCCGGATCTTTCCGGCACCCAGGTTTTGCCCGACATAGGTCACCATCGCATATCCAAAAGAAGTGGCGGCGATTTCAAGCACTCCGTAGAGCTTGTTGGTCGCGGTAAATCCCGCTATGAACAAAACACCGAATCCGTTTACGACAAACTGAACGATCATGCCGCCGAGGGCAATGATCCCATTCTGAAAGGCCATGGGAAATCCCAGCTTCATCAGGTACAGGCAAAGAGAACGGCTGATCCGGAAATCGGCTCGTGACAGATGCAGAAAGTCAATGCGGCAGATAGCGCGAAAACAAAAAACTCCTGAACAGACCTGCGCGAAAATGGTTGCGGCCGCAGCTCCGGCGATTCCCCAACGGAAGAGGAGCACAAACACCAGATCCAGCACAATATTAATGCCGGCCGCCAGCAGCATGGCGTAAAGCGGAGTTTTGCTGTCGCCGAGCGCGCGCAGAACCGAGGCCAGGACGTTGTAAGCCATCACCACCGGAACTCCTGCGATCATAATCCGCAGGTAAAGCAGCGCGCCGCCCAGCACCGGGTCGGGCGTCCGCAAAAGGTCGAGCAAAGGACGAAGCAGACATTGTCCGGCAAAAAGCAGCGCCAGGGCGGTTGTGGCCGCCAGTACCGCTGCATGTGCCACCGTCCGCCGAAGCGCTTCATAGTCTTTCGCGCCGAAATCATGCGCCATCTTAATCGAGAATCCCTGTGAAAAGCCCTGAATGATACCGAGAAACATCCAGTTCGGCCAGTCCGCCGCGCCAAGCGCCGCCAGCGCTGTTACCCCCAGTGCCTGGCCTACGACCATGGTATCCACAAGCGTATAGAGCTGCTGAAACGCATTTCCCAGCATGAGCGGCAGGGCAAAAAACAGAATCAGCCGCAGCGGCTTTCCTTCCGTCATATTTTGTACACGTGATGTCATTTTCTTATCTCTCGTTCCTTTGTGTGTTGTTGCCTGAGGTCTCGTCTTTCATTGCCCGAATCATCTTATATCATTGTCGAAAAAAACACAAGCTTTTCAGTGACATTTTAGAAGCTTATGCTTTTTGTATACTACGCGGAGGGAGCTGCTTACCATATTACCTGCGGGGAATAGGCGCTTTATGCCCTGGTTTTCTCAGAAAATCAGAGGATGAAAATATTCTGAACCCTGGCACGACCAAAGAGGCGGATCTGGAGAGCGCGCTGCTCGCAGAGGAATAATCGTATAAGATATTTTGGTGTGAAGAAAAAAGGTGGCCTGCCAACACTTCTCCTGACATGGGAAGTGCTGCAGGTCATCTTGTTCTTTCACTTGACAAAAAATAATTAACATATATAATTAACTAATGTGAATTAATAAATTCCGCTGTAATATTGCAGCCAAAATCGTCGCATGATGTTTTGCTATAACAGTTTTTATGGAGGAAATGAATGAACAGGGAAAACAATAGAAATCTGGACCCGGGACATATGCCGCACCCCGGAGGAAAAGGAGATAACCTGATTGAAGAGCTCTCGGAGAAGGGAATGCTGCTTTTTGTGGGCTCGGTGAATTGCCTGCGCCACAAGCCATACCGGCGAATCGGGTCGCTGATGCGCGAAGGGCGGGCGGCGGTACTCTGTCCGTCGATGAGCGATTTTTCCAGCGGGCGTTACCTGAACCAGATTGTCAATGCGCTCGCGGAATTATCTCAGGAACGCGGAACAAAGCAGTTTGTCATTGCCTGCGGCTGTCAGTGGGTTATTTTATCGACGGATGGAGAGCTGCTGAAGGAACGGGTAAAACAGGAACATGACATTGATCTTACCATATTTGAAGACGCACATCTGGAATTCGGGGATCATGAGTAGCAGTTTATTCAAGAGATTGTTTCGTATGAGCGCAACGGGGATCGAGACCTAATGCTTGGGTCTCACGAGCAGAAGCGCGTCTTGTACGATTGAAACTAGTACCTGCGTTCTGCTTTTCGGAATTGGTCAGCTATTTTGAAGTAAAGTTTTTAAGAAAAGAAGAGGAGACATTTAATATATGAAGCGATTGTGGAAAGTGCTGCCGCCCTGTTTTTCGGATCTGATGGGATTCGAGGCAGTGATGAATGAGACAGAAGGAATGGGGCTGATTGATGATTCGAGCACCTATAAACCTCTCCGATTTGGCAGGGACGGACATGGGAGGCCGGGGATGGACGGCCGCACGGAGCGAGGCGGACGGCCTGAAATAGAAGGCCGTCATGGACATGGACACGGAGGCGGCCGGGGCGGCTTTGGCGGCATCATCCCCGGGATGCGAGTCCTCAATTCGGATATCCGCAATGAGGATATTATTTCCGGCACGGAAAAGAAAGTGATGCTTGCGTTTGAAAAGGGTGAAAAGCGGCTCTCCCCCAATTTTGTCCTGCTTGCTTACGGGCCGTCCGCGTCCATGATTGGCTCGGATCTGGAATACGCGGCGGAGAAAATTACAGAAGGTTTGTCCTCCGCGCAGCGAGAAGGCGCTTCCGCGCAAAGCGGACTTCCTGCCGCATATGTAAAGATTGACGGTGAAAAGGATTATCTGTACGGGATCAGCTGCACCCTGGAGGCGATGGGACGGCTGTTGCTCTTACCGAGCCGGACGATTCCCGGCTCGCTGAATATCCTCGGAGCCAACACGATCGACTGGGCAAAGGAATCTTTTGCGGATCTGGAATCGCTCCTTAATCAGGAGGGCATTCAGATTCTCTCCCGCTGGGGATGGAAGGAGACAACGGAAAACCTGAAGATGGCGTCCGCTGCGGCGCTGAATCTGGTGGCGAATGAATCCGGCCTGCGCCTGGCCAGATATATGGAGAGCGAATTTGGGATTCCTTATCTGGCGGGAGCGCCGTTTGGAGCGACCAGTGTGGAGTCGCTGAGAAGCAGGCTGAAAGAGGCCGGATTGGGAACCTCCGCCGGGAGACCAGATGAAGATTTGATAAAGAAAACGGAATCAGCGACAGCTGCCGGAAAACCGGACGAGGACCTGATGAAAGGAAACGCGATGGACACAGAACCGGAAACCCTGATTGTCGGGGAGCAGTTTACAGCCAACGCGATCCGCCGGGAACTGTTTCGCCGCGGAGAAAAAAAGATCCGGGTGCTCAGCTTTTATGATATGGACAGGGCGTATATGGAGCCTGGCGACCGGAAACTGACCGGGGAGGATGATTTTGCCGGGCAGGCCAACGCAGAGTCTGTCCGCATGATATTCGCGGATGGCGATCTGCAGCCGCTGGTGAAGAAAAAAGTGCGCTGGGTGAAAATCCCCAACACGGGCAGTATGTTTCCGGTGGAATCGCTGGATGCGTTTAATATGACAGGCGGCGCGCTGGATGCCTGGCTGAATCGGGAAGGGTTGTAGGATTTCTGCATAATCATCCGGGAAGCAGGCAGGCATTTAAGCTGTATAATTATCCGGGAAGCAGGCAGGCATTTAAGCTGTATAATTATCCGGGAAGCAGGCAGGTATTTAAGCTGTATAATCATCCGGGAAACAGGCAGGTATTTATGCTGCATAATCATTCAGGAATCAGGAAGGGCCGCGAGCTTCCTGTATTAATCAAGGTGTAAAGGAAGGGGAATAAATTTATGAGACAGATCGCAATTTATGGAAAGGGCGGTATCGGCAAATCTACCACGTCACAGAATCTGGCGGCCGCCCTGGCGGAAGATAAGAAAAAACTGATGATCGTGGGATGTGATCCCAAAGCGGATTCCACAAGACTGATTCTGGGCGGTCATGTGCGCCAGACCGTACTGGATACGATGCGGGAAAAGGACGAGGATGAAGTGGAACTGGAGGATTTTCTCTACACAGGTTTTCACGGAATCAAAGCCGTAGAATCCGGCGGTCCGGAGCCGGGTGTCGGCTGCGCGGGGCGCGGAATTGTCACAGCCATCAACCTGCTGGAAAGCCTGGGCGCTTATACGCCGGATCTTGATTATGTCCTTTATGACGTTCTGGGCGACGTCGTGTGCGGCGGTTTTGCCATGCCGATCCGGGAAGGAAAAGCGAAGGAAATTTATATCGTCTGTTCAGGCGAGATGATGAGCCTGTACGCGGCAAACAATATCTGCAAAGGAATCCGGCGCTACGCCGAGACCGGCAAGACAAAGCTGGGCGGCCTCATCTGCAATTCCCGGATGGTGGACCGGGAGAGAGAGCTTGTGGCCGCCTTCGCGGAAAAAATCAATACGCAGATGATTTATTTTATCCCTCGTGACAATCTGGTGCAGCATGCAGAGCTTCAGCGTAAGACGGTCATCGAATATGCGCCGGAATCCGCGCAGGCGGACGAATACCGCGCCCTCGCGCAGGCGATTGCGGAAAACACTGCCTTTTCCGTCCCGACACCGATTTCAAACGATGAACTGGAAGAGCTTCTGATGAAATATATTCCGATTGGGTGAAGGAAACTCTCTGATAGATATGATGTATCCTCTGGGTTGACCGAAGTGGCTTTGATGAACCACATTCAATTGGGTGACCGGGGAACAACCGAAAAGCGGTCAGGGAGAGGTCAAAGAGCGGTCAAAAAATGGCCGAAGAACACCGAAGAACAACAAAAGAACGATCAAAGGGTCACAGAAGAACAACAGGAAACGGGAGAACGATCGGAGAATGACGGAAAAAAGATATCAGAAGGAGGCACGGATGGACAGAGAGCAGCTGATTGAAGAGGTCGCGGAAGCGATTCAGAAAATGCGCGCGGGCCGGAGAGGAAGAAAGCGTTCCGGAGAATCGGATTCCGGGCGGGGGATGGTTCTCAATTATCTGTACACGCACGGGGGACAGGCTTCCCCCGGAGACCTCCGCGACTACATGTGTGTCACGACTCCGCGTGTAACCGCAGTTCTAAACGAGCTGGAAGAGGATCGGCTCATTGTCAGAGAGACGGAAGGGTGTGACCGCAGGCGGGTGAATGTGAAGCTGACCGATCTGGGAAGGCAGCGTGTGGAGCATCGGCGAAAGGAAAAACGGGAAGAGATCGCCCGGCTCGTAGACCGACTGGGAATGGAAGACGCAGAGGCGCTTCTGCGGATCTGCCGGGCGGTGGAAGAACTCGAAAAAACGGATGGCGGCAGTCAGTCATTGCTGCGGGTATAAATACATGAAAAAGCGCTAAAATAGCAACCCTTTTGTCACAAGCTTACATTTATCCGGATATTTCACCGAAGACACTACCGTTGACTCAGCTTTGAATGCACCGTTTCGCAGCTTTGGAAATACGGATGTGTATCCATCCATTCAGCAAAAGGCAGCCCGATTAGGTTATGGCCTTGTAAAGAACCACGCCTTTGTCGATGGAAATAAACGCATCGGTGCTCATGCGATGCTTGATTTCTTGCTTTCATCTTGCAAAAGGATCTGCTTCTTTCGAGCAGAGGGACGCGATTTCACCAATTGCGTATAATGGCAGATTCAAAAGCCAGTCTTCCCGCCGATAGTCTGTCATTGCGGTGCGGACAGAAACCGACGGATGAAATTTTTCACGGAATGTACGCAGGCTCTTCGCGTGAAGGTTTACCTCGGCTTTTACCTCTACGGGAACGACCTGTGCGCCGTCATCAATCAGAAAGTCAATCTCACAGGAACCGCGGTCATTTGTATAGTAATAAATATTCAGATCCGGAATCGTGACGAGCTGCTGTAATACGTACTGTTCTGTTAGCGCACCTTTAAACTCCGTAAAAAGTTCGTTTCCGTTTAACAGCGTCGAGGCCTTAAGACCAATCAGGCAGCCAAGCAGTCCGACGTCCACAAAAAAGAGCTTAAATGCCTTTAGATCTTCGTAGAATTTCAGCGGGAGTTTTGCATTTGTCACGCGGTTTACTTTGTGAACAAGTCCACAGTCAGAGAGCCAGAGAATGGCTGTTTCAAAATCCTTTGCACGCCCGCCCTCCCGAACCAGACCATATACGAACTTCCGGTTTTCTTTGGCGAGCTGGGAAGGGATGCTGTTCCATACCATGCGGATGCGGGGAACAATCTCATTAGGCGCATGTTTTGAAAAATCCTGCTCATACGCAGCCAGAATTCTTTGCTGTATGATCCGCACCTCATTGAAATCCTGAAGCCCGGCAAAGCTTGCTACGGCCTCCGGCATTCCGCCGATAAAATAATAATACTTCAGGGCATCTGCATAATTTTGTCGGAATGCAGTGATCATAGAGAAGTCGTGAGAAGCCAGCAGTTCGGCAAAGCGTTCCTTGCCCGTCGCCATAAGAAATTCTTCAAAGGAAAGAGGATAAAGCTTTAAAAAATCTACTTTTCCAACCGGGAAGGATGTCCCGGCATGCAAAGCGATTCCGAGAAGGGAGCCTGCGCAGACAATCTGGTACTGCGGAGCATTTTCATAAAAATATTTAAGGCCAGATAAGGCCCTCGGAACTTCCTGCACCTCATCGAAGATCAGAAGTGTCGTCTCAGAATTAATTTTCTGACCGGAATAGAGCTCAAGTCCCAGAAGCAGACGATTAACATCCATATCATGGGAAAATAACTCCTGCATCTGGCTGTTCGCATCGAAGTTTACATAAACAGTACTTTCATATTGCGTGCGGCCAAATTCTTTCATCAGCCAGGTCTTGCCAACCTGTCTGGCGCCTTCGATAATCAAAGGCTTTCGCCGGGGATTTTCTTTCCATTTTATCAGTTCTTCCATTGCTTTTCGATACATAAGCGCCTCCCTTTCTGACAACAAGAACGCCATCAGAATTATGTTCTAACATAATTATAATGGGAAAAACAAAAAATGCAAGTAAAAAAAGCGAGAATATTACATTTTATACACCGAAACAAAGGATGATTTAACACAAAACACGACGAAATCAAGTGTGCATCAGAGATGGATATAACCGCGACGGTATACAGATTTTTTGCCTGGCAGTGTTGATTTACCCGCAAATTCTTGTATAATGGTTGTAGTTGCAGGGAAGAAAAAGATAACGGAAAAAGGCGAAACTTGATATAACGGCTGATACAGATTCAGGTAATGTCTGAGTCTGGTATAGAAAGGAGCGTTTATCTATGATAGATAATGATATGAAAAAGAAGCTCCCAATTGGGATAGATGATTTTTGCAAGATCCGGACAGAAGGATTTTATTATGTTGATAAAACGGCAATGATTCGAGATTTACTGAATGCGTGGGGGGAAGTAAATCTTTTTACGCGCCCACGTCGCTTTGGAAAATCCTTGAATATGAGTATAATGGAGGTATTATTATGAGGAAGAGGAACAGTGGTATTAAGATTAACGCCGTATATGTGCTGCTTACCTTTTTGATGGTGAGCACATTGTTTTTGTGCTCGGGTCAGAGGGCTTCCGCCGAAAGCAGGGGGTCGTTTACCATGCAGGTTGGAAAGACAAGGCGGCTTCAGTCCCAGGGAGGCAGTGCGCCATACACCTGGTCTACGGGCAATGCCAGTGTAGCTATTGTGACGCCGGATTCTGACAATGCTGTGTATGGCATCGTTACGGGAACCGGAGAAGGTTCTACGACGATTACATTGCATTCATGGAAGGTGGCTGTGTACTGGTATGGATCCGTTCTGGAAGATTTTACGGAAACCTGGACGGTGACCGTGACGGCTTCCGGCACGACAAGCTCTTCCGGTTCTTCAGGAACGGGCAGTTCATCCGGAACTTCCGGCTCAACGACAAGCACCTCGCCGACAAGCATCAGTCTGAACAAAACTTCGGTAAAAGTGAAAGTCGGTTCTACTGTAAAGCTGAGTTACACGCTCACTCCGAGTACAGCATCCTCTAAGGTCAGCTTTTCCAGCAGTAACAGCAGCGTGGCTTCTGTAGGTTCTTCCGGGAAAATCACGGCAAAAAAAGCCGGAACGGCAACGATTAC
>JAJQDT010000027.1:0-21960 GCA_021202075.1 Lachnospiraceae bacterium | reverse complement strand
GCAAAAAAAGCCGGAACGGCAACGATTACAGCAAAAACTGCAAATGGGAAAAAAGCCACCTGTAAGGTCACGGTAAAAGCGCCGAGTGCGAAGAAGATAACCTTAGAAACATCCTCCCTGACATTATATAAGGGAGAAAAGCAGACACTGTCCTATACGCTTTCTCCTGCGAATGCGGTTGGAGAAGTGACATTCAAGAGCAGTAAAACCAGCGTCATTACGGTCTCTGCCAAGGGTGTAGTGAAGGCGAAAAAGGCCGGGACAGCGACGGTCACTGCTGCACTTGCGAATGGCAAAAAAGCGACCTGCAAAGTGACTGTATACACCGAACCTTCCAGTATATCGCTAAGCAAAACCGCGCTGCTCCTTGCGACAGGCGACACCTCTGATATGTCCTATGAACTGTCTAGTACAACCGACTATACCACTGTGACATGGAAGTCCAGCGACACCAGTGTTGCGGCAGTAGACAGCGATGGGAAAATTACAGCGAAAGAAAATGGCACGGCGACGGTCACTGCCACAACAGCAAATGGAAAAAGTGCTTCCTGTGCAGTGACTGTCGATGGACCGCATATTACCGCGCTGTCTGTTAAGGAAGACCGGCAGTACTTACAAAAGGGTGGAACCTGTCAGCTTCAGTATGAAGTGTCCCCCAGTGTATTCGTAGATACCTTGTCATGGTCGTCCAGTAATCCTTCGGTAGCCGCCGTTGACAGCAGCGGAAAGATCACCGGCGTACAGGCAGGCACTGCTACGATTACTGTGTCCGCAAGTTTTTCGGAGGCTCAGATAAGCGGCAATACGATTACAACAACCGCACGTAGTTTTTCAGACTCCTGTGAAGTAACTGTTACAGAAGGGCTTTATATTGATATAAGCAATGGTTCCGTAACCATCACGGCTGACACGGTGACGCAAAATGGCGCCGTATACGAATATGATGATACGTATGGAGTGACACTCGTGCAGAGCGGCAGTCAATCGGAAAATATAATAAAAGTTCAGTCTTATACGAAGCCTGTTCATGTGATTCTGGCGGGTGTTAATCTGAAATCGGATTCCATTGCTCTGGATGTGGGGGCTTACTACTACAATGTGACGGTGGAATTAAAGACAGGAACTGAGAATTACCTGGAGTCATATGGCAGCAGTACCATCGCTTCCCCTATGAGATGTGTCGGGGGAAATGCAATTCTGACTGGCGGAGGAAAGCTGACGCTGGTTTCCCATTCCGCTCCGGCTCTCCTGGTGGCTACGGGATTAAATATATCCGGTGGAACAATTACTGCGGTTACCTACGATAGTGAAGCGGGTGTGATAGGAACGAAAAACGGTCGATGCAGTGATATCACAATTTCAGGCAGTGCGAAGGTATATGCCTATGGCGGATACGAAGCCGTGGGGGCAGGAAAAAGCGGAACGAATGAAAGTGATACGATCTCTGTTGCGACCGGAACAGTAACTTATAGTTCGACGGTTCCGTCCAGCTTTTGAAAATTATAAATGGGAATCCCTATTGATTCTGTTGTTGCAGAAACCGAGGTTTTGATTAGCTGCCATATAATTTTCAACGGAACGTGGAATTATTACGTGGAAGCCTGAATCAGAAACGGAAAAAGCAACGGATATCAGGAACTGTCGCAAGATGGGCAGGTAATTTTGCGACAGTTCCTGAGGATCGGGGACAGACAATGACGTTTTTTCATCGGAAAATCCTGCCCATTTTGTTTACCAGGGAGGTCGAAATATCCCGCTTAATCGATGGGAGATGGCTTTTCATCTAGCTCCTTCAGGATTCCGCTCGCGAGGACGAATGCCAGAAGGAAGGCAAGGATATCGGAGAGAGGCTGGGAGAGCTGCAGCCCGCGCAGTCCGAAGAAGCGCGGGAGAATCGCCAGGACGGGGATCAGAAAGAGCCCCTGCCGCGCGCAGGAGATGATGGAAGCGCGGAACCCGTACCCGATGGACTGGGAGAACATGTTGCACATGATGTAATAGCCCCAGAGCGGCATGGTGATCAGCTGAGCGCGGAGCGCGAACGTGCCGATGGCGATGACCTCCGCGTCGTCCCTTCGGAACAGCATGATGATATGCCCGGAAAACAGAAGGGCAATGCCGCACAGCACGATGAGGGTGATGGTCGCTACCCTCACGCAGAACCAGAACGACCGTTTGACGCGGTCATATTTTTTGGCGCCGAAATTAAACGCGCAGATGGGCTGGAACCCCTGTCCGAAGCCGATCACAACGGAATTGATAAACATCGTAAAGCGCGACACGATGGACATGGCCGCGACGGCCGCGTCGCCGTACTGCCCGGCGATGGAATTGAGCATCACGGATGAGATGCTGGCGATTCCCTGTCTCGCGAGCGACGGCGCGCCGGTGTACAGGATCTGTCCGTAGATGTGCAGGGAAGGCTTATAATTGCGCGGGGTAATGCGGATGGCGTCCCTGTGCGTATTGCACATGAACAGCAAGATGCAGAAGCTGACGAACTGCGAAAAACCGGTCGCGACACCGGCCCCCATCGTCCCCATCCCGACTCCGAAGATCAGAATCGGGTCCAGAACCATATTCAAAATGCCGCCGATGGTGATTCCGACCATGGAATAGACGGCCAGTCCCTGAAAACGGAGCAGGTTGTTCATGATGAAGGAACACATCATAAAGGGCGCCGCGAGGAAAATATAGCGGGCGTAATCCATCGCGTAAGGTGCAATTGTCTCCGTAGAGCCGAGCAGCATGACGATCGGCTGCATCTGGGTCATGCTCAGGATCGATACCACACACCCTAGGGCGAAGCCGGTAAACCAGGCTACCGAGGCATATTTTTTTGCCTCCTCCTCCTGATTTCGGCCGAGCAGCCGGGAAATATTGTTGCCGGCGCCCATCCCGATCATAAACGAAAACGCCTGGATCAGAGCCATTGCCGAATAGACGATCCCTACCGCTCCGGACGCGGACGTACCGAGCTGGCTGACAAAAAAGGTGTCGGCCATGTTGTAGATCGATGTGATCAGCATCGACAGAATCGTCGGCCCGGCTAGCCGCGGAATCACTTGCTCGACCGGGTCATTTAACATTTGTTCATTGCGTGAACGTGTATCTTTTTCTTTCATTTTCTTCATTCCCCCTGGAATCTGATTATAGCGAAATTTTGGAAAAGTACAACCGGTAAATTTGTGTGAGCGTAATGTAGCAAATGACTGAATGAATTTTATGATTCGTCTGAATGAAATTACGAAAATTCGTCTGAATGAAGCGTTTGCTGTGCCTGTCACAGCATTAAAAATCAGATTTACTTATGATACATGGGACAAAAAAGAACCCGGCGTGAAACACACCAGGTTCTTTGCAGCTGTGCGCAAGGGGGTTGTGCACAAGACTTACCTTATTTATATATGTCCATATTTACATACGCGTACAATGGGCGGTACTGGCAGTGCCATTTACGAGGCAGCTTCTGACCGTATCCATCGTGAAGCAGGTACTGGCTGCATAATTCGACTTTTTACTCTACATCGTTCAGTGCCGCGAGGTTTTCCTCACCGGTGCGGACCTTGACCACCTTATCCACACTGTAGACGAAGATCTTGCCGTCGCCGATGTGTCCGGTGTAGAGCGCCTTCTTCGCGGTCTCGATGACCGTATCCACCGGCAGGTTGCCGACGATGATCTCGACCTTCACCTTCGGAAGCAGCGTCGCGTCGAGCTCGACTCCGCGGTAGCGCTCGCCCGCACCCTTCTGGATGCCGCAGCCCATGACCTGGGTCACCGTCATGCCGGTCACGCCGATGTCGTTCATGGCCTTTCTCAGAACATCGTAGCGGGACAGTCTTGCGATGATCGATACCTTGTAAATGCCGGTCTCGGAAACCGGAGCCTTGACCACCTGGACAGCTGCGTTCTTCTGCGCTTCGGAAGCAGATACATAATCATCGCTGCCAAGCTGCGTGTTGGCATTGACGCTCATAGCGGTATTGGAAACATCCATGATGGAGAAGCCTGCGTATGCGCTCGGCAGACCATGCTCGGTCGCGTCCAGACCGGTGATTTCTTCCTCTTCCGATACACGAAGACCGAAGATTGCTTTAATAATGGAGAAGGTAATCGTGATCATGACAGCCGTCCATGCGGCTACCGCGATGAAACCGATCAGCTGTGTTCCGAGGAGGCCGAAGCCACCGCCGTAGAACAGACCGGTGAGGGTGTCATTGCCCGGGGCGGAGGTGGTGGCGAACAGACCAACTGCGATCGTACCCCAGATACCATTCATCATATGTACCGCCACCGCGCCGACCGGGTCATCGATGCGAAGCTTATTATCCAGAAGCCATACGCCGAATACAACCAGCAGACCGGCTACTGCGCCGATCACCAGAGCGCCGAAGCAGTCCGTCACATCGCACGGAGCTGTGATGGCTACCAGACCTGCCAGAGAGGCGTTCAGACACATCGAAACATCCGGTTTGCCATACTTGATCCAGGTAAAAATCATGCATACAACCGTCGCGGTAGCCGGAGCTACAGTCGTGGTAAGGAATACAGAACCGAGCTGTTCGACCGAAGTACATGCCGCGCCGTTGAACCCGTACCAGCCGAGCCACAGGATGAAGCAGCCCAGGCAGCCGAGCGGAAGGTTGTGGCCCGGGAACGCGTTCACCTTTGTAATATTTCCGGATTTGTCCTTTTCAAACTTTCCGATACGGGGGCCAAGAATCTTCGCGCCGATCAGAGCGGAGATACCGCCGACCATGTGGATTGCGCAGGAACCGGCAAAGTCATGGAAGCCCATCTGCGAGAGCCAGCCGCCGCCCCAGATCCAGTGCGCCTCAATCGGATAGATCAGAGCGGAAATGACAGCTGAATAAATACAATAGGATAAAAACTTGGTACGCTCTGCCATGGCTCCCGAAACGATCGTCGCGGTCGTCGCGCAGAACACCAGGTTAAATACGAAGTTCGACCAGTCAAAATCTGCATAGCTTGTGAAGATGTCAAACCCCGGCTTTCCAATCAGGCCCATCATATCTTCGCCGAGCAGCAGCCCGAAACCAATCAGGATGAACATGATGGTACCGATACAGAAATCCATCAGGTTCTTCATCAGGATGTTACCGGTATTCTTTGCCCGCGTAAATCCTGCCTCCACCATCGCGAAGCCCGCCTGCATCCAGAACACAAGCGCGGCGCCGATCAGGAACCAGACACCAAACACTTCACCGTTAATGGCACTCAAAATTTCTTCAGTCATAATAGTTCCTCCTCTATTTGATAATTAAAGCTCACTCAGCTCCGATTTTCTGCGAACCGGCGAAGCTTTCCTCTGCTGCCTTTTGTCCATGCAAAGCCGTATGAATAATTCTTCCCGATCCGATTTCGTCCGTGGCTATGGAGCATCTTCAGTAAAAATTGCCGTCGGCTGAACGAAATCTGTAATAGCTGCAAATATACATGCCAGAATTGTAATTGCAGCTACAGAGAAAATCTTAAATCGCGCTCTGCGCACAAAAGGACAACAGAAAAGGCGCCGGAGAAAAATCTCCAACGCCCTCGTTGTTGCCCATATTATAAAATCGCGGCCGCCGAAATGTCAATCAAAGATAGTTCCAAAGAAAAAATAAAATATCTAAAATTTTTGTTAAAAATGGAGAAAATCACAAATTTTTCTGATAACCGCGGAACAATTTCGTGCGATGATGATTTTTGCAGCCGAAGGCCTGGAAATTTATACGTGCGGCATCTTGTAATTCGTGATTTTGCATGATAGAATTACGTTACAATATGCAGCGAGGGAAAGGAACGATTCTTATGGCGAAACACAGCACCCGCAACACCCGCAGCCGCATTGTACAGGCAGCGTGGGAGCTTTTTTATGAAAATGGATACGATGCGACGACGGTGGACGAGATTGTGGAGCGCTCCCAGACCTCGAAGGGCTCCTTCTATCACTATTTCGCGGGCAAGGACGCCCTGCTGTCTTCGCTGTCTACCTTATTTGATGAGAAGTATGAGGAACTGTCGGAAAATCTTCCGGCTGACATGAGCAGCTTCGATCAGCTGATTCACCTGAATCGGGAGCTGTTTTTCATGATTGAGAATTCCATCTCGCTGGATCTGCTTGCGCGGCTGCTCTCCACGCAGCTGGTTACATCCAGTGAAAAGCATCTGATGGATCAGAATCGTTATTATTTCCGTCTGCTCCGCCGAATCTGTACGGACGGACAGAAGAAGGGCGAGCTGCGCAGCGACATTCCCGTCAACGAGATGGTGCGCACCTACGCGCTGCAGGAGCGCGCCCTGATGTACGACTGGTGCATCTGCGGCGGGAACTATTCCCTGAGCCAGTACGCCTCCGCGCAGCTGCCGCAGCTGCTGGGGTATCTGAAGGAAAATACATCACGAAAGGCAGGAAATGCTGAATAAAGGATGGATTTTTGGAAATCTATTATTCTGGTCTTTTTTGCGTATCTATTATAGTCTGAACTTTAGTCTAATCGAAAAATGCTTATTTTATCAATAAAATTCGTAAACAGATTCCATATTTTATAAAAGAAAGTATAGACCTTATTCTGCATTGCAGTCTATTTTTTATGGGTGTATACTGATTCGGATTGTGGCTGTATGAGAAGTCTGTTTTAGCAGGATATGTAAGAGGAGGAAAATTATGGATTCGAGGAGTATTTTGATTCTGGTGACGATTATTGTGTACCTGGTCGGGGTGGTTGGCATCGGTGTGCGTTTTTCGAAAACGAACCGGTCCACCGGAGACTTTTATCTGGGCGGGCGCAGGCTGGGACCGCTGGTGACGGCGATGAGCGCGGAGGCTTCGGATATGAGCTCCTGGCTGCTGATGGGCTTGCCGGGTGTGGCGCTGCTCTCCGGCGTGCCGGAGGCGGTCTGGACGGCGATTGGCCTGGCGGTAGGTACTTATCTGAACTGGCTGATTGTGGCAAAGCGCATCCGTCACTATTCGAGCCGGATTGACGCGACGACGATCCCGGAATTCTTTTCAAAACGGTTCCACGATGAGCAGCACATCCTGTCGCTGATCGCGGCGGTGGTGATCGTGGTGTTCTTTGTTCCGTACACGGCATCCGGTTTTAATGCCTGCGGCACGCTGTTCTCCAGCCTGTTTGGCGTGAATTACCTGACGGCGATGCTGATTTCCGCGATTGTTATTACAGTCTATACGACGCTCGGCGGCTTTCTGGCGGCTTCGACGTCGGACTTTGTACAGTCGATTGTCATGACGATCGCGCTGATTGTGGTAGTATTTTTTGGAATCAGCACGGCTGGCGGATGGTCTGCGGTCGTATCGAACGCACAGTCCATGCCGGGGTACCTGAATCTGACGCAGGGCTATGACGCATCGACAGGGGCAGCGGCTTCCTATGGCGGACTGACGATCGCTTCGACACTGGCGTGGGGACTTGGCTACTTCGGCATGCCGCATATCCTGCTGCGCTTTATGGCAGTGGAGGATCCGAAGAAGCTGACCCTTTCCCGCCGCGTAGCGACGGTCTGGGTGGTCATTTCGATGGGCGTGGCGGTCCTGATCGGTATCATCGGAAACGCAATGATCAGCGCGGGCGCGATTGAGGCGCTGTCCTCTTCAGACGCGCAGCGGATTATCATTCGGATTGCACAGCTGATCAGTACCCATGGCGTGCTTCCGGCAATCGTGGCAGGCGTCATTCTTTCCGGTATCATGGCGGCGACGATGTCCACGGCGGATTCGCAGCTGCTGGCGGCGTCCTCCAGTGTTTCACAGGATATCGTTCGTGACACGCTTGGCATTAAGCTTTCCGATAAGACATCAATTGTCATTGCCCGCTGCACGGTGGTCGTGATCGCAGTGATTGCGATGATCTGGGCGCGGAACGAGGGCTCCGTATTCACCATCGTTTCCTTTGCGTGGGCAGGCTTTGGCGCGGCATTCGGACCGGTCGTCCTGCTGGCACTGTTCTGGAAACGGAGCAACAAATGGGGCGCTCTCGCCGGCATGGTCGTAGGCGGCGCGATGGTATTCATCTGGAAATACGGCGTGCGCCCGATGGGCGGCCTGCTGGATATCTACGAGCTGCTTCCGGCATTTTTGCTTGCCATCGCGGCGGACATCATCGTCAGCCTCGTGACAGCAGCACCGGACGCATCGATCGAGAAAGAGTTTGACGAAGTGGCAGCGATGAAGGACTGAGAAAGAGTGTGATTTTCCCTGCGAATAGAGGCAAATAGTATGTAAAGCAACCCCCGGGTACATAATGTACCCGGGATTTTCTATGCGTGGGGTCGGGCAATTGAGGCAGTGGAAGCGTTCAGACACTGCCTCTTTTTTTGTGTCGGTTTTCCACCTGAAATGCTGTTACCTTATGTCTCAGTGCACGTTGTCCGGCCTTTGTATGTTTTAATCTCTCAGGGTCAAATTCCCCGCAGCTCTGCTGCGTAACAAACTAATGACGAGCGAAGCGAGTCTCGGTCTGATACCCCGCAGCTTGCTGCGGGGTCGTTCATTATCTGCTCTTATCATGATGTAATGTAACTCAGATTGGTTTCGATACAGAAAACAGAATGCACGGCACACGAAAAGAAAAATAATATCAAATACAAAAAATGGGTTGCCAATCAAAAATAAATGTGCTACACTATTTAAAGAGAATTATAGTTTACATAATTTTGCCACAAAATGTATGATATTTTGCGGTAAAACCATTTTTGCGGCGAAAAGGAGATGTAGGAGTGGCTGGATTTATGCCGACAAAAGTGGGAAATGGAGCATGAATTTGTGGTACATGGAATCAAGGCATAGGGGATTACGGTAAAGGCGATCGAATGAGCGAGGAGGATGGACATTTATGAAAATGCGTCAATGGAAGAGAATCAGGAAAGTCCTGAGTATAACAGCAGCAGCTGTTCTGGCTGCGAATTTTACGACAGGAAATCATTTGGGGAAGTCGGAGCAGGTATTGACTGGGAATGGGCTGACTGTGGCGGAGGCGCAGGAGACCTCTGCAGAAGCAAAGGAAACGCAGGAAACACAGAAAGCACAGGAGATAACGGGATACCAGGTTGAGGCTCAGGAAACTGAAACTGAAACCGAAACAGAAACCGAAGCTGCAGAGGGGCAAAAGGTGACCGGCACGGAACTGCAGTTTTCGATTGTTTCAGCTTCTACTCTGGCTCCGGCGCTCGCCGGGCTGGGGGCGGAAAGCGTGAGCACAACGGATGCCGAGGATGAAAACGAGAGCGAAGCGGGCTTGGAAAGTGAAAGCGGAACGAATGGCGGAAGCGAAACGGGCGGCGAGAACGAAAGTGAGAGTGGGATGACTGATGAGAGTGAAGGCGGAACCGATGGCGAGAATGAAAGTGAGGGCGGAACGATTGATGAGGACGAAAGCAGAACCGATGGTGGGAATGAAAGTGAGAGTGAGACGACCGATGAAGGCGGAAACGAAACCGGCGTGGACAGTGAGAATGAAAGTGAAACGACCGACGTAAATGGAAACGAAACGGGCGGCGGGAATGAGAACGAAAGCGAATATGAGAGCGAAAATGAGAACGAAGGAGAAAATGAGAGTGAGAGTGAACCAGAAACAGAAGGTAATACAGAAAGCGAGTCTGGCAGCGAGGAGAGCATTGTCTGGTCGGTGGAGGATGGCGCTAAGCTGGATTTTTCCGGCACTTCTCTGGCACCGACGGCTTTGTGTGGGACAAATACGCTGGATGTGACCTTTACGTATCTGGCGCCTGGGATGACGGAGGAAATCGTGGTTTCGGCGGAGGAGGTTGTAAATGTCGGTACGTATACGGCGACGGCTGTAGCGGAAGCGGCCAGTTCTACAATTATGTTTACCGTAACGAAGGCGACGGTTGCCTCGATTTCCTGGGAATATCAGGGAAGCGGGACGCTGGAGGCAGTCTATGATGCGGACATGCTGATTTCGCCGGATGGCATTACTGCTGTTTTTGCCGGGGCGGATGGCGGCGTCTGTGAGATGGATGTGACGGTCACACTGCCGGACGGAGTTTCTTTGGTGGATGGTCAGATCAGCCATGCGGGCGTTTATGCACTGACGGCCAGCCTGACGGAGGAACAGGCGGTAAACTATGTATTGGCAGAAGGGCTGGATGTCTCCAATATGTTTACGGTGAGGCAGCAGGAGGTCGCAGATGATGTGGTCTGGTCGGAGGAAACGCTTTTTTACAATCAGGCGTATCAGCATCCGACGGCGGCGGTATCCGGAGTTGACGAAGCGCTTCTTCTTTATACGGTTACGGATGAGGAGGGAGCGGTTCTGGCGGAATCGGAAGCGGTGGTTCCCGGGATTACGTATACCGTGACGGTAAGCTGCGCGGATTATGCGCTTTCGGGAGCATCGAAAGTATTTGTGATGGAGAAAGCGCAGGTGACGTCGTTTGCCTGGGAATATAACGGAAGCGCCGTGTTGGAGGAGACGTATTCGGAAAACGTGATCGATGCGGCATTGCTGAAGGCAAAGTATACGGGCGGCGATGGCAGCAGTATTTTATATGCGTTTGTATCAATTACGCCGCCGTCCGGCGTGTCGCTGGATGGGGATGGAAATATTGCTGCCGCCGGAGTATACGGGCTCTCGGCGCGGATCAATGACGGCGAGGATGCGTTTTATGAGCTTGCGGATGACGCAGTTGGAGTTGAGGCTGTGTTTACGGTCAATAAGATGCAGATTCCGGTCACGTGGAGTGAGCCGGCTGAATTTACCTATGACCAGGCAGCGCATCAGCGGACGGCGGCCATGGAGGATGCGGGGTATGTGTTTACCTATTCTTTTGAAAAAGGAGTCCTGAACGCGGAATCGGCGGATGGGATGGACTGGATAGCGCTGGATGCGGTTCCGACAGAGCCGGGTACCTATCGGGTGACGGCCGCGGCTGTGAGCGTTCCATCGGACGCAGACAGTAAGGAGCTGACGAATACGTCGGCAATTTTTACGATTGTGACCTGGCCGGTGACCGCATTCATCTGGTATCGGTCGGGGGCTGCCTTAAGTGGAAATGAGACCTCGGACGTCTATAAAAATGAGGCGTTTGAGCCGCTGACGGCGGAGTTTATGCTGACGGATGAGATTGCGGTAGCAGCCGATGTGACGATTACCGGGTATACGGATCCGGACGGAACGGAGGCGGATGCCGGGAGCCTTCCTGCCCGGATAAAGGATGCCGGGACCTATCTTCTGACGGCCTCCATTCGGCCGGAGAATGTGGAGCGGTATGAGATTTCGGCAGACTGCGTGTTTACCATGGCCACATTTACGGTCCTCCCGCTGGAAATCTCGCTGACCGCGAAGGATCAGAGCATTTATTATCAGGGGACTAAACCGACGTGGCCCGAGGGCGCGGCCGGGGACTACACGATAGAGGGCATTCCGTCCGAAGATACGAATGTGACGGAGGAGGATGTGCGAAGCGCGCTTCGTGTCACGCTTGCAATCGATGAGAAGGATGCACTCGGCTGTGTGGATGCGGGAACATACTCCATCATTAAGCTGACAGCCGGGCAGAACGGAACGAATTACCAGATCGTCGCGACGAATACCGGCAGTCTGACCATCCGGCCGCTCCCGGTGACCGTCACTCCGGCATCCGGGCAGTGGAAATATTACAGCGCGACGGACCCGGCGCATTATGAATATGAGGCGGCGGTCGGAACGGATTCGGCTCAAAATACGGCTGCCACTGAGCTGTCAGCCGCGGAAATTAAGTCAGAATTGAACATCGGGAATGATTATACCATTCTGAAGCGAGTTCCCGGTGAAAGCGTGGGCTCGTATGCGTATTCTCTGGCGAAGGAGGATGGAGACTATGGGAATTTCCGGCTCACGCTGGCGAGTGCGGGAGGGAGTTCCTTTGAGATCCGGAAGCTGCCGGTGACGATTGCCGCCGCAGAGGGACAGAGCAAATATTACGGGGCGGCGGATCCGGAGGTATTTGCCTTTGCCGTGACAAATATGTCGAATGTTTCAGGTACCCTGTCGACAGATGCGATCATCCGCGAGCTGGCCACGGAGTTTGGCCTGGCATCGGTATCCGGCACTCCGGTATTTTTGCAGCGGGCGGATGCCGGGAATGAAAATGCGGGCTCTTATCCGCTCTCGCTGGTTTTTGAGGGGACGCTGTCCCGGAATTTTGAACTTACCTTTGTGCAGAACGAATTTATCATCCGGCCGCTTCCGGTGACCATTGTGCCGGACGAGGATCAGAAGAAAATTTTCGGAGAAAAGGAGCCGGATGCTTATACGTTTACCCTGAAAATCGGAACAGACGAGACAGCTCTGACGAAGAAAGCGGTGAAAGCGGAGTTGGGTAAATATGTTCTTTCACGCGAAGTGGGGGAGGCGATCGGAACCTATGCGTACTGCATTGCTGACGGACTGGAAGGTGCAGAGGCAGACTTTGCCAATTATGAACTTCATGTCGCGGCGAATGCGCCGGATTTTGAGATTGAGCCGGTGACGATTATTCAGGTGGAGAGCATTACCAGCCGCCAGTCAGGCTTTAAGGTGACGACGAATCTGGAGGGCGAACGGCAGACGGGGGTGAAGACAAAGGTAAAGATTGAGGCTCTGGAATTTCCGTCGGCAACGGATGGGATTCTGTTCTCGGACAACATTGAGGATTACATTCCGGGAGCGACGGTCGGGCTTTCGTTTTCCGGGACAAAGAACACGATTTCAGTGAATCCGGCGACCTACCGGAAAAAGAGGAGTGACTCGAAAAGGATGGTAAGCTGGAGCGGGTACCTGCCGGCCGGGACGCGGCTGCGGATTACCATTGTGGATGGCGATGGGACTGTCGTGAGCGCGGCCCCTGCGAATGTGACGGTCAGCGCCGTCCCTGTTTCGTTTGAATGGGAAGACACGGCTCTTAATGCGGCCGGAGTCCGGTATGTGATATCCCAAAACGGGAGGCCGGAGGCTCTGACCTTAGCAGTAAGAAGCGAGGCCGGAGCGGGCGAGCTGGCGGAGATCGCGTATCAGCCCGCAAAAGGAGCGGGCAGCGTGACGTATTCTTATGAGACGCTGGATCTGACCTATGAGCCGAAAGTAAATACGGCTGGCTCGGAGCATGTGATGCAGAGTATCACGGCCAGCCTGGTGGATACGCTGAATCTGAAGGCCGAATCCAAAACGCTGGATTTTTATGTGGACGATCAGGCGCTCGGGATTCCGGCGGCGTCCATTTCCTGCGAGAACCGCGGAACGGAGATTTCCATCTCTCTTCCGGAGCCGGGTCTGGTGACCAGTGTGGAGCTTGAAGGCGCGGTTATAGAGGTGAGTGACGATACCGTGGGAACGGATAAGACGTTTGCGATGGAATTTTCCGGGGAAAATCTGATTCTTTCCGGCACGGCAATCACCGTTGCCTATATGGATCAGGCCGGTCACTTGGGAACAGGCAGCAGCACGGTAACCCGCTCTGCTGTGAATACGCCGATTACATTTACGATTCGCCCGGAGCTGAACCCGGCAGGGTATCTGAATGGTAAGAGTACAACTCTGATCATCAGTGGTACGGCGTGCGCCTGCGAGCCGGTCACCGTGACGGCCGCGGGAGTATCCCAGACGACATACGCGGCGGTGACCGGGGGCTGGAGTGATGAGAACGAATCATGGGAGGTGCTGGTTTCCATGTCGGATCTGCCGGAAAATGAGGCATTTACAATCAGCGCGGATTATGCGGATGTCAGCGGCCAGGGCTATTCGATGACGGCAAACTATGATGAATTCTGTCCTCCGGCGGCTTTGCTTTCGCCCGTCTGCGAAGGAATGACTGCGATCAGCGGCCTGGTCGAGCCGGGGATGGCGGCGGCGCTGGTATTTGACGGAACCCGTTACGAAATGACGGTGGATGGCTATGGCCATTTCTGGCTGGATGAGGCGCCGATGATGTTCGCGGGAGAAGACTCCTTTGACATTTATGTGGCGGATATTGCCGGGAATGAGGCGGTTACCCACTATGAGATCGGGGAGACCGAGGAAATCACGGGAAATTTGTCGCCGCTGGGCACATTTTTGTACACCGGAAATGCGGCGCAAGCGCACGGTTATCTTGCGCTGCCGGTATCCGCTTCGGATTTTCTGGCAGAAAAAGATAGAGAAGAAGATTCGGAAACGCTGGAGCTTCCGCTGCTGCTTGGCTCGGCCTATATAGTCGGCACGTTTGCGGTCAGCCAGACACAGGACGGGATTGTGGTGACCACGGAGCTGGGTCTGGAGGACGCAGGCATTCATTCTGAGGATTATCAGGTGGAGAGTCCGTCGCTGTTAGTATTCACCACGGAACCGCCTGCGCAGGAATTAAGAGAGATTGAGGCAGCCGCGGCGGCCGGAGAGGATTCTGCAGCGAAGCTGGATGATATTTTCCAATCCTATGCGAATGGGTATGAGGCAGGATACGGGGAGGAGATTCCCCTTACAGAAACGGAAACGGTGTGGATCGTGAACCGGCAGCAGCTCTCCATTTTGACGGATGAAATTGGAAATCTGGAACGTTATGCATATGACTCCGCGGAGGATGAGACTTATGAATTTTATCAGACGTACCCTGGAAAGCAGGGTGTCTAAAAACTGTTTTTTGCATGTTTTTACACAGTTTACGCATGACCCGTCTATGCACAGGGCTGGTAAAACGCATACAGGCATAGCTCATACAAACAAAGCGCATGCAGACAAAGCTCATACAGACAAAGCGCATGCAGACAAAGCTCATACAGACAAAGCGCATGCAAACAAAGCGCATGCAGACAAAGCGCATGCAGACAAAGCGTTTACAGACAAAGCGCATACATACAAAATGCACACAGGCAAAACCAGAAGAGGTGTTTGTTTGAAACACAGGCGGAGAAGGGGCTTCGCGGCCGCAGCTCTCCTGGCAGCCATGACACTGGTCTGCGGCAGCTCCATTTCCTCTGGTGCGGACGATGAATGGTATGGAATCACCCAGATTGCGCAGGATGGAAAGAAGGTAAACCTTTATGTGAGCCTTCCGGAGGGTGTGGATATTGACTCCCTGGGAAACGATTCGGGTGATGCGGATCACGCTGCGGGAAATGATTTGGAGACCCTGGATGGCAATGCTGTGGGAAATGATTTGGGTGATCTGGACGATGCTGCGGAAAACTCGACGGGTAGCCTGGATGGAAGTGTTGCGAAAAGCTCGCCGGGTGGCTTGGACGGCGCAGCAGAGAACGCTGCGGAAAACTTGTCGGGTGGCCTGGACGGCGGTAACGAAGAGGCAGTTGCAGCAGATACGTTTACCGTGACGGTCAATGGAGAATCGGATCTGGCCGTGCAGGAGGCATCGGTTTTTTCGACACTCGGGGAAGGCACCTGCTATGTCTTTGTGGTGGATATTTCAAAATCGCTCACAGAGGAAGAAATGCAGCAGATACAGAGTGCACTGACTTCTTTTGTAGGCGGGCTTGGTTCTGATGACCGGATGCAGATCATTACCGCCGGCGAGGGAGCGGAAACGCTGCTGAACAAACCAGTCCATAAGAAGACGAAGCTGAAGGAGGCCATTGCGCAGTCCGTCCGGCGAACGGCGAATTATACCTGGCTGTATCCGGCAATCTGGGAAGCGCTGGAGACGAGAAGTACGTATGCGGACACCCTGCCGGAACGGATGGCGGTTGTGGCAATTACGGACGGAAAGGATACCTCGGATGGCGAGGTATCCCTGGAAACGCTGAGAGAGGAGCTCCTGGAGACTAGAGTTCCTTTGTACGTGATTGGCGTGCAGGGAAATGATTCGTCCGCAAATCTGGATGAAATCCGTGCGCTTGTAGAGCTTTCCGGCGGCATTGTGATTTCCGATGGGGTCTCTGGGGAAAACGTTTCCATTCAGGAGGCAGTGGAAACCGTGCGCAGTGTTGTGAAGGAGAGCGTTCGGTTGACGATACAACCAACAGAAGATCTGTTCGCGTTGGGTGAATGGAGCTGGACCGTTTCCTGCCGTCTGGGAGCGGACACGTCCACCAGCGTTCCGTATGTATATCCGCTGAGTCTGAAAGAGGCTCTGGCGGATACGGAGATGGAAACGGATTTGGAAACCGTTTCGGAGGAAGGGGAATCGGCCGGGGACGAAGGCAGATCCGGAACCGAATCTTCAGACGGGACAGAGTCGGAAACGGGCACAATATCAGGAAACGTGGCCGGAATCGAAAACGAGGATGATGGCAGCGCGGGAGGTGTGTCCGGCGGTGAAGCCGGGAGCGGCGTCGCGACGGGAAACGTGACAGGAGCCACCGGCGAAGACACGACGGGAAGCGAGACAGGAGCCGGGAGTGAAGACGCGACGGGAAGTGACGCAGGAGTCGATAACGGTGGCGCGGCGGAAAACGTGACAGAAACTGGCAGCAGTGACGCGATAGAAAATGTGACAGGAGCCGGAAGTGAATCCGGAAATGAAAGCGGAGGCAAGGATGCGTCGGAAGGTGCGGTGGAAACAGGTACGGGAGACGGGCTGCAAAGCGGGACAGAAATGGGCGGAATTTTCCAATTTGCGCAGAGCAGCCGGATTACCTGTATCGCGGCTGTGCTGATTGTCATTTCCCTGATTCTTATGCTGGCCAGTCTGATTCTCTGGAAAAAATGCAGAAATTTCGGGGATGCCGGACTTCAGAAGGAACCGATTAAGGAAGCGTTTAAGGAACCGCTTATGGAACCGCCCTACGAGGACGGATATGAGACTCTGACCAGTCCGGGGTTTCCGGGAAATGAGGAGACGGCGGATTTCCCGGATGCATTTGACGACGAGGAAACCATTGACGAGCTCGAAGGGATGGGGGTAAGGCTGTGCTTTGAAATAACGTTTGACGGGCGCACGGAGGTGACCGAGCATATTTTGCGAGAGCAGCTGGTCCTCGGCCGCGGTACAGAATGCGATGTAGATGTCGTCCTTCAGTCTGCGGCGCCGGAGCGGAAGCGGATTTCCAGACATCACGCGTACATTTTGAATCATGCGGACGGTCTTTCCGTAAGAGATAACGAAAAAAACAAGACCTGGCTTAATGGTGCAGAGGTGGCGGGAGAATGTCCTTTGCGGGACGGAGACATTCTCCGGATGGCCGGGGCGACTGTGAAGGTGAGGATTTTATAGCCATTTTACAGGTGGGAGGGACGATGAAAAAGATCACTCAGAAAATCAGGACGGGAGTTATGCGGATTCTTCCTTTTCATGGAAGGGAAAGCGGCGGATGGTCAGCAGGAGCATCCGGGATGGCGGCGGAGCAGGCCGATGACGAAAACACATGGAATCCTCCGGAAACCGGATGCGGGAAGAATGCACAGGGATCTCAGGATGGCAGAGGCGGAAAGAATGCACAGGATTCTTCGGAAACCGGAGGCCGAAAGGATGGACAGGACTTTCCGGAAACCGGAGGCGAGGAGGACACCCTGGATCCGCTGGAAACCGGACACAGGGAAGATACCCGGGACGGCTCGAATGCCGGAACAGAGGAGGACAACTGGCTTTTGCAGGCGGTCGTGGTAAATCATAAAGGGCGCGTGCGCGGGAACAATGAGGACAATTTCTGCCTGAATGGGATATATATGGAACGGGAAGAGATGGATGATGGCGCGCTTCTTGAAACCAGCTGCGGGGATGGCCTTCAGCTTTACGCGGTATGCGACGGGATGGGAGGCGCAGAGTGCGGAGAGGAAGCCTCATATCTGGCGGTGAAAGAACTGGCTGCAGGGAAACGGCTGTTTTCGCCGCAGGCGGATGCGAAGGAGGTGACCGGCCTTCTGCGAAGAATTTCAGAGAAAATTTACGCGGAGGCAGGATGGAAGGGAAAAAAATCAGGAACGACCACTGCTGTGATGCTGGTGAACCGCGGCCGCGTGTTATTTGCGAATGTTGGGGACAGCAGAATTTACCGTTTCCGAGAGGGAACATTGACTCAAATGTCGTTGGATCATTCGAAGGTTCAGAGAATGATTTCTATGGGAATTCTGACTGCGGAGCAGGCAAAGACCGACCCGGATCGGCATGTCATTACGCAATATCTGGGAATGCCGCCGGAGATAAAGGTTTCTCCATATTTTGCGGCGGAACGTCAACTGCGCAGGGGCGATGTCTGTCTGCTCTGCAGCGATGGCCTGACAGATATGGTGGAGGAGAATCGGATGGAGGAAATCCTTCAGGAGAATGAAGATTTGCCGGAAGCGGCCCGAAGGCTGTCAGAAGAAGCCCTGAACAATGGGGGAAGGGATAACGTTACGGTTCTGCTGGTTCGGGCGCTGCCAGATATCAGGACCGATAAATCCGGCTGAATACTGCCGGAAAACAGCAAAAGGCGGAACAGATGATTGAGAGGTATAGTCAGGCAACGTGACACGTGGTGCCGACTAGTACGCCAGGAAACAGAAAAAGAGGGAACAGATGATTGAGAGATGGTGATGGATGAATGGCGGAAGACGGATTCAGAAAGTATGAACCATTTTTTGGGAAATGGAAGGCGGGAAAGGAGCTGGGGAAAGGCGCCTTCGGCCATGTGTACGAGATTTACCGGGAGGATGACACAGGCGAACGGATGGTTTCCGCGCTAAAAGTGATGCATATTCCAAAGGAAGATGCATTGCGCACCCAGATGGAGATCCAGCCGGATACCAGAGCCGCCCGGGCCTACTTTTCCGCGCAGATTGAGCGGATGCAGGAAGAGATCCGCATTTTGAAAAAATGCAGAGGGCACAGCAATATTGTCAGTTACGAGGAGCACATGATTGTGGAGGAATCCGGGGCTCATGCGGTTGGCTGGGACATCCTGATCCGGATGGAACGCCTTTATCCGGTAACGCCCAGAACCTTTGCGCAGATAAATGCCACGCAGTATGATGTGCTCCGGATGTGGAGAGACATTGCGAATGCACTGATTTTCTGTGAGGATCAGAACATCATCCACAGAGATATCAAGCCGGCGAACATTCTTCTTTCGGAGACGGGAAGCTACAAGCTGACGGACTTTGGCGTAGCCCGAGAGCTGATGGAGCAGGATCAGGAGGCATCCACCCGGGTAGGCACCGAGCCTTATATGGCGCCGGAGGTCTATGACAAACGGAATCAGAAATACGACAAACGCGCGGATCTGTATTCGCTGGGGCGCGTGATTTATTATTATCTCAACCAGAACCGTCATGCGTTTTTGCCGCCATATCCGCAGGAAATCACCGCGGAGAATGCGGAACGGGCGGAGCTGATGCGGCTTGGCGGAGAAAAAATCCCCAGAATTGAGGGCGTTTCGAAAGAGATAAACGACCTTCTTCTGAAATCGCTGGCATTCCGGCCTGCGAACCGCCCGAAAAGCGCCCGCGAGCTGTATCGTGCGATCGAGAAGCTTCTCAAAGAGCAGGGCGGGGAACTGAAAAGAAAACCGCTGCGGTCACAGAGCGCCGCCGGATTTGCGGGGACGGGATCAGACCAGCGAAATTCGCGTTCTCATACGGAAAGCGGATGGATGCGCCGGAGGAAAGCAGCCGCCGGAGTTCACTCGGAATCCGGTTCGGAAACCGGGATCCTGGAGACATGGATCAAAATGGTACCTCTGGGTTCGTTTACTGCAATAAGCAGGGGGCTGTCGGCTGCGGCGGCAGCGATCTGCCTGGCAGCGGGGGTGCTTCTGATCGGGTACAGCCGGTATATAGAAAAAAGCGGGAAGCGAGCTCTGTCCGGAGGAGATGCAGCAGTGACAGCCGCGACATCGCCGGAGACACAGTGGATTCCGGAAACGGAGGCAGTGATGTTCACAGAACTGACGGGGGAATCTGCCGAGGAGAAATCGGAGAAAACGCCGGACGAATCGGTCGAAACATGGGTGGAGGCAGAGACAGAAGTATCGACAAACGGGTTAGAGGAAATGGACGCAAAAGTACAGACAGACGAGTTGGCGGGATTAGACACGGAAGTGCGGACAGACCAGCCGACAGAATTGGATACAGAAGCATGGACAGACGGGCTGTCGGAATTGGGAACCGAAACAACGGCAGCGACAAATCAGGTACTGATTTCAGAATCAGAAACCGAAACCGGGACACCGGCTCCGACGGCCAGACTCGTGGGAGCGCTGGAATCTCCACAGGATGGCGAGACGGCTTCATCGAACCTGAAGGTGAAAGGATGGATACTGGTAAATGAAGAGACAGGCGGGCTCTCTGCCCGGGTGGATATTTCATTGAAGGGTGAACTCGTGAAAAGCGAAACTCTGGAGTTAACGGAACTCTCAGAAAAGCTGTTTCGCAAACGGCAGAGGGATTATCAGTCGGACATCGCGGCGGTGAGCGGATACGAAATAAAAAAGACCCTGGATGTGGCAGAGCTCGAGCCGGGGACATATGAGGTTTCTTTTATTATGGAAGAAACATTTACGGAAGAACCTGCTGTTTCCGGAAGGGACACAGAAGAAAACAGGGATGATGCCGATGAAAATAATATGGAAGGCAGCATGGAAGCGGATGGTATGGCAGTGTTGGTTGACCATGTTCAGATTGTGTTGACCGAGCCGGAGACTGCTGCAGAGACAGAGGCTGCGGATGAACTCAGTACCCATTATAGAAAGGATGACTACGCGATCGGGCTGGATCTGGAGGATGTCAGTTGGGGCATCACGGCAAACAGGGAGCAGATCCTGGTGAGCGGCTGGATCAATGCGCCCGGGGAAACCAGCCTGAGCATGGTTTATGTGATTGATTCGGTCAGCTATATCCGTTCAACGATCGAGGAGGCCGGCGGCAGTGTCCGGATCATCCGCGCGAAAAGAAATCTGGAACAGATGGATTCTGCCCTGATCGGCGAGTCCGTTCTGGATATGGAGGAAGCCGGGTTTCTCATCCTGCTGGATCTTCCGTTTTTGGAGGATGGAACCCATACCTTACAGCTTTCCCCGAATGTGGGGCTGAAGGAGACAGGGGAAGATGCGCCGTATGATTTTGCAGAATGTTCGCTCGCCATCGATTCGACGATTGCTTTATCGGAGATAACGGATGAGGAGGCAGGCCTGACCGCAGCGGCAGACGCAATTCTCCAGGCATGGGCGGCCGAATTTCCGCAAGAAGAGGAGACCGAATTGACGGAGGAAGCGCTGCCGGAGTGAGCAGACGCAGCTGCTGCAGGGAGCGCTGACGGAATAAGCAGACGCAGCTGTTGCAAGGAAGCGCTGCCGGAATGAACAGATGCGGCTGCTGCGGGGGGAAGAACGAGTGCTTTCTATGAGGAAAAAAGAATCCTCCAGACGGCGTTTATCGATATCGCGAATCAGAAAGATGGGGAATTCTGAAACTGAGGATCTGGCTTCGGAGAGGGAAAAGAGAGATCCTGAAAGAAAGAATCGTGCTTTGGAGAGGAAAAGAGGTTTATGAGTACAGAATGGTATGAGCCAACGATTTCATTATGGGAAGACCGTCCGGTGCAGAAACTCAGGCTGAAAAATCGCCGGACGGGAGAAATCACGGTCATTGATTTTCAGCACAGCTGTGTCATCGGCAGAAGAGCGGAGGACTGCGACTTCCGGATCACGACGGACGACCGCTGCATATCTGGGCGGCATCTGCGGCTGATTCGCGACGGCCCGGATGTTTATGCGGAGGATCTGAAGACAAAAAACGGAACCTGGCTGAACGGGAAGCTGCTGATTTCAAAAAGGAGAATCCGCCGCGGCGATTTTCTGAAAATGGGGAAATCGGAATTTGAGGTAATCTGAAAATAAGGCAATCTGAAAATCTGAAGATAAGAGAATCGAAATGGCAACTGCATTGAGGTTTTTATGGACTGCGATAGCGCGTCCAAACGTGAAGCGGAGAGCGCATCCTTTCGCGTGTTCGACGGTGCAAGATGCGTAAGTTATTTCGCAAAAGATCCTAAGGCTGGGTAGTGTCAAGTAGCTTATGAAAAACTGAGCCAAAAAAACAGGCTCGATAGAAC
>JAJQDT010000107.1 GCA_021202075.1 Lachnospiraceae bacterium | reverse complement strand
AAGTCACACCCTTTTCCGCAAAATACTCAGCAGCCGCTTCGTGGAATCCCTCGTCAAATCCGTTCCATAAATCTTCTGCTACAACCTCACCTTTCGCATTTACGGCAACCTTTGCTACGTCGCTGCCAAACTCATTGTGCTCCATCAGATAGATGGTTTCACCCATCAGCTCGATCTGGCCAGATGTGTGCCACATCCCTTCATGCCCTTCCAGATCAATTTCTTCCGTAAATGCTGTCACTTCCCTTGCCTGCTGCGCCCACAGACTTTTTCGCTCCTGCACAAAATCAGGAAGCTCCGTGAAGCCAATGCTGTCCACATACCAGGCTTTTGCTTCGCCGCCACGATTCAAAAGAATCACATCACTGACGGAGAGGGAATGTCCGGTAAAATCGTCCGGGCGTTCCACATTTAATTTCATGTAAAGCGAATCCAGAGTTTCCTGCGGCTGCAGCGCTCCACCATAGACGAGGTTGTAGTCACTCCCTTTTACATCCATGCCATGCTTCTTTACAAAATCCAGATTCATAAACCGGTAATCTCTGCCTGCACCCTGTCCATCAACCTGGAAAATCGCATAACAGTATGCTTTGTCGGAATAGGCAAGCTCTTCATTCGAGCGGATAACAGCGTTCTGCACCCGCTGCTCCATATCAAAAGAAGAAAGGCCCGCTGTAATCTGTCGGTAATCCTGTACCGAAATCATCCCATCCCTGCCGAAATCCAGTCCTTCTCCCAGCCGCAGGAAGCCCCGCTCCGGGATGGGCAGCTGGTACGCTGTTAAAACCGTAGCGGCATGGTTTACAACCACATGGTTTTCTACCGTTACAGGAATGCCAGGATCATCGTCAGAGCCTCTCAGGTCATACCGGTATAAGCCGTCCGGAATATCTTCATCTGCAATACGCCCCATATCAAACAGAGCCGGTGTTCCAAAAAGCTCCACCGATGTGTATTGCATCTGTTCCCTCTGCAGATTCTGTACTGTTGAAGTGATTTCATCAATCATATCCGACGCCGTATGTCGAATGGTATCCATGGAAGAACGAAGCTCCTTCATATCCTTGCCGCTGCTCCACCCCGCCACGTAAGGGAAGGAATAATCGGACGTATCAATGCCGAAGCTCTGGCAGACTGTGTAGGCCACGCTCTCGGCCTCGACCTCTTTGGTCATCTGGTCTTTCCGGATACCTTCTTCCTGCATCCTGTCTCGGTCATGGAGCCTTGCGTGGGCAGTCTCATGGATTGCCGTTTTTAATGTCTGGCTCTCGCTCATGCCCTGCTGGATCACGATCTCCTTGGAGCCATTATCATAATAACCTTTCGCCCCGCTAGAAATCTCATCGAATCGAATCGGAACCGGCGAAGCCTGTTCAATCGCCCTCATAAATAAATCGAAATTGTCCACATTTGCGGTCAGTTCCTCCACACCCAGGTCAGGGAGCGGTTCACCATCGGTCTGGCTCAAATCGAACACCGTCGTAACACGAAAGCGCGGTATGACGTGAACGACTTCCTCTGTCTCCGGCTGTCCGTTCGGCTTTAAAATCACTTCGCCGGTCTGTTCATCGACTTTCTCCTGAATTTCTTTCTCCCGGATGGGTGCCGGAGCAATGATCTGGATACCCTTTTCTCCCTTCATCACATGCCGGTTGAATTTTTTCTGCCACGCCTGATACCCGGCTACCAATGTAGCATCCGGCTTCTGCATGGCAATCAGGAGTGTATTGTTAAAACTGTAGCTGTGGAACTGCGACATCGTCCGCAAATATTCCGTGTACCGCTCCGACGTAAACAGGTCTTTCACGCCCTGTTCCAGACGCTCCGTAATCTCCTGTAACTGTTTTTCCCGGTTACCTGCCATTCATTTTTTCCTCCTGCTGTTTGATATTTTTCACCCACCGCGTTTTCATCTCATGTGGGTACTGGTTCTCATTTTTCGGTTTCCGCTCCCCGTTCCATTCCAGCCCGCCGGCCTTTCCTTCACAAATGTATCCGGCAGCTTTCAGGGATGTCCCCGGTTCGCTCTCTAAAATATAGGTAATCACCCTGCGGTATCCCATCGCCTTTGCCGCACGATAGGCAGCTCCGTATAAAATACTGCAGGCATTCTTCGTTCCGTCCGTACAAAGGCGATTAACCTCCAGCGTAAATCCATCGTCCATACGGCGACTGACTGGCCTGCCGCAGATTGCCACACCTACCAGATGTCCGTCCTCCATCGCGCCGATAGAAAACTTATGTCCCTGTGATGGTTTATGGTGCCGGTGATAAGTCTGCATAAAAGCATTTGCTTCCCGCAGGGTGATTGGTGTCAATTCAAGCATTCAATATTCTTCCTCTCCTCCTTAAAAAATCCCGCCAGAGCTTTCATACGGCTCTGACGGGATAGCTGTTTACAGTTCCTGTTGTTTCTTCTTCGTCTGCGACTGGCTATGCGGTCTGGCAGCGGTCTGTTCCTGCTTCTCCTTCAGTTTTGCCAGAACAGAGGGCCTGCGCTCACTATCCGCGCTGCGGTTTCCTTCTACAACACGGCCCGCATAGGACACCGCCTGTCTCGGCTTATCCGCAGCCGCAGCCTCCGCAGTTTCCTCATCTACCCCCAGAGCGTCAGTGGAACCGTGTTCATCCATATTGAGCAGCGAATTTAGTTCCGCTAATCGCTCGGTCTTCTCCGCAAGTTCCGCTTCCTGGGCAAAGGGCTTTCTGACCTCCTCCTGCGCACTGGCCAGCTGCTGCTGTAAATTCTCCAGTTTTTCCTCCGCCTCTGGCAGCTTCTTATCAATTCCCGCCAGTGCATTGTTGATACGCTGCAGGTTGCCCAGCGGGTCTTTTCCTGCTTCAATCGTATAGCTGCACTGGCCTTTGATTGTCATCATGTACTTCTGGTTAAAGCTGTCATAGCTCGCCTGGATAGAGAAACCGTGGTATTCCCCAATCACGCCGGATGTATTGACCGCTTTCAGCCCTGCACAGGCGGCGATAAGCGCCGTTCCTGCTTCTTTCCGGTCTGTGTAAACCTTGCCGCCCACCGTCATGCTGAACTGTTCCTTATCCAAATCCAGCACCTGATGCGCCGCCTTCTGGTCTACCTTCAATCCGGCGATGCGTTCCTTCGTCGCTGCAATCTGCCCCGGATAGGTTTTTGCAATCGCAGATTCCAGACGGTAAATCTGACTGGTATGGTTTGCTTTCATCAATTTCAGTTTGCTGACCTGAATATCCAAATCCATCTTTTCTTTGATGTATGGATTTCCCGTAGCCAGCGCTTTAATCTCCGCATAGGAGAGCGCCGTATCATCCACGTCCTCCGCAGAGCGTACCGGCGATTTGGAAGTCATGATCTGTGAAATGAATTTCTGTTTATTCTCCAAAAGCTGCCACATGTAGGCGTCGAAGGTTCCTTCCGTCACATACCGGAAAATCTGAACCTTTTCATTCTGGTTGCCCTGCCGGAGAATACGGCCTTCCTGCTGTTCCAGGTCGGACGGTTTCCACGGGCAGTCCAGATGATGCAGTGCAATCAGCCTGTCCTGAATGTTGGTGCCGGCCCCCAGCTTCGCGGTAGAGCCGAGCAGGATACGAACCTGCCCGGCACGGACTTTTGCAAACAAATCCGCTTTTTTCGTCTCCGTTCCCGCTTCATGGATAAAAGCAATCTCTTCCCTCGGAATCCCTTTTGCCACCAGTTTTTCGCGGACATCATCATAGACATTAAAGGAGCCATCCGCTTTCGGCGTCGATAAGTCACAGAAAATCAGCTGTGCCGAACGCTTTGGCGTGGTTTCCTGCCAGATCGAAAAGGCATTATCCACACAGCGGTTCACCTTGCTGTCCTCCGCTTCCGGCAGCATATCGTTTAAAAGCCGCTGATCCAGCGCACACTTACGTCCGTCGTTCGTGATCTTGAGCATATTGTCCATTTTGGCGTCAACACCGCCCCCGCGCACGACCTCCGCCCGCTCTGCAAAACTGCTGACCATTTCCTGCTGCATTTCGCTCGGCTTTAGCACCACGTTGATGTATTCTGCCTCCGGAACCGGCAGCTTCAGCATATCGGCGGTCTGGATATCCGCACTCTCTTTAAAAAGGGAAATCAGCTCCGGAAGGTTGAAAAAACGGGCAAACCGCGTTTTCGCACGGTAGCCCGTTCCTTCCGGCGACAATTCAATCGCCGTCACTGTCTCCCCAAATGCCGCCGCCCAGGAATCGAAGTGTCCCAGACCCATCTTCTGGAGGGTATCATATTGTAAATACCGCATAATCGTATAAAGCTCGACCATACTGTTCGAGACGGGTGTCCCTGTGGCAAATGTCACGCCCCGGCCACCCGTAATCTCATCAAGGTACTGGCATTTCATAAACATGTCAGAGCTTTTCTGCGCGTCTGTCTGCGAAATACCAGCTACGTTCCTCATTTTGGTGTAAAGGAACATATTTTTATAGTTATGGCTCTCATCCACAAACAGCCTGTCCACGCCCAGCTGCTCAAATGTGACGACATCATCCTTCCTCGTCTGGTTATTGAGCTTATCCAGCCTGACCTGCAGCGTTTTTCTGCTGTGTTCCATCTGCTTGACCGTGAAATGGGAACCTTCCTCCCGCTTCGCCTCTTCCATCGCAAAGGTAATATCGTCGATCTGCCGCTCAATCGTGGCAACCTGGCGCTCCCTGGACAGAGGAATCCGTTCAAACTGGCTGTGTCCAATGATAATCGCGTCATAATCCCCGGTAGCAATCCGGGAGCAGAACTTCTTCCGGTTCGCCGGTTCAAAATCCTTCTTTGTCGCCACAAGTACATTGGCTCCAGGATACAGCCGCAGGAAATCACTTCCCCACTGCTCCGTCAGATGGTTTGGTACAACATAAAGGCATTTCTGCGCCAACCCCAGCCGCCGGCTCTCCATCCCAGCCGCGATCATCTGATAGGTTTTCCCTGCGCCCACACAATGGGCAAGGAGTGTGTTGTTTCCATATAAAATATGTGCCACGGCGTTTTTCTGGTGCTCCATCAGCGTAATCTCCGGCGTCATCCCAACAAACTGGATATGGCTTCCGTCATACTCGCGGGGACGGATACTGTTAAACAGCTCATTATAGGTCTGGCACAGTTCCTCTCTCCGGTCCATATCCCGGAAAATCCACTCCTTGAATGCCTCCTTAATCATTTCCTGTTTCTGCTGGGCAAGCATCGTTTCCTGCTTATTCAGCACACGTTTCTCACTACCATCCACATCCGTCACAGTGTCATAGATTTTTGTAGCTTTCAGGTTCAGCGCATCCTCCAGCAGACGGTAAGCGTTTGCCCGTGTCGTGCCATAGGTGGAATTAACCAGTGGGTTCCCATAATCCTGTGTCTTGCCGGTGACATTCCACTGGCCGCTGACTGCGGCATAAAGGACATTCACACTCCGCCCCACCAGATAGTGCGGCGTGTGGAACGTCTCCGCCATAAACTGCGTGATGTAATCCGGCTTAATCCAGGTGGCACCCAGCCGCACTTCGATCTCTGATGCCTCCAAATCCTTTGGCTGCACCCGTTCCAGATATGCCACATTGACAGCAAATTCCGGATGGCTCTCTGCAAACCCTTTGGCAATTTTCAGCTTTTCCCGCACGTTACCGGACAGGTACTCATCTGAGCTTTCCCATCCATCCGTCAGGGGATTTTTGAAGATTACGCCGGACAATTCCTCTGTAATCTCCTCCTCCGATTTTCCGGCCAGCTGTGCCATAAACGGCACATCCACCCGCGCCCTTTCTCCGATGGAAACCGCAAGTGCTTCACTCGCCGTATCCACACTCGTCACCGTCTCCGCTTTCCGGATGGTGCGTTTATTGAAAATATCCGCTTTCCGCTTCAGATTTCCTTCCTCGTCCAGCATCTCCAAAGAGGCCAGAAGGCAATAACTGCTGTCCTGAGAAAAAGCCCTGCGGTTCGCGTTGCTGCTGATCAGCCCGTACTGCGCGGTAAACGCATCGTACTGCTGATTTAATTTCTGCTGCAATGCACCTACCTGTGCATCGCTGCCATCCTCCATCTGCATATTGATCAGCGCCTGTGTTGTATCACGCAGCGCAATCATGCCAAGGATTCTCTCTGTTGTCATAGCCGGCAGCTCCATCAGGTTCATTCTGGAGTTTTCCCGGTAATACACTCTTCCGTCTACGTTGGCATAGCTGAAATTACGGATGTTCGGGTCTGCAGGGATGGACATATCCACGCCATCCAGTTCTGAATCATCCAGCTCTGCCTCCGTAATCGTACCCTGAATATGGCTGACCGCTTCCCTCAACTGTTCGCCAAGGTCTGCGCCTTCGATGGGCTTGACCGTCGTTTCCTGCCTGCCATACTGCGTGTTCTCTGTGGTCAGGGTTCCAAGCACCATCTCCGGATGACTGACAAAATAGGAGTTGATTGTATACCCTTCCTCTGTCTGCCCCAGATTCACCCAATCCGGCTGCTCTAAGGACGCCCGGTCCCGCTTCTGGAAGAACAGAATATCCGCCACAACGCCAGTGTTCGCATTCCGCATAAACGCATTATCCGGCAGGCGGATTGCCCCCAGCAGATCTGCCCGGTTTGCAAAATACTGACGCACCGAACTGTCCTGCTTATCCATGGTGCCGCTTGATGTGACTACAGCCACCACGCCGCCCGGACGGGTAAGGTCAAGGCTTTTTGCAATAAAGTAATCATGGATCATAAAATTATGCCGGTCATACTTCGGGTCTAACACCTTATAATTTCCAAACGGCACGTTACCGACCACGCAATCGAAAAAGCTGTCCGGAAACTGCATCGTCTCAAAGCCCTGCACAGCGATCTGGTTCTTCTGATATAACTGCTGCGCGATACGCCCTGAAATACTGTCCAGCTCCACGCCGTACATTTTCAAGCCATCCATCTGTTCCGGCACCAGTCCCATGAAGTTTCCGACGCCGCACGAAGGCTCCAGCACATTTCCCTGCTGTAAGCCCATGTTGCCAAGCGCTTCATACATCGCTTTTATCACGGTGGGAGAGGTGTAAAAGGCATTCAGCGTAGACGCCCTTGCTTCCCGGTATTCCTCCGGTGTCAGCAGCTGCCGCACCTGCGCATACTCAGCCGCCCAGCGGTCATTGTTTTCATCAAATGCCTGCGGAATACCGCCCCATCCGACAAAACGGGAAAGCACTTCCTGTTCCTGTGCGGTAGCAAGCCGGCCATCCGTTTCCAACTGCTTTAACAGGCGGATCGCGTCTATATTGGCCTGAAATTTTGCTTTCTGGCCTCCGGCTCCCAGATCATCATCCGTAATTCGGAAATTGATTTTTTCCTGCGGTTCCGTCCGCTCTTTTTCCCGTGTGTCTGACTGCCGCCCAGTTTCTGTCACCGCCTCCTGCTCAGACACAGCCTCTACTGCCTGCGGCACATACGGTTCATACTCACCATTGTATCCAAACAATTCATTGTTCCCAGGGATATAGACCTTTCCAGTCTCTATGCAGAGGAAAATATCTGCATCCGGTGCGCCGCTCGCCCCATAAAAGCCCTCATAGTCATAAGGAATTGCGGCATCCTCAACATTCGACATAAAAGGTTCTTCCTGAGAGCTGGTATCCGCTATCGTCTGCAGGAAATCCGTATTCTCCGGATAAACACCCACAGGTTTGAAGTGATAGCCCTGGTACTCAAAAACGCCTTCTTCCCTGACGCTCTGCTCCGGCTCACTTTCCGGCTCCGGCTGTTCAAAGGAATCCAAAGGGAACCGGTATTCTTTCCGCAGGGCATTGATTTCCTCCGGCGTCATGGTGTGTCCGGTAAGCGGTGCCATTATACCGTCAAAGGCAGCCCGTTCCGTTGCCTTCATCCGCTCCGCCACATCCGCGATCAGCTGTATCTGTGCCGGGGAAAACTCCGGATTTAGCATCGGTTCCAGTTCCAGTTCTTTTAAGGCAGCGTCATAAATGACATCCATCTGCTCCCCGGAAAAATCCTCATGGCTCACACCGGTATGTTCCATCGCCTCCGCCACGAGATTTTCCGTGTCAAAGTCAAAGACCGGCTCCTCCTCTTCATAGAGGGCGCGGACATAATCAAGCGGCTCATTCCGAAAGATCGGATACCGGGCTTCCCTGGCCATCGTCATATCCTGCAGGCTGACCAATTCTCTTTGGAAATCTACGGTATCCACCCGAAACTCCCTGCCTTCGATATGAACGGTGGCATCCAGCGGAAGATATTCTTTTCCGCTCAGATATTTCACCTTCTCATGGGTGCCATCCTCACGCTCCCCGGCAAGATAAACATTTTCCCCTTTGCTCCACAGCCGTTTGGAATAATAGACCCATTGTCCTGCAGGGAATCCGGTCACTGGAACTATGCCGCTTGCTGTCTCTTTATCCAGGATACGGCTCCCTAATATCTGCGATACCAGCTTTGCGTCTTCTCCGTAAAACTCATACCGCCCATGCTGCTCGAACCCAACCAGTGAATTGGGATACCTCTCCTTGATGGAATTGTATTCGTCGGCGGCATCCTGCAATAACGGCTGCAGTTCCTGCTTCTCTGGCTGCACTAACCCGTCCGGTCTCTCAGGCTCTGCCTTTTCTACTGTCTGCACACCGATTTCCTGTGCATCCGGGCGATGGGCAAGCACGGTCTGCCTTGCATCCTCTAAGGTGTCAAACGGCCCTGCGCTGGCAGCGCCCATGCCACGTTCCTCATCATATCCGTAATGGTTATAAAAGCTCCCGTTCGGATATTGCAGGATAGCAATAGTTTCCACATATCCGTCCTGCATAGCGGAAGTGGACTGGTACCGCGCTACGACTTCCGGCTTTTCCGGTTCCGGCTGCTGGCCTTCCGGCACATCCGCAATTCTTTCTTCCATGCCAGTCCCCAACGCCGATTCTTCGCTTTGATGCTCTGCACTTGTATTTGTCCCCGCTTCCAGTTCTGGTTCCTCAATTTGACGCTCCGCACTGGAATCCCTTTCAGCTGTAGGCTCTGCTTCCTCTGTTGGTTCCGGTTCTACCGCCAACCCGCTTGTCGATTCCGGTATTGTTTCTGTCTCCGCTGTCAGCTCAGGCTCTGCTTGATTTTCCATCCCGAAGAAATCAAAAATACTGATCTGGTGTCCGGAAACGAACTCCACTTCCTTCTTTTTCTCCGGGAAAATCGTAAACGTTCCTTCCGAATACTGTACCAACTCCGTTAATGCCTGCGCCCGTTCCTCATATCGGTCAAAATCAAGCGGCAATGCTGCAAGAGCTTCATTCATCTCCAAAAGAAGTTCCTGCGTTCTCTCCCCATCTGACAATATCCCGGTCAGTTCCGCTTTCATTTTGTCCGGAAAGAAATCTTCCTGAAACGGACGTGCAATCTCCTGTGGAAGCCGGTTATAGAACCGAATCACACGGCCTGCCATCTGTTCCCGTTCATAATCAGCCATTCTGGAATAATCGGCAGGCTTCAAAAATTTCTCCTGTTTAATCAGGTAATCCACTCTCTGGGCTACCTTCGGCCATTTCAGAAAAACAGAAGCATAAGGCGAACCGTAGCTCCCTCTTGCTAACACCAGTCCTTTGGCGTCATAATCCGCGTGGGAATCATCTGCGCCTGACAGGGCGTGGCTGCTTCCTCCGGTTCCGTAGCGTTCCTTTACAAATTCTGCTTTTTCTCCATCGCTGTGATCCTGCACGAAAAACGCATAAGTAGAAAGCCGCCCATCGGAGTAGGGGCCGCCGCCGGAAAGGAAAGCGTCAATTTCATCCTGTGTGATAAAGCGGTCATGTTCCTGCCATGCAAACCCCTCTCGTGCCTGATAGGGAACCGCCTCTTTCGCAAATTTCTGGAACTGTGCAAGCACTTTATCCGGACGGTAAATGTGAAACCTCATGACACTGGAATCTTCCTGATATACCTCTGCCAGTCCTTCCAGCCGTTCATTCAAATCGGTAAGGAACGCAGGCTGTGCAAGAAGCCCCACAAGACGCTCCTCCACATCCGGGAACCCGCCCCGAAAAATGTCTGTATCTTCAAAAACCAGCTCCGATACACCCTCGGCCAGATCGCGCTCCATATAAGCCAATGCCTGGGCATGTTCCATCAACGCATTACTTCTTGCCGCATCCAGCACCACCTGTGGCGCATACTCCCCTTGTCTGAGCAGCTGCTCAATCCTTCCGGAAACATCCTCCCATGAAAGAAATGCCTTGCTCAAAATCTTGTCATTTATGGTATGGCCGACGGCAATCTGCATCCCCAGCTCATCAAACCATGCAGAATACTCCTGTCCGTTGATTACAAAACCTTTGCCACCTGTCCGGTACTCCTGCTTTACAAATTCGGCGTATTCCTCCGGCGTCTGGTCAATCATAAAATTATAAATCAGGCGCAGCTGGCTCCTGTCCCGGTTACTTCCGGAGCGCAGCACTTCGTCCACCACATCAGACGGGATTGCGATTTCCCCGGCATAGAGCGCCGCCATTGGCTCCTCGATTGCCCGGATCTGTTCCTCTACAGTAGGCAGCTCCGGCAAAGCAAAAGCAGAGGCGATTTCTTCCTCTGCTTCACTCAAATCCTGTTCTGTTGTCTCCTCGGTCAGCTGTACACCAAGTCCGTCAAGATGCTCTCCTCGGCCATCGCCTGCAGGCTGTTCATATGTGCTGCCCACGCCAGATGGTCTTTCTCCTTGTCCGGTGCCGGGTACTTCTCCAACAGTCCCTTCATCTGCACGTCCATCTGTTCCTGCGCTGCTTTCTCGATCTCCAGCAGGTGCCGGTTCAGTTTCCCGGTCAGGAGCATACTCTGATACCAGTTCTTCCTGTGTTCCTTCAGGAACGTCCGGCGCAGCATACCATATTTCCCGATCACCTCCGGCTCCTCCTCGACCATCAGGTTCGGAAACAGGTAATCTCCCTTGCGATGATATGTCAGTTCCATGTCCGCGTCCTCCTTCATTTTTGTTAATATCATTTGTGCTTTCACACTTTAAAGTGTTAAATTCTCTACTGGCATTATACAAGCTGTCTACGGAATTTTCAAGCTGCTGCTGCAAATTTTCCCGATAAATTTTCTGCACGGTGCGGCCAATGTCCCGCAGGACAGGCTCTACCAGATCGCTCGTAGCGTTTCCAAGGAAGGTAAGCACCGAAAGCCGGTTGTATTCTGTGATGCCGATAAAATCCTCTTCCTCCAGAAACTCCATCGGGTCAAGCCCGCAGCGTCTGGCAAGCGTATAATAAGCGCTGTTGGTCAGCAGGTTCCGGAAACTGACACGGAGATTATCTTCATCCAGCCCTTCCAGAAAGGTGTCCATCGTCTCGTATTCCAGCCCTTCCATCGCTTCCGCCAGATTCTCTTCCGCACTCTGACGGGCAATCTCCATCAGGGCATCCGACAAATCCATCGGTGTCATATCATCCAGACCGTAAGTCTCTGTCAGATGCTCCAGAACCGGATTTTTTGTCTCCTCGTCCATCTGCCAGAGGAACGGACTTCTGCCGCCGCGCACCATATGGGTGTCCGCGACATCAAAGACATACCGCAGCCGTTTCCTCGGCCCGGTATCATCGAGAAGCGCAATTCCTTTTGCACCACGGTTGACCCACCGGTTCATTTTCTTGTTCCACAGCTCCAGCTCCGCACAGGCGGTAGCGGAAGGACGCTGTGCATGGATCAGAAGCGCATCCGAAAAGGAATACCGATATAATCTGGATGCCGTGTCCAGGTAGTCCATCCAGTCCCTCGGAGAACCGCTGACCTCCCCGGCGTGTTCCTCCGCAAGAGCACGGATGTAATTATATTTTGTCACGCTGATTTTTTCCTCCTCTCATCAGCTCCGGCCGACAGGAACCCCCGCCAGCCGGATACAATGGTTACTTCTTTGTGGATTTTTTCTTCTTCGCTTTCGCAAAATCACGTTTAGGAAATTCCAGTGAAAACCGGACCGTGCCATCATCGGTCTGCATCAGCAGGTCGGCTTCAAAGTTCTTATCCTTTTTTGCCGAATAGAAATCATCCACATGGACACGGCCTTCTTTCAAAAGCCCCACCGCCATCCTTTTATCCATCGTCTTGCGCATATTGGCAAGATAGCGGTTCTCTTTCCAAAGGGCAAAGGAACACTCCCTGTCAGAGCAATAAAAATTCTTTTTGCCTTCATAGACCGGCCTGCCGCAGAACGGGCAGCTTCCGATACTCTCCCTGACATGGAAGCGGCTCTGTTCCTGCTCCGGAATCAGATCGCATCCATTTAACATCATTGTCAGGAGATTGGTAATGCCGTCCATAAAGCTCCCACTGTCAATCTCCCCATGTTCCATCTGCAGCAGCCGGTTTTCCCACTCTGCTGTCATAGATGCAGATTTCAGATAGTCCGGCATCACCTCGATCAGTGCCATGCCATCTTCTGTCGGCAGAATCTGCTTTCCTTTTCTCACCGCATATTGGGAAGACACCAGTTTTTCGATAATACTCGCCCTCGTCGCCGGTGTCCCAAGTCCTTTCTTTTCCGTCTCCTGATCGAAATCCTTATTTCCCGCTGTCTCCATCGCAGACAACAGGGAATCCTCACTGTATGCTTTCGGAGGGGAAGTAAAGTGCTTGCTTTTCTTTGCCTGAACCGCTTCATAACATTTCCCTTCGGATAACCCATCCGGGATGACCGAATTATCTGCATCTTCTTTTTCCGCTTTGCCTTTCAGCACAGAGAGCCGGAACGCAGTTTCAATGTCCTTAAATCCGTTCTGAACCGTTGCCCTGCCCCTGGCGCGAAACTCCTGTCCCTCACACAGCACCATAATCTCCGTCTCATCATAGATAAATTCATCGGATACCGCCTGTGCCAAACGCTGCACGATCAGAAGAAGCAGATTTCTCTTTTTCGCAGAAAGCTTTTCATAATCATCCTGCATCGCCTCTTTTGTGGGCAAAAGTGCATGGTGGTCGCTCACTTTATCATTGTTGATAATGCGTCCGACATTTCTCCCGACCTCCAAATCAGCAAGAAATGGCAGCCTTGCCGACACCGTATCCAAAAGGTCAAGCGTCGTCTCTTCCATATCTGCCGTAATGTACTGGCTGTCAGTCCGGGGATAAGTGACCATTTTATCCTCATACAGTTCCTGCAGCTCCTTTAGCGTCTCCGCGGCTGTATATCCGAAGAAACGGTTTGCTTCCCTCTGCAGGGTGGTGAGATCATAGAGTTTCGGCGGCTGATTTTTCTTCCGGTTCTTCTCCATGCCTGTCAGCACTACCTGCTTTCCATTACAAAGCGCCGCAATGCGGTCTGCTTCCTGTTCCTCCGGAATATTTCCGGAAGATACCACCAGACCATCGCAGTCCAATGACACTTTATAATAGGCTTCTTTTACAAAGCCGTTGATCTTCTGCTGTCTCTCCACCAGCATGGCAAGCGTCGGCGTCTGGACACGCCCCACCGACAGCCGCTTATAATACTTCGTGGTAAACGCCCTTGTCGCGTTCATCCCCACAAGCCAGTCCGCCTTTGCCCTGCACACCGCAGCATCGCACAGGTTTCGGTATTCCTCTCCATCTTTTAAATGAGCAAAACCGTCCTGAATCGCGCTGTCCTCCATCGAGCTGATCCACAGGCGCTTCACCGGAAGAGTGGAGCCGGACAGATCGTAAACGCGTTTGAAAATCAATTCCCCTTCGCGTCCTGCATCGCAGGCATTGACCACTTCCGTGACATCGCTCCGGTTCAGCAGCCCGCAAAGCACCCGGAACTGTTCTTCCTTATCCGCAGCCACAGAAAGTTTCCACTCCTCTGGTACAATCGGAAGATCTGCGTAATTCCACTTACTATATTTTTCATCATAGGCTTCCGGCGTCACATATTCTGCCAGATGCCCCAGGCACCAGCTCACCAAATAGCCGCCTCCCTCAAGATAGCCATTCTCCCGCTTATACGCGCCCAGCACTCTGGCCAAAGACTGGGAAACACTCGGTTTTTCTGCAATCACTAATCGGTACATTGTTCTTTCCTTTCTATAAAAAGGGGCAGAAAGCGATGATAATCTTCATGCCTTCTGCCCGGATTATTTGCTTCTGCTTCACCTGAAAATCAGCTTTTATTCCTCATCCGAATCCTCGTCCTCAGCTGCATCCTCGCCATCTTCCGTGTCCTCGTTTCGGGTCTCGTAATTCTCATACTCCAGACCTTCACTGGTTGTTTCCTCTGCGTCTTTCTTTGGCTTATAAATCCGGATGTAGTAATAAGCGCCGCCACCGCCAAGCGCCGCGATCAGCAGCACCGCAAGCAGGATACCTGCCCCGCTCCCGCCACTGTCTTCCTCCGTAACAGCCACTGCCTCCGTCTCCTCTGATTCCTCTGTCTGCGTTGTTTCCTCCAGAACCACCGGCGCGGTTGTCTCCGCTGTTTCGGTCTCTTCCTCTTCAATGAAATCCTGCAAATCATATTCATCAATCAGGGAAAGCATATACACATTTTCCGACGAGCTGGCCTTATCAATGACAAGGAAAAATGTGTTCCCGTTTGCTGTCGTAATAGTGTAAAATTCCTTTGTGGCGTCATCCGAGATGTCATCAAGCACCTCCCCGTTGCCGGATACCGAAAACGGCGTAGCTTCGGTCTCATCCGGCGTCGTTTCCTCCAACACTTCCTCGGTCTCTGTCTCAGCGGTTTCATCCACGAAAGCAAAGGCTGTCACACTCCCCATGCCCATCACAAGGCACAGGGCGAACATCCCCGCTGCCAGGCTTTTACTCCATTTCTTCAAAATTTTCTTCATCTTGAACCTCACTTTCCGGTGCCTCCTCCGGCACCTGCTTCTGATGGTTTTTTTCGGTCTCCGGCGATTCTTCAATGCCGGCACCCTCTAACTGCTGAAGCGTCACGCTCCCATCCTGAATGCCGCTCAGCATGGCAAGAAGGTCGCGCCCGTTCAGCTTCATCCCACGGACAGTCTTTAAAATCTCAGCGTCCTCTTCCCGTTTCTGCGCCTCCCGGACAGTTTTCAGGTGTTCCTGCATCTCCGCGATCCGGCTCTCTGCCTTATCCGCTTCATCCAGATAGCGCAACAATTTTTTATTCAATTTTCGTATCCTCCACTTCCGCAAAAATTGCTTTTTATCAAACCTGTTTGTCATTTTATGAAACTTATTTGTAACTCGAAAAAGGCATTTAATTGATTCTCCCATAAGCCAGGAAGTGCGATTGCCAATATGTAGTTTGCGCACTGGTGTATTGAATAGGATTCCCACAGTGAATCATCATGCCATTCCCGACATAAATCCCAACATGCGATGCACCGGATGTGCTATACGTCCCCTGGAAGAAAATCAGGTCTCCCGGCTGCGCATCCTCCGGTGATACATAAGAGCAGTAAGAGCGCAGCCCCTCCGCTGTCGTCCGGCCAACATTCCAGCCATTCCCGCAGTTATTGATGACCCAGCACACGAATCCGGAGCAGTCGAAGCTCGTACTCGGTGAACTCCCACCCCAGACATACGGATAGCCTAAGTATTTCTCAGCCTCCGCAATCATCCTGGCAAATTTCTCATCCGAGAGTGCTTCCGCCGAAACCGTATAGCCAAAGCCGCTGCTTGAGCTGCTTCCTGTACTTCCGGTGTAGGTAGACAGAGTTTCTGTATCGAACAGATAGCTCCGGTTCCCATACGTTGCGTTGTATAGGGTATAAAGGGATACCTGATCGTCGGTCAGATTACTCTGCGCCACCGTGTCAAAGCCATGATTCACAAGGGAAATGTTCAGAATATAATATTCATACTCAACTTCTACCTCGTATTCATACTCTTCCTCGGTTGTCTCGCCGGTTTCCGGGTCCGTGGATGTGGTTGTCCCCGTCCTGGTCTCCGTCCGTGTCCGGATTTCCACCTCTTCTGACACATTCAGGGTATATTGCTGTGAAAACAAATCCTCCAATATCCCCGCCACCTGCGAATAGGTAAACTCCCCGTACAGCACCGTTAAATAAGAAATCAGCTGATACGGATTGTGCGAAATCTCATCTACCTGATACCGGTATTCATCGTAGCCTGGGTGCGTCGTTTCCATGTTATTGATCTGGCTGTTCAGCGCGGTTTCAAGCGCAACATATGCGTTTTCCACTGCGTAAATATCATCATCCGTGCTCGGATAGGTTGTGGAAACAAAAGAATCCTGCACTCCCTGGAACATAGCGGTACAACTGGACAGACAGGTGGCAATCAGGATGAACAGAAGCGCAAATATCGCAACTCCTGCCAGCAGCCCTTTATTGTCCTTTGTAAAGCTCTGGACAATCTGCTTTACCTTCCCCGTCACTGTCTGTGTAGCTTTCGCCGTTTCCGGCGCTGCTACCGTCAGCCCTTCGCGGGCAGCAATATAGGCTTCTTTGTACCGCCGCTTCTGCCAGAACCGATTCAGAACTGCATTTTTCTTTTTTGATTCTTCTACCGCTTCCTTACCGCTGACAGATACGCTGACCTCGCTGCCAATCTGTGCTTTTACTGCCGGCAACCGGCTATTCTTATCTGCCTTCTTTTTTGCTCCCGGCGTAGCACCTTCCTCTTTCTCCGCATCGGTAAAATTCAACCGGCTGCTCTTTCCGCTTTCTTCCTCCTTTCGCTGCTGCCGGTTCGATTGTTTCTGCACCTTGCTCCGGTTACTGAGCTTATGGGCAACGGCACTCACGCCGCCCTCTGCCACCAGTTCCGTCCTATGCGCAGCTTTCACGCCGCTGTTCTCCTGTTCAACCTCGTAAATCTTCTTGTGAACGTAGCCGGATGTGGTCGTAACAGCGCCCTTTACCGCTTTCTTTCCCAACCCCATGCCAGCGCCGCGCACCATTCCAGTCTGCTCATCATCAAACGACAGTCTGGACTTTTTTCCTGTCTTTCCATCAGGATTGGGTTTCCCCTCTTCCTTCTGAAATGCATCCGAGCGTTTCCCCGAAGATTTCCGTTCCTCAGACGATGCCCTTTCCGCTTTCCGCTGATAATCCTGCGTCTGTGCTTTTTTCCGCTCATGGGATTCCTCACTACTTTTTGTGCTATCTCCATTTCTGGAATAGGATTCCCGGTAATTATCCAGACGTCCGGAATGTTGCTTTAATGAGCTTTTTCCATCAAAATCCAAACCTTCCGGCCTGGTCTCGATTGAACCAGAATCGGCAGTCACAATGTCCGTTGCTGTTGATACCGGTACTGGAAGATTTGTGGTCTCCTGCAACACAGAGCGCGCCGACTCCGCCTCTTTGGGCAACGCTGGCACATCGGATGCATTCTGCAACGGTGCTGCGTCACCTGTGCTTTCCAGTAATAATGGTTTTGACTGGAGTATCTCCTGCGATGGAGAACGCGTCGCTTCTGTCTCTGACGGCGCTCCCACCCTGTCCGCATCTTCACTGGAAATCTGGACTGTTTCTGCCCCGATACGCCGTTTATGATTGCTTCCGACTTCTGCGGTATCCGGTAACTCAGAACTCCTTGCCGATTGCCCTGACACCGCCTGGAATCTTGCCGAATGGGTTTGTAAAGAATACTTTCCAGATGAACCACCCTGATTTTCGGATTCCATCGGTGTATCTCCATCATTTACTTCTGGTCTGTAACCCTCCGAGCCACGCTGAAAGTGTTGTGATTTCGATGTCGATGAAACCATTGACATTCCGACCTCAGTAGTAAGCGCTTCCGTATCCTGTAATGCGACACTGCCATGAAAGCCTACTTCCTGTGGCCGTAGCATATTCCCCTGTACCTGACCAGACGGAGTATCCACTTCAAATGCCTGTATAGGCTTCGCAAAATCAAGATCATCCGCAACATTCTGAACCGCTTTCGTTTTCAGGCTCTCATTTTCTGAACCTTGAAATTTCCTGCTCTGCCGCTGGCGGCTCTTTCTTCTTTTTGCCTTTCCATAAGGCGTTTCTGAACCTTTCCCCATCCTGTCCATCCGAACGGAATGAGACTTGAGGCGGGTGTTCCCTTCTGCATCATTTATCGCTCTGTTTTCCACTTCCGCTGGCTCAGCTTCATACAGTTCCTCACGGTCACGCCCTCTCTCAAGAATGCTTTCTGAAAAGCTACCCAATCGGTCTTGTGTTTCTGTGACCGCCGACTTTTCTACAGCAGGCACTGCCGACTTTTCCCGAATCGATTCTCCTGAAAGTGTCGGTTCTGTCTCTCGCGGCAGCTCCGTTGCAAGCGCCACTTTCTTTTCCCGAACGGGTTCTGCTGCAGCAAGCGTTTCTGTCTCCTGAAATGACTTCTCTGAAAATGCTGCTTCTTTCCCCTGAACAGGCTCCTCTATGACACTCCTTTCACCACTTTCCGGCATCCCCTGTCGGTGTTGCTCTCGAAAATGAGCTTCCATCGGTTGTCCGGTATTATACGGTTCCCTGTTCAAATCATCGTGCTGCCTTTCACCAGGAAAACGAGAATGTTCCACCTCTGCCGCCTGATAAGAAGGTTGCTCTATAGCATCAGGCACTGCCGAAGGCTCCGGCATCACAGCCGACGGAGATGCCCGTGCAATCGTTTCCTCCTGCACTGTTCCCGGCTGCTGTCCCAATGCTGATACCTCCATCATCGGCTCCGCATTTTTCATTCTCTGCTGACGCCGCCGTTTTCTTGAACCAACTTCTTTCTCACCAGAGCCATCTATTTCCGCCCTTATACGAGTAGGCTGTTCATCCGAGCCATCCATCCGTTCAGAAACAGCACCATCAAAATTCCGGCTGATTGAAATACTTTCCCCGGTATGGAGATTTTTCTCCGTCAGCCCTTCCCGGCTCATTTTCTGAACCTTTTTCTCTCCGGCTTCAAATTTGCGCCCTGCCATGCTGCTTCACCTCCTCTCCCGGCAACGCATCTCAAACCTCCGGCTGGGAATATAATTCCCACCGGCTCAACACCGCGTCACTGCTCTCCATCGCCAGAGCACTTTGGTTCATCGCCATTCGTTCAGAAATCTCCCCAAGGGAAAGCAGGCGTGTATTCTCATACATCATATCCACATAGGACGCCAACTCCAGCATATCGTCGATCATGTCATAGAAAATTTCTTCCCCGTCGCCCTCAAAAAGAGGGCGTTCCACATGGATGATGTACTTTCTGCACCCTTTACAGTGTCTGTTCTTTTTCTTACTCCTCTTCATCGGTGTCCTCCATCTCATTTCTTGCCTCTACTTCCTCTGGCTTCGTAGTCATCAGAGAATAGAGCTTTGTCGTCTTATCGAACTTATCCTTAAACGGGATGATCGTGCTTCCGTAGAAAAGCAGCCCTTCTCCTTCGCCGCTGTTCGTCACATAGGAGAGCTGATACGGCGAAATATTGAGCTGCTTTGCGAGAATCTGCCGGTCCCCGGACGCCTGGTTGAGCATCAGGATAAAATCGCTGTTCTCAAAAATGTTCTCTATCTCCCTGCTGGCAAGCAGGTCTTTGATGTTCTGTGTCACGCCTGTCGGACAGCCGCCCCACTTTCGGAACCGCTTCCAAATCTCCACACTGTAAGCGGCGGTCTGTTCTTCTTTCAACAGAAGATGGAACTCGTCAATATAGTACCGTGTGGATTTATGGCTGTTCCGGTTGAGCGTCACCCGGTTCCAGACCTGATCCTGCACAATCAGCATCCCCAGCTTCTTCAGCTGTTTCCCCAGCTCCTTAATATCGAAGCAGACGATCCGGTTATCCAGTTCCACATTGGTCTGGTGGTTGAACACCTTTAAGGAACCGTTCACATAAATCTCAAGGGCTGTCGCAATGCGCTGTGCCTGTGTCTCCTTCTGTTTCCGCAGGCAGGCATACAGATCACCAAGCACCGGCATATTTTCCGGCACCGGATTTTCAAAATACTTCTGGTACACCAGCGGCAGGCAGCGGTCAATCACCGATTTTTCCTCTGCTTCAATGCCGTTTCTGGAACCCATAATCAGTTCACACAGGGACAATACAAAATCCGACTTCACGCCAAGCGGATTGTCATCGTCCGAATAGTCCATATTGATGTCCATCGGATTGATATAATCCCTGCTCGTTGAAGAAATATGGATTACCTGGCCTCCCAGCGCATGAACCAACGGGTAATACTCGCCCTCCGGGTCGCAGACGATAATATCGTCATTCGTCACAAAGAACGCATTGGTCATTTCCCGTTTCGCAGCAAAGGATTTGCCGCTGCCCGGTGTGCCAAGAATCAGTCCGTTCGGATTCTTGAGTTTCTTGCGGTCTACCATAATCATGTTGTTGGAGAGGGCATTCAGGCCATAGTAGAGGGATTCCCCTGGCATGAACAGCTCCTGTGTCGTAAACGGCACAAAAATCGCTGTCGCTGTTGTGGTCAGCGCCCGTTTAATCGGCACATGGTTGACCCCCAGCGGCAGGCTGCTCATCAGTCCCTCTTCCTGCAGATAATCCAACCGGCGCAGCACGCAGTTATATTTCTGCGCGATACCGGCGGTCTGGAACACCGCATTGTCCAGTTCCTGCTTCGTATCCGCCGTATTCAAAAACAGCACGGTCACAAGGAACATCCGCTCATTCCGGCTCTGCAGATCATCCAGCATCTTCTTTGCTTCACCGCCATAGGTGGACAGATCAGAAGGAATAATGTCCATATCGTATCCGGAGCGAACCGCTTTTTTCTGCTCCTCGATTTTCATACGGTTGATATCCGTCACCTTGCTCTTGACCAGTTTAATCGCTTTCGTCTGGTCAACTGACTGTACATGGATATTGACCATCAGGTTCTTGTCAATATCCAAAAACTCCGCCAGCATCTTGTCCGTCAGCTCCGGCGCGAGAATCTGGAGATAAGAAGCAGCGCCCAGGGTCTCTCCCATCACAAAATCCTTGCCGGATTTGAACAGGAAGCTCGTCGGCGCGACAAAGTCTTTCGTACCCAGCCCTGTCCGCAGAATCTGGTCGTAAGTGAATGTGAACGGCACCTTATTCTCCGGATTGAAGGTTTCATAAAGGATTTTCAGGCGCTCCACGCCGTTTAACGGGTAAGCAGTGACACCCAGCACCTTGAAGTTATTGAGGACGTCCGTCTCAATCCGCTCCAGCCGGGGCTTTGCTTTCGCTACGCTGTCTGCTTCAATCGAGAATGTGATGTACTTTGTTTTCAGCAGACCATTATTTCCTTTTGCCAGCTGATTACGGAGCATCTGTGCATATTCCATCCGCACATCATCAAACGCATCATTCTGGGGACGGATGTCGATCACCTGCTCAAACTCAGCCATGTTGCTCTTATGGTTGATGAACGACAGCTGAAAATGGATGGAACTGTCGAAATAATTCAGGAATTCACACCAATTTTCAAAGATCGCGTTCTTATCATCGTTCTGCGCCAGCTGATAATTGATATCATAGAAGCGGATTGTCTTGGAATAGGTATGCTCCGACACCCGGCAGATACCATCCTTCCCCATTTCACGGTAAGGGATCGACTTTTGTGCAGAAATCCGTTTTTCCTTCTCCTGCGCCTTCTGTCTCTGCACATTTTTATCCGGGCGCTTTTTCTTCCAGGTCTTACCGTCAGGTCTATTTTTTCCTGCCACGCACATTTCCTCCTTTCCCTGTTTTTTGCACAGCCACAGGCTTATGCTTTGGTTCATCAAAAATATTTTCAGTCTCATAGCGCCGGATTGCAGGACGCCGGAACCGGACGCTGATTATATTCATCAGGATTTTTTCCAGTGGCATACCGTCCTTCTCATACATCGCAAACAAGAACTCCGGCAGCATCAGCAGCACCATACCTGTGGCGGCGCTGCTTGTCCCAATATATGCCTTGGTCAGAAAATAAAAAGGCAGCCCCAACGCTCCCGCAACGGCCAGACAGATCAGCTGCCGTTTGGTCAGGTTGAAAGCCACCTTATTTTTTACTTTCGTCAGGTCTTTCGGAATGCTGACATAAGCCATTCATCTTACCACGCAGGGAAACCTCTTTGGCGGGGATGACCCGTTTCCCATGCAGTTCCTTTCTCAGATTTCCCCATTTAATGGCTATTGAAGATAGATTTGCTCAAGCTCCCCGTCTTCATCAGCGTGAAGCACAGCAGCACGGTATAAGCCGCAACTCCGAAGAGCGCCGAGTGCATGTTGCTGGAAATCGTAATCGTCGATACCAGCACCGCATAAATACCAACGCAAACCATCATCAAAAATGCCTGAAATGCCAGGGCAAACAGGCCCCGGAGATAATTTGTCCCCATCTGGCCCCACTCCCGGTTGGTCATGGTAGCGAATGGGATGGGTGCAACCGAAGTGTAGAGGTAAATTTCTATCATACGGCCATACAGAATGACCGTGATCAATACAGACATGATCTTTAAGCAGAAGCTGACAATCAGGGTCTCCAGAGCCAGCACAACCAGCTCCCCTATCTCCATCGTCGCCATTGCCGAATCCATTGCGGATATCATCGAATCAATATTGATGGAGGTCTGGCTGCTGATCGAGCCAGCAGCCGCGTTGACCACACTCTGGCCAACGTCAAAGACCGCCATCGTAATCGTAAACGTGTTACTCACCAGATACACCGCTATCCACATCTTGATAAAATATTTGAAGAACATCCATGTATCAATCTCATGCATGTTGTTCTTTTCGGTAAGCATCGAAATCAGTTCGTAACACAGGATGTAAGTAATGATAATGCCTGCAATCGGCACAATGACCGAATTGGACAGGTTCTGGATCATGCTGAATATGCTGCTGTTCCAACCCTGTGGTGTCTGTCCAACCTGAGTGGCAATCTCACCTGTCTTTTCATTGACATCCGTGAACATTGTCGTCAGGTTGGAATCCACCATGCCCGTCAGAAGCTCCCTCATCCATTCTTCGATTGCTTCAAAAATGCTATCGAACACAGAGGTACTCCTTTCTTTGTGCAGACATTACTAAAACAGGCCAGTCAAAAGCGGAATCAGCTGCGTTCCGATCAGGATCACACCGCCGCCAGCCATCAACTGTGTCATACCCGTTTAGGTGGAAGTGACCTCGAATTTTCCTTGATTTTTCAAGGTTTTTCGGTTTTTCCGAAAAATCGGGGTTCATACCTAATTAGGTGTAACATCAGCAAATGGCAGGCGGCGGTGTGCTTTTTCGGTACCACGCTTATCCCTCTGCTATCTGGGTTGTTCGTGTGTGTCTTATTCAGTTGCAGGTTCGGAGCCTCCCATCGGCTCCGGCAAAGGTTTGAGATTGAAGTGAATTTCAGCGGTGATATTCCGGGTTCCGTCCTCGTCGATGACCTCATGGACGGTGATCTCCCGGATGAGCTTTTGCAGGGTCTCGGCGTCAAGCTCCTGAATGTCGGCGTACTCCCGGATCATGTCCAGCCATTGCTGGTTGTCACGGGTCAGCTTGTTCTGGTCGGTCAGCAGCTCCTTGTTGTGTTTTACCCGGTCAGTCAGTTCCACCTGTTCATCCTGGGCTTTCTTCATCATCAAGTTGAAGTTGGCCTCAGAGATACGCCCGGCGATCATGTCCTCATAGAGCTTCACAACCATTCTGTCCAGCAGCGAGAGTCGTTCGGTGTCCTTGGCGACCTGTCGGGAGATGGCCTGTAGCTGGCCTTCCTGTTCAGACCGGAAGGATTCGCTCAACTGGTCAAGCACGTCCTCATCATCTGCCAGAGCAGCAGCGGCACACTCCTGAATTTTGGAGAGAACCATGTCATAGAGAACGTCGTACTCGATTCGGTGCTGGGTGCAGTGGTGCTTGCCGTATCGGTTGTACGTCCAGCAGGCGTAGATGTCCTTCGGCTGCTTGGCGTTGGTCTTACGGATGGTCAGCGCTTTTCCGCACTCGCCGCACTTGATCAGACCGGCGAACAGACTGAAATTGCCGTCATCCCTTGGCCGCTGTCTGGCCTTGAGCTTCTTCTGGACGATCTCGAATTCCTCGGCAGTGACGATGGCTTCATGGGTTCCCTCAACGATGATCCAGTCCTCCGGCTTCTTCTCGCCAATCGTTCCGATCTTGAAGCGGTAGTTCTTCTTCTGGGACGCCATACAGCCCATATAAACGGGATTGATCAGCATATCCTTCAGGACTGAATCATCCCAGAGATACCTTCCGTTATCCGGGTCAGCCAGCTCCCATTTGGTGAAGTGGTTTCGGATGCCTCGCTGCCGGTTCCACCATGTGGGGCAGGGTATCTTGTCCATTTCCAGCTGACGGCGGATATAATTGGGGCCTCGCCCTTCCAGTGCATAATCGAAAATCTGTCGGACAATGGGCGCTGTCTCCTCGTCAATGAGCAGGTGATTTTTGCACTCCGGGTCTTTGACATATCCGAAGGGAGCCACGCAGCCGGTGAAGTCGCCCCTCGTTGCCTTGAGGTAATAAGAGGCGTGTACCTTCTTGGAGATGTCCCTCGAATAAAATTCGTTGAGGATAT
>JAJQDT010000094.1:52233-96673 GCA_021202075.1 Lachnospiraceae bacterium | reverse complement strand
CACTTTCCCCCTATCGGTTTATCATTGAGTGAGAAAAATCACAGGAAGTTAAGAAACATACTCCTTTTTGCCTGATCTGTCAGAACATCATCACTCCCGGCAAAGGCGCCCGGAACATACTCAGATATATCTATCACAGAATTAAGTGAAATGCAACCAGAATCTGGAAAAGCGCTGCGCACCTCCAATCGCTGCTCATGGGCTGGCCACTGATCGGTCGGGGTACAAATCGCATTTCTTTTCGTGTATGCTCAGAGGCGGGAGACGCCAGGCCCTGTTTCCGCGCGTGGTGGGCACAAATCACATTCCTTCCCGTGCGCGTTCAGAACGCCGATGGCCTGGAGGTAGGAATAGATGATCGTAGAGCCAACGAACTTCATGCCGCGCTTCTTCAAATCCTTCGAGATCGTATCAGAGAGCGGCGAGGTCGTGCGGATGTGATAATCTTCCACAATAATCCCGCCATTGGTGAAACCCCAGATATACGCATCAAAGGAGCCGAACTCCTTTTGAATCTCCTTAAAGACAATGCTGTTATTGACAGCCGCCGCAATCTTGAGCCGATTACGAACGATGCCGGGGTCATTTTGCAACTCCTCACATTTTGCTTCATCATAAGCGCAGACTTTGTCGATGTCGAACCCGTCAAAAGCGACGCGAAAATTCGCCCGCTTATTCAGAATGCACTCCCAGGACAGTCCCGCCTGAAAGGATTCCAGAATCAAAAGCTCATAGAGCTTCCGGTCAGAATGCTCCGGCACACCCCACTCCTTATCGTGATAACGAATATAGAGCGGATTTTTCATATTCACATAAGAACAGCGGTGTTTGATTTCCCTCATGCCCTGTGTCCCTCCAATCCCAGAATGGTAACTGTTCAGTACCTTCACAGTTACGAGGCTTATCCCGCACAAAGTGCGGGATGCCGCCCCGGCGAGGGGAAAAGCCCATTTAAAATCGCTTCGCGATGGGGATTATCCCATCCGGTTTTTGGATGGGATGCCACCCGGCGAGGGCTTTTCCCCACTTGCTATAAGTTTTCATACGTACCTCGCAGCAAGTGCGAGGTACTGTCCTGAATAATTACTCAGAATGTACTTATCAAAATCCGCTTCGGTATAAAGAACTGACAGTTTTCGCTCCTTTGCTGATCCGCGCAGCGGGGTGGAACAGTCTGTCTTAAGCTGGATAAAGCAGCTCGCTTAAACTACTGTCGGATATACAGGCGCTTCCGATGCAGGATCCTGTCAATCTGCGTATTAACCAGATGGTCTAACACGGAAAGGCGTTCTTCGGATAAGCCATATGTCCGATTTCTGCTAAATTGAAACCCGGTCAGATTTTGCAGATCCGAACGAATCTGCGGTGTCAGCAGGCCATACGCAATTTCGTTGAAATCTTCCCCGATCCTGGTCGGCCGTTCCGCCAAGTAGGAATCCATATTCCGAAAATCCTCTTCCTCCGCATAAGGCAGCAGCGCCTGATTATGGTCAAACACTGGCGCCATTCCAGTAATTTTAAGCGTATCCGTATCAAAAAGCATGCCATAATTCCCCCGATGACGGTCTGTATTAATAATCAGTGCATCCAGTACGACCATCCGCCGGAAATCATCGTCTGCACCATATGTCTCCATATAGGAGAGAATATCCTCCGGATCCAGAATATCCCTGGCCGCAGCGTGAATCGTCACAAACCCAGACTTTTCATCGGTAAAAAGCGGGCACCGGGAAACCAGTTTTCCCCGAAACAGTTCCGTCTGATAAGGTACATACGTCCGGCAAAACGCTGCCGCCACCTCGCTTGCATACATTTCGGAATAAGGCTCAAGTCCAGAGTTACGCGCCCCTTCAGATCCCTGTTTCATCAGGTAAATTTTACCATTCTCCCGTATCCAGCATTTTGCAAATGAACCACTCGTTCCAAATTCCGGTGAGGTGGTGGAAAAACTTTCTCCATACAGCCCGCCCTCAAAAGCCAGACGCGCAATCGTCTCATCAAAATCATTTCGAAAAAGAGAAACCCGCTCCCAGGTCAGATCAGACGGCGCAGGACAGATCCAGAATGTATCGTTCAGGTTCAGAGCGTAGGTCACGCGAATATAACCTTCCAAATCATAGCACCCGCACAGACGAAGAAGCTTTTCCATATGCGCCCGGTGTTTAGGCGCCTGGCGACGGGCAATCCATGACTGAATATCCGAAAAGCCAATCGGCAGGAGCGCATCGCCCTCACGGGAGATTTCCTCAAACTTCAGCGTCCCAAGTTCTGAACGGTGTACATGAAAGGTCAGAAGCTTTCGGTCTTTATTCATCAAAAAGAATGTGTTGTCCAGAAACATTTACTTTCCTCCTCTTGTAATTGTCTAACACATGGTCAAACAGCTTCTTTCCTTTTAAAACGGTCATTTTTTCTTCTGAAACCGTCACCGTATCATCCTTCTCCAGGAAATCCGGATGAATCAGTATTTCGATCGTCACCGCCCGTCTGTCATCATCCGTATAAAACCTTGCAGCAGGGGAACCGTTATTGCGCAGTCCCTCTTGGGTTGTCGGGATACCTGTGCATTTTCCTTCAGACATATCCAGTTCTTTTAAGAATTCGTCAAGCCGCTTATTGCGATAGTATCTCGTAAAAAAACGCTCCCCGACTTCAATATCTCTCATCGGAATGGAACGGTCAATTCCCGGATAGTTAATAATCCGAATAAGCTCCGGTTCAATCTCAAAAACAATCAACTGATACGACAAATAATCTCGGTGTTATGTAAAGTCGTTAGTTATGCAAAATAGAGTGCTAATAAGCCCAGAACGAGGGCTTTTTCTTTGCTCTAACTTAACATAAAATCATGATGCTTTCAAGGTGGGATCTCTGGCAAATATATGTAAATTCATTCGAGTAGCGGATCTGATTGTCTGGTTGAAAAACAATCTATAAGATGGTAATATTTTATGTAAAGTTAAAAGTTCCGAATTCCTTGGATATGCCGGGAATTCGGAACCGACTTTGAATAACTAGCGGCTTTATATAACATCGACAATAGACGACAGACCTGATTTCAATCCACGCTCCTGTGAAGGGAGCGACCCGTCTGGGTGGTAGATATCCTCTGCCGCGTATACGGTATTTCAATCCACGCTCCCGTGAAGGGAGCGACCGCGAGCATATCCGTCCCGTTCAGCTTGTATACATTTCAATCCACGCTCCCGCGAAGGGAGCGACTTGTCACCTGAAATCTGTGACTATTGATTAACAGAATTTCAATCCACGCTCCCGCGAAGGGAGCGACGTCATCGACTTCCGCGTCTATTCTTTTCTGTATATCAATTTCAATCCACGCTCCCGCGAAGGGAGCGACGGCGGAAAGATCGCCGGATACAGAGGATTAGTTATTTCAATCCACGCTCCCGCGAAGGGAGCGACTCTTCCCATTTGGAAATATCGAAATAATCATAGATTTCAATCCACGCTCCCGCGAAGGGAGCGACCTGTGATGGATGGTATTTTTCCACACTGCTAACTATTTCAATCCACGCTCCCGCGAAGGGAGCGACCTTGCATGGTCGGTAGGTGTGCGTCACTACGATATTTCAATCCACGCTCCCGCGAAGGGAGCGACGAATTGCTACTAATGCTACCTCTGTAGAAGTTATTATTTCAATCCACGCTCCCGCGAAGGGAGCGACTCCTGCCGCATCAGAGTTAATATACACACAACCAAAGGGATTTCAATCCACGCTCCCGCGAAGGGAGCGACTAATACAGATAAATTCTTACATCCCCGTATGCCAATTTCAATCCACGCTCCCGCGAAGGGAGCGACGGCAATAATAGACAAATTTTGCCCGGCAAGTAAGCATTCTATTAGATATTATCCCCTGTTTTATCACTCATTTGTCAGAAATTCTCTATTATTTTCTTTTATATTTACTTGTTTTTTCAGTGCGAAACTCCTTGCTTTCTCATGTTCGCTCCGGCTTCGCACGGCTACAGCATAAGGGTTCCTTCAGCCTCATAAGTATTCTTAGCACCAAAGTGTTCAATTTTTGTTTTGTAATTATTTCCAAGATAATAAAATCGCAGGCTGTCCTTTTCCGGATCAATGAGCTTCAGCAATGCATCTTTCAGGAGTAACGATTGTGAGGCATCCACTACACACTCAAACACGGAATTTTGAACTCTCTGCCCATAGTTCACACACTCTTTTGCTACCTTTCGCAGCCGTCTGCGCCCTGCTCCATCTACTGTACTGACATCATACGTAATCAACACCAGCATTCTTTCACCTCATTTCCAGAAAAATGGCGGATATTCATCCAGGTCGCCGCGTATGGTACGCGCCAGAAGCAATGCCTGCACGTATGGCACCAGTCCCCATTCTATCTTCTCTTTCAAATAAGGATGGGTAATGCTCTCTCGCTTTTTTGCCTGCCACTCGCTGAAAAATACCTTTCTGCCTTTTTCGTTCAGATAAACCGCACCGTCTTTCTGCTTTTCAAAATGCGAAGCGTATATCTTTTTCATATTAATCAATGTCAACACAAACCGTCGCCTGAGACAGCGCGAAGCTCCTCCATCAAGTCCAACGCCAAAGATTTCCGGCCAGGCCGATCGCGATGCATAAACCCTACATATGGATCCAGGCCAACGCTCTCCAATGCATTTGCGCAGTCATTTGCCAGAGCCGTATACGCAAAAGACAGCAGCGCATTCACATTATCAAGCGGCGGTCTGCGATTTCGATTTTTAAAAATAAAATCTTCCTTTTGATTCAATATCAGTTCATCAAAAACGCCAAAATAGCACTCCGCCAGCTTTCCTTCTTTTCCCCTTAACTCATCCATTTCCGAAATAAGAGGAATTTTCTGATAGCCGTCCTTTAAGGTTTGCGACGCAGTACGAAGCTTGTCCACATCGACTCTTAATGCATGATCTCTTATGGTTCTTTCTATATTCCATCGGCAGTTATATACCTTACCCAGAATCATGTTTTTTGCATAATCGGTGCTTCTTTCCAGGGAATCCGAGATTCGGTATTGTTCTTTGCGCAGCAAAACATTGCCATACTCTTTTCCTTTTATCCTCGCGAGAAATTTCCCTGTAGGGGAATAAAAGCACAAGCCTATCTTTCTGTCCGCACATGCTCCCATAAAAGCCGGAGACGCTCCTTTATACGTAAAGCAGATAATGTTTTCAAGCGTATGCAGCGGAACTCTTCCTAGGGTGGTTTCGCCATTTACTACCACAACATTTTCACCATCCAGAGTCAGATATGCATCCTCCGTCATGATGTACAGGGTATTTAATAATTTTCTCGTACTCACTCCCCCTTATCCACATCTTCATCTGTCATATGAGCTTCGATATATTGGTTGACAGTCCCCTTTTTGTTCAGCTTCGGCACACAAAGATTTGACAGAGAGCAGGATCTGCATTTCGATGATGTCTTGACCTTCGGAGTATAGCCACGGTCAAAATAATCGTGCATCTCCCGAGCGCACTGTCGCACATAATCCCTCAGCTTGTCGCTAAAAGACACGTATGTCCTTCGTTTTGTCTCGCCATAAAAGAGATAGCCTTCGTCAATCTGTGTCAGGAACATTTCTTCCAGACACATCGCCTGCGCGCAGAGTTGTACCTCGTCTTCCTTCCCTTCTTTTGCTTTGCCGCGTTTGTATTCTACAGGGATTATTTTCCAGCATCCGTCGTATCCAAAAACAGGAACACCTTCTTCCGACTTATGAAATTCGACCACATCACACTGACCGCTCAATCCCAACTGCGGCGAAGCAATTCGCAGGCCACGTGCAATCATGGTGTCCCCGCGCTTCTCAAATTTGCTTTCATCATGAGCATTCTTGTGCATCAGTTCACCAGCAGTGGTCTGGTAATTCTCAGCCCACTGCTGTTCGATATGAATCAACGCCCACTGCCTTCGGCAAAACACAAAATGCTGCAGGCCGGAAAGCATTAAGTAGTCATCTTCCTTATACGCCATAGATTAATCCCTGCAAATACAGGTAACTCCTTTCGGCAATTCTGAAGGTAATGTCAGGTTATAATCTTCAAAACTTCGCGGAACATCAACACCATCCTTTTTTACAACCTTAACGCTGTCAAAAAGCTTATGGGATGGAGCATTGCCTAATTCACTGTCATGCCTGAAAATAATCAGTTTTCGCACTGCCATCTTTCCTCTCGCAGCTGAATGATCGTTTTCAAACATATTCAAAATACTTTGCCAGAGCAGTTCCAGATCTTCTTCTGAAAAACCCGTCACTTTTCGAGCCAAATTTGCAGACACGTAGCCTTCTGCGCGGTACAGGCCATATGGCACAATATACTTCCGCCCCATTTCTGTATTCTTTTTCTCCGCATCTGCTTCAGTTGTTATAGCAACTCTCGTGATGGTAATCTCCTGCGGTATAATTGGATCTACCGATCGTGCAAACCCGATCTGCACCGGTCCACGAACCTGTCCGCAGTTTAAATTATCCTTAACAAACGTGGTCATAACTGCGCCAAAGGTACGAATATCATAAAAATTCCCGCACATAAAATCACGCACTTTTCTATCCAAATCCGGATTATCTTTTTTCATCACTTTTATCTGTCCCGGTTCGACACCAAGTGAGTCATACGCTTCCTTATCGCTTGCGTTCAAAGGAACATTTTCTTTAATATAAATTCGATAGCCCGTGGCATCTTCTTTTACCATTTCCACATAATTTCTGATCTTTCTTTTCAGACATACATCCGTCACAAGGCCATATCCGCTTTCCGGATCAATTCTCGGCATATTACCGGCATCCGGGTCTCCATTCGGATTCCCATTTTCCACATCAAATAGAATCACAAAATCATACTTGTTTTTAATTGCTTCGCTCATTTACTTTTCCTCCTTTTTCTGATAGCGTTTCTGTGTCTGATGATAATATCCCAGCTGGAAAGATCCCTGTTCCGGCAATGTCATCCTGTCTGGAAATTTCTCCCCAAGTTTTTCTACAATATTCTGTATGTTTTTTTCAAAATACACCTTTTTATTCGGTTCTTTAATTTTCTTTAAGTGTTTCTGCGACAGATTAATCAAAAACGGAAAAATATGCGACGGTGTAGAAGCCGCAGTATTAAAATACTTGTCTTTAATGGTCGCATTAATCCCAGGGTTTGCTTCCTGCTGGATATGCTCTAATACCGCAAATAATCGTCCAAGATTATATGAAATATTTGTACTCTGCTCATTCAGCTGCATTTGCAGCACCTCCTTCGGACATTTTGGATTTGTGTTTTTCAGGTAAAAAGCCTTAATAGTGGCAGCCCGCCCCCTTGTTATCTTATGTTCCGCCCTGATTCGAAGCATTACCCCATTTATCAGAGAATCTGGGTAATAGCTATCAGATAAAATAGCTTTCAATGTATCAGCAGCCATCTGTGGGGAAGGACTTTTATCTTTTGAGTTCTGATTCACTGTCTCCTGCAACATTTTCCACACTGGAAGTCTTTCAAACGGGTCTTTCGCAGGCCTTATGATCTCCATTCGTTCATAATGTCTGGCCACGTTTCTCAGCAGGTTTCCAAAAGAATCCTGATAGAAAAATCGAACAGACAATCTGGCCGCATTTGGAGCCAATCCCAGAATATAAAACGGTCTGGCCATATCTAAGTCCACATTTTCCAGATCCAGAGGTGCTCCTTGCAATGCCGCTTTTAAAATTGCCCGAATATCATCTTCCGATATCTTATTGCGATCGCTTTCACCCATAAAAGCAGCAAGCGCGGCGTCCTGATATTTTTCCTCAGCGCCATCTGCCCAGCATACTACCGTAGTATCCCCGATGCTTCTTACATGCTCCCGATCATTCAGCAGATGGTTTAAAGCCGCTCCATAAGCGGCTGCGGCATACTCACCTACAGAGGCATTTTTTCCCTGCTCCTTTCCATAAGAGCAAAATGCCGGAGCATTATACGAGACAAGAGAGGTTCCCATCGCCTGTGCTCCGTAAATGCCTTTAATAATCGGATGAAGGATTGCTGCTTTTGTTTTCTTTCCGGTTACCATGCAGATACAATCCGAATTTCCGTCAGAATCCTCATAGTGCTCCTGCCAGCCGGTTCTGATTTTCGCATCCTCCACGGAAGACACTCCGTCCACATATAAAAGAATATTGGCCCCTTTCATAAGATCTTTCCAGTGAGAAACAACACACTCATACTCTTTTGCTTTTTCTGGTTCCCATCCATCCAGGAAAAGAAGAATGGCTCTCGCAATCTCTGAATCAATCGAATCCAGTATCTGATGGTGTAATTCTCGAAATGCCTGAAAACACTGCAGAGAACGCTCCGGTTTTCCTTTTTCGTCAGTTCCAAACACATACGAAGAATTATCGCATAGAAAATTTGCATTTATCCCACTGGCACGCTTTACACGCTGAGGAACCTGCATATCAAGTGGCACCATTACTTTTTTCTTTCCACTATCAACCTCCCTCTTTAGAGAAACCAGGTCTAAAAGCTTTCCCTGCGAATCAATATTCAGCTGAAAGGATATCTTTTCCGTTCCCCAGCCTGGCTGCGGAATCTGGCCTTTTTCCAGCAGATCCTCATAATGCCTTACCAATGCCTGTAAAATCACATAATCACCTCACAATTTTCGACTTCCATAATTCCCTGTTTGAGCTGAGCATGAAAGAACATCGGCTGAATATTTTGCAAATCATCATAATTCATATCATACAGCATATATCCCAGATCCTTATCGATCGGGAGCGGATGAATCTCTCCTCCTTCCCACTCACAGAAATGTGCCGGAAACTCCCGGCATCCAAAGTATGGCTGATGGTAGCATTGCCCTTTTCGGATTCGCCGTTTTAGGATATCCTGAAATTTCCCCGGGTTATCACTTGGCGCAGCCTTATCGGTCATATCAAAATGGCTCTCAATTACATAATGTACATCCTGCAGAATCAACGCTGAACGCTGATTTCGCTCATCTGAAGTATTCAGATACAAATCGCTCTTTCCGTCAATCATCGTTTTCTTCACATTGCTCGCAAGTATTTTTGATTTTACTTCATTTCTTTTAATACTCGTTGTGCGGATCGGATTCAGGACATAGATGCGTTCTACGCAAAACTTAAGCCCGGGATGCCAGAAGATTGATTCCAACAGACCACGCGCAGCAGATGGAGTAATTACATCATAAGTTACTCTTTCTGTTTTGAGTTCCGGGCGGCTGAAACAGGCATAATCGCCAAAAACCTCCAAACGGATCATTTTCATTTCTCCTTTCTTGAGTATTATTAGTTACAATACTATAACTATATTTTTAAAAAGTCAATAGTTTCCTCTATATTTTTCATAAAAATTTTGATATACTTTTTTTGTCATCTAATATGATGTGGATTGAAATTTGAGAATTATCTGTTAAGCAGCATCGGGCGACAAATTCACCTTGTCGCCCGTTCTGTTACCATAAAAACTCAATCAAAAAAGATTCCGATTCCCATTTCAGGATCCAACTGCAATCCTGTCTGAGAATCATATTTTCCCATATCGTTTAGCACATATATATTTTCTGCGACTTCATCTACCAGTCCCTGATCTATAAATTTCTGAAACTGGTATTCAGGTACAGAAACACCATATTGCCCCAGTTTCCGATAAATTGTTCTGCTCGCATGTCCTGACTGTATGATCTGTAAATATTCTTCAACTGTCTCATCCGCAGGTATATAGATCGTTTCCGTGTCATTTTCAATCAGCTTGAATTTTTTCGCAGCCGTAGCAAACGGGAAGAAATTTTCCATCTGATCCCATATTTTTATAAGTCCTTTTTCATCCAGGTTTTCCTGACCTAAAAGTTCCCGATAATACTGAAAATAAAAAGCAATTGCCTCTGAGCTGTTTACCTTTTCATATTTCCTTATGGTTTCCCGGAGCGCACCACGGCTCTGCTCCATCCGTGGATTGCTTTTCCCTTCCAGCGAAAATGAAAATACTTCGCTCTGTTCTTTCGAGCGTTTGCCTTCTCGATTGCAGCGCCCTGCCGCCTGTATCAGAGAATCTAGTCCGGCTTCCTCCCGATATACCGCAGGGAAATCCAGATCCACCCCGGCTTCTATGAGAGATGTTGATATTACCTTGCATGGTCTTCCGTCCTTTAATCTTTGTTTTATCTCCGCAATCTTTGCTTTTCTGTCAGCAGGATAAATAAACGTTGTAAGGCAGTATCTTCCATCATTGTCTAAACAGTTATATAGCTCCTGTGCCGTAGATTTCCTGTTTACTATGCATAATATCTGGCTGTTTTTATTCAGCCTTTCTTCCAGCTGCTCCATAGTCAAAAGACCAGCGTTTCTGATTGTAACCCGTTCAAATACTAAACTTTCTTCCTTTGAACAGCCTTCGCATATTTCCCGCATTTTCAAATCAGGAATAAATTCCTTAAAATAGGATTCCAACGCTGGCTGGGTTGCTGTACAGAGAACTGCCGTTGCCCCATAATTCTGTACTAGTTGTGCAATCGCCGCTATGCAGGGTTTTAAATATGGAATTGGCAGTGTCTGCGCTTCATCAAAAATAATCACGCTGTTACACAGATTGTGAAGCTTCCTGCATTTGGAGCTTTTATTTGCAAATAACGATTCAAAAAACTGAACCGCCGTTGTCACAATCACAGGGGCATCCCAGTTCTCTGTTGCCAGAACATTTCTTATTTGCCGCGGGTCGCAATTGTTCTCGTCTGAATCCAACAGCACTCCGGAATGATGTTCTACAACATTATGCCTTCCAAAAATAGTAGAAAAGATTTCTGCTGTCTGATCAATAATGGATGTATAAGGAATCACATAAATGATTCTTTTCATTTCATGAGCTTTTATCTGATGTAATGCAAATCCCATGGATGCGGTTGTCTTCCCGCCCCCTGTAGGCACAGTAAGAGTATAAAGGCCCTTATGAAGTTCCTCGCCTTCTTGCATACATTCTCTGAGAATTTTAGTTCTGCATTGATATAACGGTTGTACCTTGCCAGTCGGATTCAGCCATGGTCTGGTATATTCATCGAATTTCTTTATCAGTACTTCTAATGCATCATACCCGCTTCGATTATCTGCTTTCTCTTTATCCATAAAACACTCTGTGTCCAGATAATCCGCATCCACAAGACAAGAATAAAGCATTCGCATAAAAAAGGCCGCACTAAACCCACCTTTTCGGGCAAAGTCCGGCTGTAATTCTATATAATTATAATCAAAATTAATTTCCTCGGACAGATCTTTTTTCCAATCGTCATAATCAGGAATGACCGACTTCATTCTGCCCAAAAACGTTCCATCTCCGGCATAAGAGGTTAAACTGTTTCCGCCATCCATCAGCCCACTGTGGTGTCCCGCAATCACCATGCCTTCCGGTGGTTTCGTTTCTTTGGCTCCCGCTGTAGAGTGATCGATTTTTCTATATTTTTCAGGATTATGTATTCTTTTTTGAAAAGCATCTGAATATTTCCCGATGTCGTGCAAAAGACCGCAGTGATATCCTATCTCTGCGCATCCAAACTCAGATGCAAATTGGCTCGTTTTCTCCGCTGTCCCAATTAGATGTTCCTTCACCGATTGCTCATTTCCCTCTGGATCGATATGAGCAGCAAACTTTTTTAGTTCTGGCATAGTACCTCATTCCCTAATTTTACTTTCTATTCCTCACGTATGCTAATATATATATTCCTCTCTGCATCCCAAAACGCTTCCGTTTATTCTCAGCGCCAGCTAAAGACAGCGCTATTACTTCCCTAACCTTGAATGCATTGTTACCAGACTGAACCGCTTCTTTATACCCAATCCATAAACCATATTCCAGATTTTGCTCTGCTTGAAGACGGTGATTTCATTCAGCAGGACATCCTCCGACACGTCATCCAGAAATTCGCTGAACACGTGAAGCAGAGTCATAGCCCTGTACGCTTACATCGAAAAACACGCTGCCGCAATGGAGACTTTGCTTCCTCTCGTAATCGTTGCGGCCATATCATCGCGCACGATTTCAGAAATATTATCAAATATTTTCATGGACGTACCTCCAGCCTATGTACCTATCCCATCAATTCCTCTATTCGTTCCCGCTGCTCTTTTACCACAACCTCCGGCGAAATCACCCGCATCTGCTTTCCAAACTGGAACAGCCAGCCCCAGAAGGTGGGTGAGATTTGCACGTCCACAGTCGCCGCAACCTTGTCGATACCGGCAGGCATCATACTGATTTTCTCTCCAAACCGGTCATACACCATACCGATGAGTCTGATGTCGAATTCCAGTATGACCGTCTGCAGCTCGCCGCCGTACATTTTAATCGCCTGTTCGGTATTTTCACTTACACTATTCCTCAGTGCCAGTGCTCTTTCCGAAATGCTTTCATCTATCACTTCAACATCATCCATTCGGTCAAGACGGTAGTTCGCCGTGTTATCATGTTTTGCGCTGTAGACTACGGCATAATAATTATCCTCATTATATACAAGGGCAACCGGCTCCACCACATAATGATGACCGTCGCGCCGGTAGGCTCGCTTATCCCGTATGTTAAGGTCAAAATAACGGAAGATGATTTTCTTCCTGCGCTGTATGGCATCCTCTACAGCCGCCACATTGTCATAAATGTTTTCATTGCTATGCTTGCGTGTGTTGTAATACGCAAGATTGCTTTTTAAAATCTCCGCCCTGTTGGTGCCGCCCTGGCTGGCAATCTTATTCACCAGAGATGCGGTCTTCTTATCCGTAATAAAATTGGCTGCGCAAACCGCATCAATCAGTATTTTTAATTCAGGGACGGAAAAGTCCCTGCTTTCAATATAATACCCTTTCCCCTTGCCAACCGATGTCCAGCGGACTTCAACACCATTGGCGTTTAAGAGGTCGATATCCTTGCTTAAAACACGCCGGTCGCATGGGATGTCCATTTCATTCAGCCGCTCACATATTTGTGCCGTGGTGAGAGGATGCTGTTCATCCGTTTCCTGGCGCAGCAGGTCAACAAGTTTCAGTAGTTTAATTTTCTGCCAGTTTTCTCTCGGCATAGCTCTCACCCCTCCGATTATTTTCCCGAACTCTGCTCGGGACGCAGGCCTGCTCATGGTATGTCGTAAGTTCTGCTGTAAAGCAGAACTTGTGACCTTCACCGGATTTTGTCGTAGGACGAAGTCCTGCGATACAGCGCCATTTCAAATGGGCAGGCTCTCCGATGGTTCGATGGAAAAGTCAAAAATCGAGTATTATTATACCAAATATCCCACTGATTTGCAACAATATATTAGTAATTCTGCCGATTTTACTGTCTCGATTTTGGGACAATATAAAGGCATGGAGATAAAAAATGTGCTATTGAAATCAATTTTGCTGAAAAATCTCAAAAAACCAATCGGCAAACAAACAAATGTTCGATATGGTGACGATATCGCTAACTTAGGAACATGGTACGGAACACAGTGCAGCGGAATTCAAAATTCAGGGTCAGTTTGACATTCCCTTTTGGCTGGCCTCTTACGGGAGGCAAAGAAAGATGCAGGAAATCCATGTGGCATATTTTTTTCAGTTGCATGGAATATGGCACCATGAAAAACTGCACGATGGGCAAAGCTCTCACAGGAAAAATCCTGCGGGAGCTTTTTTCGTGGCGTGAAACTCAACCTGTGGCCTTCGCTGAGGCGCAGCCGTGACAGGCGGTCCATGTTTGGAGGTGGAATCATTGCCAAGAAAACCGAAACACCCCTGCTCTCATCCCGGTTGTCCGGAGCCCGTGGAGTATGGATGACATCCGATTCACATTCAAGGATGGGACGGAAATTAAAGCGTAAATAATCAATACCCTCTACATTTCATGCAAAAAGCCTCCTTGCCAGTATGAAGCCAGCAAGTGAGGCTTTTTATTTTTAAAATTCAAAAGGGAGCCAGCAGAACCGACTCCCTCAAGTGTGCGTCCGCAAACGCACACCCCAATTGATATGTATACTATACCACTACCCGGCAGAATATGCAAGCATCAAATGATCAGAGACGGCTGTGTGCAATCGGATAGGGGAAGCCTCTCCCCCTATCCGCCGCGCCGGGCCGCGTCCAGCGTAAGCTGGAAATTTCCTTACGCGGCCCGTGTGCATAATAAAGGAGCAGGATCCGCTGACCCCGCTCCCGTCTTTTATCTCTTATCTTACTTATCTTGCTTTCTTATCTTGCCTTCGGCTCCTGCCGCTCGAATTCGTATTTTCCGGTCTCGCCGGGCTTGAGTACCTGACCCATGCCGTTGATGACGACCGGAAGCACGTCCTGATTGTGCGCGTCCGCGCAAATGAGCATCTCCTCGTTGGATACGGTCACCTGATATCCCTGTCCGTGCCAGATGCAGTGGAAGCTGACTTCCTCCCACCAGGGGATGAAATGCGGGGTGAATTCTACATGGGATTCCCGCATTTTCATGCCTGACACACCGCGGACGACCGCCGTCCACGCGCCGGTCGCACAGCCGGAGTGGACGCCGTTTTCTGTGCCGCCGTGCATGTTTTTCAGATCCATCTCGGCGGTCTCCATCAGATAGCCGTAGGTGCTCTCCGGCATATCCATATCCGCGAAGCAGATAGAATGGACACAGTAGGAAAGGGAGGACGCGGCTTCGCAGCGGCCCTGGTAATAGTCCACGTTACGCCGGTAGGTTCTCATGGAGAGCGGAAGGTTCTGGTACGCGAACAGCATCAGCACATCCGGCTGCTTGATGACCTGGCTCTTGTTGTAGAGACCGGCCTGCTTCATCTGCGTATAGCCGCTCTTACTGCCGCCCTGCACCTCGAGTTCCCTGGAGAGATCGAAGTAGCCGTCAAACTGCGGAATCATGCCGGTTTTCTCATCCAGCGGCAGATAAATCTTTTCGGAGACCTCTTCGATTTCCGCTGTATCCTTTTCGGTAAATCCGATTTTTTCTTTTAACGCATCTAGCTCGTCTCCGAACTGATCCAGCAGCCGCAGCGTGTCGGAAAGGACATGCTGCACACTGTAGTTTGTATAAGCATTGTTATCGACATAGGGGTGGTGCTCGTCTGTGCCGGTCACCTGAAGGATCTCATAACGAGACTGCTCTGCGTTCCAGATTACACGCGATACCCAGTAGCGGGACACCTCCATCAGAATTTCCATCCCGTATTCCTTCAGGAAGTCGGAATCTCCGGTGCAGGTGTAATAATTCAGGACGGAAAGCGCCACATCGGAGACGCAGTGAATCTGCATGAACGGATGCCGCACATCAATCCAGACGGTCTCCTCACCGGTGACACCCGTTGTGAACGGGAACCGTGCGCCCTTGCACCCCTCCTGAACCGCCAACTCCCGCGCCTGATCAAGGTGCGAGTAGCGGAACAAAATGTTGTTTTTGCTGTATTCCGGCATGGTCTGCTGGAATACCGGCGCCTGGAAAATCTCCGCGTCCCACCAGACAAAATTATTGTAGGTCTCGCCGGTCAGGCCCTTTGCGGAAAAGCTGTGTACAAAGTCGTTGCGCTCGATTGACAGCAGGGTGTGATAATTACTGAAACGGATCGCCCGGTCTGCGGTGTCGTCTCCCTTAATGGAAATCTCCAGCTTCTTAAGGAGCGGACGATATACCGCTACGTGCTTCTCATATTCCTTCTCGTAGCTGCTCTTCTGGAAAGCAGCCAGATAACGCTTCACGCAATCCTGAAGGATCGGATCCGGGGCTGCGGACAAGTTTTCACAATCAGCACATCCCACCTGTGCGCCGCATCCCGATTCTCGTTCAACAGCGCCTGCCAGCGTCTCAGAAGCAGCGATATCGCACGCAGCCGGTTCCACGCTTGCCGCGGCTTCCATTTGCGTTTCCTCTGTCAGTCCTGACTCCGCCTCTTTGGTCAGGAATGCGTCTTTGCTCACCTTCAACAGCTCGCTGCCGGTGAGAATCTTGCCTTCCTCGAGATCACGGCTCGTCACCGTTACGATCAGCTTCTCCAGCGTATATTTCTGATTCTGTTTCGCCTCAAACGTAATCGTCTGTGCCACCAGACCGTCCTCATTGAGGTTCTCCCATCTCGCAGAAGCGGCGGAGTCTGACCCGGACATAACCGCACCGGAAGCTCCCGCTGATACGGAGGAAGAAGCCGCTCCGGAGGCACCCGCTGAAGCAGACGCGGAACCAGAGGCCTGTCCCAAAGCTTTCCCCGATTCACAATAGAACTCGTGCGACACACCGGTCACCGCGTGGAAGCCATATTTCGGCCCGACGATTTCCTCCTGCCAGAGACTCTGCCCCTCAAATCCGACGTCGATCGATGTCTGCGGCATCTGCCCGTTGGATTTTGTGCGCAGATCCAGACCGCTGATGATCCGCACCGTATCTGTATAATTCAGCGGCTCAATCGACACCTCCATGCAGTAGGTGTGGTCGTCCGCAAAGCTCGCGAAACGCCGGAATGTCAGGCGGCTCTTCTGCCCTTTGCTGTTCTCCCAGACTACCTCGCGGTGAAGCGTCTCATCCGAGAGATCAAGCCAGCGTTTCCAGGAAAGAAGCTTTCCCTCCCACGGATAAAATACCTCGCCGCCGATTTCAAACCGGATCAGCAGGAAATCCAGGAGGTTGATCGCGCGCTCCTCTTTTTCGAACTTCTTCAGGCGCTCTTCGTTTACGTAATATTTCTTCATGTACATATTGTCGCACATGGTCAGCCGCACTTCCACCACTTCGTCCATCACGCCGCGCACCAAGAGTCCCTGGATGCCAAGGCTGGAGAATTCCTCCAGGCTCGCACGCACGCCCATATAGCCGTTTCCGGTGGTCAGAAGCGTGGCCACATTCGCCTCGTTCAGCAGGCTGTACTCCTGCTCCATGAGGGTGTGGTCGTCGATAAATGTTAAACCTGCATAGCTCATTTCTGTCTCCTTTATATGTCCTGCACTGGTTTATCGTGCAGGACGCTGGCAATGTCCCGATTCATAAACTTTCATTCCTGTTTCCGGAACAAACGCCAAACGATACAATTCTCTGCAACAGAGTTGCGGAGCATCAGCCCGAGACTCGCTCCACTCATCATTCGCTTACTGCACAGCAGATATGCGTGGAATTAAAATCGTCCGTTCATTAAAGCGCCACCGTCAGATTCCCGATGACCACGCGCTCTTTTCCGGCCACTTCCAGCTCGACGGGCATCATGCTCGTCAGATTTTCGATGGTGATCTCCTTTTTGGTCACGGCGACCGTCAGCTTCTGTCCTTTCCAGATGATCGTATAGGAGAGCCGGTCCCATGCATCCGGGAGCACCGGATTGATGCGCAGCTTCCCGCCGAGCATCCGCACGCCGCCAAAGCCGTAGACCACGCACTGCCAGGAGCCGCCGAAAGATGCCGCGTGAATACCGGCGTTTGAGGATCCCATAAACGAGCCAAGGTCAATCATGGCCGCCTTCTGATACAGATCATAGGCCATATCCGTCTGGCCCATATCGCAGGCGAGCACCGCATGGGTCGAGAGCGACAGGGAGGAGTCATGAATGGTTCTCTGCTCATAATACTTCCAGGTCGCCGCCTTTACCTCCGGCGTGAACTGATCCTCCAGCAGGAAAAATAGCACCAGAACGTCCGCCTGCTTGGATACCTGGATCTGATTGATCTGCTCCAGGTTGTAGTCGCGCATGATACCGCCGATATGCTCCTGCTGCTTGTATTTCGTCAGGTCAATATCGCGGCAGCTTAAGTACCGGTCATCCTGCGGAAGCACGCCCTCCGCAGTCGGCTGCGGCAGGAAAATATGCCTGCAGGCATCCTCCCATTTTCCGTACGCGTCATCCAGGTTCATCTTCTTGTTCAGCGCGGCAAAAATCTCCGGCTTTTCTTCCTTTAATACATGGTAGTATTCCATGGCCTTTTCCATGTTCCACTTCGCCATGTAGTTTGTAAATGCATTGTCATTGACGTGCTCACGGAACTCATCCGGACCAACCACGTCATTGATGTGATAAGAGCCGTCCGCGGCCGGTTCCATCCGGGACGCCCAGAAACGGGCCGTATCCATGATCAGCTCATAGCCATACCGGTCCATAAAATCCTCATCGCCGGTGATGACCGCATACTGCCATACGCCGAAGGCCACATCGGACGTGATGTGCTGCTCAATAATACCGGACCACACCTTGATCGGCAGTCCCGTCAGAATATCCACATCACAGTATTCCGGCGTCACCTCGCCGTCGTCCAGCCAAGCGGACTCCCATGGGAACATCGCGCCCTGGTAGCCGTTGTGCTCCGCCTTTGCGTGAGCGCCCGGCAGTGACAGATAGCGGTACTCCTCCAGCTTTCTGGCAATCTCCGGATTCGTAAATATGTAGTAAGGCAGCAGGAAAATCTCCGTATCCCAGAAGCAGTGTCCCTTGTAGCCCTCGCCGGAAAGCCCCTTCGCGCCGATGTTCATCCGGTTGTCATGCGCCGGTACCATCACGCGCATATGATACTGCGCAAAGCGCACCGCAAACTGATCCAGCTCGGCCGAGTTCGCTTTGCTGTCTGACTTATCCTCCGTTCCGCAGCTTCCTTCAATGTAAATGGGAGCTGCTTCCCAGACCTGCTTCTCCCACTCGGTCGCGGATGCATCCGCTATGCTCCGGTAGCCGATGGCCGCCATCTCCTTGCAGTCCGCAAGCCCCTTCTTCTGCAGACCGGCGGTGATGGCTTTCTGCGAAATGTTGTTCACATTTGCTTCTTCTGTCTGAACAGATGTCGTATCAGACTCTGCGTCTACGCCATCCTTAATCCCGCCGCAGGTACACTCCGAATCTTCTGCATACCTGCCGGCGTCCGCATCTCTGGTCGTATAGATATTCGAATACTTTTCAATCTCCAGCAGCTCACCGGCCTTTACTTCCACCTCATATCCGGCAAAAATCTCTCTGCGCTCAATAAATACCTGCGCGTCCTGCTCCAGCTCCCTGCCTCCGAGCATCAGTTTGTGCGCGGTCGTATTGACAAAGTCAATCCCGGACTGCGTCGTCCTCTGCACAAACTGGATGAAGCGTTTGTCATAGAAGCGCTTGTCGCCCTCGGAAAAATGCTGGCTTCCGGTATTGGTCATCGTTCCGTTGATGCCGGAGCGAATCTTCACCGTCACATCCGCGCCAAGCGGCGTCACCTCCACGCGCTGCGCGATCCAGTGCAGCTCCTTCAGTGAGACGACGCGGTAAGATGTAAACAGAACCTTCGCGCCCTTCGGCGACGTCCAGATGACGCTTCTTTTGAGCTCACCGGTCCGGATATTCAACTCCCTCGTGTACTCCTCCATGCTCCCAACAGTCAGGTCAAACGGCTCGCCGTTGATGGTCAGCTCCATCGCCATCATGTCCGCCGAATTCGGAAGCTCCGTCACTTCATTTTCATCAAATTTATTAAAGGTTCCTACGACAAACGTATCGCGCGTCTCCCGCAGATACCGCTCCTCTGTCGCGCTGCGAACACCGATGTAGCCATTGCCCAGGCTCATGATCGCTTCGCATTTTCCCAGTGCCAGCGGGTTGAACGAATCCTCGCGGATCACCCATTCTGACACCTTACTGTAATCCATTCCCATGTTCGCAATCTCCTTGCTTATTTTTATTGCGGAGCCTTCCCGGTTCCGTATGCCTTCATCACCTCATCCTTGCGGATAAAGATGCTGCATTTCTGATACCGGACGCGGCAGAGGAACGGCGCCTTCGGATCCATCTCTACAAACGGATGGTTTAGCTTGTCTTCGATCACAGCGGTTCCCGCGTAGATCGCGTCGACCAGACCGATAAAATCATCCAGATAGCTTTTCGCGATCGGATAGCCGTTGTGATTCGGCAGCAGCCAGTCGTACGCATCCGACAGCCCCTTCAGGCGAACCGCATTTGCGCGCAGGCTTCCCAGACGCTCATGAATCTCATACGGCGCGTCCGGATTGTTGGAGTTGTCATACATCATGACCTGCGCCGCCTCGAAATCATCGCCGGTAAACAGCATCCGCTCCTTCCGGTCCAGGAAAAACAGCGAGCTGTTGCAATGCGCCGGCTGTGCCTCGAGTACCTCAATGGTGCGGCCACCGAGCTCAATCACATCGCCGTCATGCAGCAATATCTTCTTATAATCCGGATGCGGAAGCGCTTCAATCGGGAACGGACCGGCGCCCGGAGTGGTCACAGACGGCTCATCCACCTTGTAATTCCAGTGCATCATCACTTCCTCAAACTCACCGTTTCCGGCCGCATGGTCCGGATGAAAATGCGTGTTCACGACAACAATCGGCTTGTCTGTCAGCTTCTCGACAAACGCGCGCAGATTGCCCACCGCATAGCCGGTGTCAATCAACAGGGCTTTCTCCTCGCCCTCCAGCAGATACATATTCTCACTGCCGTTCATAAAATTGATAAACCAGGTGCCTTCCTTGGCCTGCCATGCCACATAGCTGCCAAAGATCTGCTCCAATGATGGCTCTCCCATAATCGTTTCATCTCCTTCTGCATTTTCTGCAATCGCCGCCGTCCGGCGCATCTCTCCGCCGGACGGTGGTTTATCTGCGTGATTCTTCTGTGTGATTTTTCCGTATGATTCTTTGATTATTATGCATAATTCCATCGTTCAAGAAATCATTTGTGCCTCGGCTGCCCCATCCTGTTTTTGGGTTGATGATACAACCATTTGCTCGTATGCTGAATTCATGTCAGTAGCCTGTATCGCAATTCCATGCGCATTCTGCCAGCCTGTTTTGCCGACAGCACGATGCAAAAATCCTCGACATACTGGTTTCACCGATACACGGTATAAAATCACCGCCAGAATCACAGGGAACTCATGTCTTTCATTTTCTCAGAACTTCGCGCCCCAGATGCCGCAGAACGGATCCACCGGGTTCGTTCCCTTGAATTCGGAGCGGCCCATGATCTTATCCACGACTTCATCAATCACTTCCTCGTTCGGCGTATAGGCGTTGATAAAGGTCTTCACCATCGGCGCATCCACCAGATGGTACGGGTTCGCGATGGAAATAAACATCGCCGGTACGTCGTTCAGGAACCACGGCGCGTCCGCAGCCATCAGATGTACCCAGTCAATCCGGCGCACGGACTGATTGCTCGCGGTATCGATGCACGCCACATACACGGCCAGGTCGAATTTGCTCTTGATATCCTCGACGCCGCCCTCAAACATCTCATAGAAGTCCAGATTGCTGTAGTCAAAGAGCGTCACCTCGAAGCCCTCCTTCTCCAGCTTCGCCTTAATGCTCCCCGATGCGCCCTCGCCGTCCTTGAAGCCGCCGCCGACGCGGTCCTCCAGCAGATACAGACGGATCCTCTTATATTTTTCCGGAGAGATCGGAAGGAGCGACTGCGTATCCTTTACAAGCGTCACAGCCTCGTCCGCGCACTGTTTCGTCCAGGCCTTGTGCTCCTCGCAGCCAACGACTGCCAGCGCGTCTTCGCCCGGCACCAGCGTCCCGGCCGCCTTCATCGCCGGAAGCCCCATTGCCGCCTTCATCGCCAGCGTTCTGGTCACCGCCTCATCCACGCGCTCCCAGGTCAGACGCCCGTCAGCAAGTGCATCGCGGACAAACTGATAATCCTCACGGATATCTTTATTAAACAGAATCATGTCGCAGCCGGACGCAATCGCGGTCGGAACCGCCTCACTTCTGGCCATCGGCGTGTTAAATCCGATCATCGGCGTCGCGTCTGTCACGATCATGCCGTTGTAGCCAAGCTTTCCGCGCAGCAGACCCTGCAGGATCTCTTTGGAGAGCGTCGCCGGCATAATCTGCTCGTCGGTCAGATCCGGATTGAAGAACCTGCTGTACGCCGGCTGCAGAATGTGGCCAACCATGATGGAAAGCGTTCCCGCGTCCACGACTGCCTGCCAGATCTGGCCATAGGTCTCATCCCATCTCTCCACGGAGAGGCTGTTGACCGAAGCCACCAGATGCTGATCGCGCTCATCCACGCCGTCGCCCGGGAAATGCTTCACGGCTGCCGCCACGCCGTAGTCCCTAAGGCCCTTCAGCTGCTCCTTCACAAACGAAATAATGCGCTCCTGATTCGTGCCGAAGGTACGCACATTGGTGATCGGGTTCCGGTAGTTCATATCCAGGTCGCAGATCGGGGAAAACGCCCAGTTGCAGCCAACCGCCTGTGCTTCCTTGCCCGCAACCGCACCCAGACGGTACGCGTTGACGGCATTATCCGTCGCCGCTACGCCCATCGGGCGGGAGAAATAGGTCCCGTCCGCACAGATGCCGTTGCCGCCGGATTCCAGGTTCGCGCCGAACAAAAGCGGAATCCGCGAAGTATCCTGAATCAGGCGGTGTGTGCGCTGCACATCGGCAGCCAACATCGGGCGGTACAGCATTGCGCCCGGCTTGAACTCCTCTACAAAGCCCTTCAAAAATTCCGGATCAATATTGCCGCCGATCGGGCAGAACAGCTGGCCGATTTTTTCCTCATCGGTCATAGACGCCAGGGTATCATTGACCCACTTTACGCCCTCGTCATCCAGAAAAAACGGATTTGCTCTTAAATCTACCATGATAAATCTCCTCCTTCTATTTTGTTATATAATAGGCGTTACGCCGGCACCACGACCAGATTCTCAATTTCCGTGATCGCCGTCTCCAGCGCGGCTGGGTCAAACGGCAGGAAGCCCATATGAGAAAGTACCTCAAGTGAGTTCGCCGCCATCTCCGGGTTGCCGGACATTGCGATGCCCGCAAGCGCCGGTGTGTATTTTCCAAGAATGCCGACCGCGTTCGGATCCTGCGCGATTCTGCCGAGCGTCGTCTGGCGCGTGTAGGGCTTTCTCAGATCTTTGGTCGGCTGGTACAGGAAATCATATGCGCCAGCCGTGAGAATCAGCTTCCCGGCCGCATCCATCTTCCAGCCGTTCGCGGCAGCATTCGCGGCTGCTTCGGCCGGATCGTATCCCGGCAGCTCGACTTCCGCCTTACAGTTGAACGGCACCTCAATGTGCGCTTTGATCTGTCCGTCCGCGCAGATTTCCCAGTTGCTGACGTATTTTCCGTTCACGGACTCGTAGGAGCAGTCGACCTTCGGAATGCGGATGTCCGGATGCGGCGCGATGATAGCGCTCGCAAAGCCCGGAGTCAGCAGCCGGATGCCGCCCACATATGCGTAGACAAATTCCATGACAGAGCCGTAGGAATAATGGTTCAGCGAGTTCATGCCTGTGTCGCTGATGGTTCCGTCTTCAAATACCGAATTCCAGCGCTCCCAGATGGTCGTCGCGCCGAGATTCACGCTGTAGAGCCAGCTCGGGAAGCCCTCCTTGAGCAGGAAATCATACGCCAGTTCAAACATTCCCGCCTCCGCGAGTACCGTACACAGCAGCGGAGCGCCGACAAAGCCGCCCTTGATCTGGTTCAGATCCTGCTGCAGACGCGCGCGGAACTGTGCCTTCAGCTTCTCGCGGTTCTGGCCGAGACCGAATTTCATCGCGATGACGCCCGCGCTCTGCGTATTGATCGCAAGGCGGCCGCTCGGTGTAAAGAATTCATTGTAAATGGCAGTCTCAATATGCTTCTCCAGCTCGCCGTAGTGCACTACATCCTCATTGATTTCAAGCACCTCCGCCATCTCGCGCACCATCTGCGTGGAGCGGTAGTAGTACAGCGTCGACACATAGGTATCGTCGGTGCTGCCCTTAAAGCTGGACGGGGTCGGTCCGTCGAGTGCCAGCCAGTCGCCGAAGGTATCCAGGAAATCAAACAGATACGTGCGCCCGCGCTCGGCATCCTTGCGGTCGATGTAATCCACCCAGTTTTTCATCATCGGATAGCAGTAGGCCAGCTCGTTTTTATCCCCATAATAGAGATACATCGTGTAGGGCAGGAAGGTCGCGATGTCGCCCCAGACGCTGCCCGCCGTCTCCTGATGTCCCATGTTCGGGAGGAAGTTCGGCATTCCGCCGTCCAGGTATTCCTGTTCATCCTTCAGATCCTTGATGAATTTGTGGAAAAATGCCCGCGTATCCATATGATAGCTCGCGGTCGGCGCAAACACCTGCGCGTCGCCGGTCCAGCCCAGGCGCTCACTGCGCTGCGGACAATCCGTCGGCATATCAATAAAGTTCGACTTTAGTCCCCATACGGTATTCTCATAGAGCCGGTTGATTTTCTCATTGCTCGTCTTAATGTAACCGGTCCGGCGGATATCGGAATAAAGCACCCGTCCGGTAAAATCCTCCGCCTTCAGCTCGCCGGCCCATCCGGTCACACGGATATAGCGGAAGCCGAAGAACGTAAAGTGAGGCCGCACCGTCTCTTCTCTGCCGTCCGAGACATAAATAAACTGTGACTGTGCATCGCGGTAATTGCCATTATAGAAATTCCCTTTCTGGAGAATCTCGCCGCAGTCCAGCACCACCCTTGTGCCGGCCGGAAGCTTGGCCTCAAATTCTACAAAGCCCGCAAAGTTCTGCCCGAAATCCAGCACCGTCTCGCCCGCCGGCGTCTGGATCACTTCCTTCACCGGGATCGATTCCTTCACCAGCACCGGGATACTGATCCGATCCATCAGATGAGATTTTACAAGATTCTTTGTCCCCTCAGAAGCCGCCGGATCCGCCAGGACCTCCACCGGCTTCTTCTCATTCGTCTTCCCTGCCCAGAGCTGCCGGTTCAGCGTCTCGCCCAGGTAAATGCCGGAATCCTCAATATCCGACCCGCAATACTCCCAGCTGCCGTCGGTCGCAATCACTTCTTCGGCGCCGTCCGCGTATTCGATGTGCAGCTCCGCGATCGCTGCCATGCGGTCGCCATAGTTATTCGGCTGCAGAGCCAGACCGAACACGGACATATACCAGCCCTTGCCAAGCAGGATTTCCAGCGTATTTTCTTCCTTCAGGCACTCCTCCACCGGGAAGGTGATCACCTGAATGTTCGTCTCATAGTTGTTAACATAAGGTGTCAGATATTCCTCGCCCAGCTTCTGTCCGTTCAGATATGCCTCAAACATTCCGACGCCGGAGATATACAATCTCGCACGGCTCACCTGTCCCTTCGCCGCAAAGCTTTTCGACATGATCGGATGGAAGGTATCCTCCTTCGCCGCGGCAATCCACTCTGCCGTCCACGGCTCGTCCATCTTGCCGGTCTCGATCGTCTGTGTCTCACTTACCGCATGGTCGCCCGCATCGCCGGTCACGCTGACGCGAACGTAATACTTTGTGCGCGGTGCAAGCGTCACCTCCAACTGCTCGCCGCCCTGCTTCAGATCTGCGCCCTCCTTCCGGCAGAGGATTTCGCTAAAATCCGCGTCCTTGCTCACCTCGATGACTGCGTCCGTCTGCTTTTTGCTTATCGTCTCGCTCACGTTCCAGGAGCAGGTCAGACCGTCCAGTATGTACCCCAACGGGTTCTCAATCCCGTTGATCCGGATGTTTGTAATTTTCATGACTGTCCTCACTTTCTTTTTATGCCGGGATGTGTCTTCACCGGGCCGGACAGAAGCGTCAAACGACGACCAGAACCGGCTTTTTGCCATACTTTTTCCTACATTCATGGTTTCCTGCTGATAACACATATGCCCGGAAAATCTGGCAAAACACATCATCCGCTTTATACTGTCAGTTTAGTAAACCCCCTCCAAAAACTCCATGTTCTTTCTTTTACTCAATCCGACGTATTTTCACACTTTTTCGGTTGATAAAAAATGTCGAGGTATGGTATACTACATAAAGTCTGAGATAATAGTCCTCCGGTTGGATGTTTCCCTCACCATGTGATATTCTGTCCGGAAACAGGAGGAACATTTTTTATAATTTGCCTGACAGCGAAGGAATCGCAAATAAATACCATATCAATTTATTTCGATCCTGGAAATAGACGGAATTGAATTGGGAGACGGATTATGAATTATTACATTACTTACGGAGATTTTCAAAAACACTTAACCGAATACAGCAGAAGGCACGGCACGCGGCTGCAGTTTCGGGAAATGATGAATTTTCTTTTTCAGAAGGGACTTTTATCCGATGAACCGCTTCCGGACGTCTCGCCGCACCAGATGCTGGACGATATCAGCATTGAAGAGGTCAATCGCTTTATTGACGATCTTGTATTCACGGTGACCACCTATACCAATGACCCGACCAACGTCACAGAGGCTGATATTATCCCGAATTCGCGGGATGTCTTTATCATCCGGCATCCGCGGCTGACCCGCCCGCTTCTTCATAAGCATAATTATTTTGAGGTGAATTATGTCGCCAGCGGCGAATGCACATTTAAGTTTGAAAACAGTACCCGCACGTTGAAAGAGGGCGAACTCTGTATGATTGCGCCCGGCTCCATGCACGATCTGACCATCGATGATGATTCTACCGTATTCTGCATCATGCTGCGGAAAAGTACATTTAATAAAACCTTCATGACACTTTTATCAGGGAAAAACCTGCTCTCGCAGTTTTTCCGGACGTTTCTCTCCGGGGAGAGCCACACGAATTACCTGCTGTTCTTCTGTCAGCCGACCAAATGGCTCCGCATGATTATCTTCAACGCCATGCTGGAGTGCTACAAGAGCGACCCCTACAGCAACATCTGCTGCATCAGCTGGCTGAACCAGCTGTTCTCGTATCTGCTGCGGAATTACAGCAAAACGGTACAGTTTTATGATTATCAGCTGGGAAGTGAGTTTTCGCTGGTGCTCCAGTACATCCAGCACAATTACCAGAACCTGACGCTGGCGTCTCTGGCAGAATTCTTCCACTACAGCGAGCCCTACCTGTGTACGCTGATCAAGCAGAACACCGGACAGAATTTCACCGAGCTGATCAAGGAGCTCCGCATGGGCGAGGCCGTCGATTATCTGACCAATACCAGCATGAACATCGGCGAAATCGCGGAGAAAGTGGGCTACAATTCCTCCGACCATTTTTCCCGCGTATTCCGCTCTCAGTTCCACGTGTCGCCGCAGAAATACCGCAAAGAGCACAAAACCGCGGACGACGCACTGGTACCGTTTCTGGAGGATGCATAAAGTCAAATACCCCGATGCAAGCATACGGGGCATCAAATTTGCAGCGATGCAAGCATCGGGGTATTTGACCCTCGCGACAGTTCCTTAGCTTTAGATGATGGGTAGTTCACATACTTCCCAAAGATGGGCTGGATTATTTGTTCTCTTTACGAGTATGATATCCTTCGATCCATCTTTCCGCTACGATTTCATCTCTGTTTGGATACTCCAGCAAGGTATCATAGCGAAATAAATCCGTATCCTGATTGAAGGCTCTGGTCATCCGTTGTTTCTGATCCTCACTCTCAGATATCCTTTCAATTAAATCCAGACAAGCCGCGTATAAGTTTCCATGGGATCGTATATTATATTTATTTCCTCGTTCTGCCTCATATATACACCAGGCATTTTGGCTGCTCTTCTCAAGACAAATCGCTTCCTCCTTATAGTACAGCATCCCATAATAATGCGAAGGAATCCCAGAATCCTGCAAAATTGTTTGCAGTTTTTTTATATAACGATACTCGATGCTATTCTTATTTACCAAATTTTTATTTTCAGCGCTCATATTTTTCAGTCCAGGATATCCTTTCCAATATGTTTTCTCTAAGAGATTGTCTGATTGTCATCGGGTGCAGGTACTGAACCGCCCCGCCCGGACAGTCAAAACCCGCTGCTTCGAAGTATCTTTTTCCCGGTAATTATTTCCCCTTTATCATTTCTGCACTCTGACAGAACCCCATTAGCCATAGTATACTCTCCCCGAATAAATTTTGCAATTTTTAATATATAATTCGTATTATACATTATTTTATATATAAGTCAATCGATTTTTGCATTAAATACAACACAAATAATTTTAAATTCAATTGACATTTTATTCTATAATCCTTATACTTGTTCATAGCGGGGGTGATATTATGGATGGAACTAACACAATAAACACAAACAACAGCACAAAAAAAGCCGCCGAAGCAGCTTATTTCTTCCTGCAGAAAAATCAGGGCAATATGACGGCTGAAGAGCAGCACGCTTTATCCGTTCTGATCGCGGCGGCGGATCAGCAGCCGGACTGGTCGCCCGAGACCTGGCAGTGTGATACCTACTGCCGCAAGGTGCGCCATGTATCCTGCGAAGGGATGCTGTCCTCGGAAGGAGGCGCAGCGAAGCGCTGCCCTTATCTTGATGAAATGCTGTACTAAAGCATTCAATGGTCAAACAAGTAGCTTACATAAACGGACTTCACGCAGCTTGCGCCAAAAAGCACCATACCATCACACATGCAAGGCGATGACATGGTGCTTTTCCCATTTCTCTTCGAACGCAAAAACTTTTGTGCAATAATGCTATTATCGAATCGTAAATGACGCAAAATCCAGTGTCCCTTCCGCGACGACAAAATACAGAGCATGTTCACCTGTCGTCGTTGTGAGCGGAGCGGCAATCTCCCGCCACAAAGCGGCTTTTCCACATACATTCGTTTCCGCAGAAACCGCAGCTTCAGTTGAGCCTTTCTTGCATGCATCCGCCGTCACTTCCGCAGCCAGCGCACCCTCCGGCGCATCCAGACGCACCTCCATGCGTCCTTCCCCGCGAAGCTCGAGTGTGATTTCTTTTTCCGTTCCATCAAACGCGAAGGACTTAAAGCCTGCGACTGCGCCCTTACGCAGGTTATAAATGTAAGGCTTGAGGCCTTTGTTTTCGAATAAATCTGCTTCCGCTCCCGCTGCCGCAATCTCTTCCTCGGTGATATATGGCCATTCTTCCGGGATCACGATCGCGCCGCCGTCCGGCCCCGGTTCCGCCACGTGCCCCACCTTCGTACGGTCAGCCTCCGTCAGGTGGCAGGCGATGTAGGTCTGATACTGTCCCTTTGCCGGGAGCGGTCCGCCGTTCAGGCCGCAGCTGGTGATGGCGATCTGCGGGATCGTGCCGTCCTTTAGAATCTGCACTTCATCCGCGCAGCCCTGCCGGTTGAATCCGGTGCCGTGCGTCTGGCGATGCCAGAAGATATAGGTTTTATCCCGTATCTGAACCAGACCGCCGTGGTTGTTGCCGGTATAATTGACTGCCAGCTCGTTGCCGTCAAGGCCGAGATCGCCATTCGAGACGATCACGCCCCGGTATTCGAACGGTCCCTCCGGCGTTTTCGCGGTTCCATAGCAGAGCTCGTTGCCCTGCAGGCTGGAGTATACAAAATAGTACAGGTCACCGAATTTACGGATGCTGGACGCCTCAAAAAACGGATGTGCTTCATAGCAGGTGCCCTTTGCGGTATCACAGCCGTTTGCCACACATTTCGGCTCACTGATAATGGTATGCATGTCGTCCGCCAGGCGAACCATCATCGCGCCCGGGATCTCCAGGCTTTCCATCCCCGGGAAACGCACGGGCGGGCAGAAGCCGTAGTAAAGGTAGTTTCCGCTCTCCTCTGAGAGAATCGCCGGGTCAAACCAGCGGCCGATCTGCGGGATGGTTCCGTCTTCGCATCTCACATAATCCAGAAATTCAAACGGCCCTGCCGGGGTATCGCACACCGCTACGGATATGATATTTACAAAATCCAGCGCATAATACAGATAGTACCGTCCATCCGGGCCCTTAGCCACATCCGGCGCGTAGAGCTGGTGCAGGCTTTCTCCCTCGAATGCGCGGTCAAACTCCGGAATCCCAAGCCCCGAGCGGTCCTCATACGGTGCGCCATTGATGGGATCCTGATCCTTGCGGTAGATCACACCCTCATAGCGCCAGTTTCCCAGGTCATCCACCGGGGCGCTCCACCCCGCATAGTCATCGATGCAAAACGATGTGCCGTTCCGCCGGTCATGGCTGCCATAGACATACACTCTTCCGTCAAATACATGCGGCTCCGCGTCCGGAACAAGCTCCCAGAACGGAAGGTAAGGGTTAAAGGCTAATTTTTTCATAGAGCAATTCCTCCTTTGTCACCTGTGCATCTGCGCCTGCCGCTTCCGGTGAAACGTCAGACGCCTCTTGTAATACATGAACATCGACACAATCACAAATCCGATCCCCAGCCCGAGAAGGGAATGGATACATTTCACCGCGTTCTGGCTGATCCGCTCGGTGTCCTGCAATATCAGCCCGACCACGGTATAGTAGAGCAGATCTCCCGGAATCAGGGGAATGATGGACGGGTACAGGAATACGGTGGACGGCGTTTTTGCATATACCGCCATAAATTCTGCAAACAGAGCCGCGGCCATTGCCGCCAGAAAGCTGTAGATAAAGCTCTCTGAGATGAACTGCAGCAGAATCAGATAGACGCAGCGCGTAATCGCCCCGCCGATCCCCGCATAGATCAGGTATTTTTTTTGAATGCGGAAGACAATTCCGAACCCGACAGAAGCTCCAAACGAGCAAATGATCAGTTTTATCGCATTTACCATGGAATCAGCCCTCCAAACAGAAAAATACTCAGGACAAAGCCGCCGACAATCGCGATGGTTTCCAGCATGGTTTTCAGAATTTCCAGCACTCCGTTAATCTCATTGCCGCAAAGCAGGTTCCGGAACGCATTGACCATCGGGATTCCGGGAATCAGCATCATGCTGTTCACGATCATGACGATATAAATGTCGTCCACCAGTCCGATTCTGCTCATCAGGATCGCGACTGTTCCGGCCAGGAAGGTGCTAAAAATGTTAAACACCATGCGGTTGACGCCCGGCTTTTTCAGGTAGACGGATGCCAGGAACATCAGCACTGTATTCAGCAGCGCTGTGACCAGATCCTTCCAAGAGCCGCCGAAAATCAGAGTCAGGCAGGTCATCGCCAGCAAAAAGCCCAGCAGGCGGACCTGCATGGAATACGTCTCGGTCTTGAGTGCATCTGCAAGCAGGCTCTCCAGCTCGCGGGGCGCGGGCCTATTTGCACAGATCTCTCTGGAGAGCTGGTTCAGCTTCGACAGATTCTCCAGGTGCGTATCCATCCCGCCGCGCACACAGCGCTGGGCGCTCACATGATTCCCGTCCGCATCCTCCAGGCTCAGCGTCAGATAGCAGTTCAGCGAAAAGAAGTGCGTCTCCCGGCAGCCGTAGCTGTCACAAACACGGTAGATCGTATCATTGACCCGCTCCAGATTCGCCCCGGCGCTGAGCATGGTCTCCCCGAACTTCAGCGCAAAATCCACCAGATATTCCAGATTTTTGATGTTTTTTCTATTATTTTCTGCCTGTTTCTCCCTATGCCGCGGTACACCAGACGCTGCAGGAGATGATTTCATTTTTCCCATACAATCCTCACAATACGGTATGATTCAGACCATTTCATCCAGGAAAGCTTCTGTCTGATATTCCGACATTCTGATATTCCGATATCCAGGCAACCGGTATCTGACACGATCAGCAGCTGCAGCAGCCTGCCCGGCTCGTTATTTCCAACCCATCCTGTTTATACTGAACATACCGGAAAATGGCTTCCTCCACCATGCCGCAGAGGAAGCCACCCTTAAATCCAGATTATTATGTATGTTCGTATACACCCTTATTCAAAGCACCTGCCCGGATCTGTGCATCAATCACAACGTCCCGATCAGCTACACATCCAACAGCTGCAAAAAGTGAATACTACTCAACTTCATTACTCAGCATGCTCCGCGCGCATCTTTTCTTTCATTGCCGCGATCTCCGGGAAGTATTTCTTCAGCGGGTAGAACAGCATGATAACCAGAATAACCGCTGACACAATTGCCGGAACAAGGAAACGGGCAATGTTGATGGAGGTCGTCGCCGATGCCGGCTGTCCGAAGATACCATAATCGGTGCTGAAGCCTGCCACTGCGATGATTGCCAGAATACCGGAGCTCGTCACGGTATTGCCGCACTTCTGTGCAAAACCTTTGACGGAGGATACGATACCGTTCAGCTGCTTGCCCTCCTTCAGGAGGATGAAGTCAATGGTATCATTTACCAGAACATTTACCAGCGCATTTACCATCGCGCCTACAGCAGTAGCAACGAAGGAAAGAATGCAGCAGTACATATAATTCATTCGGCCTGTAAAGAACAGAATTACATAGCAGATAATCGTCAGAATCTGAGATACAATCAGTGCCTGATAACCGGTCTTAAACTTTCTCAGGAAAATCGGCATCAGCACCATCATGGAAATCAGCGCTCCTACAGAGATAAAGCCCATGTAGGTGGAGATCGTAGAGCCGGTCAATGCACCGATCGTTGCTTCATCCATCGTTGTCAGGTCAACTCGATCCGGAACCATAATGTACTGTGCGTAATATACGGAAGACGAGAACATGAAACCGTAACTGATCGCCGCCAGGCACCAGCAAAGCATAACCGGCCAGATCTCTTTGTGACGGAATACGTAAACCAGCTGCTTTAAGCCTGCATTATTCGGATCCTTCGGCATAACATAGCGCTCCTCGGAGGTCTTGTACAGTCCCCAGAAGGATACAATTGCCAGTACCGCGTATGTACACATCAGATTCCGGTAGCTGCCGAAAATCTCAACCAGCTGTGTGGAGAACGTAGAGGCTACCGTAAATGCCAGCGCGCAGACCGCTGCGCCCTTGGATACGACTGAGTTCCGCTCCGCATCGTCCAGCGTCATCGCCGGCAGAATCGCCATCTGCGGCATCGTATAAGCGGTAACAATCATGCCATAGAACATATAGCTGACGCATACATATACACACTTCGCCATCGTGCTGCCCTGGATAAAGCCCGGGTTCGAGAACAGCAGGAACATATCAACCAGCAGGAAGATCGGTGTGAATGTAAACCAGATACGATAGCGTCCCTGCTTCGGATTAATCGAGTCGCAGATCACGCCCATGATCGGGTCATTGATCGCATCCCACAGAGAACAGATCAGCAGGATGATGGACAGCTGTGCAGCCGTGATACCGATCTCATTCTGTACATAGAGTGAAAAATACGTCGCAATTGTCGCTGCGATCGCCATCGCGCCACCGTTCACGGAAGTTGCGTGGAACCAGGTAAACGCAAAGCCCAGTCCCTTCTTTTTTGGTGCTTTTGTTGGATTTTGGTCGCCCATTTTTATCCTCCTTCTTTGTAAAAAATTTTATAAATTTTTTATAAAGCTATAAAAAATTAACTGTTGACATTGTAGCGGATTGCATGAAAACGCTCCATGTTATTTTTTACTTTAAAAGCGACATTTTTTATGCTGAGGATTTTATCTGTTACAGAAACCGGCATTTTTTACCGGACATAGGATTATTTCCTGTCTCTTTTACGCCGAATCACGTTTTCCCATCGTGTCAGAGCAGAACTCCTGTTTCTACGAAGCCCGTTTCCCGTATTTCGCTCTGCTTCGTCTGCTGCAGCACAGTCAGGCGATGAATACATTTCGAATTTGCAGATAAGAAGTCATTTATGAGAGCGGCAGGTACTTTCTCAGATTCTCCAGCACGACCCGGTACCCGTTCGCGTACATATGGACGCCCTCGATGGTATACTCCGCTTTGAGCATGCCCCGCTCGTCCGTCAGCCCCTCGTTGACATCGATATACTCATTCCCCATCTTCTCCGCCAGTGCCTTTACCGCGGCGTTCGCGACAGGCAGATTGCGGTTGTTGCGGTTCACAAACAGATCCGCGCCCCAGCCCTCCGGAACCTTGTCGGTCTCATTGACCGGGTAATAGGCCATCATATAGACCTTCGTCTCCGGCAGACGTTCTTTGATCTGCATCAGAATCTGCTCATAGTTCGCCAGCATTTTTTCCAGCTGCACCTCAAAGGGCTGACTGTTATCGCCCAGGTCGTTCGTCCCGATGTTGATAAAAATGACCGACGGCTCCGTGCCGAACACCTGCTCCTCCATATGCTCCAGCATATCGTCCGACGTAAACCCGCCAATCCCGCGGTTGTAAATAACCAGATCCGAACCAAGATCCACAAGCAGCTCCTGAATCGGGAACTGCTCCATCAGAGAGGAACCGGTAAACAGGATCTCCCCCTTTTTCGTCATTGGATTCAAAATGCGGAAGCGCTCCGCCTTTGTGTTTTGCTCATTCTGCGTCATTCCCCGCATGACCTCGCCTGTCAGTTTCTCCAATTCTGCGTCGTTCATGATATAGTCTCCCTTCTTTTTTTACAGCAGATGCCTTCAATTATTTTTATTCCACCTGTCATTCAACGGACTTGTTTGTTTTTTTCAAGGGCTGATTTTTCCCTTTCTCAAAATAACATATTCGCAACCCCGACCACCACCGGCAGCGTCACAATGCATAGCAGCGTGCTCAGGCACACTTCTTTGACCGCACGGGTATAATCCTGATCATACAGCTGCGCGAAAATCGCCACATTTGATCCCACCGGGGCCGCCGCTGCGATCAGCACGGTGAGCTTAATGATCTGATATGTGGATGGAGCAGCAAGCATCAATACGATCGTCAGTGCCGGTATCAGCAGCAGGCGCACGGCCGCGCACTTATAGACCAGCCTGTCTGTAAATAAGGATTTCAGCGGCACCTGCCCCAGATACACGCCCAGCACGATCATCGCGACAGGCCCGTTCATGGACGAGAGTGTGCCGATGATATCAGTAAGCATCTCCGGCAAAGTGATCGGCGCGAAAAACAGGAGCAGACCCGCCAGAAAGCTGATCACGATCGGGTTTGTGCAAATCTTCCGCGGACTGATAACGGAACGGTCACCCGTCATGACTAAAATACCGTAGGTCCACTGCAGAATGTTCAGGATCGCTACAAATGACGCCACATAAAAGACAGCTTCCGTCCCCAGCGCCATTTGCACCAGTGGAATCCCGATAAAACCCGCGTTAGAAAACGCGGCCCCGAAACGCTCCACGCCTTCTTCCTTTTTAAACAACAGGCGGCTTACCACCACCGCGAGAATCAGCGACAACAAAGCCAGCACAAAGGAGACCGCCAGCCCTTCCAGCAGCTCTGTGCTGAAATCCCGGATATAGGATTTCAAAATGGCGACCGGCATGATGACGTATAAAAGCATCCGCCCCATGTCCGCGCTGCCCTGTTTGCTGACCAGCTTCTTTTTATACAGAAAATATCCGATCAGCAGGTACACAAACATGATCAGGCTCTGCCTGAGCAGTAATAAGACGATTTCCATTAATATCTCCTGTTTATTTTCTGTCTTCTATCCCGGTTTTTCATTCTTCATTTGAATCAATCAGCTCGTGCGAATGGCCTCCGCCTGTACGCAGCTCCTTTACAGACTTTTCCACATAAGAAAGATTTGTTCTGGAAAAAAACTGTTCTGAAGAAAGATGAGTATTGATAAACTCCATTGATTCCTGCGACTTTTGCGCGATAGTTCCATCCTTCATACCGGAACGTACCGCCTCACCCAGAAATTCCAGTTCCTCGCCGCGGACGCCAAAACCGGACTCAAAGAATCCATGCGGCATTCCTTCCATACATGTCATATGAACGGGAACCCCCGCTGCCGCCAGCATCTCACCGTATTTTTGTCCTTCCGCACGAAGGCAGTCATTTTCCGCCAGAACAATCACGGTGTTCGGCATTCCGCAAAGTTCCTCCTCGGAAGCACACACCGGCGAGACAAGAGGAAGCGCAACCTCATCAGCTCTGCAATGAAATTCATTGAACACATACATAATCGGTCCGCTCAGACTTCCTTCGCCTTTTTGCAGCGGATCCGTTACCATATCCACAAAAGGATACATCAGAATCTGGTCCTCAAAAAACAGATTCCCTTTTTGTTTCGCGTACAGCGCCGTTCTGGTCGCAAGGGAGGCTCCCGCACTGCAGCCAAATACGGAGATATGATCCGGATCAAAACCAAACTCCTCTGCGTGCTCCTTCAGGTAAACGGCTGCATCATACCCATCGTCCAGAACATCCCGCCACATATGATCCGGGGATTTCCGATAACCAATGGATGCGACATTGACACCCAGCTGTTCCCGAATGGCCTGCCACATATAATCATTCATTGCACAGCCGCCAAAAAGAAAACCGCCGCCGTAAAATCCGATAAGCAGAGGAGCCTTTTTCTCCGAGGCAGTTCCTTTTTCCCTGTTTGCCGGATAGTACACCATATCCAGCGTGCGCCCTTCCAGTGGAAGAGTGCGCCGGATTCCGTCAATCTCCATCATCTGGTTCGCCAGGTTCATCTTTTAGACTTCCTGCGCCAGTTCGGCTTTCATTTTATCTACAATCGCTCTCAGTTCCTGATCCATAATAAAACTTCTCCCTTCTGTTCCTTTCCAATCGCCACGACCGCAAAACCAGGCCGAAGCATATCCCAGAATGTCTTACTATCAGGGAACACACTTCTGGCTTATTATTCTTTAATAGTAAACGACTTTAGTCGTTTTACTTCTCATACTATCAAAATTCCGAGGTTCCGGCTGTCAGCACTTCCGTCCTGCCATCCGGCAGCCTCAGCTCTGCCTCCGCACCGAACGGTACGGTAAAAGTGTATGTCACCTTACCACTCTCATCATAGCTCCAGCTGCTCTCATACACACCCGCCGCCGTCTCCAGCGTTCCTTTCACATATCCCAGTCTCTGATCCGGATGCGGCTCGAGGATGGCTCTCCGGAATCCCGGCTCTGCCTGACGGATGCCGCATACATACCCATACATCCAGGCTTCAATGCTTCCGTAGCTGTAGTGGTTCAGGCTGTTCATGCCTTCCGCGCTGATGACGCCGTCCGGTCCCACCGAATCCCAGCGCTCCCAGATCGTCGTCGCTCCCAGGTTGACGCTGTAGAGCCAGCTCGGGAAATCCTCATTCAGTAAAAGAGTGACTGCTGTATCGTTGTGTCCGGTCTTTGTGAGCGCCGGGCATAGCATGGTCGTCCCGACAAAGCCGGTATTCAGATGGTCGTTGTTGGCCTTAACCCGTGCCTCCAGCTCGCTTCCTTCTGCGAACTCAGTGTCCGTCAGCCCAAAGCAGATCGCGATCGCTGATCCGGTCTGTGTTTTGCAGGAGCAGGTTCCGTCTGCATCAAAATACTTCTCCCGGATCGCCTGTTTGATCGCGTCTGCCAGTTCCCGGTACTCCTTTGCTTCATCATAACCGAGAATCTCTGCGGACTGCGCCACAATGTCCGCATCGCGGTAATAATACGCGCTGGCGATGTACAGCGGATCGGTCGCGCCAAACGGTCCCGGCTGCGGATTGTCGAGCGCGAGCCAGTCCGCGAAATGGAAACCGTCCTTTATCAGATGCCTCTCTTTTCCGTCTCCTTCCGGATCGCTGACAGCCTCTTCCCGCTTTCTCTGGCAGTCCACCCAGGCCTTCATGCCGGGGTAGGTCTCCGCCAGCAGGGTTTTGCTTCCGTAGTGCTTATAGACATTCCACGGAATAATGACCCCGGCATCCGCCCACGGGCAGGAGCCATGCTCGGCCACCATCCCCCGCTTCAGGCGCGGCACCACGTTCGGCACAGAGCCGTCCAGGATACTCTGCTCCGCGCGCATATCCCAGAGATATTTGCGGTAAAACGCCGGCATATACATATTGTAGCAGGCCGTCTCCGAAAAGACCTGCGCGTCGCCGGTCCAGCCAAGGCGCTCATCACGCTGCGGGCAGTCCGTCGGCACGTCCAGGAAATTATCCTTCTGCCCCCAGAGCGCGTTGGAAAAGAGCTGGTTGACCTTCGCGTTTCCTGTCTCGATTTTTCCGATCTGGTCAAAATCACTGCGCAGGTGCCAGGCGGTGAACTGCTCTGCTCTCACCGGAATCGCACATTCCACTTTCATATAGCGGAATCCGTAAAAGGTAAAATGCGGCCTCGCCAACGCCTTTTTGCCATTCGATATATAAGTAAATTCCGTCTTTGCCGTGCGCAGATTCTCATGATAGAAACAGTCGTTCTGCAGGATTTCGCCCGCAGTGAGCGTAATCGTTGTTCCCACTGGAAAATCAGCATCGATCTCCACCCAGCCGGTAATCTCCTGTCCAAAATCAAGAACCGTCTCATCCTTCGGCGTGTGAATCAATTCTTTTACCGCGAAGGATTCCTTCTTCACAACCGGAAGGCTGTAGCGGTCGGTCAGGGGACCGCAAGGTAAGATCTCATCGTGCTGCGAGTCTGTCGGAGCAGCAAGCTCGACTGTGCCAATCGTAAATACATCTGCCTGACCCGAGGCTGCCGCATCATCGGCCTGAGAATCCGCTGCCTGACAGTTCGCTGCCTGAGTATCCGCCGTCGACCCTTCCATCACAATTCCAGACCAATACTCTCGTCTGGCATCGTAAACCTCTCCATCATAGATGTTGTTAAAGATCACCGGCGAAATCCGGCTCTCCCAGGTATCGTCTGTCCGGACTGCCAGCGTTTCGCCGTCCTGATTTTTTACATACAACTCCGCGATCGCATACAGGCGGTCTCCATAGATATCCGTAAAGCCCCCGTCAAAGCCGAGACGTCCTTTAAACCACCCTTCCCCAAGCCAGATGCGGATCTCATTCTCGCCCTCCCGCAGATACGAAGTCACATCGTACGTCTGCGCCTGCAGATGGAAATCATACGAATGATAGCCCGGCGCCAGGTATTCATCCCCAACCTTTTCGCCGTTGATCCGGCACTCATAGACGCCGAGGCCGCAGATATAAAGCCTCGCGTCACCGATTTTCTCCACCAAAAACTTCTTAACCAGTATGGCAGAGGAAGTCTCTCCCACCGGTGAGATCCACTGCCCGCACCAGGGCTCATCCATCTTCCCGATCTCAAACCGCCCGACTGCCGATGCCGACTCGCCGTTCTCTGCCTTCACCGTCACTTCCCAGAGATATCCGGTGCGCGGCTTTAATGCAAGAAACACCTGATAATCCAGGCTTTCCGCTTCCGCGTCCTCTCCGCTGTCAAAGAGAAGGTCCGCCTTGTCAAAGGGGGAAACCTCCGGCATCAGCTGCCGGTCGACAGAAGTCTCCGTCACTGGCTGCTGACAGCATGAAGCCTCAACCGTCGGCTTCCGGCCGGCAAATGCCTCCGCCACACGGATCCGCGCCCATTTCTGCCTGCTTTCGCATTCTGTCACGACCCACGAAAAGCTCAGCGGATCAATCGCATACCCCAGCGGATTTTCAATTTGATTTACTCTCAGTTTTTCTACTTTCATTTTTCCAATCTCCATATTGTTTGATGATGTCAGATTCCGGCAATCGAACCGCACACCTGCTCCAGAATCAGTTCCCCATTCTGATTGATCAGCTTCATAAAACACGGTTTCTCCTGAAATTTGTCGTTCGGATAATGCAGGACAAACAGAAGCTGCCCGTCCTTATCTGCAAATACCATGCCGTGCCCGCCGTTTTCCGGGAAAATCGGCCGCGCGATCTGCCGCCACGGTCCCTTCACGCTCCCCCTCTCCGATACCGCCACGCCAACCGCGTATCCATTCGTACCCCAGCTGGACCAGGTCATGCAAAGGCCCATTTGCGGCATCCGGAACATACAGGGGCCATCGGTAAAATAGACGTCCCCGTCCATCCCAAACTCCGCCTTCGCAAACGGAACCGGATGCGCCCAGTCTGCCTCGCCGGCCGAAAACAGCAAAACCGGCTCACCGGCTGCCGCCGACAGATCCGGCTTCAGCTCGACCATGCACATATCACCGTTCGGGCTGTCCTCAAATGAGTGTGAAAAAATCAGATAAGGAATTCCATCTTCCACATAAAGAGTTCCGTCGATACTCGTCCACTCCTGCGGCGTCAGCTCCTTGCCATACGGGACAAACGGGCCGGTCGGGCTCTCACTGCGCAGCACATAGACTCCCTTCTTGCGGCCGCCGCCCTCCAGCGTAGTCACAAAATAAAACGCATTCTGATAAAAATAACATTCCGGCGCCCAGTAGCTGCGATCGGCAAAAAAGCCCTCTGGCCGGTGAAAAATCTCAATCGGTCCTTCCCAGTTCTCCCGGTCGTCGCTCACATAGCAGTCAAAACCGTCCGCTTCACTCCAGCAGGTTGCGCTTCTCGTGCCATATAGATAATACCGGTTTTCATGCAAAAGTACATACGGGTCACGAATGTTGATTTCTTCTGTTTTCACTCTGAAAATACCTCCCTCTGTTGATTGCGCGGCTTTCTTTATTTTATGTCCGTATTCGCGAAGCGAATATGGACGAAGGCCGCGCCAATCGCAAAGCGATTCTCCGTTGCGCGGCTTTCTTTATTGTATCGAAAAAATCCCCCAACTGCTATGGGAGATTTTTTTCTAAATACGACATATTTTCTTCTTGCAAAAATCCTTAAAGTGAATTACGCATTGTCTAAAGCCAATAGGATTGCGGCCGGCCTATTTCAACTCAGGCCCACATCGATTCGCTGCCGCAGGCTATATGCCGCTTACGCATCACCTGTAGCTGATGAGGGGCTATACTCCTCTTCGGTCGGAAAGTTAGTTCAGGAACTCATACACCAGCTCGGACATCTCTGCAATCAGATTCCCCGCGTTTCCGACGCCCATGTCATCCACCTCAGAGGACATGACGCAGAGGATGTAATCGGTCTTTTCGCCAAATATGATTGCGGCGTCATGGGTCTCTTCATCCGTCTCACCAGTCTTGTTTGCTACCAGAATCTCATCCGGAACGCCCGCCGGTATCTTGGTCGTATTCTCCTGCTGGAGCAAAAGACTCAGCATTTCCTCCGAAGCGTCCTCTGATACGCAGGCGCCGTCGTAAATCATTTCCAGCAGCGCTCCGCAGTCCTCCACAGTCGTCTCGTTGATGCCCTCCCCGGTGGACTCAAAGCTGGAATCCGAAGGGTGCAGAGTCGAATGAACGCCGGTACTCAAAAAACCATTTTCCGTGATATAGGAGTTAATCAGACGTGCTCCCTGCGCAAAACTGTTCTCACTGCTGTGCAGACGGACCAGTTCATTATAGGACTCATTTCTGGAAACCGTAATCATCGTATACAGCCGGTCTTCGATTGTTGCCTGCGCCTCCTCCTCGTTTACGCGATTCACCCTGCAATAATTTTCTACCAGATCATCCATATTTTCATAGGCGGACATCATCACATACAGCTTGACCAGACTGGCCGCGTACATACTCTGGCTGTTGATTGTAAAGGATTCGTCTGTGTCAAGATCCTTCAGATAAACGCTCCAGACCCCGGAAACTTCCCCAAGCATCCCTTCGATCTGCGCGGACAGCCCCTCGAGATCCGGTAAAAACGCCTCTTCGGTCTGCTCCTCCGAGGAAGCTTCCGTCTCATTTTCCGTTTCGCCCTCTCCAACAAGATCTGCCGACTCACTGATCGCCGCCGTCACATCTTCATTATTGAAATTAGCGATTCTTCTGACAATCATGCGAATTCCCATGCCAAACAGAAGAATCGAGAACACCACAATCCCGATACGCAGACGCTTTTGTCTGACTTCTTCCTCCCTTTTCAGCTGTCGATTCAATCGATTCCAGTCATCGCTCATCCTGACGTCTCCTCTGCCATTATTTCCTATTCAAATAAGTTTCAGGAAATAATATAAGTCTATATATTTATCAAATGTGTAATCCTTTATCTTATACAAAACACGGTTTTAAACACATCGTAAACAATAAAACTTCAATACGTCAGATTTGTGATTGAAATATGGAAATTTCGTGAATGCGAGGGGACAGGAACAGTCGCGAAATAACTTACCCGGAATCCGGCCGCAGGCCCATTGACCTTAAACAAAGCTTTAAAGCAGATGAACAATCGAGCAGGGAGACTTGTCCCCTGCTCGTCTCCGCGGGGCGCGTGTGGCGCAAGCCACAAAACACCTTACGCGCCCCTGTGATCGAGTCGGAGGCAGCTTGTGGCTCCTACTCGCCCGCGCGGGCCGGGGCGGCTTTAGCTGCAAAACACCCTGCCCGGCCCTGTGCATAAAAATTCCCGACCCGGATAAGCTTCCGGCTCGGGATTCTCTGTTTTTGATATTTTGTTACTGTTTTTTCGTTTCTGATTTTTCGCTTTTGATTTTTTTCTGATGTTTTGTTTCTGAGGTTTCGTTTCTGATTTTTCGTTCTGAGTGCTTTTACTCCGCGCTGAACAGGTTTTTATTGACATATCCAACGGTGCCGTTGTAGCTGATCTTGTACCAGCGGTCCGTGTAGCCAATCGCCGTCACCTGTGTCTCCGACGCGATCGTGCCGATAATCTCGCCGTCCTGGGACGGTTCCGCGCGCATATTTGCACCGGCCGTCGCTGTGATGGTAAACGACTCCGCATAGGTCTCTACACCGTATTCCAGATCAACGGAGGAAGTATCCGTCGTCGAAGCCGCCGTGTCAGAATCTGCCGTTGTCTCTGACACCGTCGTGTCAGCAGCGCCAGTATCATCCACACCGGTATCCGAGGAGGCCGAATCCTCGCTCGTACCTACATATCCCTTATACACAAAGCCATACTCCGCATAGCCATCCACAGAAACCATATACCAGTTCGTCGTCTCACCGACCACATTGATCTGGTCGCCGTTCGCATAGCTGCTGAAAATCTCCGAGGTATCACTCGTACCCGGCTCAGAGCGGACATTCAGGTCATCCAGTGCGTACATCACACGAATCGTATCGAACTCAACCCGCGTCGCATTCTCCTCATCCACAGTCGTATCCAGTGTAAACGTCTGCGGCTCCGTCTCGGCCTCGGTCGGCGGCTCCGTCTCACTCTCTGTCGGCGGTTCCGTCTCACTCTCTGTCGGCGGCTCTGTCTCCGTCGGCGCCTCGGTCGGCGCTTCTGTCTCCGTCGGCGCCTCGGTTTCCGTCTCTTTTTTCAGCTGGTCGCAGCCGGTAGTCGCCAATGCCACAGAAACACACATCAGTAACGCCAGCATCCATCTCCTGCATTTGTTTGTCATAAAGCTGTCCCTCCATTATTTTATACTCATTCCTCGAAAATTCGACTCTTGCCTTGCATCATACCACTCTGTCCGAAAAATAGCAAGTGTTATCATTGTTTTTTCACTTTTCATTCTTTCGATTTTTGTATCAGACCGATCCGAAAAAGGCCGTCCGTTTCCTTTTACACGCATCCAGTTTCACAAAAAGAAAAAATGCAGTCGCGCAGCCCGTTTACCTTACACTGTCCAGAATTGCCGAAACATTGAAAAATGATTCATAGTAGCTCGCGTAATTTTCGAGAAGATACCCGGTGATGGATCGTCTGGTCTGCCGCAGATACGTCTGATTGACAGAAAGGTAATCGTCTGACGCCCACAGTCCGATCAGATAACAATACCCGGCGCTGGTCAGATAAGCGGATTTTTCCGATTCATATTCCACCTCCGACCCGTACGGGTAAATCAGCGTATCGCAGTCCCCGATCAGGCTGCCGATCGTATCCTCCCACTGTGTAATGTCTTCCACCAGCGCAGAATAGGTCATGTCATTCATATAAGAATAGCTGTATCCTTCCGTCGCAAATGTCCAGCCATCCGCAAGCAGCTTCGCGGCGATCTGCTTTACTGTCTGGGCATTGCTCTCCCAATTCTCATCGCTGTCCTCTTCTACCTCATAGCCGAAAGCGCCGTCCTCGCCGGACAGGCCGATGATGCCCCGCGCACCTTGCAGGGAAAAGTCCGGATGCTCTTCGATAAACTGCTCCAGCACCGGAACGACGTCATAAGCGCCTACCTTCGTGACTCCGTTCGCGTCTACATAAGAAGCGGCCACTTCCCCGTCTTCATCCAGCACCAGCCTGGTGGCAATTCCGTCTCCGCTGCGCACACTCGCATAATTCAGGTTCTCCACAGAAAGAACCAGCGGCTTTTTGTCGGCGGGCAAAAGCAGCGAGGCCTCCGTCAGCGTGACGTCGCCAAATCCATCGTCCGTCTCATCCGCCAGCGAATGAATGTCAATCAAAATATAGCCGTTTTCATAAAGCTGCTCCAGAATCCCCTGAAACTCGCTGATGGTAATCAGATTCTGGCTGTAGGTCGAAGAATAGCTGTCGCCGTCAATCGCCAGGCTGGTGTCCGCAATCAGGTTCGGAAAATTCAGATGAACAACCGTTCCGTCATATTCCACCAGCGCATTCTGCGCTTCCTGATATTCTTCGATCGCAGTCTCTGCCCGGTCATCGTCCTCCGCAAACAGATCCGACTCCGAAAGCAGGACGATAGCCTCCTCATACCAGTATCCGGCGGCCAGCGTTTCCGCCTGCGAAAGCAGCGCCAGCCTCTCCTCCTCCGCGGCTGCCTCCGCTTCCTCCAGCTCGCGCTCCGCCTGCATCTTCGGCGTCTCGACCGGTGCATTGTCCTCATACATCCCCACGGTGCCAATGCTCTCCGCGATCTGATAATTCATCATGCTTCTGGAACAGCCGCCCGTTCCCAAAATGGCGATTCCCGCAGCCAGGGCCGCCAGAATCCCGCGTTTCCCTTTCGACATGATATTAATCCCCTCTTAATCAATCTCCCTGTATCTCAATCATCCATCCAAACATTCGCATTCTGCCAAATGGCTGCAGGAGCCAT
>JAJQDT010000094.1:36472-52133 GCA_021202075.1 Lachnospiraceae bacterium | reverse complement strand
TATCTCAATCATCCATCCAAACATTCGCATTCTGCCAAATGGCTGCAGGAGCCATTCACGCCGCGCACTCCGCCTCAGATATCCGCCGCAGTCACGCTGCATGTCACTGCCTCAATCATCCATCCGAACATTCGCATTCTGCCAAATGGCTGCAGGAGCCATCCACGCCACGTACTCCGCCTCAGACAACCACCGCAACCCGGTTCATTTTTCACAACATGCCCCACATCGCAACATGATCTTACCTGCATGACTCTCCGTTCTGCAGCCGCTCCGGGCTTCAGGATTCCGCTCACACCAGCCCCACCTGCCGGCATTCGCCGAGGGCCGCCTCATCCGCCACAATGGTCACATCCTGGTGCAGCTGCAGGATGGATGCCGGCACGGCAGGCGTCACCGGCCCGAAAAACGCTTCCCTCAAAATACCCGCCTTGTCCTCACCAGAAACGACCACCAGAATCTTATGCGCACTCATGATGGTCTTGATCCCCATCGTGTAAGCCTGGCGCGGCACATCGCTTTCCGACACAAAGAAACGCATATTTGCTTTAATTGTACGCTCGGTCAGATTTACGCAATGGGTCTCTGTCTCAAACGCAATACCAGGCTCGTTAAATCCGATGTGCCCGTTATGTCCCAGGCCTAACAGCTGCAGATCCACACCGCCAAGCGAGTGGATGACAGCATTATAATCGGAGCAGGCCTTCTGTGTATCCTCCTCCATGCCATCCGGCAGGAAGGTTCTGGACGTATCGATATTGACCTGGCTGAACAGGTTCTCATTCATAAAATAATAGTAGCTCTGCTCATTCTCCTTCGGAAGACCGCGGTATTCATCCAGGTTGACCGTCGTCACCTCTGAAAAATCCAGATCTCCCTTGCGGTACCATTCCACCAGCTGCCGGTAAGCGCCGATCGGCGTGGAACCGGTCGCCAGTCCCAGCACGCAGTTCGGCTTCATAATCACCTGTGCGGAGATAATGTTTGCCGCCTTTCTGCTCAAATCATTGTAATCCTTTGCCTGATATATTCTCATGCTCATAAGGCTAAATCCTCCATACAGAAAAATCCATGGCCGCGAAGCATTGCCTCTGTCTCATCCATATCCGCCGCGTTCAGAATCAGAATCGGCTCCCTGCCATCCTTTCCAAAAGAAGAATAAAAATAATTGACATTGACATTTCCATCCTCTATCACGCGAAGGACCTCTTCCATCCCTTCCGGGGACTCCATCCGAACCGCGATGACCTCACACGCTCTGGCGACAAACCCGATTCCCGTCAGCTTCTTAAGCGCGGCTTCCGGCTGATCGACGATCATCCGGACAATGCCGAACTCCGGCGAATCCACGGTGGAAAGTCCGCAGATGGAAATCCCCGCCTCGCGCAGTCCGGTCGTCATCTGACGTATGATGCCCTTCTGATTTTCTACAAATGCTACTACCTGTCTGATCATGTTCTCAAATCTCCCTGTGTCTTTCTATTCCCTGATTTTCTGACTCTCTGTTTTCATTTCGTTTCCGGTCTTTGTTTCCCATACCGCGGCATTGTGCAGTACCATCTTTGTTTCCACTGCTCCGCTTTTCACGGGGTCATCTTTGTTTCCCACTGCTCCGCTTTTCACCGGACTGCCTTATGATTATACACGCTGTTTTTCATATGTGCAAGCACAACAAAAAAGCTTATATTTGTATTTTTTTCTTAAGGTTCTCCGACACATCTTTACATTTTTCGCATTTTTCTTTATACTGGAAAAGGATTTTCAAAGTTTTTATTCAAAGCATTAATGAGAACGATTCTAAACAGCAGACCGGCTGGTATTTGCTTTGCTTCTGTCGGTGCAGAACAGGCACATTGCTGCTCCATACCGGTTTTTTCGATGCTGTTCTGAACGGTTAACACAAACATTTTCACATAAGGGGGGATTTTTCTTGTATGGAAGAAGGTTTATTTCCGTACTGACAGCCGCTCTGGCTGTCGGCATCTGTGTGTTTATTACCTGGATCAGCCGCAGCGTGGAGATCAGCTCGCTGGCCATCAATCTCGGGTTCCTCGGAATTATGATTATCGCGATCATCATCTCTCTTTTCACCGGGCTGCTTAAGCTGACCCGGATCAGCAGGGCTCTTTCGCGGGCCGCGGACTCCATCCGCGAGTCCGACTCCGAGGAGAGCACGCTTTTGCAGAATCAGCTTTTTGAGAATAAATTTCTTGACGGCTGCTATGCGCAGTACCGCGACATGGTAAGCAAGCATCCGAACGGCTCCTGCGACATCAGCGATTTTATCAACGAGGACGCGATTGAGACCTATATTCACCGGGGGCTTCTGGAACTGGTCCCCGATATTCTGACAAGCCTTGGCATTCTGGGTACGTTTATCGGGCTGGTGCTCGGCCTGCGCAGCTTTGACCCGTCCGGCTACGAGCAGATGGCTGATTCAGTCTCGCCTCTGATCGACGGAATCAAGGTCGCCTTTGTCACGTCCATCTACGGGCTTGCCCTCTCACTCCCGTTTTCGTTCAACCTGCGCAGCGAGCTCTCCGAGATGTCCGACCATCTGGAGGAGTTTACGGATGCGTTCTATCTGTATGTCCGCCCCAGCCATGAGGTGGACGCCGCCGCGCGGCTTCTGGAGCAGCGAAAGAGCGAGGAAGAGCTGACGAATAACCTGGTCCGCGTATTTACCGAGCAGATGGCAAAGAGCTTCGAGAAGTTCATCACACCGGCCTTCGACCAGATGAAGCTGTCGATGGATCAGATCGTAGAGAGCTTCACCCAGAGCCAGGAGGAATCGGTCGCGCGCATCTGTGAGACCGTCATCGGCAATATGCACGCGAGTATGGACGAATCCTTCCGCCAGCTGAACCAGTCCGCGAAGCAGCTGGAAAAATCGCAGTCCAGCTACATGGATTTCATGGATCGCTCGCTGTCCCGCATGCAGAAGACCTTCACCGATATGCAGAATCAGCTGGAAAAATCGGAGCAGTACAACGAGCAGACGCTCGGAAGGCTGACGAAAGCGCAGCAGGATGCGTTCCGCATCAACGAAGACCAGAAGGCGACCTATCAGGAATACATCCGGTTCATGTACCAGACGATTGAGAAATTTTCCGATGTGTGGGAGACGAACAGTGAAAAGCTGCAGACGTATTCCGATGAGATCGCAAATATGGGGCCGGTGCGCTCCAACGCGGAGATTCTCGATGGTCTGGCAGACCTCTTGGCGCAGCTGGAGGAGATCCGCAGGCGGCAGCTCACTGCACTGAACTCAGCCGAAGAGGATCAGAAGATGGAGCAGTTTATGCAGGAAATGAGCGCGAAACTGAACCACCTCGAAAAGCTGGCCTCCGAGCCTGTCCTGTTCCGCCGGAAGAGCAAGGGGTGATATGACATGCGCGCGAAACGAAAGAAAACCTATGAAAAGCACAACGTCTGGCGCTCATATTCCGATATGATGGCCGGGCTTCTGCTGCTGTTTGTCCTCGTCATGTGCATCTCTTTCATGCAGGCGCAGAAAAACTATCAGGACCGGCTTGCGGAAGAATCCGCACACGCGGAGACCACCAGCCTCCTGCAGTCGCAGCTGGATGAGCAGCAGGCACTTCTGAACGAACAGGAATCCGAGCTCGACGAGCAGGCTGCACTGCTCGCCTCCCAGCAGGCCGACCTGGATGAACAGGCCGTGCTGGTCGCCTCCCAGCAGGAGTCTCTTGACGTGCAGAGCGCCCTGCTGGCACAGCAGGAATCTGAGCTGGATGAGCAGGCTGCGCTGGTCGCCTCCCAGCAGGCCTCCCTCGACGAGCAGGAAGCCCTGATGGCTGAACAGCAGCAGAAGATCGAGCAAATCATCGGCGTAAAGGCAGATCTGATCGCCGCCCTGAAGGTGGAATTTGACGCACAGGATCTGGTGGTCACCATTGACGAATCCGACGGCTCCATCGTTCTGGATTCTAGTGTGCTGTTCGGATACAATGAAACCGAGCTGACGGAAGAAGGCATGGAGCTTCTTGGCGAGATTCTTCCGATTTACTGCTCGGTTCTGATGTCTGAAGACTATTTCGATTATCTTGCAGAGGTCCGGATCGACGGCTACACCGATACGACCGGCACCTACTCTTACAATCTGCAGCTCTCCCAGTCGAGAGCGTTCGCGGTCGCTTCCTATCTGCTGGATCTCTCCGGCGATACAATTGACGCCTCCGACATGGAGAAGCTGGAGGAAAAGCTTTCCGTCAACGGACATTCCTGGGCCGACCCGGTCTACAGCGAGGACGGGACAATCGACGCCGAAGCTTCCCGGCGTGTGGAAATCAAATTCAGTCTGAAGGACGAAGACATGATCAATGAGCTGAAGGAAATTCTGGACGGAACCTCCGAGACGGCGGAAACGGAGGCCGGGACAGACGCGGACGCGGAGGGTGGTCCGGCGGAATCCGAGGCAGATGCTGGCGGCGACTCGGGCAGCGCCGAGGCGGATGCTGGCGGCGATACGGGCAGTTCCGAGGCAGATGCAGCAGGCGATACGGGCAGCGCCGAGGCAGATGCTGGCGGCGATACGGGCAGTTCCGAGGCAGATGCAGCAGGCGCAGGCAGTGACACGAGTGCAGGTGCAGACAGCGGATCAGAATAAAAATTTCAGTGCTCCGCGAAATGACGGCGGCTCTCTGCCATTTCGCGGTATTTTTTCCCCAATTTCCACCGTCTTTTCATGGAAAGTCATCCTTCTGAGGAATAGCATTTTTCCGCACTAAAAAGCCAGCCATCTGTATCTTGCAGATGGCTGGCTTTCTTTCATCGAAAACAACAGTTGGTAACAGAAAACGCAAAAATCAATCCTTTGATTCTTTTTACGCCTCTGCCTTCTCTTCCTTGTCTTTCTTCTCTTCCTTCACAATCTGGATGTGCACATCCCGCAGCTGCTTCTCTTCTACCTCTGCCGGAGCGCCCATCATCACATCCTGCGCATTCTTGTTCATCGGGAACGGGATAATCTCGCGGATGCTCTCCTCGCCGGCAATCAGCATCACCATGCGGTCGACGCCGGGCGCGATGCCGGCATGCGGCGGCGCGCCATAGCAGAACGCGTTGTACATCGCCGGAAATTTCGCTTTTACATCGTCCTCACCAAGCCCGACCAGGTTGAATGCCTTTACCATGATCTCCGGGTCATGGTTGCGGACCGCGCCGGACGACAGCTCGACGCCATTGCATACGAGATCATACTGCCAGGCCAGAATCTTCAGCGCCTCTTCGGTGCTTTCCCCGGCCGCTTCGAGTGCCGCAAGGCCGCCCTGCGGCATGGAAAACGGATTGTGGCAGAACTCCAGCTCGCCGGACTCCTCGCCGATCTCGTACATCGGGAAATCGACGATCCAGCAGAATTCATAGCTCTCCTTATCCATATAGCCGTCAAACCGGGCGCCGATCATCTTCAGCAGGACGCCCGCTCCCTTCTGCGCGGCCGGTCGGCTTCCGGCGGAAAGTGCTACAAAATCGCCCGGCTTCAAGCCGAGTGTCGCGGCTACCGTGTCCTTCCGTTCCTTTACGAATTTGGAAATGCCGCCGACCAGCTCTCCCTGCTCATCCAGCCGGAACCAGTAGGCCTTCTGGCCGCTCTGCACCTCGGCGTCCGCGCACAGCCGATCAATCACCTTTCTGGTGCCGGTAAACTTCGGCGCCACGACCGCTTTGACCACCTGGCCCTCGAACGGCCCGAACCCGCAGTCGGAAAGCACCCCGGTCGCGTCCTGCACCTCGAGGTGAATCCGCAGATCCGGCTTGTCCGTGCCATACCGCTCCATCGCGTCCAGATACGCAATTCTCTGAAACGGAGGAGCGGACGCCTTCTGATAGATTCCGTATTTGGAGAAAATCGGCGGAAGCACGTCCTCCAATACTGCAAACACATCGTCCTGACTGGCAAACGCCATCTCCATATCCAGCTGGTAAAACTCGCCCGGAGACCGATCCGCGCGCGCGTCCTCATCCCGGAAGCACGGCGCAATCTGGAAATACCGGTCAAACCCGGATGCCATCAGCAGCTGCTTGAACTGCTGCGGCGCCTGCGGCAGCGCGTAAAACTTGCCCGGATGATTCCTGGACGGCACCAGATAATCCCGCGCGCCCTCCGGGGACGAGCAGGTCAGGATCGGCGTCGTGATTTCCAAAAAGTCATGCGCAATCATGCTCGTGCGCAGATCCGCCACGATTTTGCTTCGCAGAACGATCTTATCCTTCACCGCCGGATTCCGCAGATCCAGATAGCGGTATTTCAGGCGGAGATTCTCATCCGCATCCTTAGAATGGTTAATCTGGAACGGCAGCTCATTGTACTGGCACCGGCCGAGCAGTTCAATCTTCTCCGGCACCACCTCAATCTCGCCGGTCGGAAGCTTCTCATTTTTGCTGCTGCGCTCGCGCACCACGCCCTCGACCGAAATCGTCGACTCATAATTCAGTGCGGACAGCTGCTCCATGATCGCCTCGGTCTCCACAACAATCTGTGTCGTCCCGTAAAAATCTCTCAAAACCAGAAATCCTAAATTCTTACTTACCTTGCGGAGATTCTCAAACCAGCCGACCAGCTTCACCTGCGCGCCGACATCGCCGATCCGCAGCTCCCCGCAATTGTGCGTTCTTCCCTGCATGTTCTTATTCCTCGCTGCTATTTCTAAACTATTCTGAATCATTCTATACCCTGTTGAACATTCGTTCGCTCTATTGAACATTTCTGTTCTTTGCTGAACAATCGTATACTTTACTGAACGTTCCTGTTTACGCTCTTTTTACTGCTTTTCCATCATCCGGTTCCGGTTGAAGTTAATCAGGCATCCTGCGCGGACGATTTCCTTCTCGTTCTCCGTCATATCTGCGATGTACAGGGAAATCTCCTGCGGTTCGCCTGCAGCCGCCTGCCCTCCGTCTGTCTGGCCGGTGACCGGAATCACATAGGCTTTGATATCCTTCATGTCTCCGTCCAGCGCTGCCCGCGCGCCCGGCACATAGATGTAATCGCCGACCTGGAATTCCGGCTCTTCCTTCATCTGGAACGGGAGCATGCCCCAGTTCATGACATTGGAGCGATAGCGCTTGGTCGCGTACTCGGTGCAGATGTTTGCGAGCCCGCCCAGCACTCTCTGGCAGCTCGCCGCCTGCTCACGGGCGGATCCGTCGCCAGGCTTTACACAGTAAATCATACTGCCGATCTCAATCGCATTCACATCCGTGCCCGGATAAGCCGCTTCAATCTGCTTCAGGGCGGCTGCCAGTGTACCATCCAGTGCCGCTGCGGCCGCCATGCCACGATCGCTGCCATGCGCATTTCCTATGGCTGCCGCTCTTGAAGCTCCCGCGGCTGCTGCTGCCCCGGACGCATCTTCCCGGGTATCCGAAGAATCCGATGATGCGGCATCGTTCGCGGCCACCCGCGCCCGTTCAAGGCGATCCACCTCCTTTGCCTTGCCCACATACTCCGGATCGCGCCGGGAGAGGGTAAACTCCGCCAGCCCGAGTGGATTGGAGCGGTAGGAGGATGTCTCACCCGACGGAATCAGCTCATCCGTCGTCGTCACCTTGTCCATAATCTTCGAGCACACGCGCAGCAGGATATCATTGGACAGCGGCTCCATGTCCGGCCAGTCCTTGATATTCGGGCCATAGACAAGCGCAGAGTCAGTCTGAGCCTTCTCAAATCCCTGATACACTCTTGCACGGTACGCGCTGTCGTCATAATGATAGTTCGGTACCGACCAGCCCGCCGTCATTTTCCCGAAACCGGCCGACTCCAGGAACGTCTCCGCGGAGGTCAGTACCCCGCCGTTCGCCGCCGTCGCCGCGATGGAGCGCGCATCCATCAGCGCCACCGCGGAAAGCTGCCCCGCGCCCGGCTTGGAGCCTTCGCGGTTCGGGAAGTTCCTCGTCGTATGGCGGATGCTGAACGCATTATTTGCAGGCGTATCACCCGCGCCGAAGCATGGACCGCAGAATGCGGTCTTGACCGTAGAACCGGCCGCCATCAGCGTGGAAATCGCACCCTTCTGCACCAGATCCATAAATACCGGCTGAGAGGACGGATAAACTGCCAGGGTAAACTCGTCATTGCCAATGCTCCGGCCCTTCAGGATCTCCGCCGCCTCCATCAGGTTCGTGTAGCCGCCGCCCGCGCAGCCGGCGATGATGCCCTGCTGCACATGCAGCTTTCCGTCTATAATTTTATCCGTCAGATGGAAATCCACGGTCGTGTTCTGCGTCAGAGCTTCCGCGCTCTTTTCCACCTCCCGCAGGATGTCGCCCGGGTTCGCGAGCAGCTCATCGATCTCATACGTGTTGCTCGGGTGGAACGGAAGCGCAATCATAGGCTTTACCGTACTCAGATCTACATAAACCAGACCGTCATAATAAGCCACATCCGCCGGGTTCAGCTCGCGGTAGTCCTCCCCGCGCCCATGCTCCGTCAGATATGCCTTCGTATCCTCATCGGTGCGCCAGATAGAAGAAAGGCAGGTCGTCTCCGTCGTCATGACATCGACCCCATTGCGGTAATCCGTGGACATCGAGGCCACACCCGGGCCGACAAATTCCATCACCTTGTTTTTCACATAGCCATTTTTAAACACAGCTCCGACAATCGCCAGCGCAATGTCCTGCGGTCCCACGCCCGGATTCGGCTTCCCGTCCAGGTAAATCGCCACCACGCCCGGATAAGCCACATCGTAAGTGTCACGCAGCAGCTGCTTTACCAGCTCGCCGCCTCCCTCGCCGACCGCCATCGTGCCAAGCGCGCCATAGCGCGTATGGGAATCCGAACCAAGAATCATTTTGCCGCATCCCGCCATCGTCTCCCTCATATACTGGTGAATCACCGCGAGATGGGGCGGTACATAGATGCCGCCGTATTTTTTCGCAGCGGAAAGACCAAATACATGGTCATCCTCGTTGATCGTGCCGCCAACCGCACACAGAGAATTGTGGCAATTCGTCAGGACATATGGAATCGGGAACTTCTCCATGCCCGACGCCTTTGCAGTCTGAATGATGCCGACAAATGTGATATCATGGGAGGTCATCGCGTCAAAGCGAAGCTTCAAATGCGACATATCCTCCGATGTATTATGCGCCTTCAGAATCGAATACGCAATCGTCCCCTTCCGATCTTCCTCCTTGTCCGCCTGCTTTCCACAGACAGAAGGCAGCTTCGCCGCCTCCGACTCCGGGATAATCTCCGACCCATGCACCAGCCAGGTGCCACCCTCGAATAATTGAACCATAATCCTGCCCCTCCTTTATATTATATCCCGCATCGGTTTTTGGATGCGGGATGTTGGCAATGTCCCGATTTCCAACGGAAATCGAGGACGGTACCGCGCCTTCGTGCTTCAGCACGAACTATTAATGGCGCGGCTTTCCCTATATATCCCGCATCGGTTTTGGATGCGGGAGTTTTGCATCTTTTCGCTTTACCCTATTTTGATCCCTTTCTGGTAAATACGACCGCCACCGTTTTAAACAGGATCTTAATATCGAAGCTGATGCTCCAGTTCTGAATATATGTCGTATCCAGCTTCACAATCTCCTCGAAATCCACAATATCATTCCGGCCGCTGACCTGCCACAATCCGGTAATCCCCGGCTTCACCGCAAGTCTGGCACGGTGGTGAATATCATATTCCTCCACCTCTCCAATCAGCGGCGGGCGTGTCCCCACCAGAGACATATCACCGCGCAGAACATTCCAGAACTGCGGAAATTCATCAATACTCGTCGTGCGGATGAAATGGCCAATCCCATGACGGGTGCCGTCCGGACCGCTGCCAATGATGCGAGGGTCATTTTCTATTTTAAAAATCTGCCCCTTCATCTCATTCTTTTCCATCAGCTCCGCCTTGCGCGCCTCCGCGTCCTGGTACATACTGCGGAACTTATACAGCTTAAAAATCCGGCCATTTTTGCCGACTCTCTCCTGTCCGAAAAAAATGGGGCCCGGATCAGAAAGATAAATAGCCGGAGCAACAAAGACAAACAAAATACCAGTGAGCAGAACTCCGACCAGCCCGCCTGCAATATCCATCGCCCGCTTGAGAAACGCCTGCCCCAGCGTAATCAGCTTCAGATAACTGGTCATAACCGCCAGACCCGCGAAATTCTCCTCAAATCTGGCCGTTCCCATCTCGCTGGAGGACCGCACCTCCAGATGGATTGTAATCCCCATCAGGCTACACTGCCGGATCAGCTCCGGCGGGATCGCAGTCTTCTGCGGCACACTGAATAAAATCTCATCTATCGCATTCGCCCGCAGATAGTCCAGCAGGGTGTCAGCATTGGCCACAATCGGAACTCCATCAATAGACTCAGGAGAAACATCCGGCACGGCGTTCCGGTCACCGCTACTATCAATCAGCGCAATTCCCTTTATGGAAAAATCAATCATCTGATCCCTCAACTGCCACAGAATGCGCTCCGCTCCGGACCGGTCTGTCGCCAGCAGCATCAGGCGCGGATTCTTTTTCAGCCTGTGACGAATGACATTTTTCCAGACAATCCTCTCGATCCAGATCACAACCAGAGAAATCACTGCCATATAGCCGATAACCAGCCTCGAAAGTGCTTCATTAGAAATCTTTAAAAAAAACTGTACAATCAGCGTCAGCGTAATGACAATCACAACATGGCGAAAAACCACCACAAACTCCTTCAGGTACCCTCTGCGCAAAATATTTTTATAACCATTATCAAAGGCTGATGCACAAATATGTACTAATGCAGTTATAATAAGTAAGCGTCCATACAGCTCCGAATACCGAAATCCTTCGAACTGCAACCGCAGCGTACAGGCCAAAAACAAAGAAATCATAAAGCAGAGCAGATCAAGTATCATAAAATCAATATGCTTTATCAGACTGCTGGGACTTTTCTGGTACATAGCTCCTCCATACTTTTCTTATTCATAACATATGTCTATCTTACAAATCAGTCAATCTATAAAATTATACCCCTACGTACCAGAAAAAGCAAGCCGAACAAACATTCGAAAAGCAGCTATACTTTTTGAAAAGGATGCGGTATACTTTCAAAAAATTGAATCAGGACAGTTTTGAAAGCCGCGCCATGCTAAATTGTGTTTCGCACAATGGCGCGGTACCGTTCTCGATTTTCTACGAAAATCGGAACATTGCCTGCGTCCCGATTCACTTCGTGAATCAGGACATATCGGAGGTGGCTTGCATGGTTGATACTCAGGATATTATGTGCATGGAATTCTTTCGACTGGGTCTCTCTATGGGCTTGCTGCTCATGAAAGAGGCCGTGGATAATCCATATTTGCGCAGGGAAAAAGAGTAAAATTTATGCTGGATTCGGCAATTTCGAGTTCCTGGAAGAGGTTGAACCGCCCTCTTCTCTTAAAATTCAGCTTGCCAGACGCAGGATGCCTGGCGTATAATAAAATATATCTATGCGTACATTCATACGTTATTAATGCGATCGCCAGATGGGAGTTGATATTAATGGCAGATAATTTAGAGATGAAGCAGACGATAAAAGACAGTGTATTCACGGATTTGTTTGGCATGCCCAAATATCTGCTTCAACTATATAAATCGCTTCATCCGGAGGATACAACGGTACAGGAATCAGATTTGCAAACCGTTACACTTGAAAATATCTTTACGGATGATATCTATAATGATCTTGGTTTCTTAAAAGGTGACAAATTGGTGGTTATGATAGAGGCGCAATCGACATGGACGTCGAACATTATCATCAGAGCTTTAGAATATCTGGTTAATTCGTATCGCAGATATTTTACAGAGAACAACATGGACTTGTATAAGAGTCGTAAAGTGGCTCTTCCAAGGCCGGAAATTTATGTCATATATACAGGAAACAGGAAAAAACGCCCCGAAGAGATTACGTTATCACAGGAATTCTTTGAAGGTAAACAGTCAGCTGTGGAAGTAACCGTAAAAATGATTTATGACGGTAAAAAAAGAGATATTGTTAATCAGTACATTACATTTACAAAGGTCATAGATGAACAGATTAAACTGTATGGACGAACGAAGAAAGCGGTTCAGCAGGCGATTCAGATTTGTAAAGATGCTGACGTGCTGAAAGAATATCTGGAATCCAGAGAAAGTGAGGTAGTGGATATTATGATGCAGTTATATGACAGGGAAGAAATTATGCGGGTTCACGATTTTAATGTTGCACGAGATGCCGGTATTATGAATGTTGTAAGAGCTTTGAAGGATGTTGGATTGTCATTCTCTGAGATTGTGGAGAAAATCAAAGTTCAGTTTAGTCTTTCTCCTGAAAGAGCTAAAGAGGAAGTTGAAGAATATTGGGAGTCTTAGGTCGACAAACTCACTCATTTTGCCCATCTGAGCTTTGCTCAAATCATGCCCTGAATTTGTCCAATACAGAGCAGAAAACGGTGACGGGGATCATTAGACAGATATACAGCAGAAATCGGCAGCAAAGGCGTTTGCGGCATATTGGAAGGATAAAGGCTAATCGGATAAGGGGATGATTAGTCCCCCTTCCACACCACCTGGCATACCGTTCGGTACCAGGGCGGTTCAATAGTTTACACGTACTTTCAGATAGTGGGCGCTCATGGATGGATATCCAAGTCTGTCCACTATTACTTTTTTCGTGAATGCACCGTTTAGCATTCCAGCTGCTCTCCACACTCCCTTTTGACAGTTCGCCATTTCATGTACTCTCCATTCTGGTAAATGTAACGTTCGTAACATCCTGTACCTCGTTCGCACTTTTTTCCATTGTCTCCAATACACCGCTCAGATTCGATGGCGTAACCATTCATCCGTTTGTTCCATCAACGATTTCATGTCAGCATAGCGAAAATAGTTTATCCACCCAATTGTGTATTCCCTGAGTTTCTTCTCTCTCTCCGGATTGCTCTATTTATTGCCTCTGGTTGTCGGCTCCCTTAACCGGTTTTTCATTTTGTTCACCGATTTCGGATGTACTCTCAGTCTACATTTCCCCTTGTACCGGTAGAATCGTAACCAAGATACTTTATTTTGCTGACATGGTTCACTGTCGTCTTCTGGAGATTGATTTTCAGGAATAATTTATTGGTGATGAATGGCACGATGTTTTCCAGCGTTCGTCCTGCGCTTTTCTTGCTTTTGCAAAAAATCATGCAGTCATCAGCACTATACCGAATTCGGCATAGCGCCGATAGCAGCACAGGCCTAATGGAATAAGCCATAACAGATTAATAGCATAACAGATTAATAGAACTTACGTTCGTTTCCATATGGACAAACAGAATGAAGTTTGCTATAATGAAAGCCACGCAATGACTCCTGTATTTTCCCCCGGATTGTTCGTATGGTTTTACTACTCCCGACAGTCCGAAAAAAAACTCGCCGGTGACCAAAATTCGTGTAATGCCCTTTTTGAGGGCAAACAGAATACTCACTTACACGAATTTCCGGCGAATAGACGAACCTTTTTAGTATGGATTTCGGAGGTGACTTTTGTGCAGTCTGAACAAAAACCTTTTGTCTTACACAGTGAATACGAACCCACCGGCGATCAGCCGCAGGCCATCGCCGAACTTGTTAAAGGCTTTAAAGAAGGCAATCAATTCGAGACTTTGCTGGGCGTGACGGGTTCCGGCAAGACCTTCACGATGGCGAATGTGATCGAGCAGCTGCAGAAGCCGACTCTGGTCATTGCGCACAATAAAACGCTCGCAGCGCAATTGTACAGTGAGTTCAAGGAGTTCTTCCCTGAGAACGCGGTGGAGTATTTTGTGTCCTACTATGATTATTATCAGCCGGAGGCGTATGTTCCGTCTTCGGATACGTATATTGCGAAGGATTCCGCGATTAATGATGAGATTGACAAGCTGCGGCTCTCGGCGACGGCGTCGCTGGTAGAGCGGCGGGATGTCATTATTGTGGCGAGTGTTTCCTGTATTTATGGTCTGGGAAGTCCGGCGGATTATAAGGATCTGGTGCTCTACCTGCGCCAGGGCCAGGAGCGGGACCGGGATGAGATTCTGCGGAAGCTGATTGATATTCAGTATGAGCGCAACGAGATGGATTTTCACCGCGCCACATTTCGGGTGCACGGGGATGTGCTGGAGATTTTTCCGGCGAACGCAGATGATTATGCATACCGGGTGGAATTCTTTGGGGATGAGATCGACCGCATCACGGAGATTGACGTGCTGACCGGCCAGATTAAAAAAGGCCTGGAGTTTATCGCCGTCTTCCCTGCGTCCCACTATGTGGTGCCGATGGAAAAAATCCTGCAGGCGGCGGACGCGATTGAGGAGGAGCTGAAGGAGCGGGTTGCGTATTTTAAGAGTGAGGATAAGCTGATTGAGGCGCAGCGGATTGCGGAGCGGACAAATTTTGATGTAGAGATGCTGCGTGAGACAGGCTTCTGTTCCGGCGTGGAGAATTATTCGCGGCATCTGGCGGGCCTCCCTGCAGGCGCGGCGCCTCACACGCTGATGGATTATTTCGATGACGATTTTCTGATGATCATCGATGAGTCGCACAAGACGGTGCCGCAAATTCGCGCGATGTTCGTGGGCGACCAGTCGAGGAAAACGACACTGGTGGATTACGGGTTCCGGCTACCCTCCGCGAAGGACAACCGCCCTCTGAATTTTGAAGAGTTCGAGAGTAAAATCGACCAGCTGATGTTTGTATCGGCTACGCCGGGGGAGTATGAGGCAGAGCATGAGCTGCTGCGCACGGAACAGATCATCCGGCCGACCGGACTGCTGGACCCGCGTATGGAGGTGCGCCCGGTCGAGGGGCAGATCGACGACCTGATCAGTGAGATCAATAAAGAGACAGCTGCCGGGAATAAGGTTCTGGTGACGACGCTGACGAAGCGGATGGCCGAGGATCTGACGGATTACATGAAGGAGGTCGGCATCCGGATCCGCTATCTGCACTCGGACATTGACACACTGGAGCGGACGGAGATTATCCGCGACATGCGGCTGGATGTGTTTGACGTACTGGTCGGGATCAACCTCCTGCGGGAGGGACTGGATATCCCGGAGATTTCTCTGGTAGCGATCCTGGACGCGGACAAGGAAGGCTTCCTGCGCTCGTCGGTTTCCCTGATTCAGACGATCGGCCGCGCCGCGCGGAACGCACAGGGACATGTGATTATGTATGCGGATGTCGTGACCGATTCCATGCGCGTCGCGATGGAGGAGACCGAGCGGCGGCGCAAGCTGCAGCAGACATACAATGAAGAGCACGACATCACGCCGCAGACGATCAAAAAGGCAGTCCGCGATCTGATCAGCATTTCAAAGGAGCTGGCGAAGCAGGAAGTGCAGATGGAAAAGGATCCGGAATCAATGAACCGCGAGGAGCTGGAAAAGCTGATCGCCGAGATGCAGAAGAAGATGAAAAAAGCGGCTTCCGAGCTGGATTTCGAATCTGCAGCCGAGCTGCGTGACAGGATGATTCTGCTCAAGAAGCATTTGCAGGAAATCAGTGGGTAATAGATAGTGATTAGCAGGCAGTGATTCGTGAGCAGTGACAACCGGCAATGAATGGTGGGCTGAGATTAGTACGCAGTGACAGCCGACAATGAGTGGTTGGCTGAGATTAGTACGCAGTGACAACCGGCAATGAGTGGTGGGCTGAGATTAGTA
>JAJQDT010000094.1:6357-36372 GCA_021202075.1 Lachnospiraceae bacterium | reverse complement strand
CAATGAGTGGTGGGCTGAGATTAGTACGCAGTGATTTGCGGGTTGCGATTTGCGGGATGTGATAAGCGCGCTTTGATTAGTAAGCAGTGATTTGTGGGTTTCAGAAGGATGTTCAGTTGAGAATGGAGCCGGTATCTTTAAGCAGCATCGAGACGGCCGATGGGACACGGGGAAAGAAATGGTGAGAATTGAAATGGCTGAAATTGAAATAGTTGAAAGTGAAATAGTCAAAAAAGAATTGGTTGAAAATGAAATGGTTGAAAATGAAGCAGTCGAAAATGAAATGGCTGATAATGGAATGACAGGAAAAGAAACGATGAGAATAGAGACGGCGGGCACAGGCACCCCAACGGACAATCGCAGCATAACCGTACCGGATGACGGGAAAAATTCGTATGATAAAATATATGATACAATCGATCGAAAGCAGTTCATCCGCATCCGCGGCGCGAGTGAGCACAATCTGAAAAACATCAGCCTGGATATTCCGCGGAATCAGTTTGTGGTGCTGACCGGACTGTCGGGGTCTGGCAAGTCCTCTCTCGCATTCGATACGATTTATGCAGAGGGACAGCGGCGGTATATGGAGTCTCTGTCCTCCTACGCGCGCCAGTTTCTGGGGCAGATGGAAAAGCCGGATGTGGAGAGCATCGAGGGGCTGCCGCCCGCGATTTCGATCGATCAGAAGACGACGAACCGGAACCCGCGCTCAACGGTCGGCACGGTGACCGAGATCTATGATTATTTCCGGCTGCTGTACGCGCGCATCGGCATTCCGCACTGTCCGAAGTGCGGGCGCGAGATCAAAAAGCAGAGTGTAGACCAGATGGTCGACCAGATCATGGCGCTGCCGGAGCGGACGCGGATTCAGCTGCTGGCGCCGGTCGTGCGCGGGCGCAAGGGCGAGCATGTGAAGCTGCTTGACCAGGCCAGACGCAGCGGCTACGTGCGTGTGCGGATCGACGGGAACCTGTATGACCTTTCGGAAGAAATCAAGCTGGAAAAAAACATCAAGCACAACATTGAGATTGTCGTGGATCGCCTCGTTGTAAAGCCGGGGATTGAGAAACGCCTGACCGATTCGATGGAGACCGTGCTGCAGCTTGCGGACGGGCTGGGCTACGTGGATACCGGCGACGGCGACCTGATCAGCTTCAGCCAGAGCTTTTCCTGCCCCGAGTGCAATATCAGTATTGACGAGATCGAGCCGCGAAGCTTTTCGTTTAACAACCCGTTCGGCGCCTGCCCGGAATGTACCGGCCTCGGCTATAAGATGGAATTCGATATTGATCTGATGATTCCGGACAAGTCCCTGAGCATCCTGGACGGGGCCATTGTGGTGACCGGCTGGCAGTCCTGCACAGATTCCGGCAGCTTTACACGCGCAATCCTGAACGCACTGGCAAAGGAATACCAGTTCGATCTGGCCACCCCGTTCGAGCAGCTGACTCCGGACATTCAGCACATGTTGATTTACGGCACCGATGGGCGGTCGGTCAAGGTGCATTACAAAGGGCAGCGGGGCGTCGGCGTCTACGATGTCGCGTTTGACGGCCTGATCCGGAATGTGGAACAGCGCTATCGCGAGACCTCCTCTGATTTTACCAAGCAGGAGTATGAAAGCTTCATGCGCATCACGCCGTGCAAGGCATGCCGCGGCCAGAGGCTGAAGCCCTCCGCGCTGGCTGTGACCGTCGGAGGAAAAAATATTCATGAAATTACTTCGATGTCCATCGGGGATCTGCAGAAATTTCTGGCAGTTCTCGAGCTCACGCAGCAGCAACAACTGATCGGCGCGCAGATCTTAAAGGAAATCCGTGCAAGGATCGGTTTTCTGGTGGATGTGGGGCTGGATTACCTGAGCCTCTCCCGTGCGACCGGTACCCTCTCCGGCGGCGAAGCACAGCGCATCCGTCTGGCGACACAGATCGGCTCCGGCCTGGTGGGCGTCGCGTACATTCTGGACGAGCCCAGCATCGGTCTGCACCAGCGCGACAATGACAAGCTGCTGCATACCCTGAACAACCTGAAGGATCTCGGAAATACGCTGATCGTGGTGGAGCATGATGAGGAAACCATGCTTGCTGCGGATTATATCGTCGATATCGGCCCCGGCGCAGGCGAGCACGGCGGCGAGGTGGTTGCCGCCGGAACCGCTGAGGATCTGAAACGCTGTCCGGAATCCATCACCGGCGCCTATTTAAGCCGCAGGCTGTTCATCCCGGTACCGGAAACACGAAAAGCGCCGACCGGCTGGCTGGAAATCCGCGGTGCGCAGGAAAACAACCTGAAAAACATCAACGTGAAATTCCCGCTCGGCGTGATGACCTGCGTGACCGGCGTGTCCGGCTCCGGCAAAAGCTCGCTGATCAATGAAATCCTCTATAAGCGCCTGGCAAAGGATCTGAACCGGGCGCGGACGATCCCCGGAAGGCACCGCGCCATCACCGGCATCGGCCAGCTCGACAAGGTGATTGCCATCGACCAGTCTCCCATCGGGCGCACCCCGCGCTCGAACCCGGCGACCTACACGGGTGTCTTTGACATGATTCGCGATCTGTTTGCGTCCACCGCCGACGCAAAGGCGCGCGGCTACAAAAAGGGACGTTTCAGCTTCAATATCAAGGGCGGACGGTGCGAGGCCTGCGCCGGGGACGGCATTCTGAAAATTGAAATGCACTTTCTCCCAGACGTCTACGTCCCCTGCGAGGTCTGCCATGGCAAACGCTACAACCGGGAGACCCTGGATGTCAAATACAAAGGAAAATCGATCTATGATGTGCTGGATATGACCGTCGAGGAAGCACTGAAATTCTTCGAGCATCTGCCCCTGATCCGTCGGAAAATCGAGACGCTCAACGATGTCGGCCTCTCCTACATCAAGCTTGGCCAGCCGTCCACAACGCTCTCCGGAGGCGAAGCGCAGCGCATCAAGCTCGCGACCGAGCTCTCCCGCCGCAGCACCGGCAAGACGGTCTACATTCTGGACGAGCCGACCACCGGTCTGCACTTTGCGGACGTCCATAAGCTCGTGAACATCCTGCGACGCCTGACCGAGGGCGGCAATACGGTCATCGTCATTGAACACAACCTGGATGTCATCAAGACCGCTGATTACATCATCGACCTGGGACCCGAAGGCGGCGACCGCGGCGGTACGGTCATCGCGGAGGGCACGCCGGAGCAAGTCGCACAGAACCCGGTCTCCTACACGGGGCAGTACATTGCGGGTTATTTGAAGTGAAAATCATCAAACGAAAAAACCTGACTCGCGTCAGGTTTTTTCAGGAAAGAGAAAAATTTGGGTTGAAAAATGTTTTGCCCTGTCCGGGTTGGCTTCCCCATCCAGGTAGATGTTTGAGGGAGTACCTGGCAGTACGAAGTACCGCCAGGTGTGAGTTATGAAATATATTAGCTCTTCGCTAATACTCCTACACTATAAATCGAAAATGTGTTGAAAGTATGTCAGGTTTCTAAAAAAAACGGAAAGTTCATTAAGAATTTTGTTGAAAATTTTACTGACAATTTATGCAATCGTTCATATCAGCCTCGAACTGAAAAGTCAGGTGCCAAGCGCCAGTGGCGCTCGTTTTATGTCCTGATTTTCGCAGAAAATCGTGGACACAGGCATCGACAGAATATAACGCACAAACGGCATATAGCTTTCGAAGAATGCGATCTGTGGCCTGCTGCCCGGCACAGCAGGAAATCTTCGCAGCGGAGATTTCACCATTTTCTGTAAAATTTTCTATTGCATGTTAGAAGGAAAACAGCTATTGTATATTCAAAACCGATGTGCAATGGCATGACATCCGATGTTCTGTGATCGTTCATATGGTTTGTATAGCAAGAAAGGAGACTTTATCATGTTAAATGGAATTCCACCAATTTTATCCCCCGAATTATTGAAGGTTCTCTGCGAGATGGGTCACACCGATGAGCTGACCATTGGCGACGGCAATTTTCCGGGACACTCGTTCGATACGCAGGTGATCCGTATGGACGGACACGGCGTACCGGAAATCCTCGACGCAATCCTTCATGTCTTCCCGCTTGACACCTACCCGGATGAGAATGGGATCATGGTACCTCCCTGTACGCTCATGGCCGTGGAGCCGGGCGACGATGCGAAAACCCCCATCTGGGATATCTACAAGGAAATCGTAGCGAAGTATGACGAGCGCGGCGCGACCTGCTTCGAGGAAATCAACAAATGGGATTTCTACAAAAAGACACGTGCGAAGTCCAGAGTCGTCATCATGACCGGTGAGACCGCGATCTATGCAAATCTGATTCTGCGCAAGGGCGTCGTGCTGAACTAAAGCTCCCAAAACACTTCTCTCGCCAATGAAAACAAGCAGGAGACGGCTTTTTGTCTCCTGCTTGTTTGTGTACGATATACTACAAGGGTTGCCAAAGCTCCTTTCTCTGAGTCTTCGTACAATTGAACCCTGGAAAGCGATTCCCCTGTTTTTGCACTTGCGTTTGCGTAATCGAACAAAAGCCCCGTGCTGACATCCATTTGGTCAGCACGGGGTTCTTTGTTCTTTAAAGATACTTTGTATTAAATCGCATATCATACCTGAAATCTGCAGTATCTCTCATACGTATACGATATGTTCATTTCCTGCAAAGTGCATTATTTCTTATAGAACGGTCCGAAGTTCTTGCATGCGCGGAAGTCGGCGCCCTCTTTGTCCATGCCGAATGCGTTCCATGCTGCCGGGCGGAAGATTTTCTCCTCCGGTACGTTGTGCATGCAGACCGGGATGCGGAGCATCGAGCACATCGTGATCAGGTCTGCGCCGATATGGCCGTAGCTGATCGCGCCGTGGTTTGCGCCCCAGTTGTTCATCACGTCATACGCCGTCTTAAACGGAGATCCTTCTTTACCGTCACAGCGCGGTGAGAACCAGGTGCACGGCCAGGTATAATCCGTCCGCTTCCAGAGAATGTCGGAAACCTCATCCGGAAGGCTGACGGTCCATCCCTCTGCAATCTGCAGCACCGGACCTAAGCCCTTCACGAGATTCAGACGAATCATCGTCGCCGGCATCTCGGCTCTGGTGAGGAAACGGGAAGAATATCCGCCGCCGCGGAAATAGCCATTATCCGCTGCGTTCCAGGTGGTCGCCTTCAGGCACGCCTGCATATCCTCATCCGTCATATCATACCACGGCTTGATGACGCCGTTTCCGTTTTCATCCTTCACTTCTCCGCAGGCATCCAGACAGCAGGCGCCCGAGTTGATCAGATGAATAAATCCGTCCGCTTCCTTTGCCTTGCCGGTGATCTCATAGCCGGTCGCACGCTTGCATGCGTCTGCACTCCAATAGGTACGGACATCCGCAAACATCTGTGCACGGTTGGTCAGCAGCTTCATGAACAGCATGCCAAGGCCATTCAGCGCATCGTTCTCTGTCGCAAGCACGTACGGTTCACGAGCACCATTCCAGTCGAAGGAAGTATTCAGCATCGCCTCCGGGAAATCGCAGTTCGGATAGAAATCGGTCCACTGTCTCTGCCCCTGGAATCCGCCAACGATCGCATTGTGGCCGACCGCCTCTTCCTCGCAGCCCTCCGGGAGCTTTGGATTGCCGTTGTAAAGATCCTTGATGATGCACATCATCTTCACAACAAACTCCCAGTCCTTCTCTTTCTGCTCCGGAGACTTCTGGATGAATTCCGGGTTCTTGTCAAAGCCCTCCGGACAATTCTCCTTCGTCCACTTCAGTGCCTTCTGGAATTCTTCCTCATCGTAAATATTCTCGGACATCCGGCGGATGATCTCAACCTCATCGATCGACTCAACACGCATGCCCAGATAGGACTCAATGAAATCCTGATCCATAATGGAGCCGCCGATACCCATCGTCACAGAGCCGATCTGCAGATAGGATTTGCCGCGCATCGTCGCGACCGCAACCGCCGCGCGTCCAAAACGGAGCAGCTTCTCTTCTACGTCTGCCGGGATAGAGGTGTCATCGGCCTCGCATACCTCATGTCCATAAATGCCAAAAGCCGGAAGTCCCTTCTGCGCATGAGTCGCCAGTACGGACGCCAGATACACTGCGCCCGGTCTCTCTGTTCCATTAAAGCCCCATACTGCCTTAATCGTGTTCCGGTCCATGTCCATGGTCTCAGAACCATAGCACCAGCACGGAGTCACAGTCAGTGTGATCGCCACGCCCTCTTTCTCAAACTTCGCCTGGCAGGCCGCTGCCTCTGCTACACGGCCGATCGTCGTATCCGCGATCACGACCTTCACCGGCTCGCCGTTCGAATATCTCAGATTCTCCTCAAACAGCTTCGCCGCAGACTTCGCCATATTCATCGTCTGCTCTTCCAGGGACTCACGCACCTTCAGCACGCCGCGGCGTCCGTCAATCGTCGGGCGAATACCAATCACCGGATACTCGCCAATCAATCTGCTTTTTGCCATTTTCATTTACCTCCTGAAAATATAGTCTGTATGTTTCTGTAAACAGCTTCTCTTAAAACATCCACACACTTTGCTCTGTTGATTATACTATATTTCCCCCCTGAAATGCAGGTAAAAATATGTTAGATTTTGGTCAAATTTTTACTTGCATGGCGCGGTTCTCCTCTATAAATATGTGCGTATCTGTACAACAGATACGCACGAAGGCCGTGCCATTCTCAATTGCCCGGTTCTCCTCTTTACTGCGTCGAGGCTTTTATGGCCTGCGATAGCGCCGCCGAGCTTAGGCGAGGGCGCTGGGCATCCAATGGATGCCCAGCGTCGACCGAAGCGAAGAGCGCTTCCATTCGCGCGTCAGGCGGTGCAAGATGGGCAAGTAATCTCTCGGCAGTTCCTTAATACACGTAAACCGTGGTGCCAAGCGGAATATTGTCATAAATCCATTTCGCATCTGACAGAGAGAGACGTACGCAGCCATGGGAGGCATTCGTTCCAAGACCGCTCTCCTGCACAACCGTCATACTGCCCGGCTGGTAGAGAATCGAGTGGAACAGGTAATTCCCGTAGAACTGCGTGTAATACCAGCAGGTATAGGTAGTGCCAAACGCAAGTCCCTTAGACAGAACAGAAAAGGTTCCCTTCACGGTCGGGGAAGAAGCAGCTCCGGTGGCGCAGGTCATATATTTCGTCAATACCCAGGCCCCGCTCGATTTTTTAAAGATTCCGACCCGGTTCGTGGTACAGTTCACAAGGATCAGGTAACTAGTAGAACTGGTGTGCTTCTTTGCCTCGGAAATCATAGCTGACGCACTTGACTCCACGACCGAGGTCCTTCTGCCCTTGCTGTTCACATATCCATATCCCTTGGAGGAAGAACCGGCGATGCAGTTCGTCTTTAAGACACCATTGCTGTTAAAGTAATAATAATAACTGCCAATCTTTGCCCAGGTGCTGGTCTTCATCCTGCCGCTGGATTTTGAAAAATAGCGCTTATAGCCGTTGATCTTCTTCCAGCCGGTCTGCATGATACCCTTTTTGTTAAAATAATATTTATACTTTCCAACCTTCTGAAATCCGGTAAGCGCCGCTCCCGGAAGTTCTTCATCTGTGGAGCGGAAATAATACTTATTACCATTGATTTTCACCCAGCCGGTACGCATCGTCCCATTTTTTCGGAGATAATACCAGTAGCCCTCAATCTTATTCAGGCCGGTCACCGCTGCTCCCGTCGGAACAGCCGATGATGTCCCCGGATTAAAGTAGTAGATCTCTCCATCCACCGTTGCCCATCCGGTCTGCATCTCGCCGTTCAGATAATAATAGATGTATCCGCTCGCATCCTTCACGATCCCGTTCTGTGTTACAGAAGTACTCGTTTCTGTCGTCTCAGATGCCAGGGCGCTCAGGCTCCCGGAAGCAATCATCAGACCCGACAATATGCACACAGCAAAAAATAAAAGCAATTTTTTTCTCATAATAAATATCTCCCCTTCCTTCCCCTTTCTTAATTGTCCATGATTTGCGAAGCGAATCATGGACGCTGGCAATTTCTTATCTTACCATATTTATCCGTTTGTTGTCCACCTTTTAGAAAAATATTCATTTTTTCTTAAAATTTTGCACCGGTTCAGAAGGAATCAAAAAAAAGCCTTAATGGGCTTCCCCGCTAAAGGCTGTTTTTACATTATGGGACGGACGTTGCCGTGTACCAGTAACACGCGTTTCACGCCCTGATCGGCGCAAAAGCTGAAGAACGCAGGCACAGACCGAAATGAGGCGAAGTCCCCCTTCAGGCATCACCTGCAGCCAGGATTTCCGGCAGGATCTCCTGTCCATACCTGGCAAGCTCATCGTCCGCCTCTCCGGTGCCTCCGCTGACAGCCAGACCGCCGATGATCCGGCCGCCGATTTTCAGCGGTACGCCGCCGCCAAGGATCGCGATTTTCCCATTGTCCATTTTATCCAGGCCATAGAAGGTTTCGCCCGGCATGCAGAGCTTCGCGAGCTCCATCGTGGACATTTTGACTGCAACCGCGGTATAGGCTTTTTTCACTGCGACATCAAAGCTCACGAGGAAAGCGCCGTCCATCACATGCACAAGGATCGGATTGCCTTCCGGTGTACAGACCGCGATAACGGACTGCTGGTTCCGGCGCGCAGATTCCCGCTCAATCGCTTCTGTCAGATGTTTTGCCTCCTCCAGAGTAATTTTCCGATCCGGTACCAGCTGCCGGATCACCTCCCGGACTGTTGCTCCGATCATGTCCTGCGTGATGTTATGTTCTCCATACTTATCCATATCCGGGTCCGAATCCTTCCTGTTTCTGATCTTTTTCTGATCTTTTTCTGATTTGACTGAAATCACCGCATTCTTTATTCCCGCGGCCGTTCATTCACAGCAAATGCCATCCTCCCATTTATCTGCTTCCCTGCTGCCGCAGCATCCTCGAATGTCCCGGCCTGTGGTCGCTTGAATCATCCGATTCGTTCCTGCGGCTGCCGACTTGGGTTACGTCGAAGATTTTTGCAGCTAGAACGACCAGAGCTTCGTATAGATTTTCACGATATCCTCTTTGGTCGGCACTCTCGGATTCGTCGGCGTACAGGTGTCCTTGAGCGCGTTCTCCGCCATGGTATCGATGGCCGCGAAATAGGCGTCCGGCGGAATTGTGCCGATTTCCTGTATGGTCAGAGGAATGTTCATTTCCTTCTGCATGAACTGGATCCAGTTCACGAGCGAGCGAACCGTCATGACTTTATTGTAATTGCTCAGCCCCAGGATATGTGCGATATTCGAATAACGCTTTACCGCCGGAAGGTATTCCTTCTGGCTCCTGCTGTGCTTATTAATGTCCGAATTGAATTCTACAATATGCGGCAGAAGCATCGCGTTCGCGCGGCCGTGCGGGATGTGAAATACCGCCCCGAGCTGATGCGCCATACTGTGCGTGATGCCCAGGCCTGCTGTATTGAAGGAAAGCCCCGCGAGACAGGACGCCACATGCATTTTGTTCCGCGCGTGCATATCACTTCCATCCAGATAGGCGCGCAGCAGGAACACGCCGCAGATCTCTATAGACTTCTCCGCGAGTGCAGAAGAAAACTCATTATGCTTCGTGCTGACATAAGACTCCAGCGCGTGCGTAAATACGTCCATGCCCGTATCTGCCGTGACCGCGGGCGGAACGCTTTTTACCAGCTCCGCGTCCAGAATCGCCTCATCGGCGGTCAGCTCGTCCGATACCAGCGGATACTTTACTTTTGCCTTTGTATCATTTACAACCGCAAAGGATGTGACTTCGGAGCCGGTGCCGCTGGTCGTCGGAATCGCGATCAGGCCGATTTTTCCATAGGGATTGATTTGCAGCGCGAACTGGCGGATCGCCTTCGCAGAGTCTATCGCCGAGCCGCCGCCCACCGCGACAATCGCTTCCGGCTGTACCTGCAGAAGCTTTGTCACGCCATTCGAAATTTTGTCGATCGGCGCGTCCGGCACCACGTCAAAAAACAGATCGTACGAAATGCGTCCTTTGTCCAGAGGCGCGGTGATCAGGTCGATCATCTTGCTCTGAACCACGATCGGGTCACAGATAATCAGAACCCGCTTATATGGAATCTGGCTGAGTCGATCCAGGGAATTCTCTCCAAAATGTATGACTGTTTTTATTCCAAATGAATCCATAGTTTCCCCCTGTCCGTTACATTTACAGACTATAATTCTTTTCTATCCTCAGAACCCGATAAATCGGAACCATTCTAATGATATTACATTCGCCGCCATAATTTCATAATCCAGGCCAGTATCTAATCCTGATTTAAACAATTTACCCGCATTACCAGAACATCTGATCGCAGCCCGGATAAACGCAGCGAACCTGATTGCGGTCAAACTGCCGCATCCATTCATCGGACGGCCGCTGATCCGTCACAATAATATCCACATCCTGCAGACCGCTGACAACCGAAAACGCGTCATGATCAAATTTTGAACTGTCCGCCACCAGAATCCTGGTCTTTCCCGATGAAAGCATCGTCTTTTTGATCCCGGCCAGAGCATCCTTTGACTCCATAAAGCCTCTCTCCAGACTGATGGCCTTACATGAAAACAGCACCTTATCCACATAATGCGAGCGGATGGAGTCCGCTGCCTCCGCACCAAGGAACGTCAGATAGCGCTCATCCATCACGCCGCCGGTAGATATAATCTCCCAGTCCTGTGTGTCGGCCAGCGCCAGTAAAACCTCCACTGAATTTGTAATCACAGTAAGGCGTTTTTTCGTTTCCTTTAATGCTTTTGCTACAAATACTGCTGTACTGCTTGCGTCCAGGATGATATGTTCCCCATCCTCCACCAAAGAGGCCGCAATTTCGGCAATCTCCTGTTTTCCCTGCACGTTCTGGTTCTTTCGAATATTGAAGGGCATATCAATGCTCAAATTGTCGTTAAACACAGCTCCGCCGTAGCTCTTGGTGGCGTAGCCCTCTTTTTCCAGCTTATCCAGATCCCGACGGATCGTTTCTTCGGAAACGTTGTAGTGCTGGCTGAGTTCAGACACGACAACACGTTTTTCTATCTGCAGCTTTTCAAGGATTTCATTTCGTCTTTCCAGTGCAAGCATACTCACTCCTCCCTGCCAGCTGTCTCATATCCTCGATTTCCAAAGGAAATCGAGGATGCAGGCCGCGCCATTGCCGCCAGGCAATCTCCATTGCGCGGCTCTCCTTATCTCTCCACGATTTCTTTAGAAATCGTGGACGAAGGCCGCGCCATTGCCGCCAGGCAATCTTTGTTGCGCGGCTTTCCTTACCCTTTGAAACAGCCACGGATTTTCAGATCCCGTTTTTGCGCTTCACTGAAAATTCCGCGGCAGTTCTTTTTGGAAAACGGCCTTCTGCCGTATTCCATTTTATAAAATTTTCTCTATCATTCTGCGGTCCGGGTGCGCGATGACGGAGGAATCCAGATACATTCCCTTTTCCGCCACGAGCTGCTTTGCACGCTCGATGGACGCCTCCACCGCTGACACTTCTCCGGTGATCAGCATATAGGATTTTCCGCACATGCCCTTTGCGATGCGAAGCTCGATCAGCTCTACGATCGCGGTTTTTGCCGCCTGGTCAGCCGCCTCGATGATGGAGGCCACATCATAGGTCTCCAGAATTCCGAGTGCACTGATATCCTCCACCTGCGAGGTTCCGTAGATCGCAGGGAAAATCGACTCATGCGGATTGCCCAGCACGAAGCTGTCAATGCATTTGTCTTCATACGTGACGGTTGCCGTATCGACTGCTGCCTTGACCGCGCTCAGATCCCCGGTAATGATGGCTATATACTTTCCAGGACATACGGTCTGCGCCTCGATCAGCTCCACTTCGGCAGTCTTTACCATAGCGTCCGCCGCCGTGATACCGGTGGCAGTCGTCTTAAATTCTATCATTCCAATTGCTTTGCTCATCGCTATGCACGTCCTTTCGCTATCACTATATGACGATCCGTCACTTCGGTCACCTTACCGCTGATCGTCGCGTGGATTCCAACGCTTAACCCCTGTGCAGGTTCCGCGATCATCTGTCCGCGCGCAACCTCATCGCCGACCTTCACAATTACTTTGGCCGGGGCGCCGATGTGCTGACTTAAGAGCACCTTCACCTTCGGAACGTCCACCAGCGTCTCATCCATCGGCGCGTCCACGTCATAGCGGGAAAGTCCCAGCCGCGCCATCAGCCTCTCCTCCGGCACCTTCCGATACTCTCTGGATGGTTTCACCGGCTCCACGGCCGGATTCTGCGGCGGCTTGATACCCGCCTTGCGAAGCCCAAGCTTCATATCCGCGAGCAGGGTCCTCGGCGCGAGGCTCTGCGGACAGGCGTACATCTCACAGACTCCGCAGGAGCTGCAGAACGAAGCGTCCAGATACGGATTCAGATCGCGGAAGTCCTGGTTGGCGGCCGCTCTCATGAATCTTGCCGGATCGATCGGATGGCCCAGGTTGTGCCGCGGGCAAAGATCCGTACAGGTGTTGCACTGGCAGCAGATCGACGCCGCGCGCTTCAGATCGATCGAGGGCGTCCGCTGCTTTTTCATCACAATACAATGATCCTTCGGCAGCACTAGGATCGCATTCGTCGTCTTGGTGACCGGCTCCTCGCCGGAACCGATCCGGCCCATCATCGGACCGCCCACAAAGTAAACCGGATCCTTAATGCTGACCGTCCCTGCCTGTGCGACCACATCGTCCAGTGTGCACCCTAACGGCACGCGCACGGTCACCGGCTTACTCACCTCAGCTACAACCGAAACATACTTGTCGGTCACCGGTTTTTTCTGTTCCACTGCACGAAAGACATTGTAAACCGTCTCTACATTAAATACCGCGACGCCCTGTTCAATCGGCAGGCCGCCCGGGCGCACCACCCGTCCGGTCGCCTCATAGATCAGGACAACCTCATCGCCCATCGGGTATACTTCGTCGAGCAGATGAATCCGCATTCCCGGAAATTCCTCGATATGCGCCTGGAGCGCTTTTACCGTCTGCACATAAGATTTTTTTACACCAATAATCGCCTCGGATGCTCCCACAGTCTCCGCGATCATGTGAAACGTCTTCATGATTTCATACGCGTGCTTCTCCAGCAGCTGTCTGTGCAGCTTTAACAGCGGCTCGCACTCTGCGCAGTTCATGAGGATGGTATCTGCCTTGTCTGTCAGCTTTGCGTATGTGGGAAATCCGGCGCCCCCGGCGCCCACTACACCGCAAGACTGAATGATATCCTGAAGTTCTTTTATTTCCATGACGTCACTCCAATTCTGGAACCAGTCCGTCTTGTTTCAAATCCTGTGATAATCCGGAACAGCAATCTGTTCCAAACAGTTGTTGAATTCCTGTCAGGAAACGACCAATTAATTTTGTCGTTTCCTATAATTCGCTTCCGTCGTCAATGATGCCGACGATCGCCGCGTCTACCGGCGCGTTTTCCATTCCGCAGCCGATCCGGGCGGCACTTCCTGTAGCCACGAGCACATATTCACCAATCCCCGCGCCGATCAGGTCGATCGCAACGATCTGACACGGATTCTCTTCCGGACCAGGTACGGATCCTGCCACCTGGACGCGGCTTGCCTGACTGGACTTCACATGCTGTACAGGCTCTATGATCATAAACTTGTTGCCAATTAATTTTTCGCTTTTTCTGGTGGAAACCACACTTCCCACCACTCTGCCTACTATCATATCAGGCCTCCGAAACGATTCGTGCCAGAGATGCCTGGCCAAAATTCCCTGTCTCCCGCACAAAGCCCATCCGAACGCAGTAAGAACCTGCCGGCCAATCACTTACGCATCCTGCACCGCCTGATACGGGAATCGCAGGACACGGCTGCCGCATCCGATTCAAATGGAGTGCGCAGGGCAGGCCGGAATCAGTTCCTGTATCTGCCCTGCTGTAAATTCAATAAAATAATTCGTGCGACATGCAGCTATGATACTGCGGATCCTAAGGTCATACATCAAACTGCAAGTATTCCGCTTCTGACGTTCGACCCCTGTATCCTGTCATTTTATAATCGTCACCGTATCTCCCGTCGCAATCTGCGCCGCGTTGGCCTCATCGGTGTCAATATGCATCTCGAGCGTAAAGCTCTCATCCACACGGATCTTCACATGATTGAAAATGGCGCCGCGCTCATTGTCCGCCTTTACCGAGACCATTTCGCCGTCCCGGACGCCTGCCATCAGCGCATCCTTCGGAGACATATGTATATGACGCATCGCCACGATACAGCCTTCCTGCAGATAAATGGCTCCCTTGGGTCCGACCACCGCGATGGGTGCGCTGCCCTTGATATCTCCGGATTCCCGGACCGGAACCTTCATGCCAAGCTTAATGGCATCGGTCGCGGAGACTTCCACCTGGGACGCCTTGCGTACCGGCCCCAGAATGCGGACATTCTCAATCGCGCGCAGCTTCAGTCCAACGATCGTCACCGTCTCGTTCGACGCGAACTGCCCGCCCATCAGGTCCTTCCGCTTCGTCAGCTGGTAGCCCGGTCCGAACAGCGCTTCTACATGCTCCTGCGTCAGGTGAATATGTCTCGCGGAAACACCGACCGGCACAACGTAGCCGCTGCCCTTTGATTCATTCTGGTTGATCGCTTCAATCACCAGCTTTGTGATCAATTCTATATTATTTGTTTCCAAGATTACACCTGCTGTTCTTTCTGAAAATCATACTTCATACAACCGTTTGTAAATGAATGAGAATTCAGAACAGCCCGGTCTGCGCTTCGCTGCGGTCAGTGCAATACGATCCGATCGTTGCCGGCGCCTGTGCTGTTCTGAACGGTTAAACATAAACAAATTATTTCAGGGTCGGAAGAATCTTCTCCACATCGTTGTGCGGTCTCGGGATGACATGAGTCGCTACGAGCTCGCCAAGTCTGGACGCTGCCGCGCTGCCGCTCTCTACTGCTGACTTTACCGCGCCTACATCGCCGCGAACCATAACGGTAACAAGACCGGAACCGATCTTCTCCGTGCCTACAAGCGCTACATTCGCTGCCTTGCACATCTGATCCGCCGCCTCGATTGCCGCTGTAAGTCCTCTGGTCTCAACCATTCCCAATGCTTCCTGTGTCATTTTCTTTTCCTCCTTATTGGATGTTGTTTTTATTGTTTGCTGATTAACAGTTTCCGCTTGTTCAGCGCGGCTTTTGGCCGCTGTTCTTGTCCGCCTCGGGGCGGCCGTTTTTTTCGGGGCTGCTGCTCCCTCTGCCTGTTTCTTTTCGTCAGCCATGATTCCCCTCCTGGTACTTAGGACCTGTTAAGAATTAATCATTACATCTGACTTGTCTAAATCTTTCTATGCTGCGTTGTCGTCAATCGACGTACTCCGGTACGCCTCTTTCCTCCGCCTTGCATAGAAAGATTTATCCTGCGTCATCTGCAAAGTTAATTCTTAACAGTTCCTTACACAGAATTCCCATATGTTCTGATCTCCAGCGGAAGCAGGAAATGCTGCCGCACCCCGCCGTCCGGCGGTTTTCCTTGCGCGGTTTTCCCTGCGCGGCTCTCCCTGGAAAATCACGAATGCTGCGTTCTAATTTTGCAGTTTCAGCCTGCCCGCACTGAGTTCCACAATCTTTACGATTTCCTCGTGGGGGCGTGCGATTACCGCGTGGTTCACCGGCTTTTTGATGCCGTTCGCCGCAGCTGTCTCGACGGCCTGCGTGACAGCCGCCACATCTCCCTGCACGATGATCGTCACCAGTCGTCCGCCCAGCTTGCGTTCCCATGACACCAGCTCTACATCTGCCGTCTTGCACATGATGTCGAGCGCGTCAATCGCCGCTACCACGCCTGTAATTTCAATAAAACCATACGATTTATTCATGAGCGAACCCTCATATTCTTAGATCCTATACAACCAGATGATAATACTGCGGTCCCCAAGGTCATGAATCGGAGCGCAAGCGTTCCATTCCTGACCTTGAATCCCTTGTATCATCAGAGTGTCGGAAGGATTTTCTCCACGTCGCTGTGAGGTCTCGGGATCACATGTGTCGCTACAAGCTCGCCGAGTCTGGACGCCGCTGCGCTGCCGCTCTCTACCGCCGCTTTTACTGCGCCGACATCGCCGCGCACCATCACGGTTACAAGACCGGAACCGATCTTCTCCGTACCAATCAGAGTAACTTCAGCCGCCTTGGTCATCGCATCCGCCGCCTCGATTGCCGCAGTCAGTCCGCGTGTTTCCACCATTCCTAATGCTTCCTGTGCCATGATACTTTCCTCCGTTCCTATAGACGTTTTTCTAATGAATGAAACTGTGATTCCATTCTACGCTATTCGCAATGAATTTGCAATGAATTTGAATCTATGTTTCCCTTTGCCGGGAATGGATTGCTAATCCTTATCAAGAGCGCTGATTTTCAGCATTTTCTCCGTACCCTCTTCCGGGTTCGGTATGATGTAATGCTGCACGACTCCTGTCATGCTTTCGGCTGTGCGGATGCCGGCTTCCATCGCCGCCGTCACATCCGATACGCCTCCGCGATATTTAATGCATACAAGGAGGGGTACCGGAAGAGCATCCGCGTTGGCCGGCTTATTCTTGTCGAACACTTCCAGGCGGACATTGCCCGCCTTGCATCCGGCATCGGCCGCCACAAAGGCTGTCGTAAGCCCGTAAACCTCCAGAATTCCTACTGCCTCTGCCATAAGGTCCTCCTTATTTCATGTCCTCGATTTCCACTTCCTTATTCATTCACGATCGCGATCTTGATGCCCTTCTGGGAGAGGTTGGTCTCCAGCGCCTCGTTGATCTGATCCAGCGGGAACCGGTGGGAGATCAGGTCGGACATCGGGATGCCGATGGCCTTTGCTCTCTTCAGGAAGTCAAAGGTGGTCGCGTAGTCGCGCAGGGTGTATACCCAGGAGCCTACGGTCGTGATTTCCTTGGAGCAGATATCAAAGTGCGGGTTGATGGTCGCGTCTCCGCCGTTTACGAAGAAGCCAAGCTCGCACAGGCCGCCGCCATTGCGGATGAATTTGTAGATGTTGGAATGTCCGCCCGGTGCGCCCGTGCACTGGAACGCGAAGTCAGCCAGATGTCCGCCGAACGCGTCCTTCACGCCGCCTGCGAGCGCCTCGATGCCCTTGAAGTTCTTGAAGTTTACGGAAACCTCCGCGCCCATCTTCTTCGCGAACTCCAGACGCGCCTCGTTGCCGTCCACCGCGCAGATATTCTCTACGCCCATCGTGCGCAGCACTGCGATGCAGATCAGGCCGATCGGTCCGCAGCCCTGTACCACCACACGGCTGTTAAAGCGGAGGATGCCGGTCGTCTTCGCGCGCTCTACTGCGTGAACCAAAACGGCCGCCGGCTCGATCAGGATTCTGGAATCCAGATCCAGGTCGCTGACATTAAAGAACGTGGAGCCAAAGGAGCCGCCGCGGATAAAGATGTAATCGGAAAACCATCCGTTCAGATGAATGTCGTCATCCGGGAGAAGTCCGTACACATCCGCGCCGCCGATGTTTTTCTTGTTCAGGTCGTACATCGTGATTTCCGGATCATCCTTGAAGATCATGCAGGTAACGATCTTGTCGCCAAGCTTCACCGGCTTGCCTGCGGTATCCGTCTTCACATTTTTGCCCATCGCCACGATCTCGCCGGTGCCCTCGTGTCCGAGCGCTACCGGAATCAGGCCGAACGGATCGTTTTTGTATTCATGCGCGTCCGTTCCGCAGACGCCGCAGCCTTCTACCTTTACAAGCATATCGTCATCGCCGATTGGCGGAATCGGATACTCTTTTACATCAAAATGATTCTTTGCCGTCAGAACAGCTACATGAGCGGTCTTCGGAATCACCCTGGATGCGGACGGCGCTGCTGCCGGAGCAGCTGCGGATCCTGCCGCGCTGCCGGTCATGCCGGCGAGTACCTGTCTGACGATCTCTTCAATATTTGCACTGTTCATATCCATATATTTACCTTCTTCCTGTCTGTTCCGGCAACCTCATGTGCCGGTGCAGAATTTGATTCATAAAGTAAAACGGCTAAAGTCGTTTACTACATTATCGAATGCACAGACTGTCTGACATCACGCAGCGTCTTCTCTTGGTAAACGTGCTAGCGCTGGTCAGCCCTTCACCGGTGCGGCTCGCGATCGTAAAGGTGCAGAAGCCTTCGCCTCCAAACCCAATCGCGGAATAGGACGGCCCGTTCTTGACCAGAATCGCCGTGTCGATCGCTTTTGCGTATTTCGTGATATTGTCCACATTCTTTGAGTGAATGTGTGCGGAATGACGGTTGCCATGCTCCAGCCATACCGCCTGCTCCACCGCGTCGTCGAAATCCTTTGCGCGCACCATTCCGAGAATCGGCATCATCAGCTCCGTCGTGATCAGCGGATGCTCCTTCGGCCCCTCAAATACGATGCAGCGGATGTTCGCCGGGGCGTCCACACCAATCATAGAAAGCAGGGTGCGCGCGTCGCGTCCCACACACTTGCGGTTCAGCTTGCCGCCCGCCAGCACAACCGACGTCAGCTTGTCCTGTTCCTCCTTCGATGCGAGGTAGCAGTCATTCTCGGTGAGCAGATAGTGCATCAGCTCGTCCGCGATGCTTGATACTGCAACAATTTCCTTCTCCGCGATACACGGAAGATTGTTGTCAAAGGTACATCCGTTCACGATATCCTTCGCTGCCTTACGGATATCCGCGGTCTCGTCCACGACCGCCGGGGGATTGCCCGCGCCCGCGCCGATGCCTCTCTTGCCGGAGGAAAGCACCGCTGTCACTACGCCCGGCCCGCCGGTCGCCGCGATCAGGTGAATGTCCTTGTGTTTCATCATAATATTGCTCGTCTCAAGGGTCGGCGCTTCCACCGTCACACAGATGTTATCCGGACCGCCCGCCTCTAGGGAAGCTTCATTGAGCATATTGATGGCATAAATGGATGTCTTGATGGCTGAAGGATGCGGGTTAAACACAACCGTATTGCCGCCCGCGAGCATCCCCATGGTGTTGCACAGAACGGTCTCGCTCGGGTTCGTGCTCGGGGTGATCGCCCCAATGACGCCGAACGGTCCCATCTCGATCAGGGTCAGACCCCGGTCGCCGGACCAGGCGGTCGTCGTGATATCCTCTGTGCCGGGCGTCTTGTCCGCAACCAGGTGATGCTTCAGGATCTTGTCGCCGACGTTGCCCATCCCGGTCTCGTCCACACCCATGCGCGCCAGAATCTCCGCGTTCTCATGGATCTTTTTGCGCATGCAGCTGATAATCTTTTCGCGCTGATCCATAGACATCACTTTTACGATCTTCTGCGCGCTCTTTGCCGCCTCAATCGCGTCATTCATATCCTTGAAAATGCCATGTTTCCCTGTCGGAGCATCCGCAATCTGCATTTTTGCCACAACCGCCTGTACAATATCCTGTACCATTGATTCATTAATAGGCATGAGATTGTCCTTCTTTCTGTTGGATTATTTAACGCCCAGCTGCTCCATTACCTGCTTCGTGATCTTCGCGATCAGCTCCGCATCCGCGCCATCGGAGGACTCAGACGGATCCTTGCCGACGAAATCATACTGATAGCCCGGGAACTGCTTGTAGTCATCACCCGCGCATGCGCCGCAGTTGTGGCAGTTCTTCTTGTCTTTATTCAGGCAGAGGCTTGCCGGATGCTTGCCCGCCATACCGAATTTACGGCGGATCGCATAGAGCTTCTCAATATTCTTCTCATCGAATTCCTTCGGGCCGCCCAGCATCTTCGACTGATACAGAAGCTGTGCATAGAACTCGACGGACTCCATCTTCATATAAGCGGCATTCAGGTCGGTCGACCAGGTCAGCGCACCGTGGTTCTCAAGAAGCACGGCGTCAAAATACGGAAGATATTTTTCCAGTCTGTCCGGGATCTCGTTCGTGGACGGTGTGCCGTACTCAGCAATCGGAACACAGCCAAGCGCGATGACCGCCTCCGGCATGATCGGCTGCGTCAGCGGAATGCCTGCAATCGCGAATGAGGTCGCATAAATCGGATGCGCATGAACCACGCTGCCGACATCCGGTCTCTTCTGATAAACCCTCATGTGCATCTTGATCTCGGACGACGGCTTAAAGCCCGGATTCGCCTGGATCACTTCGCCCTGCGCATTCACCTTGCAGATGAATTCCGGAGTCATGAATCCCTTGGAAACGCCGGTCGGCGTGCAAAGGAACTCATTGTCGTTGAGCTTTACGGAAATGTTTCCGTCGTTTGCCGCCACCATGTTGCGGTCGTAGATCCGCTTGCCGATGTCGCACATTTGTTTCTTGATTTCAAATTCGTTTACCATGTCTTCCTCCTTAACATCGTTTTCCTGACTCATCTGCGAATCAGGAACCTGACTATGTGGGCACAGCGCAGGCAGCATTCGTTTTCTGGATGTCCGGCCTGCTGCCGGGAGACTGCCCATCCAGGCAAACCCGAACCAGTGCGCAGTATAGTCAGTATCTCTTGTTTATGTGTATCATTGTATAACACTCAACATGATTCGTCAAGTATTATTCGTTGTTTTTTGTTGATTTTTCGTGGCTTTCCGTGTTGTTTTTGTTGGTTTCCATCGGATTTTGCCATCCTGTCTTTCGGTTCTGTCCCGGCAACTGTCCTTTTGGGCGAAGCAACTGCAGGAGAAACCTGCGTCAATCGCGAAGCCTGTTCCAATTTTCGCAGCTAATCACGAACGATACCGATTTTCAGTTGTGCCGCTTTCTGCCCGGTTTATCCGCAAAATTGTCAGGTATCTCCCGGCTCAGCCCCCAATCTGGCAGTCAAGCGGACAAACCGCGTGAACCGCCTTTTTCAGCGTCTCCATATGCTCCGCACCCGGCGGCAGAATGTCGCGCATCAGGTACTCACGCCCGAGTCCGTCGTACTTATCCTGTCCCAGCCTGTGATAAGGCAGAAGATGGATTTTCTTCACCCCGGGGAGCGTAGCCGCGAACCGCGCGATGTCCTGGATCTCCTCCACCGTGTCATTGAAGGTGGGAATGACCGGCACACGGATGACCAACTGTGTCTTTCCGGAAAGCGCCACCTTTCTGGCGTTCTCCAGCATCAGGGCGTTGTCCTTTCCGGTAAACTCCTTATGCTTATCCCCGTTCATGTGCTTGATATCCATCAGATACAGATCCAGCCACGGCAGGATGTTCTCAATTTTATCCCAGGAGGCACAGGCCATGCTCTCAATCGCGGTATTGATCCCGTGCTCCTTTGCCGCCCGCAGCAGAGCAGCCGTGAACTCCGGCTGACAGAGGCATTCCCCGCCGGACAGCGTCATTCCTCCGCCGGAGCGGTAATAATACGGACGATCCTGCTCCACCTCGGCAAGCATCTCGCGCACCGTCACATCGCGGCCGATCGTTTTATCCACACCCTGCACCTTCATGGTCTGTATGCGGTACTCCTGCGACTCCGGATTGCAGCACCAACGGCAGCGGAGCACACAGCCCTTGATAAACACGATGGTGCGGATCCCCGGCCCGTCATGGATGGAATACCGCTGAATGTCAAAAACCCGTCCGGTCGTGTCGAGGTAACTCATGTCGTATCCTTTCCAGAAACGCAGCGCCATGCTGCTTACTCACATCATCAGTTTCCGTTCACTGCGTGTATAGAGAAAACCATCAGAAGCCCTGCTCGGTGCGGTTGATGATATCGTCCTGCAGCGAGCGCGAAAGTGTCGTGAACAGTGCGCTGTAGCCCGCGACACGCACAACCAGCTGCTTATAATTCTCCGGATGTGCCTGCGCGTCCAGCAGCGTCTCACGGCTCACCACGTTGAACTGCATATGCATACCCTTCTGGTCAAAATAGCCCTGAATCAGCGACACGAATTTTTCGAGCCCCTCGCGGCCGGAAAGCGCGGACGGATGGAATTTCTGATTGAACAGTGTCCCGTTCGATACGATAAAATGATCGAGCTTCGCCACCGAGCTGGCCGCGGCGGTCGGTCCCTTCACATCCTTGCCTGCCGACGGAGAAACGCCGTCCGCCACCGGCTTGTGCGCATACCTCCCGTCCGGGGTCGCGCCTGTCTGCGCGCCGAGCGGCACGTTCGCAGATACCGGATACAGACCCGCCTGATACTGTCCGCCGCGCGGATTCCTGTAATCCTGAAGCGGTTTCGAATAATAGTAGGCCATTTCCCGTGCGAGCGCATCCACATCCGGGATGTTGTTGCCATACTTCGGAACTCCATCGATCAGGGTATGGATTTCCTCATACCGCGCCATTTTCTCCGGCCCCGGCTGATTCTTCAAAACCGTGGTCAGCACGGCTGCAGCTGTATTCGCGTCCACCTTCTGTCCTGCCGCCTCCGCTGTTTTCAGAATGGTCGTCGTCAGGTCAGCCGCAGACTGCTCGTCCAGCCCTTTGCCATAGTTCCACGCAAGAGCCTCTTTGAGCTCCTGCAGCGTAAATTTTTTCTGTTCAAAAACAAGGGTGCGGATGGCGTAAAACGAATCCGCGATATTTGCGATGCCAAAGCCCTGCGGTCCCGTGAAATTGTAAACCGCACCGCCCTCCTGCACGGATTTGCCTCTCTTCAGGCAGTCATCCACCATGCTGGACTCATACGGCAGCGGACAGCGCTCCGCGTGCGCGACATCGATCGCATTGTCTGCGTTCACAAGCAGAGAAATGCAGTAGTCCATCTGCTGCTTATATGCATCGCAGAATTCCTCGAAGGACTCCATCTTCGCGACGTCTTTCGTCTCCACGCCGACCAGCTCGCCTTTGTCATAGCCGCTGGAAAATACCAGCTCCAGCGGGCGGCACATATTGAAGAATGCCGCATCGTGCCAGCCATCGGTCTTCCCGGCTTTCTGCGGTTCGACGCAGCCGATGATGTTGTAATCGCGCGCATCCGCCAGGGAAAGTCCCCGGTTCTGCAGTGCAGGAATGATCACCTCATCGTTGTAATACGCCGGCTGTCCGAGACCCGTGCGGGTCAGATCCGCTGCCTTGATCAAAAACTCATGCGGCGAGCCATTCCATACGCGAACTGAGAAGGACGGCTGCGGCAGATGCACATGCTTCGCCGCCTGAATGCACATGAACGACAGGTCATTTGTCGCGTCCTCACCCTCGCTGTTCTGTCCGCCCGCGATCAGGTTCTGGAACAGGCTGTAGCCCGCGAAGCCCTCCGCGGAAGCGCCATCCCGGCATTTGTTCAGGTCGTTCAGCTTTACCCAGATGCAATCAATCAGCTCCTGCGCAAACTCCCTGGTCAATGTGCCGCGCTCCAGATCCTTCTTATAATAAGGATACATGTACTGGTCAAAACGACCCGGGGAAATGGAATGTCCGCTGGACTCCAGCTGAAGCAGCTGCTGTACAAACCAGAAGGACTGGCAGGCCTCATAGAAGCTCTGCGCCCCCTTCGCCGGTACCCGGCTGCAGTTCTGCGCGATCTGAAGAAGCTCCTTTTTGCGCATCGGATCGGTACAGGATCCTGCCATCTCCTGCGCAAGCGCCGCATAGCGGTTCGCATAGTCGATCACCGCCTGGCAGCTGAGGATCACCGCCTGAAGGAACTGGGATTTTTTTGCATAATCGCCATCCCCGACATGACAGGCCGCAAGCTCCTTCTGCGCATTGGCAATAATGCCCTCGTAGCCGATCTCCAGCACTTCCCAGTACTTGACGGTAATATGCCCGACACCATTGTAATAATAATTGCCCGGTGTAAAGATGTTATGCTCGATCGCCCGGATCGCCTCCGGCGCCATATACGAGGTCGCCAGCTCGCTGCTTGTCTTCCCCTTCCAGTACTTATGCACCTCGCGCAGCTCCGCCTTCGTCTCCTCCGCGATATAGAACGGATCCGCCGGACGGGTCGCGACCGTGTCAAACTCTGCCTCCAGCCACTCATACGAGTATTCCGGGTAGGTCTGGCATCCTCTGGGGGCAAGCGTGCTGCTGCCGACCACCAGCTCGCCGTCGCGAATCGTGATCGGAATGCCCTGCAGGATATGGGCAAACGCCTTCGCCCTGCGCATGATGATCGGCTCACCTTCCGTCTGCTGGTAGGATTCCGTGATCAGCTTCGCCCTGGCGGACTCAATCACCGGCATCTTCGCGAACAGGTTGTCGATCAGCTTCGTGATCCGCTCCGTCTTTGGGAGATCTGTGATATGAAAAGTTTCCATGGTTCTCCTTTCCCATGAACCTGCGCACCTGCTCTCCCGGCTTCGTTTTTGACTGTGCCGGATGTGCGTCACGGGCATCCGGCATCGCCGAAGGCGATCGTAAAGCAGGTGCTGCTGTGAAAACCAGGCTCATGATATTTGAATAGAATGATTATATCCCTTTCTTTCCTCTCTGTCAACACAATTCCACATTTTTCTGTGGATTTTTGTGTTGTTTTTTAGTAGGCTGCTTTGTTGGGTTTTGTTGGATTAAGTCTTTGGTTCGCTTTCTGGAACACCCCCTTATTCATACAGAATACAGGCGATAAAGTCTCCAAAGTTCTTCTTTACAATTGAACCGCCGCCGTCCCCACGTTCTTTCCGGATACGGTCACCCGGATTTCTCCACCGCCTTCGCCCATTTTCAAAACTGCCAGGGCATGTCCGTCGCCGGATACGGTCTGCGGCTGTTCAAAACCGTTTTGATGTAAGGATTTGAGGCTCGCAAATCCAAGCAGCTTTGCGTCTCCTTCGATTGCGATCTCCAGCGGTTCCTCCGCGTTTGCCACCAGGACGCCGTTTTCATCCAGAATATCTACATTAATAAATGCCAGTGTCTCGTAGCGCTCCGGGGTCAGGCGCAGCGCGGATGCAGCCTGGGAGGAAACAAGTGTGGTGCGTCCGATCTCCTGTCCATTCTCATACGCGACAGCAATCAGCTCACCCGGCTCGTACGTGGTGTTGAACTGCGTCTCGAACGCGGTCTCCTTTCCGCAGGGCTGAATGCCCAGGGAGGTTCCGTTCCGGAAAAGCTCCACGCTGTCTCCGCCCGCGTAGACCTGGATCATGATGGGCTTGCCCTCATCGCCGGGGTAAAAATAGTTGAACGTACAATCAGTGTAGCACCAGGGCCCGAAGTTGCGCGGGATTCCGAAGTGGGACGGCTCCTGCACGGCGATGCAGGGCTGCTTCGTCAGTCCGTATACGATCTCCCGATAATAAGAGACCGGCCGGCGGTTTCCAAGCATTGTCAGGTCGCCTGCCTTGCTCACCAGATCCGGGTACACGGGGGATACCTCTCCTAAATAATCCCACCCGGTCCAGGTGAAGTCGCCGATCACCTGCGGGCACTGTGTGATTGCGCCCCAGTTTTCTGCGATCTGCTTCGGGTACGTCTCGCTGCCGACCATAATGCGATCCGCGTATGCTTTCGCGTCTTTGAGATACCGTGCCGTCATGTAATTGTACCCGATCACATCCATCGTTGTCTCGAGTTTTTCCAGAATACCTCCCAGAATCGGATGGGACACGATGCCCGGCATATTGGTCTCCATCGCGGCCATAAAGACATTGACGTCTCCCTTCCCGGTATCCGCCTGTCCATTGGTTATATCATCAACTATTTTTTTCAGGTCATCACCGGCAGCGAATGCGCCGTTGATACCGTTCGTCGTATAGCGGCCGGGATCCAGCTCATGGAACTTATCGCTGAGCATCCGGCTGGTCTCAAAGCCCTTTTCCGTGCAGATCTCAAAAATCTCATTTCCGGTCGAATACAAAACCACCGACGGATGGTTGTAATCGTCATCCACCATATGCTCAATGTCTGCCTCCCAGCAGCGCTCAAAATCCACCGAGTAATCGTAGCTGACCTTGCTCTTGTTCCAGACGTCCACCAGCTCATCCATCACATACATCCCCAGTCGGTCGCACGCGCGAAGCAGCGCCTGAGAGGCTGGGTTGTGCGCGGAGCGGACCGCGTTGAAGCCTGCTTCCTTCAGGCGTTTCACGCGGCGGAGCTCATAATCGTCGTAGGTCGCAGAGCCGATGATGCCCTGATCGTGATGGATGCACGCGCCGCGCAGCTTTACCGTCCGGCCATTCACGCGCAGGCCATGCTTCGCGTCAAGCGTCAGGCGGCGGAAGCCGGTCGTGATCTCCGTTTGATCGAGGATTCTGCCCGATGCGGCAGACGAATTTACCGTCTGTTTCTCCACATTCTGACTGGCGCTTTGTAAAGTCGTTTTTTCGTTCTGCCCGCTTCCTTCTATTGAAGCAGCATTTACAGCAGCATTTAAAGCAGTATCTGCAGTCGAATTTTCTGCCACCGTAAATTCCACCGTATACAGATTCGGCTCGTTTTCATCCCAGAGCTTTGCCCCTGCAATGTAAATATTTTTGCGGAATTCCAGCGTGCTGCGGCTGCGCATGCGCACCTGGTACGGATTTTCTACAACCGTATTTCCCTCACTGTCCTTTATCGCAACCGTCATCTGATACGTCCCTGCCGTCAGCGTATCGTTGTGCACCTTTGCGGAGACACATACAAGTGCGCCATCCTCATCGATGTCCAGCGTCGTGGCGCGTAGTCCATACGGATTCACGTAAATGTTCTCCCCGCGGATCAGATACACATCCCGGTAAATGCCCGCGCCGCTGTACCAGCGGCTGCTCCTCGTGCCGCATTTCACCAGGACAAGCACCGTGTTCATCTGCCCGTATTTCAGATAATCATTGAGTTCCACAGTAAAATCAGTATAGCCGTAAGGACACTCGCCGACCTTCGACTGATTCACAAATACGATCGCGTTGCGGTAGACGCCTTCAAACTGCAGCAGCATCCGTTTCCCGCGATCCTCCTCCGGCACAAAAAATTCCTTATAATACTTGTACTCTCCGGCGTCAATGTTTCCGGTATAGCCGCCGTTTACCGCCCCCTGTTTCTGCTCCTCATGGAACATGGCGTCATAGGGCAGATCCACATCCACTGCGTCATCCGGCACCCGGAACACCAGCTCAAACGGATCCAGATCCTTCCATACCTTCCAGTTGCTGTTAAAGTTCATTTTTTCCATTGCTAATTTCTCCTTTTTTATTCTTGCTCAATTCTGAACGATCTCTACCGGTTTCCTCCTTTCCTCCAGATTCGATGAATCTATATGACAGTGAATCCCATCCGCGCAGTGTACCTCAAGAAGAATCTTCTCCGAAGTCTCTTTTACATGCACCCGGATCTCCCCGCTCACGGACTGATAGCTGCAGGTGAATCCGTGAATCGTCTCCGGCAGATACGGGCGAATGGTCACCTCCTTAAAGCCCGGCTGCTCCGGCAGGATGCCGGCGATCCCGTTGTAATACCACTCGATGATGTGCCCCATCATGTCATGGCAATGGCTTCTCGGGTTGCTCTCCCAGTATTCGCCCAGTGTCGTCTCGCCGTCCAGGATAAACGCGTAATAGCTCGGATGCTCCTCTCTCAGAATAAATCTGCTAATCAGAGCATTCATGCCATAGCGGCGGGCAGTCTGTATGACATAGGGAAGCCCGACCTCCCCGGCGATGAATGCTCCCTCACGCTCCAGGGTCTCGCGGAACGCGTTTACAACGTCGGCTTCTTTCTCTTCCGGCACCATCCCCCAGAACAGGGGCAGCGCCTGCGAGGCCTGAGTCATATAGAATTCGGCGCTGTGATCTGCACAACGGTAGCACCAGCCGCCCGTCCCGGGATTGACTGTCAGCAGCTTCTCGTTATAATTTTCTTTCACCTCTTTAGCGTACCGCTCCAGCTCTGCCTGATCCTCCGGCTTTCCGAGAAGTCCGGCAAATTTTGCGAGCGTCACGGCGTCGGCGTAGAGGAACGCGGTCTCGATATTTTCCCTGGCATAGTCGCCCCGCGGATTGCCCCAGTCGCCGAGCCCGTAATTGATAAATCCATCCGCATTGACACGGCTCTTCAGATGCTCCAGGTACCGCATTCCCGCGTCGTAATTGTCCTCAATGATTTTGATATCTCCGTAAAACAGATAATGCCAGTAGGTGCCCAGGATACAGGTGCTCCCCCAGGCAATAATATCATACATATCGCCCAGCCCCGGCACCGGCAGCACATTCGGGATAAAGCACGGGCACTGCGCGGGCATCAGCCCCTCGCCCGGGTAATACTTGCCGCCCTTCCCGTCATGGAACCAGTCGTCCGCCGTGTGCTGACCGGCGCGCATATCCAGCAAAAACTTCTCCCAGAGGCGTTTTCCGTCCTTCATATAGAAGATTGCGCTCGCCATCAGATGGTTCGGCTCCTGCCACGCAAAGCGCTCAATGGTCGGACAGTCCGTATGCACGCCGCTCGTCATGTTCGCCTCGACCGTTTTCTCTATCATGTCATAAATCCGGTTGTAGCGGTCGTCGTCGCAGAGGAAAGAGCCGTCCGTCTTGTGCGCACTCGTGACCGCGTCCGCGCAAAGGGCGCGGATCTGCGGGCCTGCTGTCTCTGGCGCTTTTGCTTTCTTTTCCAGTGTATCTGCCGGAACCGGATTTGCTTCTGACATATCCGCCTGATCCGAATTTGCCATGGCCGCATCCTCCGACACAGGCAAACCTGAACCGGCTGCCTCAGGCGCCTCGCAGGAATCTGACACGACCGGTTCTAATACCTCACCGCATGTGTCGGAAAAACCCGCCCTGGCCGCTGCCGTCTCCACCGCCACGTACCGCCCCGCGAAATACGCAAAGGTCATCCGGCAGTGCTCCCAGGTATCCTCCTGCCCGACAATCGCTGTGATGCAGGAATCCACCGGGATCCAGTTTTTCGCCATCTGGTCCACATCGCCGTCCGGCCCCAGCTTTTCCGCCGGGTAAATACGGACGCTCTCGCCCGGCTTTCCCATGATCTCAAAGTCCAGCAGTCCGGACAGATTCTGTCCAAAATCGTAGATATCTCTTCCATTTACCCGGTGCAAAAATCTGCCCTCATAGCGATTGATTACCTTCACCGCAGGCTGGAACTGGTCAATCGGCTCCCCCTTCGGGATATCCTCCTCCCCGGCCAGGGAAGCCGCCGCCCAGCCGCTGTCATCATAGCCCACTTCGCACCACCCCGGAACACTCAGCCGGTGGTCAATGGTCTCTGAGCCATAAACATTGCTCATCACAATCGGATGCTCCCTCACCCGGAAGCTTTCATCCGCTTCGATGCGTTCCTCTGTGCCGTCCGCGTAGCGAATCTCCAGCTCCAGCGCCAGAACAAGATGCTGCGCGTACGGATGGTAGCCGTTCGGATTGGGCGGCATAAACGGCGGAAAGGCGAAGGTATAGTGCTCGTCCATCTTATGATACCAGCCATTTCCTACCTCAGCGCCCAGCACATTCTCGCCGGGCATTAGCATCCCGGTCACGTCAAACGTCACATATTGCACTAATTTGTCATAATCCGTCCATCCCGGATCCAGTTCATGGTCTCCGGCCTTCTGGCCGTTCATGTGAAACACAAACTGCCCCAGGCCGCAGACTTTCGCAATGGCGGATTTTACCTCTTTTTTTACGGGGAATTGTTTCCTCGCGTAAAAAGGCGCCGCTGTCCCATTCGTAATCCATGATTTAAACATCATCCCTTTGCCCCCTGCCCGATTGTTATTGATTGTTATTGATTGTTATTGATTGTTATTGATTGTTATTGATTGTTATTCTTACTCGAAATTGATCCGCCGGCAGTTTTCCGGCTTTTATACGCACATCCTTCCATGGGAAAGAACCATTTTATTATCATATCGTAATTTGCTCCATGATGCGATAGGTTTTTTTCTGAATAAATACGACATTTTTTCCTGATGGCAGGACAAAAATCCCGAAAAAGCGGGCGGACCGTTCAACACTGCGTTTGGGCGGCGCTGTCGCATACCATAAAAGTCCCGGCGCAGCCTGCGGAAAAACCTGCAATCCTCCCGGACAAAATTTCTTTCATATTGTCATCAAATTTCCCCACGACTGATAAAAATGTGATATACTCACAGGGACAGTCACGACTGATAAAAATGTGATATGTTCACAATGAACCGTCGCGACTTACAAAAATGTGATATATTCACAATGAACCGTCGCGATTGATAAAAATGTGATAT
>JAJQDT010000094.1:0-6257 GCA_021202075.1 Lachnospiraceae bacterium | reverse complement strand
AAAAATGTGATATATTCACAATGAACCGTCGCGATTGATAAAAATGTGATATATTCACAATAAACCGTCGCGGTATATTAAAGGCGGCGATAATGAGAATATGAAAAGGAGACCGCTCCATGAGCTTTATTCAGGATAAATATGAATCTCTGCGCACCATGCGCCCTTCCAGAACCCGGCTGATCATGGGCGGGTTCCTGATCATCATTCTGGCAGGAGCGTGCCTCCTGATGCTCCCGTTTGCCACAAAAGCCGGGCAGCACACGACGTTTCTCGGCGCTCTGTTCACAACGGTTTCGTCGACCTGCGTGACCGGGCTGATCGTCTACGATACCTGGACGCACTGGACCCTGTTCGGGCAGCTGGTCATTCTGACCCTGATTCAGATCGGCGGGCTGGGATTTATCACCATCGGCACCTTTGCCATGGTTCTTCTGGGGAAACGAATCGGCCTTGCCGGGCGCGAGCTGATTCACGAGAGCCTGAACACCCTGCAGCTGCGCGGCAGTGTGCATCTGGTGCGGCGGATTATCGGCGGCACTCTGATGTTTGAGGGCGCCGGCGCCATCCTGCTCTCGATTCGCTTTGTGCCGCAGATGGGCATTGCCAAAGGCATTTATTACGGTATCTTCCACGCGGTTTCCGCCTTCTGCAACGCCGGCTTTGACCTGATGGGATACCAGGAGCCTTACTCCTCCTTCTGCGCCTGGGCGGGGGATCCGCTCGTGAACCTTGTGCTCTGCGCCCTGATCCTCATCGGCGGCATCGGCTTCATTGTATGGGAGGATCTTCTGGAAAACCGCTGGCACTGGAAAAAATATTCGCTGCAGACCAAAATCGTCCTCACCGCCACGACCGTTCTGACCGTGACAGGCACCGTCCTGTTTCTCATATCCGAGCGGAACGGCCTGTTCGCCGGGATGAGTGCGGCGGACCGCTTCTGGCGCGCCCTGTTTTCCAGCGTTACCCCGCGGACTGCGGGCTTTAACACCATCGACACGGCGTCGCTGACCAACGGCAGCAAGATTCTTACCATCTGCCTGATGTTCATTGGCGGCAGTCCTGGTTCCACAGCGGGCGGCATCAAGACCACCACGATCGTCGTGATCTGGCTCTACATCCGCGCCTATGTACGGCGCAATCAGGATCTCACCGTCTTCGGCCGCAGGCTGAGCCCGGATGTGATGAAGCGCGCCAGCGTGGTTGTATTTATCAACTATTTTCTGGCACTTGGAGCCATCCTGATCCTGCTGATCGGACAGGACCTTCCTCTCGCGGACGTTTTGTTTGAGGCCTTTTCCGCGATTGGCACCGTCGGGATGTCCACCGGCTTGACGCGCGAGCTGAACACGCTCTCGCGCATCGTCATTATGATCCTGATGTTTTTGGGAAGGGTCGGCAGCCTGTCGTTCGCCATGTCCTTTACGGAAAAACGGCGGCCCGGCAAAATCCGCTATCCGGAGGCGGATATTATTGTGGGATGATCCGCTTTCAGTGAATAGATTTGTGCATTGCATCATATTCATACGTACCTCGCAGCAAGTGCGGGGTATACTATCCAAGCCCGGACAAGCCGGAACCAAAATTTTGCCATTTTGCGCAAGAAATCATTCTTAAGCGCCTAAATAGTCACAAAATTATATGTAACTACTTGAGCTATTGCAATTATACCAATCATAAAACCACAAGGAGGATCCCAATGAAATCCATTTTAATTATCGGTCTCGGCGATTTCGGCCATTATCTCTGCAAAGACCTGGCCGGGCTGAAAAATGACATCATGGCCGTAGACCAGGACGAGACCGCGCTCGAAGACCTGCTGGATATTGTTTCCGACAGTCTGATCGCGGACTGCACCCGCGAGAGCGTACTCAAAAAAATCGGCGTCTCAGACTTTGATATCTGCTTCGTGTGCATCAGCGGCAATTTCCAGAGCAGTCTGGAGATTACGAGTCTGCTCAAGGAGCTCGGCGCCAAATATGTCGTCAGTATGGTGCGCAGCGAGGTTCACGGCAAATTCCTTTTGCGCAACGGGGCGGATGAGGTCATCCACCCGAACCGGGGCGCCGCGATGCGGGCCGCTGTCAAATACAACAACGATCATATTTTTGACTACATCGACCTGAAGGACGGCTATTCCATCTATGAGATCACGCCGTTAAAGGAATGGGAAGGCCGTACCATCCTCTCTTCTGATATCCGCGCCAGATACGGGATGTACATTGTCGGGATCATCCGGCCGGACGGAAAGACTAATTTCATGCCGGATCCGCAGACCGTGATCTGCGAGGGGTATCATCTCATGGTACTCGCCCACCAGCAGGCCGTCGACCGACTTATGCGCAGACTGCACTGATTCCTGTCATTTTTCACCGAACGCAAACTGTTCGGTTCTGCCAGATGAGGGGTGCAGCACTGTACAATGAAAGACGGAAGCGAGCTGCGTCGAAGCTTTTATGGACACGGCCGCGTAAGGCATATCCCATGCGAAGCGTGGGATGCCACCCGGCGAGGGAATTATTCCGGCTAAAGCCGGACGCGGCGGATAGGGGAGAGGCCTCCCCCTATCCGATTGCCCTGCGATTTGCGCGTCAGGCGGTGCAAGATGGGCAGGTTATTTCGCAGCAGTTCCCTGGCATTTAGAAGATGCCTTGCGGATACTGGCAAAGACAAAGAAAAAAATGCGGTGTTTGTCTGAAAAAATGACATTTACCGCATTCTTTTTTTATGGTAAAAAATAAGAAAACTCGTATTTGTAAACTGTGAAGGTACTGAACAGTTACGAAAATTCAGGATCAGGCGAGAAAGGAGCCCCTCTATGTTCAAAAAATCAGCTTTCGGAATTGTATTCAACACGTTTTTTTCCATCGCGTTTTCCGCCGCGCTCACGCTGTATGTCAAATATATGAGCGGAGCTCTCACATTTGAGACGTTTTGTATGGGATTTGTCCCGAGCTTTGCCATTAACTTCACCCTGGGATCCTATATCCCGCTTGTGAAGGTCGGCAACGCGTTCGCCGGTATTTTTGTAAAAAGTGAAAAGCATCCGGCATTTTATTTTCTCCGGATGCTTGCCATTGTTGTCATTATGACCATTGCGATGAGTTTTCTCTGTATGTTCTACGAAATGGGATTCAATCCCGCTTTTCCGATTGCGTTTTTGTCCTCGCTGCCGCTCACGCTTGTGTACGCGTATGTGGTAGCCTGCATCATCTTCCCGTTCCTGCTGAAAGCGACCCAATCGCTCTGCGTAAAGGAAGGATAATACGAATCCTGGCCATCAGCGGTTCTTCAAAGAACGAAAGCAAAGAATTTGAATACCGGAAGGAAGAAACCCAATGCCCAAGCCTTATTTTGAATCGTTCCGTGAGCCGCTGACGTCCGGTTTTCGCATCTCCTACGTGACCGCGCCCGGCGGCTACCATCCGCCGCACTGGCACGAGGAGCTGGAAATCCTCTTCCATCTGAACGGCGATAGCGATATTACAATAGAAGGAAAAAAATACCGGCTCCAGCCAAAGCACATGATTGTGATTGACTCCCGGCAGGTGCACAGCACCTTTTCTCATGATCCGACTTCGATGTTTGTGTGCATCCACATTTCAAAGTCCTATATGGAAAAATACATCCCCGGGCTTTCGCTGTATGAGTTCCGGTGTGTACCGGACGATATTTCCGATGATAATTTTCAGGATTACCTGGATACCTGTATGCTGCTGCAGGATCTGACAAAAGCCTACGTGCGCAGCCCCATCACTCTTTCCATGGAAACCGAGGGGTACGTGCTTCAGGTATTTGCGCGGGTAATCCTGCATTTTTCCCATCCGCAGGGAACAGTTCCCGTGAGCACAGATCCGCTGACCGCCGAACGGATCCGGGAGGTAATCACCTACGTCATCGAGCATTATAAAGAGTCGGTCAGCCTTCAGGATGTGGCAGACCAGCTCGGGCTCAGCAAGGAATACTTCTGCCGTTTTTTTAAAAAAGCGATGGGAATGTCTTTTTTGCAATATCTGAATGAAGTCCGCGCAGCCCATATCTACCAGGATCTCGAAACCACCGATCTGCCGGTTGCGGAAATCATGGAGCGGAACGGATTTACCAACCAGAAGCTGTTTAACCGCACATTTAAGCAGATCTACGGGTGCACGCCGCAGTCCGTAAAAACCAGGCGCGCACGCGGATAACTCAGGGTTCCGCCCCGCTTCGGTCAGGATCGAACTTCCCCGCAGCAGAGCTGCCGGGGTAATAGCCCGGAACTCGCTTCGCTTGTCATCAGCTTGTCGCGCCGCAGAGCTGCGTGGAATTAATCCCGAAGTGATAAAACGGACATTCCCCGGAGGTTCAACGCCATAAAAGCATCATCAGACAAATTCTGTCGGCAGCGTCTGGAACGCCTCATACACCTCAGGGAATTTGCGTTTCAAAGAGAGCGGGCGGCCATCCTGACCTAAAAAGCAATGGCTGGTCTTCCCTGTACAGCAAAGCTCGCCAGCATTTGCCCGCCGTACCTCATACCGGATCGTCAGGCGGATGCCGTCAAACTTTTCAACCGCCGCGCGGATCTCCACCGTTTCTCCAAAATGAACGCTCTTGCTGATCTTCGCCTCAATTGTCAGCACCGGGCTGGCAACACCTGCCGCTTCCAGCTTCTCATAACCATAACCAATCTCATCCAGAATATGCACCCGGCACTCCTCAAACCAGCGGATAAAATTTGAATGATGCACCATCTGCATCTGATCGGTCTCGTAATATTGCACCTTGTGCACCCATGGGGTAATCATATGCATCGCACTTCCTCCTTCTTTTTTATGGTTAATAGTTTATTTGTCTCCGCCAGCTCCCACTCTGGTAACGGATCACAAAACAGAGGATCCGGAAAATCCAATCCACAACCATGGCAATCCAGACGCCTATGGCTCCATAGCCCATATGCAGCCCCAGAATCAGGCTCAGCCCGATCCGGAATACACACATGGAAAAAATAGAGATTCCCATTGTGAATTTCACATCATTGCAGGCCCGGAGCATGTTCGGAAAGGTAAACGCCATCGGCCAGAGCAGGATCGCACAGCCGTCATGGATCCGCACAAGAGTGGCTGACAGCGCGGTTGTCTCAGCCCCCAGCCCATAAAGGCCAAGAATCGGATCCAGTAAAAGGAGAATCGAGCCGGCAAAGACCAGCGTCAGCCCATAGGTGATCAGGATCAGTTTCTTTGTGTAGCTCCGCACCTGAAACTCATCTCCCGCGCCGACGCAGCGGCCAATCACGGCAATCATCGCCAGATTCATGGCCTGCCCGCCGATGCACCCCATCGCGTCCAGGCTGTTCGCCACTCCGTTCGCCGCGATCTGTACCGTGCCGAAATTTGAGATGATGCTGACGACCGCGACGCGCCCGAGCTGAAAAATGCCATTCTCAATGCCGCTCGGGATTCCAATGTAATATATCCGTCGAATCAGCCCACCGTCAAAGCGAAATTTCCCTGGATCGATGTGAATCTCCAGACCAGGATTCCGCAGCAGGACATAGAGCACAATCGCTGCGAACGCGCGGGAAATCAGGGACGGAACCGCAACCCCGACCACGCCTGCGTGCAGCACGAAAATGCCGATCGCGTTTCCGACCACGTTGATGATGTTCATGACAATCGACACCTTCAGCGTGATTTTTGCGTTATTCATCACACGGAAAATGGCCGCGGCCGCATTGTAAACCGCCAGGAATGGATAGGAAAACGCGGAAATGGTCATGTAAAGAACCGCCGCCTGAAACACATCCGCCTCAACGCTGCCAAAAAACAGGCGGATCAGAGGACGGGCGCCGGCCAGAACCAGAACCGTGATCACAATCGCAATCAGCAGCGCAGATACAATCAGCTGCATCACAGAATGGCAGGCATCCTCGCGTCTTTTTGCCCCCAGAAACTGGGACGTCACGACCGCTCCGCCGGTCGCAAGCGCGGACAGCACCGCAAACACCAGATTGTTGAACATATCAACCAGCGATACGCCGGAGACCGCCGCCTCCCCCGCATTAGAGACCATCATGGTATCTGCCATGCCGACTGTAATGGCCAGCGCCTGCTCCAGCACAAGCGGCAGGATCAGAACCAGCAGGTCATGATTGGAAAACAGCCACGAAACTGACTGCCTTTCTTTTGCTTTCATAATAGCTCCTCCCATTTTCCAGACAATTCCCTCGCCGGGTGGCATCCCACGCTTCGCATGGGATATGCCCTCGCCGGGTGGCA
>JAJQDT010000148.1:1458-24757 GCA_021202075.1 Lachnospiraceae bacterium | reverse complement strand
TTGTAACTATTAATCAGTAGTCCTTATCGACTACATCATTATTATACTAGGAGAATAACATGCAGACGAAAATTGCAAATGAAACACCTTATCAGAGAGTCATGAAATCACTTAGCACTTCGCAAAGACTCATCGAAATTGAAAGCAGCGATAGAAAGATAATTATCCCGCTTCCCCCATGGGTCAGAAGAACTGAGGACAAAGTGGAAGTTTTTCCTTTTTCGCATTGTTTTATTTCAGAAAGGTTGACTCAAGGGCGCGCTGAAGAAATCCTGCGCACTCCGTCGATTCCTGTATTTATTGATGCACAGACTGGAGCCGGCAAGACTACATTTATATTTTCAAATTTATATCCCCTCCTCCATATGCGCAGGAAGAGACTGCTTATCTTTGTCAGCAGAAGTGTACTCAAACAACAAGTAAAGTATGATGCCATCAAAGCTGCCAGAACAACACAGATAGAAGACCTGACCCCAAGTGGTATTGAAAAAGAACATATTTTCGGCGACATAGAGGTATATACTTACCAGGACTTTAATCAGCCTGCCTTGCGTATGGAGGTACGAGAAAAGCTTTCGTCGGGGTACTACGGATCTGTTGTCTTTGACGAGTGTCATTACTTCATTTCCGATGCCGACTTTAATTATTCTACTCAGGATCACTTTGATTTTTTGATCGAAGCTGCCACGAGACAGCCGGTAACACGCATTTATCTTACAGCCACGCCGTCCTATGTATTCGATGAAATCCTTGAAAAGGAAAAAGATTTGAAAGAACAGTCTTGGCTGCTGAATAATAGGATTTCCAATCCGAGTCCGCTTTTTAAATACTATCATTTTGAGAGAAATTATGATTATCTTGACATAGAGTTTGCAGACGGAGACAGGATAAAACAAATTTTGACGCAATCTGATGATAAAAAAATACTTCTTTTTACTGATACAAAACAGCTTGGTAAAAAAATGGAGGAGTCAATTAAGGCTCAAAGCAAAGGCAAGCAATGTTTTTTCCTTGATGCAGAATCATTAAGAGATTCGAGTGAACAATCGTTTTCAGTTCGGAATAAAATTATTAAGGAAAATGAACTCGCGGTTGATGTGCTGATCGCCACAAAATGTTTGGATGTCGGAGTTACCATTAACACGAAAAATCTTATAATCATCTGTTATCTCAAAGACAAGAATGATTTTTTACAAGCAATCGGCCGTAAACGTATCACAAAGAGCGAGAAAGTTAAACTTGTGGTTCCAGCTTATGCCAGGAAGGATATAGATTCACACATTCAAAAATTACAAAAAAGTCTGGAAAATATTACGCATGCTTGCGAAACTTATCCAGACGGCGCGAAAGCCTACGGGAATGACTTCCCACACCCTATATATATAAAGGATGGTGTTTATCAGCATAATGCTTTTGCGCAAAAGAAGCTGGAACTTCAGTTACAGGAATATACCTCCCTGAAATCCGATATCATTTTATCGTCCGAACCAGAAGGCAAGGTAATAGCCAGACATATCCTTTCATGGATAGGAAAAGAGAAAAACATTGATTCATGTCTGCAGCCCGAAGACTGGAGTACGAACGAATCAGAAAGTAACGAGAGTTTGACCAATATAATTAAAAAATATCGACAGAAAGATGGAATGGACAAATTAACCTTTGACTGTTTCTGCGAAGAACTGAGGCCTTTTGATCAACGGAGTGATAAACGCAAAAGCCGACAAGAAATAACAACGCGAACTGCCAATGCTATCTTTAAGCACTATGGGCTTCCATATATAATTTCTACAAAAGGTACTGGGAGTGATGCCATATACAACATCAAAACCAACACTCAAGAAGAGGGAGGAAACTAGTTATGAGTTATCTTGTATTGTTAACTGAAACTTTATTGTCACTGATTGCTAACGAAGGAAGTATTCCGGAAGAGTTTACAAATAATCTTTCAAATGTTCATTCCTTCAGCAGCCGCGTAGAAGCAGAAGAGTACATTTCATCAGAACTGAGTTTTGATGAACTATATGAATTTGGGGTTGAATATGGACTTGATGTAGATGGTCGAAGAATTTACTATCGGCCAGACAGGAAGAGATGAAGCAGCCAACCAGGCAGACAACCTTCTTTAGTTTTGGAAGACTGTCTGCCTGGATTTTACGTATCCTCCTCGTTCGAAAACGCAGTATAATACAGGGAAGCCACAAGAATAAATTTTGTTTTGTATAATTTCGGTAAAAAGAGCTTATATGAGTCATACCTTTCATTCAATCCGGAAAAATAAATACGGGCTCCATTCCATATGTCATTCCGAGTACGCTTGATCGGTTTCAGACAGTTTAAACCAATTCTTCCATCACTCATAACAGAAACATATAAAATGATCATGCATGTAAGATCGCACAAAGCATCAAATTCTTCTATCAATTCACGCCGCTGTTTTCCGTGAATGTTACGATTACCGTTATCCAAGAGCCCTCCGTTGTTTATTAATGAGCTTCTTAAATCAGAAATGCAATCATATAATGCATTACTTACATATGAAATGTTAAGCATAGCTCCTGCCGGATCATCCACACCCAATTTTAACAAGCAGTATCCTCTGAGGAATGGCACTATATATTCATACAAATTTATCTGCTTTAATATGCCATGAGATCGTTTTTTCGACTCACAAAGTAGTATGTTATATTGTTCAAGATTATTCTTCATCTCCTCAGAAATTATATTAATATAAGGCTTTCGGTTTTGCGGCTTTTTGTATTTTGTATTTTCAATTATGTCTTCAATAAAATGTAGAATGCTTGAATCCATCAAATATTTGTAGAACTCTAAATATGCCAGACATTCTTCATCTGTCAGATCAACAATAACATTGTCTGCCGCAGAGAGGGTCTCTTTTGCCTCTGTAGTTAAGCGTTTAATGAATTCCGGGTTTTCCCTAGCGTTAGCATTAACGATCGCGCGCCAAATTTTTACTGTAAAATCATTTGCATTAAATGGTATTTTTTCTTCAAGAATGGTTTCCGCCAGGTCAAAATTACCATTCTGTACACAGTAATGAATGCTAAATAGATAAAACTCCCGCACCTCATCTTTAAACCACAAGTGATCATCTTGTAACAAATCTTTTTTGAGTATGGAATCAAAGCTAATTGTTCGTTCTATCAAGGAAAGCACCATTTCTGTACTTATAAATTCTTCCTCCACATTTCGTAGTTCATATGTGAGCTGCCTTAAATAAGAATGAATAGCTCCCAAAGCATTTTTTCGGGCTTCTTCATTGGTAATTAATGATAAGGCAATAACTCTTGGAACCTTTGATATTATAGAATCATTAGTGGCACTTTCAATCCAATTTGATTTGCGTAGTACATCTAATTCTGTTTTCTCCAGATGGCACAATCTCAAAAATGTCTTTTCTTTAATGGGCGTATCTTTCAAACATGCCATTATGTAAACAACAGCAGCTTCTGTTTTTCCAAACTTCTTGCTATATATTTTCCTTATATGTCCACGCAGTGTAAGCTGAGCGCTGTCTATACTTGAATTGTATTTTGTTTCCAAGATTTTTGATTTTGAATCTATTCCAGATATCTCATTCAAATACAATTCTATTAACTGTTTTCCAGCTTCAGCTCCTGCATTATTAGTATGAGCTTTATATGCCTCCGAAAACAAAATAACCAGTTCGGACTGTCCGGATGTTTCCTGACAAAGCTGATTTACTAACGGCTTTAGGTCTTCTTTATTTTCGCAATTACTACATTTCCAAAATAGTTTTTCCAAATCTGCTTCTGAAAGCGGATTAATACGCAGTGACGATTTAATGTTTTTATAATATCCATCAGTAACAACAATTGTCTGAATTTTTGATTTTCCCTTTTCAATCTGAGAGAAATCATAAATTTCTTCCAGAAGCTTCTGTGTTCCGTTAAAATTGTCAATTATAAACAGCAATCTACGAGGAAGGTTTTTCATAAGCCTTTTAATAATTAAAAGGCTGTTTTCATATGACCGTAAGTCTATCCCTATTCGTTTTAGAATAATCTCTTCTGTAAGACAGATCTGATCCAGTATATCACGTAAATTATCAAATTTAGAACCATCTGTAATTATAACATCTGTTTCCTTTTGCTGTTTTGCATACCATTTTACGAACATGGTCTTTCCGGATTTGTAGTTGCCTGAAATAACTGAAAAAGAATTATGAACCAGATTTTGTTCTAAACTTTTATATTCCTCAGCCCGGCCAATAAAATTTTGAATATCTTTTTTATTAATATTTGTGGTGCTATCAACCGTATTTCTTAAAGCGTAAACAAAATAAAAAGCTATGATCTGTTCCGAGGAAAATCTTTTCTTCACTGTAAAATCATTTTCTATTTTTTCACATAAAATGCAATTGATTTTTTCCTTTATATCATGATAAACATCTTCCGGAACAACAAGAAAATTATCATATTCCTCACAATCAGTATCATTTTGTAATATATTCACTATCAATTCATCTACAATCTCAGTATTTGTATCTACTAATCTAGTTATAATATCAATGAGTTCCCTATCGCTAAAATCCGGAGTTCCATTATTTTGCTTTACATATAGCTGGCTTTTATCTAAATCTCCAAACGGATTTTCTATTAGCATAATAAAAGAAGAGACACTTGTTCCGATGTTGATATCCGTTTTGTTTTGTGTTTTTATAAACTCTGTATCGATAATCGCATTTTTGATAACGGGAATAATCTGTTCGGCAAACCATATTAATTCATGACGAATTTTATTTTTCATAGTCTTGAGGATTCCTTTTTCTTATCTTATAATAGCCTGTAGTTTTTTGCCATGTCAAAAAAATTTGCCACGGTGTATTATATATCCACAGTGGCAAAAAATTTGCCGTTTAATGATAAGGATTTGATTTATCACTTGTTCTCGGTTAATGCTTTCTTATATTTGTAATAGCTTTTCCGTGAACATCCGACCAGTTTCATCGTCTCGATATCATTCAGCGTGCCGCCAAAAGCCTTATTGTGCTGTCGTATTACCTGTTTTGCTGTGATAGCTTTTTTAGTTTCATATGTAGTACCTTTCCGCTGTCCAATCTGTTTCCCATTCAGCCGTGCTGTCTCGATTCCTTCTTTTGTCCTTTGGTGAAGGTCTGACACTTCTTTCTCAGCCTGTTCAAAAGCAAGCCGTATCTGCTCTTTGGCAAGCTCCATAAGATAACGATTTATCCCCTCCAGAATGTAATCTACCTTGTCACCTGTGAGTGATATCTGGTTGCCAATGGCCTTTTTATAGGTATCAGTATTGATATGCGGTTCCTTCAGGAATATAAGCGTTACGCCATTATGAAAAAGCTCTTCGTAAAGCTGGAAGCCTTCGTCCGCATTTCTGGACATTCTGCTGACTGAATCAAATACAATTATATCATTCGGTTGTACTTTCGCAAGTAGTTTATCTAACTCTTTACGCCCTTGGAATTTCGTTCCCGTGTATACTTCTTTTACAATCACCGCTTCCGGGAACGCAGATTGTATGTTCCTGATCTGTCGTTCAATATTCTGCTTACCTGTAGAAATACGGCAGTAACCATAAGTTCTCATCCTGTTTCACTTCCTTTTCTTGCAAGCAGTCCACCACAAGGTAAAATGGGTATGAACAATCTCCGGTAAAGTTCCAATCATCCTGATCAATGTATCCGCTTCGACTTTCTTCATCATCAATCGGCATCTCGCCAGCCGTGATAAATGTCCCAAAGAAATTGACCAAAATTCCTGGCCGGTACCGGCAAGGAATTCCATCACTGTCTCCATCTGCAAGCTCCCAGAATCGTAACACATCCGGCACAGTATCCCTGTCAATCCTCGCATCTGTAAAGAATCCTTTTACACCCCTTATCTCCATTGGCATCCATCTCTCTGTCCTTGCATCATAACGCACGATAACCACCTCCAATTTCACTTTTATTATTCAGCACATAACAGTGCTTTTCCTTATGAATCATCTGACGATAAAAGTACCCATTCTGACGGTCGTCAGAAATACCACTGCCAGCTTCACTGATAATCAGTTCACCCGGCAGTGATTTTACTACTTTTTCATGCAACGTCAGATTTTCTACTATTCTGATAGCATTTCTCCTTCCTCGTGACATTATCCCGGACGATAACCCGGTCGTATTTTTCTAACAACTCGTCCTTATGTTTCAATGCTATTTCCCCGTTTCTGCAGGAATATCCCCATCCGATTCGCGTCCCATCCTCTTTTATAGCGTAAACATCCACTCCTGTCCATGTGAAATCATCCAGATGGGCATTTACATAAGCCCGTTCCTCCACGATAAAATCCGCCAGCAGCTGTGCCATCGTTCTCATCGCTTCCGGACTGTCCCGTAAGGTTTTGAACGTTCCAAGCGCTTTCCGTTCTCTTTTATCGTTTTCATAATACTCGACCGCCAGGTCAAGATAGATTCCCTCACTTCCTCCGTAGTCAAGATTGTTTCGGATGTCAAACTGATATGTCCTGATTGGTACAGGATTATATGCCGCCAGAGAATAATCCAGAATCTCATCCGGCATCTGTCCCTTAGCTCGCAGATGATCGCAGATCAGATGAAAATATTCCGTTGTCGTGATTGGTTTCTTCATACGTGCCTCCTAAGTCGCCGTTGTTTTTTCGTTGTCATTCAGTTTCATGCAGCAGGCTTATCTGCTGTCAAATCAGGCTCTCCTCAAGAGTACACCCGAATAAAACAATTAGCAGATTCTGCATAGGTACAAGCCGCTCTATTTTTGACATACCCAACTGGTTTGGTTCTCAGGCAGCTATGCTTACTTTGCCCGATTTGCTACTATAGTAATAAATATGGTTACTCAAGACCTCGTCCTCCATGATTTCCGTATTATTCATCTCCTTAACAATATCCGCCAGGGCATCGTAATCCATATCCGTCTCTGATACCGGAAGGAACAGCAGCTGATGAATGGATGATGGAAGGATAAAGAAATCCTCTCCGAAATAGTCCGATGATTTTTTGAGGAATCTGCCATTCAGCATTTCAACAGCTCCATCCAGCCACCGGTTCGTTCCTGCTGCGTACAGCTTTGGTGATGTTTTCAGGGTTTCCATGTCGAAATCAATTTCAGCCTCAATCAGCTCTGCCAGTATATCATCAATGTTCTTCAGCACAGCATCATCACCCGATTCGATGTTGCCCATAAAAACCTCATACAAATCCTGCTCTGTAACGCCCCATATCTTCATATGCTTATTCAGAACCTGTACTGTTCCATGACATCCAAACATTTCTTTGGGAACAGCTACCAGATAAACAAGAGATAGGTCAAGAAACTCTCTGTGCGGCACGGTTTCCAGGAAATCACGGTTCATTTCCGTATTAATCAGCTTGCCGCGCAGCTTCGGCCTGACTTTGGTATAGTCTGTAAGGAATGATGTGTTAATTGGCTCCTCTACCGCACGTTTTCTGTACTCTGTCTCAATACCTGCAACCACATCGGAGATCGTCGCTTTTCCCATGATGTAACAGATATAGTAGAGTTCCAGATAAATACAGGGTGATACATTTGACTTTGTATTCCTGATCTCAAGCGAGGTCAGGATATTACCATTATTCTTTTTTGCATCTACTGCCCGGATACGATATTCTTCACCCAGTTTTTTCTGCAGTTCCCCAGCTATCACGTCAACAAATTCCCTGTAATTCATATCAGTTTCATCCTCCTTCGTTTAGCATCAAGCAGCGGAAAGAGAGCAGCTTCTACAGTCACGCTGCCTCTTCCTTCCCGCCGCCAGTCAAATTATTTTGCGTTATATGCCCTTACTATGCAGCTTTTGTCTTTGTCCGTTTCAGGCTGTTTATCGCCTTGCGGTAAGTATCCTCCTCCATATCCTGAATACTGCCCACCCCGTAACGGCTGAGAACCGTGTCAAGGGCAACTCCAGTGCGTTCAAGCTCCCGATTGATTTCCTGTTCCTTATTCGCTGCGGCTTTCTTATCGGATGTCTGATTTCTTTCCTTTGTTCTGGAATCCGGAGCTGCCGATTCTCCTGTAGTTTTCATGGCACTCACCTTTTCGTGAAGGCTGTAAACCATTTTCCCATCCTGATTTAAAATAGTAAGCCCTACGATTTCGCGGCTCTCGTTATAGGAGATATCAGAAACCTTAAACTTGTCATATGTCATTGGCTTGCCATTGCGGTTCTCGATTTTCACTTTGGCAGCACTCACCCATATAAACGGCGCGGTATAGAGTTCACGACCGATACCCAGACTCACACATGCACGCTTAAAAGAATCGGATGCCTGTCCCTTCTCTTTTTCCGTATAGCTTTCCGTACCAACATCCATCTTGGATATCCATTGCTGTTTGCCTTCATCCCACACGCTGACAATACAGTAGAGGTTACCTCCGATCAGTTCATGCCGGCGCTGCCAGCCCATCGAACCGTACACTTCATCCAGAATCTTCATATCAGCCCTCGCATCCTTGTAGAGCAGGAGGGATAATCCCTTTTCGCTAATCATTCCAATTCTACATTCAATTTCATCTGCCCGTAACAAGCGGATTGTTTTCTGTTCCATCGTTCAGCTCCTTTCCGGCATTGCGTCAGCCGCAACAGCCATGCTCTTAATTTCATCCGATACATAATTCTCCAGCTCCTGATAAGCCCCGTCTTCTTTTTTCAGCCACAGGTCATACAAATCTCTCAGGATGTTCCTGTGCTTCATCAAAGCGGCAAGGATATCATCAGGCAGCTTTTCCGCTTTCTCTACGAGGATTTCATAGATATTGACGGTAATATCTATCTCATAGCATCTTCCAAAGATTTCGGTATTTGGACATCCGAGGACGGATGCCCGATACGCCTGATACTCTCCAAAAATCCTGTCTAAAAAATATTCTCTCATTCCGTCTCCAATCACACGCTTTAGTCAAACGGCAGTTCATCAGCAATATCATCCGGAATCTGCATAAAGCCATTCTGGTCAACAGAATATTCTTTCTGCTTCATCCTGCTTTGTGTGCTATCTGACTGAGAGCTGGCATTCTTGCTTTCAGCAAATTCCTGCTCATCAACCACCACCTCAAAGAATGGTATTTTCACGCCATCCCGATTGTTATAGCTGCCTGTCTGCACATGGCCACAAAGCAGTATCTTTGTGCCTTTCCGTAAATATTTTTCTGCAAACTCCGCCCGGCGGTCAAAGGCAACGATATTAAAATAATCAGCTGTAATGCCGTCCTCACGCCTGACCTTCTTATCCACTGCGATACTGTATCTGGCAACTGCTGTCAGCTTTTCGTTCTGAGAATAACGTATCTCCGGATCGCATGTCAGGCGTCCCATCAACATGATTCTGTTCATCAAAACCTCCTTTACGCTACCAGAAGCCGCCTGTAGCTGCTCTGGGCAAGGAAGCCGTTATAAATATCCGGCTTCTCCGCTTTCAGCCTCTTTGTATCCAGTGTATTCTTACTGACCTGTTTCCAGGAGACTACCCGATCACCAACTGTCCCTGTTTCCGCTTCCTTCAGATAGCTTTTCAGTTGATTCGCTGCCGCTGCTTTAGCCGTCTCCAGCTGTTTCATTTCCTGAGAGATACGGTCATATTCTTCGCAGACACGCAGGGCTTCATCTGGAAGTTCAATCGTTGTCCCGTTGGATTTACTGAATCTGCGGTTAAAATAATCGGTTGTCGCATCCGAACCATCCGGTACCGGCTCTACGCCGCCCAGGACATGAGTCTCCCAGAAATATTTCTCCATAGCAATAATCTTTCCAATCATTTCTTCATCCCGTTCAATCTCATGGATGTAAAAATGATTGCCGCCTACCAGAGCAGCGATATAAGTTTTCTTTGCCCCTGTCACTGCCATATAGTGTTGTACCTGCAAAATATAAGCCGCCGGGGTTCCATCCTCCCATGTCTCCCGCTTATAAGCAGACGCCGTTTTTGCTTCAAAAATAGCCATTTCGCCATTGTCATTGATCACACCGTCCAGATTCGCAAACATGAACGGATACTGCTCGCTCTGCAGGAGCATATGCTTCTGCCTGACCTTGATACCAGTCCGCTCCATAAACTCCTTCCGGACAACTGGCTCCAGCACCGTACCGAAGTGTGTGTACTCACTGTTTGTTTCTTCCGGCTCTGTCTGTCCAGTCTTTTCAAGCCAAAGCTGGTGAACAGACTTAAACGGATTGATTCCTGCTATGACAGAAACATCTGAGCCGCCAATTCCGCGCGTTCTCCATTTCAGCCAGTCTTGCCTTAACATATCTGTTGTCTTAATTACTGTTTTCATAAGCACCTCCAATCAAGCATGGGGACTCATGCCCCTACTCACCGCGCGGGCTGCGTCCAACATCAGCCGGAAATCTCCATACGCAGCCCTGCGCATAAAAAAGAGTTCCGGGCAGACATTCTAGCCTGCCCGGATTGTCCTGGTTCCATATAATAATGCTCCTAAATCTGTTCAATCACTGAATTCGCATCGTCAAGATAATCATAAGCCTCTCCAAGCATTTCAATATATCCGACCATTTCATCTCCACGGTCGCTATACCGAATCTGATCCGGAAGATTATCATACGATTCAGTTTCTTCCTCCTTCACAGCTTCCAGAATACCTTTTGCATCGGCAACCATATCAAACGCTGAACTCAGTCTTTTTCTCCGATTGCGGTTCATAATTCTCCTTTCTTGATATAGGCAATAATTTGTTGCGTACCTGCAATACCACATCAACCGATTATATGTTCAACACTGCCGTAGAACTGTAAACTGTATTTCAGCAATTCCCTTTTACGCCGCCGCCACAAGCTGGTAAGCCTTGTCAATCATCGGATTGCCATCCACAGTCCTTGAAAACAGATTCTCTTTATAATTCTTCGTCCTGCGTATCGGGTCGGCATGGGTGGCAAAATCCGAAACAGCATTGACAAAACGATAGGCATTATTTCCAACATCCTTCAAATCCGGCGCATCAAAATAACGCTTCCGTAAATCTTCACGCAAGCGGCGCACATTCTTTTTCTGGATTGGCGTAGAATCATCCTCATAAGGCAGAAGGACTTCAATGTATTCCTGTACCTTATCATCTGTCAGCTGCTTCTGACGAAGGTTCTCAAACTCTTTTCCGAGATTGGTCATATACTTCTCTGCCATGAACAGCGTATCTCTTGCCTCCGTCATTTTCTCCCTGACATCGCCCGTATGGATCATAGACCATGAACGCTTTGCTGTAGCAAGAGCAAGGTTCAGCGTATTGTTGCACACAACACGGACAGGAGTGATAGCAACCCGGATTGCGCCAGAGCCATCATGAGAATTCGAAAAGACCAGATAGGGACTGATGTGTTCGCCCATCATCACATACTCCCTCGGCATTCTTGCCAGAATCCAGACCTTGCGTCCCTCCTGCAGGCTACCTGCTGTCTCGTAGCGGACGCCTTCACCCAAAAGCTCGTCCGTAAAAGCAAACGCCTCATCATTCTGAACAACCTTGTACCTGTCCGTTACCACACCAAGCACTTTGCGGTCATTACTGCGGATATTCGCTTTATAGCCCTCGATATATCTGCCGTCCGTATAGATCGGTTCCTGCAATACCTGCCAGTCCAGACCTGCCATTCTCAAAGCATTCGCTGAATCCGGCGCCTGCATAACCATTGTCCCCAAGCCATGCCATGGTGTCTCCCTTACATAAAACATACTCTCTACATTTGCTGCCATAGTTCTGTTCCTCCTTCTTTGAATTGAATATTAATTTGTGCTATTGTTGCCGCGCTACTTTTTTGAATCGTCTTTTCCTTTCAGCGTCTCCTTGAGAATCGTCTCAATAATTACTATCAGAATATCCTCCATAGGCACCTCCTTCACAAAAGATAAGAGCAGCCGAACGCAATCGACTGCTCTTTCATAGTTATAGTATGCAATTGTAATTTGTAAGATAACCATTAAGCATAAGCTTTCATTGTAGGCCAAAGCCTTTAACATTCAACTGTATTCTGGAAAATCACCTCGCATAATACCATGTAGATCCACCGACTCCCGGTATAAAAAGAACTGCATTCTTTGAGGCATCATATTTAATTCCATACGTACCAGCATCATAGAAATAATAACCGTCACTTGTCTTCGTATAAGAGGAGACATTGAAATCATACGCGCCATAACTAACCCCTGAAAACTCAATACCAAAGTCTCCACTATCCAGCCAGGAAAACGTCATTATGGTCCCACTGCTACTCTTATAAGTATACTTTGTATACCAATATTTATTAAAAGTCGAAGAGGATCCGCTCGTCTTCACGGACTTCTTCGTGCTCCATGCCGAATAATAAGTTTTACCGAATACTTTTTTATATGCGCGAATCCGTACATAATAAGTGGTTCCTGACTTTAATCCACTGATGGAAACGCTCTTCTTCGAACCACCGGACACCTTCTTTGTCTTATTGCCGCTCGCGAATGTCTTGCTCGTCGAATACTGAATCTGATAGCCGCTCGCCTTGCTGGCTTTCTTCCATTTTACTGTAATCTTCGTCGAAGAAGCTTTTTTCACAGAGGAAAGCTTCGTTCCAACCACACGTGTGATCTTCTTACCGGTACCAGACCCTTTTATATAGTCAGAGTATGGAACGACTTTATACGTATAAGTTGTACCATTTTTAACCGTTTTATCTGTGTAACCTGTTGTAGATGCAGTCTTAATCGTCTTAATGAGTTTGTAACTTCCAGAGCCTGTTTTCCGATATACATAATAGCCTTCAGCAGATGAGACTTTATCCCATTCCAGGCGAATTCCGGAAGATTTATTTGTAAGACTGGAAAGCTTGATTTTGACATCACTCGTAACATTTACTGCGCAAGTCGCCTTCACTGTACTGCTGTCAGCAAATGATGATGCCGCTGTGATGGTTGCTTTTCCAGAAGCTACCGCCGTAACCTTTCCGTTTTCGTCTACAGTTGCTACCTTCGTATTGCTGCTTGTCCAGGTAATTCCCTGCTCACTTGCATTCGAAGGAGTAAATGTCGGAACCAGGTAGTCTGACCCTCCAAGACCAATAGACTTAGATTCCGGAAGTGTAATTGCAGTAAGCGCAATGTACTCCTCCTGCTGCACATTCAATGTATAATCCCACGATGCGGTCCCACTCATACGAACATAATAAGTCCCCGGAGAAGCAAACAGCTTATCAGAAGAAATTGCCGTGCCGGTGGATATTTCAATATCCGTCACCTCTTCCAGCTGACCCCCTGCGTCCACGGAGTAAAGATTCGCGGTCACACTGCCGGTCGTCCAGTTTTCTTTTCCAAGTGTAACCGTGAGATAGCATTTTTCAGAAACCGTAAACTTATACCAGTCGTAATCCGTTCCATAGCTGCTGTCATAAAGATTGATGTTTCCTGTGTAAGTTTTGTTTGTGTTAATCTCATTTGCCTGAGAGGAAAGGTCATTCTTTTCAATCTCCCCGGTATCAGATGACAAATCTGCAGAAGACACAGTCAGATAATATTGACTATTATCGCCTCTATTGATATAGCTTCCTGACGAATAAACTCTTATGTAATATGATCCTGCCGGAAGTCTTAAATTATCAAAACTGCTTCCATCTGTAACAGCCGAATAACTCTGACTGCAAATTGCAGTTTCTCCCGAACTATCCGCGCAGTAAAGAATTGCCTCTCTGTAATTGACAAAATCCGTATCTTTCAATGATATACTGACCTGAGCAGGGCTTTCAAGTGTAAAATGGTAATAATCATAATCTATATACTCTTTCGTATAAGTTGATGAATAATAACCACTGTCATTATAGTAATCTCCCATCCCCCAGTATTCATTGTTTGTATTAATTTCAGTAGCTGTAGCGAAAGAATCATTTTCAGTTGATTCTCCATTATAACTGTCTTCCGCTTCATATACTATACAAAATGTTGCTTCACTGTTTATGGCATTACCCGCTACCAATTGGAACGAATATTGCCCGGCAGCAGAAAGAACGATATAATTCGACGCAGCCGACTCCTGACCATTTGTTATTTGTATATTAGTGCCTCTCATAGATGTATAAGAGTAATGATTGACACTATAATCAGGATTAACACAGTTTTCCAATTTCAGATATATTCTTCCAGGTGATGGAACGGAAAAATATTGTACTTCTCCGCTAAATGAATATTGCTGTGTAACGCAGACATCCGACGCTGCGTACGTCGTATTAACTTCCAGCTCTGTAACCGTTGAATCCGCCACCATCTGAGGGCTTGCTGATTCCTCCTCTTCAATGGAGACTATAGAGATTCCCTCATTCTCCTGATTTACGGATTCTGTCTCCTCCGTCTCCGATTCTTCTTCAAAGATAACAGCCAGTTCACCGTCCTCCGATGCAGTCAACGTTGTTTCCGTCTCCTCAATAACATCCACAATCTCGTCACTGATAATCACCGCATCTTCAACCTCAGCTTCATTTTCACTCGCCATCGAATAACCGCATGGCGTAACTGCCAGCATTGCTGCTGCCATGAATAGTGCCAGTCTCTTCTTCATTTTCAAAATCCTCCTTCTTTTTTATCATCCTCATCGTATATACGATACCAGAGGTACCGCATCACTGATGAAAACTTCTTAATTCTCTAAAGCAATCCTTTCCGACAGGCCTGCCTTTCAGCCAACCGTATACCATAGTTCATCATCATATCCGGATACTTCTATCGTAATACTCCCGCCGTCCGCATCCGGATAATACAGCATTGATATTCCCATGTCGTACAGGGCATCGTATCGGTATCCGCCTGCCGCATAGCCGTCACTTTCAAAGATGTACCCATCTGCAAGTACATCAAAGCTGACATCCCCTTCATCGAAGAAAACCCTTAAAAGTGTGTTCCCGTCCTCATCCTCGATGCAGGAAAACCAGATATATTCATCCTCAGGAGTATTAATGCTTCCATAGAATTTCGGATAAACCTCATACCAGTTCTCAACAAAACCATCCCCTGAAACAGACGACGCCGATGCTATACTTTCTTCCTCACCTCCCAATATGATTACCGTTTCTGTATCAGTCGTTTCAGAATCTGTGTCAGCATAAAGCCAAGATGAACCTCCAGCCCCAGGTATAAATAATACCGCATTATTCACTGCATCATATTCAATCGCATAACCATCTCCTTCATAATGATAATAACCATCCTCCGTAATGTAGTAAGAGTTCGAATCCAGATCATACCCAGAGTAGCTTCCCCATTCAAACTCTATGGCAAAGTAACCGTCATCCAGCCAGCTGAACGACATGGTATTGCCGCCATCGCTAAATGTATATTTTTGATACCAGTCCTTATCAAAATCCACATCTGCATTATCGCCACTCTTCAATTCGAGCCTATAATAGGTTCCATCTTCATCATAACAATCAATGCTGCACTCCTTATCATTCATAATTGCATAAGCATCCGATGAATGATAAATTGTCAAAACCCCATCTTCATATTCCTCTGTACAATCCGTCCAAAGAATCTCGGTAAAAGAATCGGCAATATATATCCCGAAATATCCTCCACTTGTATACGCAATATAACATTCTGAGGCATCACTCTCCTCCCCAGACTCAGTTAGAATGGATACTGAGTATGTCTGAGCATACCAGCTCGTTTCATCATATTCTTCACAATTTCCAAATGTCAGCAAATCATCTTCATTAAGATTGTAAAATGCAATCTGCGTTGCATAATCTCCAAAGTAAAAAACGACTATTTCATAATCGAGGCCGCCGTTGCCATATTCAATGTAGTATAGCTGAACCCTGTATCCCATATACATTACATCTGCATATAGTAATTCGTCATTCAGGATAGCTGATACTTCATCTTCACTCATACCAGATGTCAAGCCCATAATCGAATAGTTTTTGTCTCCCATAATTAAAAACTGGTCTGCCATCCTTGAGCTTTCTGTAAGTGTTATCATAACCGTTTCTTCTTCGTTGTAATAGTTTCCATCATCTCCGGCATAAAAACCGTTCAGTACCAATTTGGGTGTACTTTCCCTCCACAAGTCAGTAAGTTCAAAAGGTTCTTCTTCATACTCAGCTGCCAAACAACTGATCGGTAAAATAGCAATCCCACAGAATAGCAAAGCCGAAACAATAATTTTTCTTAATTTGCTCATCATCCATTCCTTCTTTCATTCTCATTTTTTTGTATCTGCAATGTTTCGAGAAGTATTTCCCTCTGTTCACTTTAAGTGAAATCCAGCTTAAACATCCCTAAATATTTATCAGGCATACATGATTGTCTGATATTGTACACCTTTCAGGTTCACCTGTAAACAACGTATTTTGTTATTTTATCGCATTTCTGCAGAGACTATACTAAGCATAAACAGGAGGTTTCCCCCCATGAACAGCCTATATATCGACATCGGCAGCCGTATCGCTCAGCTCAGGCACGAAAACCGTCTTACGCAGGCGCAGCTTGCTGAAAAACTGGATATCTCAATCAAACACGTGAGCGAATGTGAGCGTGGAATAACCTGCCTTTCTCTTGAAAAGCTTGTGCTGCTCTGTGAGATTCTGTCTACTGATATGGACTATCTCATCAGAGGCATAGACCACCGAACAGAGGAAGAAGCTGATATTCCCGGCTACATTGTTGAATTGTTCCGCTCTGATGATGATTTTCAAAAACAACTCCTACAGGAATATTTCCTGTTGTTCAAAAAGATACGCGAAAACAAATAGGCCATCACGCCCGGTGATGGCTTATTTGCAGCTTACTGATATTGCTTTGTGTTATGTTCTATATACTCTATAACCGACTTCTTCGATATCTTCCAGATTCGTCCTATCTTAAACCCATGAAGTTCGCCTTTCGTCAGCAGACTGTATGCTTTATTTTTCCCGATGTTCAACATTTCACAGACATCTTCTATCTTTACCACATCTTCGTAAGCATCAAACATGATCGGTTCCTCCTCATCTATTATTATTCGGATGTTGATATCTGCCTATAATTATAAAGTCATAAAGTGCTTTTATAACATTTCATAATGCCTCTTACATTGAAATAATGCATAAAGTAATACGCAGCACAAATACAATACGAGGAGGTTCACTATGTACGGAATAAAGAAGGCTCTGAAAAAGGACATCCTGGATTTGCGCAATTACCTGAAACTGCTATGTGAGCAAAACACACGGTTTTATTTGAAGTGATTGCGAAAGCATCACAAATCACTTGCAAACGATACGTTATATGATTTCATTATACCTGTATGTGGGATGGCTAATGTCATCCCACATACATTCTTTCCCATATTTTTTTCACTTCCTATACTGGCGCATTACATCAGCTGAAGAGTACCTGTCGTGCCGTAAACAATTTTTAAAAGCAAATCTGAGTAATTTCACTGCATATAGAAATCTGAGCCTTCTTGTAAGTCAAACTTGGTTATTTTGTCAATTCCTGATACATCTTCATCAACTCAGCCACACAGGAAGATTCTGTGGAATCCTTGATAGGGAAGCCGTATGCCTGCATCACAGCTTTATCATTCTGCTGATGCGCACGACGAAGCTCCGGCGGCATAGTCAGTTCATCATACGAATCCGTGAGACTACTGTCCAGATATAAATCCCTAACATCAAGGATTCTCTCTGCAGTTCGGTCACTCAGAGTGTGCGTTCCCTGATCCAGACTACGGTCAGGCTGCGAAATCGCCGAAAATAAAGTGACGTTCGCGCCTGCTACAGCTCGCCGCGCGACACATTGCCGAATCCAGCATACAGATTTTACTGTTCCTGCTTGGGCAGATAAGGATTATCCACCGCTTCTTTCATAAGCAGCAAGCCCATAGAGAGGCCCAACCGAAAGAATTCCAGGCACATGATATCCTGAGTGTCAACCATGCAGTCGCAGATTTCATCCAGCTTTGCGTAATCTTCCTTACTGAGACGTTCTTCCATCTCTGATGACAGCTGATCCAGCCTCCTGTTTGCTTCCCTGTAGCTATCATCTTTCGGGGATACCTGTTCAGACGGGTATACCTTGCCATTGTACAACTCTTCCATAATGCTCATTGAAACATCCTCCTTCTTGATCTTTAAATTTGGGCAGCAGTTCAAAACAGCAGAACACAAATTGACTTTTTTTCTGTTCTGAATTGCTAATCGAGCAGGAGGCGGCTTGTCGGCTCCTACTCGCCCGCACGAGCCGGGTGCGGCTTTAGCCGCAAAACTCCATGCCCGGCCCTGCACATATTAACAAAGGCCAGGCATAAGCCTGACCCATTGTCCTGATTATCTGGTTTTCTAATGTGAATGCTTTTCTGACTACCTCTTACGTTTAAATTCCATCCCTTCATAAATCCTTACCGGATTCCCCCTCACTAGCCGGTTCTTCTCGCTCCAGGCATTGTGCGCCTGCTTTGCCATCTCTGCCGACTGCATATCAGCAAGAATCGCATTCAGCTTTCGGAGTGCATCCTGTTTGTTCTGATATTGGCTTCTCTGCGAGGTTGATGTGACCGCAATGCCAGTGGGGATATGTATCAGGCGCACTCCGGTTTCAACCTTATTTACATTCTGACCACCCTTTCCGCCGGAACGGAAGCTTTCAAAGCGGATATCCTGCTCATTGCAAATATTCTGCACCTCTGGAACAATACTCACATCAATAAACCAATTCTTCCTGCCATGATGAGGTCTGAACGGCGATTTGCAAATCCACTGTACAGAGCCGTCCAGTTCGGTCAAATCTGCCTCTGTCGACAGCAGGACGGACGTATATAACCCACTATGTCGTGACCTGTGACTCGACAATAATTCAATATCAGGAAATTCTTTGCAAAGGGCTTCGTATAATTTGCCGACCGCAAACTCACATTCCGCAGGACCCTGACCGGAGCTTATCTGTATAATCATCTTCTTTTCACCTCTTTTCGGTCATATGATTTCTACTATATATGGCCACTATATGTCACTACTCATTACTTCCAGCCTTGAAATTATAGACCGGCTTTATAATCTGTTGAATTTCCACAGTATCCGAAATCGCTTCGGCAATCTCTGATAAGCCACGGTATGCAAACGGAGCTTCATCCAGCGTATCCTTACCGATGCAGCTACTGTAAATACCCTTCATCTCTTTCTTGTAATTTGACACCGTGTAATGATTCTGCACATCTGTGCGTTTCAGAATGCGTCCTGAGCCGTGCGGGGCAGAATCATTCCAGTCGGAGTTGCCTTTACCAATGCCAAGAATAACACCATCGCGCATATTAATCGGGATAATTACTTTCTCTCCGGATTTTGCAGAAATAGCGCCCTTGCGTAACATCTTATAATCTGTACTGATCTCGATATAATTGTGGATGCAGGAGTATTCTTCCTCCACTTTGAGTTTCATTCCCTTTTCCAGCTCGTCCAACATAGCAGCGCGGTTCTGTGATGCAAAGCTCTGTACCACGCACTGGTCGTGGAGATAGTCTTCCATCAGCGAACCTGTCAGATAAGTCAGTTCATACGGAATATCAATTCCCTGTTCTTTCAGGATACGCTGCCCCTGATTCAGGTAATACTCCGCAACTTCCTTTCCAAGATGCCGGCTTCCGCTATGGATTACAACATAGAGACTGCCGTCCTCCCCACAGTCAGCTTCGATAAAATGATTGCCGCCCCCAAGAGAACCCATACTCCGCATAATTCTGTCCAGACTAATATGTCTGTAACACTTCAATTCCTCAAAAGGAAAGCTCTCCGCAATGCGGTGAGGCTTACTGCGTATACGAAATCCCGACGGAATCCTCTCCCGTATCACTGTATCCAGCTTCTGATATTCAAGCTTCCTCTGTTTCAGCTTCGCTATGGTAATGCCGCAGCCAATATCAATCCCTACAATGTTCGGCAGTACCGTATCGTTTACCGTCATAGTTAAACCAATCGGCCCAACCTTTCCCGGATGTACATCCGGCATCAGGCGGATAACACTTCCTTCCGCTCCCTTCTGGTCACAGATCAGCTTCACCTGTGCCAATGCATAATCCTCTACATTATCCGTAAATATTTTTGCTTCCGAATACTTTCCTGTTACTGTTTTTACTATCATAAGCAATTCTCACTTTCTTTTATTTCTGCGTCCTGGCTTGATTTCTCATTGAACCTCTTATCAAACGGTTCAAATCAGATAACACAAAACTGATTTTAATACATATAAGCTAATAATCAAAGACGCTTACTGTTAATTTTTAATAAAGGTACTAACAATAAATTAATGAATAAGTATATGCATCAAATGCCAGATGTATATACATTTACTATACTTGCCGGAGTGTCGATGATATACACGAACGACCGAATTGAATAATATTAATACATCTATTTCACATTGGAGTTCGTGTATATCATCACTTAAAATTTTATAGTAATTTATAACGCGAACGTTAGTTGTCATCCCAAGTTGCTCTTTTTTAAACTGTTTTTCTCAAGATAATTATTATTAATAAAAGCTTAACTAAAAGTTCTAGTACTGATTATAGCTATTAGTATAGTAAGACTTATAACAGATACTATATTTTAATACATAATACATTTATTTTTTGATTTTGAAATTATCAGTATTTTTGTACTGATAACTAATATAACTATTATAATGAAAGGAAAGAGTCAATATGAACAATCAAACCTCTAAAGGAAACCAAAACAGTTCACTCTATATTCGACTTTCAAAGAAAGAAAAACAGCAAATACAAAAACTCGCTGCGGATAGAAATCTTTCGGTAAGTGAATACATACGTCTTTGTTCACTCAACACTAAGAGTCTTCCCATTATCTACAAAGCAGAGGAAATCCTGCCTCATTTAACCAATCTTTCTAATGGTGTTAATGAATTAACCTCTGCTAAGGGATATGACTTTAAGTTAACTGTAGATTATATATTAAAGGAGGCAGATAGCATATGGCAGTGTTTAAAGTAGTACCTCCATCGAAAGACAAATATGAAATTGGTTACATCCGAAAAAAGATCGAATATATTCTCCAGCCAAGCAAGATTCTAAGTAATGAATGGGGCGGATTAAATTTTCTTTTCAGTTCTGAGGAAAGTATTATCAACCAATTTTATATTGTCCGCAATATCCTTCATAAACAATCTTGTGTTCCTCTTATGCATTTTGTTTTTTCACTGGATGGTTATTATGATGAAGATATTCATCCATCTCAGATGGGTTGTATTGCATACCAAATCTGTAAAATGCTTGCCAGAGACCAGTACCAGATTATCTATGCCGTCCATGAAGATACCAATCAGCTACATACACACTTTTTGTTAAACACGACTAATCTTTACACTGGAAGACAATATCAGTTTTACAATCGCGATCTTCAAACATTTCTGGATTTACTTGAAACATTACTTAGATGCCCTAATTTATGGCGTGGGCATTATAAAATCAAACTCTATCGTTAGTTAAGTACAAACTTTTTACATAGATAATGAGAAAGCAGCTGATTTGGTTCGGCTGCTTTCTCATTTTTATAGTATACAATTAGATTTTAAAGAGATTCCATTGCCGATTCATCGGACACTTTTTGCAGCGAAATAAAAATAGTCATTATCATGCCCCAACTGAATGGCGGGGATTTACTCTCTTAAACTTTAATGCCTTCTCCGGTGTAGTTTCCGGACAATCTTCATCAAAAGTAATTGGCTTCAACCTTGCCTCATCAAGTTCTTTCAATTCTTCTTCTGTAAATACAAGATCAATTGCCATTTCTTTTACACTACTAATATTTTCCATGTCTTCCTTCATTGTGTATTTGTGTCAGTCATATTCTTTCTGGCTTCGGTTTCTGAAAGGTGATACATCTCCATAATATCTTGTTTTATTTGTTCGTCTGGTATATTATGGCGACGTCCCATATTAACCGTTGCTAAAATCGCCGCATCTCTTTGGGCATCCTCCCACGCTTTACACATATCCGCACCATCCTCTCCAATCAAATCAACATTAATATTTGCACAATTTTTAATTACCATTGCAGCTTTTCTATCTAAGTCTTTAAATGCATCATCGGCAGCCAGCAGTGCATCCATTTTCTTTTTATCGGCAGACCGCTGCATGAACTTTAAGACTTTGCCGAGATTCGTTGAAAATTTATCGAAATCTTCGTCAGTCATTTTCGCCGGCTCTATCAGGAATACTTTGTAGTCCTGAACGAAAGGCAGTGCGCGCTCATCTGGTATTTCAAGCAGTTCTCTCAGGCTGAGAGCACCATCCCATGGTTTTGAACCGAAGTAAATGACCAGCGTAATGACTGGCAGAAGCCGATCACCATGATAAAGCCCTGATAAAAATTCATCTGTAACGCCCTTATCTCCTGAAAGCTTATGTTTGATCCGGAACTGTTCAACTTGTGCTGCATATTGCAGCCCATCATATACAAGATTCCGAACCGGCATTGCGTAATGAATGTGCGTCTGCGCTTCAATTCCGAGAATAATATAGGCAAAATGATCATCATATTTTATTGATGCGGTCTTTACTGCATCCCGGTATCGCTGTATGGCTTCGTTTGGTTTCTTCTTTTTCTTCCTGTTCTTTTTCGGTGCTGCCGTTTCTGCCGCTGTCTTTTCATCTTCTTTATCTTCTGGTTCTTCATTCTCTTCATTGCCAAAAATGCTCAGCAACAAAGACGTATCCAATGCCTGAAGCGCCTTTGCGTCCACCACCTGTTCTCCATTATAGATCAGGTAATTGAATGCATCGGCAAAAATATCTGCTTCATTTACATAATCTCTGGTAGCTGTATCCTGTGCGCTCATCGGTACTCACCTCTATTCTTTTTATTTCTCATGCGCTCTATGAATGTTTATTTGTCTGTAATTACATTGCGTTTATCTTTGGTGCTTCTGTCTTTGGCATTTTTAGCTTATCACAAATAAGACTTTGAATCAACCACAATCTCTTCGCTGTCAGGCTGTACTTTGAATACACCTTTGAATACACTTGCATGGACGACGTGCTAAAATCCCTCACTTTCCGGGGTTTTTCAGCCTATGCACAGGGTTCGAGCCCCTGATCGCGCACGGAAAGCACTGTTTTCGATGACCATGGAGTATCGGGGGCGGTGTTTTTTTTCATGGTCTGGAGAGCCTCGCCAGGTGGCATCCCACGCTTTGCATGGGATAAACCCTCGCCGGGTGGCATCCCACGCTTCGCATGGGATAAACCCTCGCCGGGTGGCATCCCACGCTTCGCATGGGATAAACCCT
>JAJQDT010000148.1:0-1358 GCA_021202075.1 Lachnospiraceae bacterium | reverse complement strand
CGCCGGGTGGCATCCCACGCTTCGCATGGGATAAACCATTTAAAAATCCTGCTTACGCAGGATACCTTCGCTATCGTTTTATTGCAATAACAGGCAGATTCAGGAGAATCTGAAGTTTTTTAACAGGAATCCCCTGTCTGTCGACACATTCTTTTATCTTCTAGTTCTTTGCAGATCAATTCCCTGGTAAGACAAATATTCCTTATCAAGTGTTTTCTAAGAAAAAGAATTAAACTGTTGTTACAGAAAAACAAATGCGAGCCTGAATACAAATTCAGGCTCGCATTAAACAGGAGATATACAATTGTTTCAAAGGATAATGTCCTTTGCTAATTCATTAATTTCTTCTCTGGTCGGGCCATTCAGCAGTGCGCCCGGTCTCGCCGCGCAAAGAGCACCAGCGGCCGACGCCGCCCGAAGCATGCGTTCCATGTTTTTTTGCGGTATGTCTTTTATGCCTCCATCCTGAAGGCAGCTGATCTGATACAGCAGCGTCCCCAGAAAAGCATCTCCCGCTCCATTTGTATCGATTGTTTGTACCGTATAAGTCGGCACAAATCCTACTCCGCCAGCATAGCTATAATAGCTTCCCTCACTTCCACAGGTGACGGTCACCAGGGAAATTCCCTGCTCTGAGAGTTTTTTCGCACCCTGTGGAATGTCGTTAACATCGGTGAGCATAGTCATCTCTTCCTCCGATACTTTCAGTATATCCACATACGGGAGAAAGCTTCTCATGACCTTTACCGCTTCTTCCCGTCCCCAGAGCGCCTCTCTGTAATTTGCATCAAAGGAAATCAGCTTATTTTCTTTTTTGGCGCACATTGCCGCATAGAAAACAGCCTCCCTGCACGGGTCATCTGTCAGGGCCGCTGCGCTGACATGAAGGATCCTTGTGTCGGAGATCATATCTGTCCGAACCTGTTCGCGGCGAAGCTGCGTGTCAGCACCAGGTTTTCTCATAACGGTAAAGCTTCTTTCTCCGCTTCCATCCAGATGCACAAATGCCAGCGTCGTGTAGGCTTCTTTGGTAAAACACAGGCCAGCACAGTCAATGCCGCAGCTTAACGCCATCTCTTGCAGGTAATACCCAAAGCTGTCGTCTCCCACCATTCCCATAAGAGCCGCATTGCCTCCCAGTCTGGAAACTGCCGCGAGAACATTGCTTGGCGCACCTCCCGGCTGCCTTTCATACAGGGCGTTTCCCCGGTCAGAAACGCCTCCCGGCGAAAAATCAATCACCAGCTCCCCTAAAGCTACCACATGGTACATACTGCAAGTCTCCTCCTCATATTGTCAAGCGTTTTTCGCTTAAATTCAAGGTTTTTTTGTCGTTCTATCTCAGAGGAATGAGCCAC
>JAJQDT010000124.1 GCA_021202075.1 Lachnospiraceae bacterium | reverse complement strand
ACTAACTCTTGATTTGGTATATGCATGCGTCAAAACCTCCTTATTCAATCCTGTGGAGCTCCCAGACAAGCCGTATCGAGTTTTAAGACTTCAGGCGGGTAAATCTAAGCCTTGAAATAAAAACTCGATACGGGTCAAAATAGGCTTGTCTGGGCTCGTCCTCTTATGTGCTCGCGCCCTCGATAGGTCCGCCCGTGCTGAGTGAGTCTATAACACTCTGCAGCGAGTCAGTTTCTCCCGACTCCAGCGCCTCGGTCAAAGCCGTGAGTATTTCGTCCATTTCCGCCGCGGAATATATGTAAACCCCGCCCTCGTAGTCGTCTGATACCTGAAAAGCCAAGAGCGTAGTATTCTCCAAGTTAAGCCATTCAAGCACGCCGTCGTCGTTAAAGTACGCGGTAGCGTCGGCCCAAAACTCATAATAGCCGTTGTTATCGGTCGCAACGTCTACGACGACGCTCTCAGCAGCTATCTCGCCCGTAAAGACAAGGGCCTCGGCCTCGCCATCGCTCTCGCCTGCGCAGCCTGTGAGCGATAACGCCATAGCCGTGCAAAGCATAAATGCCAAAATCTTTTTCATGTAAAAAGTCCTCCTTTTAATTTTTCTCTGCCTGAGGCATAGGCTCGGCAGGGAATTTTCTGATTAAGCTAATCATGCCGAAGATAAGCGTATCAGGATTGAACATTTTCTCGGGACTGTCGACAATATCGCAGTACCGCAGCCCGCCTAAATACTTCAGCAGCTCCCACTTATTGATATACTCGTTCATCGGGTCCATAAAAGCCTCCTTAGTCCTCTGTATTTACCTCGCCGCTCGCCATCATAGATAAAATGCCGTTCAGCTCGTTTTGTAGGTACCTGAGCGCGTCGTGAGCAAGTCCGTCGAGCTCCTTGCAGGTAAAACGCTTACAGTCATACGCCGATTTGAAATACCGCTGCACGGGGTGCGCCCAATCGTAATCAAAGAGCAAACAGCCCGTCAGCTTGTAGCATTTCTCTGTGACGTCCTTAAACTCGGCGGCGTTCGGGAAGTGCTCGGCCTTTTTAGCGCAGGTCGTATGTAAGCCCTTTACCAAAGAACAGGCCTCGCGCACTTTGGAATAACTGTAGGTAGCCTTTTCGCATGTCATGAAAGGGTCACCTCCAAGCCGAGCATTCTCTGGCACTTGCGGACAAACAGCTTTTCGCAAGTGCCGCTTTCCTGCTTGCCGTATCTCTTTGTACGCTCGCCTAAAGCGGTGAACGCATAAACGCGGGCCTCGTCAATCTGCTCGTCGGCCAGACGCGCCATCGCTTCCTCGCCGAGCGCCTCGACCCCGTAGACCCTAAAAATCACATCAACATTGTTCAGCATTACTTTGTCCTCCTTATTACCTGCAAGAGCCTATAAACTTTCCAGACGCTACGCGATAGAAATTATTTCCTTCTCTATAAGCGCGGCCATGGGTCCATTCACTAAAAAGCCAATCTTCAAAGGTATCAGCGGTTTTTGCTGCACCGTAGAATACACAGTAGTTTATATAAGTCATTTTCAGTGCCTCCTTATTTACCAAAGGTGAGTTTGAGAATGTCGTTATCCTCGATTGCCTTGTCCTGATTCTCAATCTCGAAAAGCAGGTCGCGCAGCTCTTTAACTGTCATCTGCTGATTGTCAACCTCTGTAAGTACCTGTCTGAGCTCTCTGTACGTCATGTTTTTGTCCTCCAAAATCGCATTTGTTCTTGAGGTTTTATCCTCTTGATATTATTTATTATGTCGTGTTTTACTGATTTTGTATGCCGACAAAGCGCTCAGATTTTTACTGATTTTAGTAGCACTGTTCTATGCGGTTTTACTGGTAACAGTAAAAGGACTAAGACTCAGACTTTTTGTACTGTTCGAGACACTTCTTGCGATAAGCCTCTTTGGAAACGGCCTTGCAGTAATCGCTGTTCGCCGCGTAATACCTGCGGCTGTATTCCGCCGCCTTTTCGGGGTGGGCAGCAAGCCATGCGCGGTCGCGTTCGTACTTGACCTTTGCCCTGCACTCGGGCGAGCAATACTTTTTTGCGCGGGAAGTAACGTCAATAGGCTTTCCGCAGACTTGACATATTTTCATAGGTAATCACCCCTCAATAATGATGTAGTTTCTGGAGCTCCCAGAAGCTCCAAATTTGAGTTTTCTCTTTCGGGCGGATAAAATCTAAGCCCAAAGCCCGAAAACTCGATACGGCTCAAAATAGGCTTGTTCTGGCTCGTTCTGGGCTTGCTTATTCCTGCTCGGTGTCGTCGGGCGCGAGAATATCCTCAATGCAGCACTCCAAAGAGTCTGCGAGCTTCTGCGCCGTCTTGAGCGCGATATTCTCGGTCTTGATAACACCGTGCTCAATCTGCCACAGCTTTTGGTAATTGACTCCCGACTTCTCGGCGAGCTGCTTATAGGTCAGGCCCTTTTCTTTTCTCAGTTTTGCGAGTCCCATTGTTTTTTTTCTCCTTTTCAATTTCAAATTTTTTTTGTTTTCCACGCCCAGCCGTCTAAGATATAGACGGGAGTCAGCCAACGGGAATACTCCTCAGCTGTCAAGCTGTTTCCATGGACGACTACGGCGGGAATACCGTAGAGGGATAACTGCAAATAGCACATATACACGCACTTAATATCGACGTCGGTCGCAAGGACGAAAAGCTGCTTGGAATAATTCATATCACGCTCAAGCATAGCTTTTGCCATACCGAGAATCATTGCGCCCGACCCACAGCAAGGCTCGTTCAGAGAAACATAGCCCCGCTCGTTTAGGCAAATATCCTTATCGCCTATCACGATTTCGGCCATCAGGTCGCAGACGTGCTGCGGTGTGAAGAATTGACCTTTATACTTATTGTGAAGCTCCAACTCGTGAAACAGGGTCCCGAGTACATCGGTCGGTGCGTTGTTCCATGTGATTTCATACTCTAAGGCGAGTATAAGCTCCGCGAACATTTGCGTTATGAGCTGTTGCTCATCGGGCTTGTACTTTTTTATGGTCTCAAGGTATTGCTGCTCGCGTTTCTCCCATGTCGGCGCGTACCTGTCGCAGCTGTTCGCTACACATAACGCGCTGAGCGCCACGAAGTCAGAGAAAACATCCCATACGCTGTATACCAGCCCGAGCTTTTGTATCGCCTTTAATATCGTTTGTCTGTGAGGGTTGTTTGCCATAGTAACCTCCTTGACAGTCGCGAAGCGCGCCTTAATCGGCGCGCTCCATAGCGACTTCACAAATTCCGCAAATCAAGCTGAGCTCGCCCGTCGTTCTGACCGTCTGCCCGCAGCAAGGACAGGTATAGGAATGGGCTTTTACTCTTGAAGCTTTCTTGCTTTTCTTTCCCAAGGTATGGCGGGCGAACGGTACTTCAAGAACGTATCCGTTTTCGCGGAGGGTTTCAATGAAAGACTCGCTCGGCGTCGTGGTCGAATAACCGTTTGCGCGGTCGTATTCAATGATGAGCCCTCTTGCTTCAGCCTCCTGCTTGAAGAGCTTATTGTGGTATCTGCCGTTTTGGCAGGTTTCCGTCAAGTCGTTCTCGCGGCAGTAGAGGTGCACCATTTCGTGAAGCATGGTCGCGGCGGTGTTCTCGCTCGGCCTGTTCAGGTACTCGGCGCCGATGTTGATTTCATACTGACCCTCAGCTTCTTCGCCTGCGTTCCAAATCTTTTTCGTCGTGCAATGGCCGTAAGCCCTCGGCGTAGACTGGACCGTAATGACGGGGCGGGGAAGCTTGTCCTCAAAGTAAAGGCGATTCAGCAGGTCGAAAAGACTTTCAAGCTTGTTGACGATTTCGGAAAGGGCAAGAGGCTTGTCCTCAGCTTCCGTATCGGTCTTTTCCTCTTCGGTATGTACTTCCTCAGCCTCAGAGGTCTCGGTCTCATTCTGAGCGTCCTGTGCTTCCTCAGAAGCAGTCTCAGCCTCAGCAGCTTCTTCCTCGACGGCTTTCCACCAGCGGCGGAGCGTGATGTTCTTAACCTCTTTGGTCTCGCCCGTTGCAGCGTCCTTCAGGGTAACGCCGTCCTCGATTGTTCCGATGAGCTTGGCAAGAGCTCCTGTCTTTACGTGTTTGTACATCATGGTATTGTCCTCCTTATTCATTCAGCGGTTATCCGCTTGACATATATTATTATGTCGTGTTTTACTGATTTTGTATGCCGACAAAACGCTCAGACTTTACTGAAAATAGTAAGTCGTTTCCTATGCGCTTTTGACGGTTTACTGTATTCGGTAGAGCGAATGCCCTAAAACGACCCATGCGCAGGGCGGTTTACAACCGATACAACCGAAACAACCGAGCAAAAATGGACTCGGTTGTAAGCCCAAAGCCTTGAAAACAAAGGACTTTTGGCCTTTTTACAACCGATACAACCGAGTTTTCTTATAACATTTCTTTTAATTTGAGAGTATTTGAGAAGAAATAAAGGTATATGTACTCTCAAATCTCTCTATTCTCTCAATTTTCAAAAAGTGTTATTAAAAATCGGTTGTTTCGGTTGTAAAGCTCGAAAAGCCTTGAAAACAAAGGACTTTTTCAACAACCGAGCTCGGTTGTTTCGGTTGTTTCGGTTGTAAACTCGGTTGTAGGGGTGTCCGACTCGGTTGTAAACTCGGTCGTAAAATTTGCGGCGTCATACAGTCGCGCTCTCAATCCGAGCGATAAAATTCTCAAGCTCTGCAACCGACTTTTTCGCGGCTA
>JAJQDT010000150.1 GCA_021202075.1 Lachnospiraceae bacterium | reverse complement strand
TGGTTCATATTGTGGGAAGGGCAGAGCTAATTTACCCTTCTGTCGCTCCAATCATGATAATAGTATTGCAACGAAATAATAAAACATTGGGAATGGTGGGAATGGGAATCCCTTCGCAAAGCTCAATGTATAATTCAAAACGAGGAGGAACACACATGAGTAAGAGAACATTAACAGCTATATCAGACTTAATGGAAGACCTGTTTAACGGTAAAATTTATCCGGCGGAGCAGATCACTTCAAAATCTCCAAGATGCAGAGAAGTGGAGAAGGAAATTACCGCTGCGATGACGGATCTGGAGAACACGCTGGATAAGGAAACATATGCCAAAATCGAACATGTTCACCTATTTGAGCAACATCAACGGGGATGTCCTGACACTGGCCGGTGAAAGCAAAGGCTCCTATTTTGAAAACAAAAAGTGGGATTCTTATATCTCTCCGGCAGTACTCGCTCAGATAGCAGAACGGATTGGCGGTTTCACATATATCCACAATTGTTATTATGATTATACGAAAGGTTCAGAAGCCTGGCAGACTACCCATTATTTATTGAAATATGGCATTGACGGCAACATAAGGGAGATTTCAGTCTGTCCGGCAGTTTCTACCGGGGAGACTGGGACATTGACTTACATCAACTTCAGCAGCACATCGCAGATGGTCCGCGTGGGGTAAAGGACAGCCGTATTTTTGTAGTACGTGACGGTTGCCGCTTTTTTTAACGCCAAACCATTTCATCAGACAAAAAGCGCCTGCCAGGTTATAAAAGCCAGGGCAGGCGCAAAAAATGTTAAAATCTACAATATCTGTTTAATCTGTTTACTGCGCGGCAGCTGCGTTTTCTCCGGCTACTTTCCCGTAATAGATCGCCGTGGTCAGGCAGACGCCACTGTCATGTGCAGCACCTTCAAGGCCGCTTACAACATCACCAGCTGCATACAGACCTGATATAACTTCACCATCGCCGTTTAAAACATGCGCATCTGTGTTAATGACCAGGCCGCCAAAGGTCAGGTGGTAAAATGCCTCCCCTACAGCAATGATATATGGGCCTTCTTCTACTGCGCCGTTGAACTCCGTACGGCCATATTCTGTATCTGTTCCGGATTCTACGGCTTCGTTGAAGCTCGTTACAGTATTTGCCAGCACATCCGGGTCAAGCCCGGCAGCTTCAGCGGCTTCTTCCAGCGTATCCCCTGTAAAGCAGACGCCTGCTTCTACCATCGAATCAACAAAGCCTTCTTCTATTTCATTTAATGCGGAGATCATCTTTGAATCGCCTACCAGGTACATCAATCCACCTGGCTGATTAATTAATTCCGCTGTCATGGACGAACTTGTTTCGTCACAATACCGAACCCCGTCGCTGTTTACCGTCAATTGCTGGGTACCTGCAATCTGGCTCCACGTAATATAAGAACACCCGTTATTATAACCATAGATCATTGTGCTCATGAACTGCATGTCCCGTAAGGCTGCCCCGGCAGCTTCTGACATTATAATTCCGTCCCCCTGGTTGGTATCCGGGTTTGTACTCCCGTTTTCCTCATTCAGCCCTGTGCTGATATTCTGATACTCAGATGCCATCTCCGAATTGGAAGAAAAGCTGCCAGTGACTATTATTACTCCGCAATTTGCTGTATAGGTAATTTCATTCCCATCAGAGTCTTCTGCAACGACAGCAACAATTTTTCCGTCCGAGTCGGCAATAAGTTCTGTAGCGCGTGTATTATATACAATCTGGGCTCCGGCATTTTCAGCAAGTGTCAGTTCTGCGTCCACCAGCCCCTGGCCTGATCCGACCGGTGTGCAGGAATGCTCTTTATAATACGAGTCCTGGATTTCCATGCCCCCGTCCATCAGCCACTCCAGGATTTCCATATTGGCGGCCAGGGCAGTTGCATTCAGCTCATAATCCAATGTAGCCTCATTTCCGTCCAAATCTGTCCCTGAACTTGTCAGGTAATGGTCAATCATAAGACGCTCGTAGCTGTCAAAGCGGCCGGTTTCATCACCTGCCATATATTCCGTAATCTGTTCTTGCAGTGTAATGAGGTCGTCTGCCCATTCCCCAAAATCATCCGGGTCATAAGTCAGATAAATCTCAAGGTCTTCATCGTTGCGTTCCATGGCTGCATTCATTTCCTTATTGATCATAGAAAGATGCCCGCCGGACAAGGAAGTGGAGCCTCCGGCACGGCCATTCGCTTCCAGCACGATGACACTCGCACCTGCCTCGCCTGCACCAGCGGCTGCGGCCAGGCCGGCTCCGCCTGCACCTACAACAATTACATCCGCAGTTGTCCCTACATCGGAGTTTGTATCAGTGTCTTCACCAAGAGCCTGGGCAATACAGTTTGCGAGCGCTGTTCGGATTGCTGTGCTTGTTACCGTTGCCCCTGATACTCCATCCACATCTGCAGACTGTGCTTCCAATATCTGGGCGGGCATCTCCTCGATTGCCGTGCTGCCAATGCCGTCCGTTTCATTCCCCTCAATTATTACATCAGTAATGCTCTCTTCATCAAACGTAACCGTAACGGTCACATAATCCAGCATGCCGTATTCCGATGAGGAATAAGTGCCTGGGATATAGCTTCCTGCAGATTCTGCTGCAAAAGCCGGTACTGTCCCCTGGCAGAAACAAGCTCCAACTATTACTGCAGCTGTCATTGCTGCTGCAAACAGCCGGTTGTAAATTTTCATACCGTGTCCTCCTTTTGGTTCTTTGGTAGTGATCCATTTTAGATACCTGTTTTCACCTCTTTAACAGGGGTGTTACAGATATTATACTATCAGGAGCTTTAAATGAGAAATTCCGAAAATCGGGCAGATTATGGCAAATAAGGAATTAATCAACCGTTTTTTCTTGAATAATATGAAATAAAAGAATATAATTACAATCAGAAACCGATCAAGACAGTGTGAATGTTGCAATCGAAAGGAGAAGATTGCTATATGACCATACAGCAGCTGGAATGCTTTTACGCCGTTGCCCGCCATAGTAGTTTTGTTGTGGCATCAACAGAGCTCTTCCTTACCCAGTCTGCGGTATCTAAACAGATCAGCCATTTGGAGAAAGAGCTTGGCTTTGGACTGTTTTACCGCACAACGCGGAGCGTCAGCCTTACAGAGGAAGGGAAAATTTTTTATGCGGGGACGGAGCAGATGCTGAATACATTTCACAGCTCTGTAGCGCAGTGCCGTCACCTGCATGAGCATACGGAATACACACTGCGGTTGGGAATTCCGGAAAACACGGAAGATTTTTTCTTCCCCCATCTGTTTTCGCAGTATCACCTGGATCGGCCGAATGTACGGCTGATACCGGTTAAATGTCAGGTTCAGGAAGTGCAATCCGCACTGCGGAGTGGAAAGATTGATATGCGCCTGGCTGCCAGCGACATGGCTGTACAGGAAAGTGAACTGGAGTACCATCACTTATTCATGGCATCCTATTGCTGCCAGATGCACAATGAACACCCTCTTGCAGGCGCTTCCGTCCTTCGTGCATCAGAGTTTAATTTCTGCAGGCTGCTTGTCCCGCCCATGCCGGCAGCTCCACATACCAGGGGGATTGTTGAAGATATCCGGGCAAAAAGCCCAAATGCCACATTGTCCGGTGAGGATGTCAGCATAGATGAACGTCTTATGCTTTTGTATTCCGGTGAGTATCTTGCACTTACCCCGCAGTATAACTGTGCAGTAAAAGATGGGTTGACAGCCGTCCAAATGGATGAGAAATATAATTTTTCTTTTGGCGCTTTTACATTACCGCATCCAGGCGAACAAGTATATTCTTTTCTGCAATACGCGCAGGATTATTATAGAGATCTGTAACTGCGCTTCTTTGCATTTGTATTTTTGCGTCTATATTGGAATTGATTCCTGCCAAAACCAGAGTTCCAGAACACTTTTTCATCCTCTTCATAACGGTTTCCAGCATATTTCCGTATGTCTCCCGAATACCGTTCACGTTCTGGGGCGACAATTCTTTTAAACTCTGTGGCATATTCCCACATTATGTAAAATGCAGTTTATCTGCCAGCCACTTTGAATAGCCGACGGATGGACGGAAGCATGTGGCCGGATTCTATTGTAAATGGGATTGGAGTAAAAGCCAGGCACTGTTAAGAATCTCAATCCAATAAAATTAACTGTAAATTCTGGGAACAACCATAAGCTGTGTGATTTTATTAACCCAAAATATCGATATGGAACACAATGGAACACAACGGAACTGACCGAAACAGGGTGGAACCCGCTGGAACGGAACCTGTGGTAGTATATATGCTGTCAGCAGTGGGGATAAAAGAGCGAAAGATGTATCTGGAAATCCGCACGATACAGATAATTTATGGAAGCACAACGAAAAGGTGTGAAATCGGGACTGTAACTGTGGGGCGAAGGGCCGAAAAAGCAGTTAAAAAAGAAGGTGCATCCAGGGAAAAAATGCTCGTGCGGGAACTGGGAAGTCTGCTCGATCAGGATTCGAGAAAGAGAGAATCTGTCAGGAAGCTGCAGCGTAGCGAAATGATTGAGCAGTCCGAACTGGAAAGGGAGACGGCAGTGAGCGTCTTACAGACGGCTGGCATTCCATTACGGGTGAAAGCTGCGCGGGTCAGGGTGCAGGTTCAGCGGACAGCAGTCAATGCTGTGGCCGGGATAGCAAAATATGTGGCATTGTTTGGAGGAGTACTTTTGATGCCATCGCATTTTGCGCAAGCCTGGATAATTATGAAAATCAGCTCACGGTCA
>JAJQDT010000142.1 GCA_021202075.1 Lachnospiraceae bacterium | reverse complement strand
GACGGATACAGCGAACGCCACAGCCACCTATGAAAGCAGTGACACGAGTGTCGCAACTGTAAGTGAGGATGGCACGGTGACAATCGTGGGTATAGGCGCAGCCACCATCACGGCCAGTGTTCATGAGACGGACAATTACAACAGCGGCAGTGTAGGGATTACTTTAACGGTGGAAAAGAAAGATAGTACCCTGACCGTAACAGAAGTCGCGTATGAAGTGACTTATGGGGATGCTTCCTTTAACCTGGAAGTAACCAGTGAAGGCGGTACGGTAACCTACACGAGCAGTGATGAAGATGTTGTTACTGTAGACTCGGACGGCAACGTGACGATCACTGGCGCAGGCGAAGCTACGATTACATTGAGCATCGCGGATGGCGATAATTATAACGGAACAAGTACAACAGTCACTGTTAAGGTGAACGAAGCGGCGCTGAAGGATGTCTCGGTAGAGCAGGATGGCACGCTTACCTATGACGGGACAGCACAGACCGCTGCGGTCAAAGCCAGCGCCGAGACCGTGGATGGGACGGATGATGATGTTACCTTTACTTACAGCACTTCGGAGAACGGAGAGTATACCACGGAAGTACCTGCGTTTACAGACGCCGGGACATATACCGTTTACTACCGCGCTGAGGCAGCCAACCACGAGGCGGTGAGCGGAAGCTTTACTGTGACGATTGCTGCGAAGAGCGTGACAGCGTCCATCAGCGGGACCACGGAGAAGACCTACGACGGCACAACAGACACGACGACAGATCAGGGGCTGTCAATCGAACTGAGCGGCGTGGTGGATGGCGATACGGTTACCGCGACAGCTACGGGCTATGCCTATAATTCTGCGGAGGTTGAATCGGCGGACACAATCACTGCGACCGACATTACGCTGAGCGGTGAGGATGCGGGCAATTACACTCTGTCAGACGATACGGCAACTGTAGCCGGAAGCATAACCGCAAGGACGTTGAGAGAAAGTGATTTTACCGTAGACACGGATGAGGAGACTTACAGCGGATCTGCTATCACGAAGACTATAGTGAGCAGTCTGACAGAGGACACGGATTATGCCGTGACTTATGCGAACAATACCAATGCCGGAACTGCCACCATCACGATTGCAGGTACAGGCAATTATACCGGCAGTCTGACAAACGAATTTATAATCGAGCCAAAAGAAATAACCGTTTCCATCAGCGGGACGACTGGCAACGTATATGGCGGTACGATCACGGCTGCGACAGCAACGCTGGATGGCGTGACAGACGCGGATGAGGGCAACGTTGACGTTACCCTGACCTACACAGGCACGGCAAATGATGGCACAGAGTACGAGAGCACAGAAGTTCCGACCCTGGCGGGTACCTACACCGTGACCGCCACGATCAGTGACAGCAACTACAGCCTGACCGGAACGACGACAGCGGATTTTACAGTCGGGAGGGCGGCATCCGGCCTGTCGGTGGGCGTGGATCTGACTCTTGACAAGACATACGGGGATGAGGCATTCGCGATGAGTGCGACGTGGACGGATACAGCGAACGCCACAGCCACTTACGCAAGTGACAATACGGATATTGCGACGGTGGATGATGACGGCACGGTGACAATCGTGGGTGCGGGTACAGCCACCATCACGGTCAGTGTGTCTGAGTCGGCTAATTACAACAGCGGCAGCGTAGAGATTACTTTAACGGTGGAAAAGAAAGACAGTACCCTGACTGTGGCGGAAGTCGCATATGAAGTGACATATGGGGACGATCCCTTTAACCTGGAAGTGACCAGTGAGGGCGGTACGGTAACCTATACGAGCAGTGATGAGGACGTTGCAACAGTAGATTCAGACGGTAACGTAACGATCACTGGCGCAGGCGAAGCCACGATTACTCTGAGCATCGCGGATGGCGATAATTACAACGGCACAAGTAAAACGGTCACTGTCAAGGTGAACGAGGCAGCCCTGACGGATGCTTCGGTAGAGCAGGATGGCACGCTTACCTATGACGGGACAGCGCAGACCGCTGCGGTCACAGCCAGCGCGGCGACCGTGGACGGAACGGATGATGATGTTACCTTTACCTACAGCACTTCGGAGAACGGAGAGTATTCCGCAGCGGTTCCTGCGTTTACAGACGCCGGGACGTATACGGTCTACTACCGCGCTGAGGCAGCCAACCATGAGACGGTGAGCGGAAGCTTTACCGTGACGATTGCTGCGAAGAGCGCGACCGTGTCTATCAGCGGAACTACGGAGAAGACCTACGATGGCACGACAGACACAACGACGGATCAGGGGCTTTCAATCGAACTGAGCGGCGTGGTGGAAGGTGATGATGTGACCGCCAGCGCGACGAGTTATACCTATGATTCTGCGGATGTTGATTCGGCGAGCACGATTACCGCGACCGGCATAACGCTGAGCGGTGAGGATGCAGGTAATTACATGCTATCAGACGATACGGCAACGGTTGCCGGATGCATATCCGCAAGGACGTTGAGTGAAAGTGATTTTACCGTAGACACGGATGAGGAGACTTACAGCGGATCTGCTATCACGAAGACTATAGTGAGCAGTCTGACAGAGGACACGGATTATGCCGTGACTTATGCGAACAATACCAATGCCGGAACTGCCACCATCACGATTGCAGGTACAGGCAATTATACCGGCAGTCTGACAAACGAATTTATAATCGAGCCAAAAGAAATAACCGTTTCCATCAGCGGGACGACTGGCAACGTATATGGCGGTACGATCACGGCTGCGACAGCAACGCTGGATGGCGTGACAGACGCGGATGAGGGCAACGTTGACGTTACCCTGACCTACACAGGCACGGCAAATGATGGCACAGAGTACGAGAGCACAGAAGTTCCGACCCTGGCGGGTACCTACACCGTGACCGCCACGATCAGTGACAGCAACTACAGCCTGACCGGAACGACGACAGCGGAGTTTGTGATAGCGAAGGCCACTTATGACATGAGCGGCGTGAGCTTCGCGGATGCGACCTACACCTACGACGGCACGGAAAAGACGCTGACGATCACCGGAAGCGAGAGCCTGCCGGATGGGGTGACAGTGAGCTACACAGATAACTCTCTGACTGACGCAGGCAGCATTGAAGTGACAGCGACATTCAGTGGCGATGTAGATAATTATGAAGCGATTGAGTCAAAGACAGCAACGCTGACAATCATCAAAGCAGACTTTATTTTAACCGTGACTGGCTATGAAGGTGTGTATGATGAAGACGCGCACAGCATCACGGTAACTGCGGAGGACGGTGTAACGGTTACCTACAGTGCGGCGGAGGACAGCGGATTTTCCGAGGAGAACCTGGCTTATACTGACGCAGGAACCTATACGGTTTACTATAAGGCGAGCAAGGCGAATTACAATGATGTGACCGGTTCTGCTACGGTAGTGATTACCCAGGCGGAAGGCGAAGGCAGCGTAAGCATCACGGGATGGACCTACGGAGACTATGACGCTGACACGAACAGCCCGGTTCCGGTATCCGCGACGAACGGAACGGAAGATGTGACGTACCTCTACAAAGTACAAGATGCGGATGACAGCACCTATACGTCTACGGTTCCGACGGATGCGGGCAGTTACACGGTGCAGGCCACATTCGCGGCGACCAATAACTATAAGGCTGGGACAGCGACGGCAGACTTTACCATCGCAAAAGCGGCGTCAGGCCTGTCGGTGGGCGTGGATCTGGAGCTTGACAAGACCTACGGGGATGATGCTTTTGCTCTGAGCGCTGTGTGGACGGATACAGCGAACGCCACAGCCACCTATGAAAGCAGTGACACGAGTGTCGCAGCTGTAAGTGATGACGGCACGGTGACAATCGTGGGTGCTGGCACGGCCACCATCACGGTCAGTGTATCCGAGACGGACAATTACAGCAGCGGCAGCGTAGAGATTACTCTGACGGTGGAAAAGAAAGACAGTACCTTAACTGTGACGGAAGCCGTATATGAAGTGACCTATGGCGACGCGTCGTTTACGCTGGAAGTGACCAGTGAGGGCGGTACGGTAACCTATACGAGCAGTGATGAGGACGTTGCAACAGTAGATTCAGACGGTAACGTAACGATCACTGGCGCAGGCGAAGCCACGATTACTCTGAGCATCGCGGATGGCGATAATTACAACGGCACAAGTAAAACGGTCACTGTCAAGGTGAACGAGGCAGCCCTGACGGATGCTTCGGTAGAGCAGGATGGCACGCTTACCTATGACGGGACAGCGCAGACCGCTGCGGTCACAGCCAGCGCGGCGACCGTGGACGGAACGGATGATGATGTTACCTTTACCTACAGCACTTCGGAGAACGGAGAGTATTCCGCAGCGGTTCCTGCGTTTACAGACGCCGGGACGTATACGGTCTACTACCGCGCTGAGGCAGCCAACCATGAGACGGTGAGCGGAAGCTTTACCGTGACGATTGCTGCGAAGAGCGTGACCGTGTCTATCAGCGGGACCACGGAGAAGACCTACGACGGCACAACAGACACGACGACAGATCAGGGGCTGTCAATCGAACTGAGCGGCGTGGTGGATGGCGATACGGTTACCGCGACAGCTACGGGCTATGCCTATAATTCTGCGGAGGTTGAATCGGCGGACACAATCACTGCGACCGACATTACGCTGAGCGGTGAGGATGCGGGCAATTACACTCTGTCAGACGATACGGCAACTGTAGCCGGAAGCATAACCGCAAGGACGTTGAGAGAAAGTGATTTTACCGTAGACACGGATGAGGAGACTTACAGCGGATCTGCTATCA
>JAJQDT010000064.1 GCA_021202075.1 Lachnospiraceae bacterium | reverse complement strand
AGGCTTTCCTTTAAAATTAACGCCATTTTTTAATGCAGAATCCTAAAGTCAGGTAATATGGACATTATACATCATCCAGCTTTTGCTGAACAGATGGCACTCCGGTATTTTTTGATTTTTTGAGATCTCAAATTTTACTGCAAATTCCCGGAGATTGCGATGAACTGTGTGACTTTATCCCGAAAAAGTATCTCGGTGGAACACAATGGAACACAACGGAACTGACCGGAACAAAGCGGAACAACATGGAACCCGCTGGAACAAAAACTGTGGTAGTATATATGCTGTCAGTAGTGGGGATGGAGGAACGAGTGCTGTAGCAGGGAATTCGTACCTTACAGAAAAAAACAGAACCAGTTTGGAAAGGTGTGAAGTCAGGACTGTAAACGCAGTCCTTTTTTCATGCCTTTTTCTGAGACCGGAAGATTTTTTCAGAAGAAAGTAGGAGGGCATATGCATACAAAATCGAGAGATCCGCCGCCTGGCGGCATCCATTTGTAACCTGACAGAGTGAGGACAAAGCAGTACCAAAAACAGGAGGAACATATGAGAATAAATAAAATCAAACGAGCCATGTCGATGGTCATGGCGGTTACCCTGGCTGCTTCCGGCATGATGACGTCGTTTACTTCCTATGCGGAAGCAGAGACGGAGACTTTAACAGAAGTAGAAACGGAATCTGAAAGTACAGAAGCTGCGATGGAAGTGATGACAGAACAGACAGTACAGGAATCTGAAACGGAAGCAGCAACGGAGGCGTCAACAGAGGCCGAAACAGCGCAGTCTGAAGCACAGGAAGTTCAGACGGAAACGGAAGCAGAAACAGAATCAAAATCGCCCAATAATAAAGGAAGCGAAGACTCCGGGGAGGAAACCGATCCAGAAACTGAGACGGTGAAATATACCGTAACGCTTCCCTACTATGAAAGTTGTGAGTATACCTATGATGTGGAGAAGGTAAAGGAACAGACAGCCGGAGGCAGTACAGTCCTCGAATATGCGCCGGATGAGACTGTAGAAATCGGTTTATCCCTCAATGACGATTCTCTGGCTATTGAGGAAGTCCATGTGACGGATGAAAGCGGTGCAGATATTTCTTACGGATGGGATTCAGAGGGACAGAGCGTATCGTTTTTGATGCCGGAAGAGGATGTCAGCCTGAGTGTTTCTTTCGCTGATGCAGGGGTCGAGGCTGAAGCTGAGACGGAAGAAATATTCAATCTTGTTGCTTTTGATGTTTCTGAAGGTGGGCAGATGGTGCTTACGTTCATTGATGGCACGACAGAAACTGTCACAGCGGAAGATATGAGTGATGACTGGGATTATGAGATCGGTTTCCCGGTGTCAGAAGAAATTCAGATCAGCATATCCGCATATGACGGATATTCTTATTCTGGAACTGTGGTGATAAATGAGAGCGGGGAAGTGCTCGCTGAATATTCAGAAACTTCATTTTCTGTTTACGCGGATAAAGACGGGAAGACGACCGTCTGCGTAAGCTTTATGGCGGCGGAAGATGAAACAGAAGCTTCCGGGACTGAAGTGGAATCTGAAGCGGCAGATGGAATGGAAGACGAAACCGATATCCCTGCGGAGACTGAGACGGAAACCGGAGAAGAAGGTGAAACAGAAGCAGAGACAGAGGCGGCAACGGAAGCTGCTGACGGATCGGAATCGGCCACGTCCGGACAGGAAGATGATGAAGACTGGGTGGTTGATGATTACCCGGAGAATAACTCTACGGTCTATTTTTCTACCAGATATGTGTGGGTGTATGATACGACTTTTGACCCTGCCGGATATCTGTTCTATGAGGATGATGCAAACGTGATCCAGACACTGACGGACGGCACAGTCGGATTTGAGGTGGGTGAGACGTATGAAGTGACCTACCAGTTTACGATTGAATCCACCCCTGGCTATAGCTGGACCGGCGTAGCGACTTTCGAGGTTGTGTCTGACCGGGACCTGGCGACAGCAAAGTTGGACATCTGTGATGATATTATCCTTGGCGAGATTACGCAGGGCGAGGAGTGGATCGGCGTGATCCCGAGCGTTGCCCGGACTACTGTGGAAGGGCCGGATTTTACCGCTTATGTCGGGGATGAATCCTTTGATCTTTATGAGTTGAACCTGGGGTATGACCCTTCTTTATTTAACATGACCGTTTACGATGACGGAGGTTTCGATATTAATACGGTGGGGGAATACACGGTTGTTTACGAGGTCTCCCACTATATGCTGCCAAACTACCCGTGGTATGTAGAATGCACGGTAACAGTTGTTGAGGCTTATGCGGAAACAACCGGAGTCAGTGTCCATGCGGTAACGCGGAACCTTGTGGTAAATGTGGTAAATACGGATGGGACTTCCGGGCAGGCTTCTTATGGTGTGGATTACCTGTCGGAGGGCGGCATTGCCACACTGACAGTGACTTCTTACCTGGATGGCTCGATTGAGCCGGAGTTTGCGCTCCTGAAAAATGGGGAAGAAGTTGAGGATGACGGATGGTATACGGTCACAGAGTCATCGGACACCTCGGTTACGGTGGCTGTTGATGTGAAAGCGGACGAGGGCTATACCATCGAGATCAGCGATGCAGCTTATGACATCACAAACGGCGGGGACGAGAAATCATCCGGCGGCTGGATTGTGGATGAAGACCTGGAGGACGCGCTGGTAAATGGCACATTGTCTTCTGAGGAGGCAGTCAGTACCGTGGCAGAAGACGGCCTGGAAGTGTTGACGGCTTCCCTGACTGATGGGGAGGAAACTTCCCAGGATTCCAGCGAGGATGGGATTGCCGTTGCGTCTGAGGATGATGGTATTTCTACAGTCTCCGACGATGATGGAATCAGCACGGCAAGTACGACCGCTACCTATACAAAGACCTGGACCGGGTCAAGTGATATTGGCACCTTTGCCGGAACCAGTACGTGCCACAACTATGTCGGCTCTTCGAGCTATCTGGCATACAATGGCGGCTATCTGACGCTGACTTCTTCTATGAAAAGTGAGATCAGTGAGTGGGCAGAGGGCAAAGGGTCGGACATTGATACAAGTGACCTGACAAAGATTTACATCGCCTGCAGCGATGGTGACCACAGCCGGTATGGATGGTATTCCAGTATGACAACGCCTACGATTACCCTGAAAGCCACGCTGACGATGAATGATGACGGAACAGGGAGGCTGAAGGTCAGTATTACCGCGACTTATGGGGATTCCTACCAGACATTCGCGGGCTCTAAGACTTATAAGACAGAAACGACAACCTATTATCTGAAGATTAAGAAGTATATCCGTGATTCAGCGGCCCTGAACTATACGAGCAACCTTCAGATGAATACGAGTTTCACCATTTACTCTGACGCGGCCTGCACGGACGCGGTTACTACGGTGACTATTGACGCCGACTTCGACGAGGGAGATTCCATGGTGAAGACGGTTTATATCGAGGTGGATGACGCGGGAGATTATTACTGTAAGGAGACGGGCTTCTGTGACGGCTGCCTGCCGGATTATACGACCGTTTACGGGCCGGCGACTGCGGCAACGACCAAGAGCGACGCCGGTGCATTTGTAACAGAAGGGTATACCAACTCCAGGCTTTATAACGAGGCTTATCTGTTTACCGGAACTCTGCTGACAAAAGTGGACGGTGCCGATAGCCAGCCGCTTGCGGGTGCTGTTTACAAACTGGAGTTTACGGATGAGGAGGACAGCGACGTGGTCCGTACCTGGTATCTGCAGACAGATGAAAATGGTATCCTGGCATACGATGAAGACCATTACCTTTCCTCCTGGAATGGGAATGCGAGCGATGAGTATGTGGAAGACCATCCATATCTTCCGGTTGGGTGGATTCATCTGACGGAGGTTGAAGCCCCGGAAGGATATATCCTGGATAGTACCACTTACACGGCGCAGTTTATCCCCGCTTCGGATTCCAAGTGGATGAGTATTGAATTCAACGGCGCGGATATGGCGGGAGCGATCACGGTATCGAATACGGAGATCACCGGTTACGGCTATCTGAAAAAGACCAGCTCAAACATCCTTACGGATGGGAATGCGGCCTATTCACTCGAGGGCGCTGTGTATGCAGTTTCTTCTACGGAGGATATGGCAAATGTTGTTGCGACGCTGACTACTGGATCAGACGGTGTTTCCAATACCGTTGAACTTATTATGTGCAGGAGACTTCCGCACCGCAGGGGTTCAACCTGGATACGAACATTTATACGATGACCATCACGTCAAATGAGACGAGCATCCTGGAAGTGACGGACGAGCCGACCCTATATCCGGCATATCTGGTAAAAACTTCCACAAATGCCTCCGTTACTGACTGAAATGGGATGTATTCACTTGCAAATGCGGTTTATTCCGTGTCCAGAACCAGTGATATGAGCGATGTGGCTGCGACATTGGTAACCGGGGAGGACGGTGTTTCCAATACAGTAGAGCTTCTTGCAGGGACCTATTACGTGCAGGAAACATCAGTGCCGGCCGGTTACAAAGCAGATACAACCATGTATGAACTGGCGGTAACAGCGGATGCGACGGCAGTCCTGACGGTTTCAGATGAACCAATTACGCAGACCATCGCGCAGATGGTACAGAAAACCACGGGATATGCGAGCAACATGAGCATCGCGGGCGCGCAGTTCCAGGTGAACTTCTACGCAGGCGCGTCTGACGCGAGTGGGAGTGTGACCCGATCATGGGTACTTTCCTCGGATTCAGATGGAAAAGTCGTGATGGATTCTTCCCATCTGGTGTCGGGCGACAGCTTTTATACTGACACATCCGGGAATGTTGTATTCCCGCTCGGCTTTGTGACCGTGCAGGAAATTTCCGCGCCGGCGGGATATAAGATTTCAGAAGATGTGATCACCTACACGATCACGGTGGACGGCGTCACTGCAAGCAGCAGTGAGACTGTGAATAACGTTCCTGCTGTGGTTGAGGAACTGATCTGGGGCGGTATTGCAATCACCAAAGCAGACAGTGAAACCGCAGATGGAAGTAAGCAGGGTGATGCTTCCCTGGAGGGAGCTGTCTATGCCATTATCAATAAGAATTCTTACGCTATATACGCGATTCTGACTGCTGACAGCCTCACTGGATTGGAAAATGACGCAGTAGCTTTCTGCCAGACAGCAGAGAGTGAGGGATTTGTGTTCCAGCCAGCGCGGTGGAACCAGATCGATGCGTTGAACACGGCACTGCCTACCGGGGCACGGTTCTGCACGGATAGCATGAGACCGTTGTTTACACAGCCGCTCGCTGCAGTGACACCGTTTGTCGTGCATGAGCTGTACCATCCTGGCGGGCAGTTTTACGGCGTGAATCAGGTATCGAAAAATGTGCTGGTCGGAGACCGGAAAAGGCTGAAAAACGGGAATGGGTTTATTTTGGGGACAACCGGCTCCGGCAAAAGCCTGTTCGCAAAAATCGAGATTACCGAAGTGTTTCTGCGGCTGGAGGATGATATTATCATTATCGATGCGTCATGGCTGCTTTCTGACAGCGACACGGATTCTGTCCTGGAAGTGGAAGAAAACACGCTGGTGACAATGCTGATTACGCCGTCAGACGGAAAGGCACTGGAGAGTGTGGATGTCCTGGATTATGACATACAGACAGTCAGCAGTGTTGTACGTTCCGTATCCGGGACAGAGGACGCGACCGGGGAGATGCGGCTGAGTTTTGTCATGCCGGACCGGGATGTTTTCATCAGTTTCAATTTTACAGATGTTTCTGTGGAATCAGAGGTACAGACGGAAATGGCAGAGATTGAAACGGAAAGCGAAACGGAAGAATCCTCTCCCTATGGACTTACACTGCATGGACTTACGGACGAGGTGCAGAGCAGCTATAACGGAATGTTCGATGAACAGAAATTTCTGCAGGCGTTAGGAGATGCCATTCAAATTGACTCGGAAGAGAGTGAGTACCGGAATGTGACGGATATTTATTTTGGCGAGTATGTTGTGACGGAGGATTCCGATACGCCGAAGGTCTGCTATGAAATTTATTTTAATGGGTATGAGACCTGGTCACTGCTTTCTACTTATTACGTAACAGAGGATTCGTATGTTTTCACAGAGATGACAAGTGAGACGGAGGCAGAAACGGAAGTCGCGGATGAGAATATTACTATTACAGATTCTACCGGGACAGACACAACTGCTACAGCGAATTCGACCGGAACATCCGGAAATACGGGTACAAGTGGAAGCTCAAGCGGATCAAGCAGCACAAGCAGTGTCAGTACGGGAGAAGCCACCACGACAACGACAAGCCTTGACATTCTTTCCGTCTCGACCGTATTTTTAAGTTTTGTCGGGGACGAGGATGCTTTCTATCAGGCCGCGTTTGATTATATTCTGAGCAAAGGGTATACCGGCAGCATCACAGGAACGATGTCTTCCTACGAGATTGACCCGGAGAACCAGACCGCTACAATACGGATCATGCTCAGTTCTGGCGGGACAATCACAGGGACTTACAACAAATCTGCGAATACGTACAGCTTTTCCGGGCTGTGATGGGAGGTTCATATGAGTAAAAGAAAAAAGGCGGGCGGCAGAAAACGGCTGCCCGAAAAAAATCAGAGTGTGCCTGCGGAAACAACAAAGAACGAACCTGCACGGGCAGATCACGAGGACAACGTGAATGATTTTCTGGAATATAACAGCCGGAGCAGTAATAATGCGGAAAACGAAAATCAGAAGAAAGCAGAATTGAACAGGGAATTGTTGGAAAACGAGGTTAAAGGAAATGTACCCTGTGATCATGAAACCATGGGCAATGAGACCTGTACGGATGGCATTCCGGAAGATGAAAAAATACTGGAACCGAATGAAATCATCCAGGGCAAGGATACGGCTGACGAAGAGCAGTTTGCTGAATCGGAGACAGGAGCCGCTGCCCTCGCGGAAACCGGGAGCGAAGAAAATGGTCATGAGCAGAACAGCAAACATTATTTATATCAGTGGAAACAATAGCTGATAGGGGTAATTCTGATTTTTCTTGCGGCAGTGTATCTGCTCAACAATAGTTCCAGGAATATGGAGACGAATATGTCTCAGGAGACGGAAACGGCAATCATCGAATCAGAATCCGAGACAGCCGTGGCAACCAAAACTGTCCAAGTGAGTGGAACGAGAGATGCGGATGAATCGGAAATTTCTGCAGCAAGAGAAGACGATACAACAGCTGAGGATAATCAGAGCGTAGCGGAAGCTCTGAATGAATCACCTCCTGACGATGAAACGGAAACTGAGACAGAGACAGAGGATTGGCAGCAGATTATTTTCGGGGATTCAGAAAATATAATCCTCTCGTCCATAAAGGTATCTGGCCTGACAGAAGAGCAGAAAGAAAAATCCGGATATCGGGAATCCGATTTTCTCAAGGCTCTTGCAGCATTTTTAACGGATAATGATCTGACCGGAGTGACGGAGGTGGTATTTGAAAAGGAGATCTCATGTTCATCAGGGGGAGCGTTTGCATTCAGCGCAAGCATGGATAATTCAGAAAACCGGCTTACCGTTATCATGTACCCGGATTATCCAGGACAGTATATTTTACTGATCGAAGATGCGAAGGAGCCTGCGGAAGAATCCGATGCAGAAGAAGAATCGGATAGTCGGACCGAAAGTGAAGCAGACGAACAGACGCAGGATGTGATTGAAGTGCAGAGCGGACAGAGTTCCGCCGAAACGGAGCGGAGCTATGATGCTACGACTCTTTCCGTAACGGGGATTCCAACAACTTTGCTGAACTATCTCGCAAATCGTTATGAGCTGCAATACACGCTCTATGATTATTTGTATCGGAATGGCTACAGTGATATCACTGCCGCAGCAGTCAGTTCATATGAGATTGATACGGACACGCGGACGGCAACAATTACCTTCACTCTGTCCGATGGAAGCAGTCTGACCGGCATTTATAACCGGGACGAAAATTCGTATTCGTATCAGTAGGCACTGATATCGTGGGTGGAATTTTGGGGATAGGATGCAGGTATGGAGACAATCATTACAACCGGAGGAAAAGGGGTTCAGGTAAAGGATGGCGATGTTGCAGAAACAATTCGTTGTTTGCAGGCGGTAGTGCTACTGGAAAAACTGCTCGGAGAAAAAATCCCCGGCAATCTGTTTGAAGCTGGAAAAATCACAGGCGGGAAGAAAAAGCAAAAACAGATTGAAAAGAGGATAGCAGGGCTTCACAGCTGGGTGCGCTTTTTGCAGATTACAGAAGAAGAACTGCTTATCCTCACGCCTTCGCTGAAAGCTCTGGAGGAAGAAGTAAGGCCGCTTACCCCAGCTGAACTTTCCACGCTTTGCCGGGAATCGTTGTTGTAAAAATGAAGAGGCTATGTTAAGATTGCTGAGAAGAATTTCACCAGCTTCCGCTGCATAGCCTTTGTATTTTCCGGGTTTCGGAAGCTGCCACCGGAAAATGCCCGGAAGCAATGAGGGGAGAGTGCCGTCATGAGTGATTCGAAAGAATATCAGCTTGTGCCTGATGATACGATAAGGAAAGAATATGGGAAATTTGATTTTACGCGTCTGCCGGATATGAAAAAGGAGCTGGAAGATTTTTTGACAGCACGCGGAAATTACATGGCGGATCATAACAATGATACTCTGTATGAGATGCAGCGAACTTTTGACAGCCTGTATGTAGATACGAAGCTTGCGTCGCATATGGATATTATGACAGAGGCAGATTTTTTTCGATTAAGGGAACTGCTGCGCAGAGGGGTAAAGTGAATGAATGAGTATAATTTTAATGCGCACATCACAGAAAAGCTTTTTAACCGCTTCGGTGGATCGGAGCGGAAAGAGACAGTGGTACTGGACGACGGGAATGAATATCTGCTGAAACTTCCTGATCCGGTGAGGGAACTCGGACGTGATTTATCATACATTAATAACGCTTTTTCTGAATTTCTGGGATGCCGGATTATGAGACTGTTGGGAATTCCGGTGCAGGATGTGATATTGGGAGAATATACCGCGAAGTCATCCACGGGGGAGGAAAGAACATATATCGCCTGTGCCTGCAAAAATCTGGAAACAGATGGTTACCGGCTCAGCGAGGCAGAACTTACTTCCCTCAGCAGTGCGGATGACACAAAAGGAGCGCAGACTCCGAGCTTCGAGACGATAGGAGAGATTGCGAAATACACGCCGGGAATCAGCGAACAGGAAATTCGGAAATTTTACGCGGAGATGTTTGTAGCGGATGCTTTTATTGGGAACACGGATCGGCATAATGGAAACTGGGGCTTCCTGTCAAAAATTGGAAATGAGCGGAAGCTGGCTCCGGTTTATGATTGTGGCTCCTGCCTGTGTCCGCTGGTGGCGGATGAACTTTTGTCTGACCGGTTTGCGGACAACGAGGCGATGAATGGGATGTCAGTGATTAAAGACAGGAACGGAAGCAAAATCTCCTATCGACAGTATTTATATTCCTGTGAAAACGAAGATGTTAACCGTGCCCTTGCTGTAATCGTGCCCCGGATTGAGATGGGTGAAATATTAAAATTGATCGAAGCAACGCCCTATATCAGTGATGCGAGGAAACGATTTTACTCCAGATTTTTGGTAACGAAATATCAGAGGGTGCTTGTGCCCGCGCTTGAAAAACTGCATGAAAGAAACTTATCCTTTGCCGAGCGGACAATCAGTGGTGACGAGCTATACGCGAGTTATAAGAAAACGGTACGGCCACTGCGGGATATTCCGATGTTTGAAAAAAGAGAGATTCGAATTTGCGGAAGGCAGTTGAACGCAATCCGTGCAGATGAGGGAAGCGTGATTCTGGCTGACCCGATAACAAAAAAATCCGAAGCAGTGATATCGCCGCGAAGCAATAATGCAGAAGCGTGGAGGAGCTTGCAGATTTTATCGCAGACGTTCGGAGCGCCGGTTCAGAAATTAGTAGTTGAGGCAGAACGAGCGGATGAGCAGCCGAAGGGGAAAGACAAGCCGGGTAAAATGGCCCGTTGACAATCAATGAAATAGTGGCATGAAAGAGTCGAGAAATCGGCTCTTTTTTTGACTCTGAACATATTTTTTCATCGTAATATTCGCATACATCTGCCATGTAATAATTTCGGATTTTGCCACCCGTTTAAGGCGGCGTGAAACAGCGGATTTGGGGGTATCAGGGGGCGCAAGGTCTCCGCTTCGCTCCGGTCGGTGCTAAGCGGACGTCCACTGGGTCTCCGCTCCGCTTCGGTCGGTCCTAAACGCGTGCCACTGGCACGCAGGACCGTCCAGCACCCCTTGACAAGAGGCCGTTGTGAAACAAAAGGCATATCTTGCCATTACTTGTGAAAATCATCGGCGGTATGTGTACTCTGGAAGGGGTGTTTTTGGTGACCTGAGGGTGAAATTATTGCAGCGCAGGTGTCGGAGATGGCTGCACGCGGGAATTGTTACGGAGTTGTTAGGGGCTGATCTGGGACTCGAAAATGGCCTCTGTGAAACAGCTTTTTACGATAGACACAGAGAAAAATTGGACAGAGGAAAAGAGGTGGGATTTGATGGCAAACAGGACAGTCTGGAAAGCATTCCGCTGCACGGAAGCTGAGGCTGCGAAGATTGCCGAGCAGGCAGAACGCAACGGCCTATCGGAATCAGATTATATGAGAAGAAAGATTTTTCAGCTTCCGCCGGAGTCGAGCTTAGCTTTGCAGGAACTGAAAAATTCAGTTTTGAAAATCGGGACGAACATCAACCAGGTGGTGCGCTCGTGCAATTCCAGGCGGTTTATTACGAACATGGATTATCAAAAACTGTCGGAGCTTCTTGAGAAAATTGACTGGAAGTATTACGAAACGGTTCAGCTGCTGCAAGCACAAAATGAAAATTATTTCTTCGCATCGGAACACGATGATGAAATGAAAAATGAAAAAAATCATGAAGGGGCTGCATCGGATACTGGTAAAGCAAAATCGAAAAAAACGAGAAGAGGTGGATAGAGATATGGCGGTGACCCGGCTGCTGAGAATTAAGGAGACGAAAGGGAGCAACAAAGCTTCGCATTTGAGGAAAAATTTATTTTATATCTGCCGGAATGAAAAATGCGGAAATGGCTTGTGGATCGGCGGGAATGCCGGCAGGACTCCGGAGATGATTTACCGGACGATGATAGGAAATAAAAAATTCTGGGGCAAGGAGGACGGAAGCCAGGCTTTCCACTATATGCTTTCTTTCCCGCCAGACTGCGGCATCGATGAGGCGACGGCATTTCAGGCTGCGGATGAATTCTGCCGGGAGCTGCTGGGAGACGATTATTATTATGCGTTCGCTGTCCACAATGACAAGGCGCATATGCACGTACACATCACGTTCGACTCGGTATCAAAAACGGATGGCCTGAAATTTCATTCGCCAAAGGGTGACTGGGAAAACCGCATTCAGCCGATTACCGACCGTATCTGCAAAAAATATCATCTGCCAACTTTGGAGTATGACGAGGAACGGCGTGGTAGAAATTACGGAGAGTGGAAACGGCCAAAGCAGATGGAAAAGGGAGAGTATTACAGCTGGACGGATATTATCCGGGATGACATTGACGAAGCGATTGAGTATTCAGACAGCTATGAAGCTTTTCTTGATTACCTGCGCAGTGATGGATACACGGTGACGCGAAATGGAAAGTTCCTCTCCCTGCTTCCGGAAGGAGCCGGGAGGGCATTTCGTACCGGGCGGCTTGGAGATGGTTACGCAAAAGAAGAAATTATTCAGAGGATCGCGGACAAGGGAACCAAACCGGCAATTGAAATCCGTTACAAGACATATGGTGACCGTCAGGAGATGCGTGAAGTGATTTACGCGAAAATCATCCGTTGCCCCGGCTGGAAGATGACACCGTGGAGCAAGAAAATGAACTGCTGGATCAAGCGGGGGTCAAAGGGGATTGCGCTGATTGATAAACAGACCGGTGCCCGCCCCAGGCTACGCTATGTTTTCGATGTGTCGGATACGGTTCCTTCCAGAAATGGCAGGCAGCCTGTCCTGTGGCAGTTGCTCCCGGAGCATTATGATGCTGTCAGGGATCACCTGTTGGAAACGTATGGCCTTGAGGATAATTATTCTGAGAACCTGGAAGCGGCACTGATGGGAGTGGCAGTCATCCAGACGGAGAATTATCTGGATGACGCGGTAGAGAGCCTTCTTACAGAAGCTGAAAGTTCGTATCTTGGGGCGGATACGGAAACAATCAGGAAAGATTTCCGATTTCTGATGGCCATGAGTACTTTATATACCATTTCCAGGCGGTGCGGCCTTGATCCAGCAAATTTTGTGGAAGCAGATGATTTCCGAAATATTGTAAAATATCGTGATATCGGCCTTCTGGCGCATCTGGGTGACGCGGTATGGCAGGCAAGCGAGCCGGTGCTGATTGATATCGGACGCACGGTGCGAAAAATAATTTTGGAAGAGAGCCGCGACAAAGTTGCAAATCAGAATCGGGGAAGCTACAATATTCCCAACAAGGCAGATCAGGAACCTGAAAAGCCAAAGATAAGCAATCCGGTGGTTCAGAGACCTGAAGATTCAAAAACGAAACAGATGGCAACGCAGGAGCCTGAAAACCCGGGAACCAGGCATCCAATCGTTCAGGAGCCTGAAAACCCAGAAATCACACATCCAACCGTTCAGGAACCTGAACCAGAAACAGACCACACAGCAGAACAAAAAGGAGGAAATGACCATGGAACTGACCTATTACCGCAGCGGGGATTACCTTTATCCGAACCTGACGATCACGGACGAGACTCAGGAAGAGAACATCGGGAAGTACGGGATGCTCCGAGAGACATATCTGAAGGAGAACAAGCGGGGGATGTATTCGTCGCTCCTGCTGAAAGGGAAGCTGAACAGCTATCTGGCGGACATCGAGAAGACCGCGCAGGAGCGTCTGGAAGTCCTGATGGACGGGCTGCAGAAAGCATATCCGGGGCCGGAGAAGAGCGACCAGATGGCGTGGGTGGCGCACCAGAACAGCCTGAAAGAGATGGCGGAAGAGACCATTTATCAGGAACTGATCTACATCTGATTGAAGACCAGACAGAGGAAAGCAATGGAACAGTAATGGATGAAGCAGAGATGGAAATCGTCTCTGCTTTATCTTTGCCCGTAATTCCGACGATGGAGGAGCAGATCCGCGACATCGAGGAGCGGGAGGCTGCGCTTTATGCGGGGGAAATTTCGATACCGGAAGAAGTTGTGGATGAAATCCTTCGGACCGGCGGCAACAAAACTCATAGCCTGCCGCGCCTGATCCATAATTTCATGTCAGATCAGACAGACGAGGAATACACGGAGTTTGTCCGTACAGAGTATGGCACGGGTGGAAAAGGCTTTGAGATTGATGGAAAAGAGTATTCTGTGTGGTTTGATCCGTCCGGGATGCAGATCGCGCTCGGCCATACGGTACATGACCCGATTCTGGATAAAGCATTTTTATCATGGGAGAACGTGAGCAGCCGTATCCACCAGCTGTTGAAACAGGGAGAATACGCGTTACAACCGGTACTGGATGCGGCAAGGGATACGGTGATAAAGGAACACGCGCAGTCTCTGGCTTATTTTGAAAGGGATATGTCAGAAGGAGTTGCGGAACACGTTTTTGCAGATATGGAGCCGTTTACAGGTGGATTTCCGGACATTGAGGAAAAACTATCAGTACTTCTTGCACAGCGCGATTTCCTTGTCGACCTGAATGCGCGGCTGGAAGGGTTTGCGAATGTTTATGAGAACAACCACGACCTGATGCAATTCCGTTTTTATAATCCTCAAAAAATCTTGCGGCAGTTTCAGTGCCTGGCGTTACCAACTGTGCCGTATCAGGCCCGGTCTGGTTTTCAATGGCAGGACCATAAGATGTTTATCACGCAGGATGAGATTGATGCGTATCTGGCAAGAGGAGGTGCATATTCAGAAGGCAGGCTCTCCACGTATTCGTTCTATCTGCAGAACGATTCTATGGCAGAGCGAACAAGCTTCATCAAAGAAAAATACGGAACCGGCGGCCAGAGCAATGCCCTCTCAGGGGCGGATGATTCCTGGGCGGATTATGACAGTAAGGGACTGCGGTTCAGCAGAAAGGGAATCAGCAACCCGGAGACAGAGATACTACTGCCATGGAAAAAGGTAGCACAGAGGATTGATTTTCTGATTGAAAACGGACGATTTTTGTCTGCCGCAGACTATGATCATATGGCCGCGTATGAACGAAAGACGATGGCATCGAAAATCCTGAGCTTTTATGGTGGAATGTCGCCGGAGATTCCGCGTCCGTTCGTTTACCAGCAGGACCAGGTACTTGCTTATGGGGGCAGTCTGGAAGATCTGACTGAAGCTTTGGAAGACCGCAGCAGAATGCAATCTGTGCTGAAGGCAATGGAGGAAGCACTGGCCGCGCTTCCGCTTGACGATTTTAGATATCAGGAGCGATCCGGAATTCTTGTGGATATGCGTGGTTATGTAGATGGCAGCTATACCCTGTTCCCCAACAAGAATGAGCGAAAAGAGCCGTTGATTGAGAACCGGCAGATGACGCTGTTTGATTATATGGATGCAGATGCTTTTGAGACTGTGGCTGAAGAACAGAAAGTGGCGGAACCGGCGCCTGAAAAGACAGTAGAAAAACGTACGGATGTGGTGGATGCAGGAGGTACAAAAGAAAAACTGCCGGAAGGGAAAGTGCCAGAGGCGGAGGAGCCAGAAAAACAAGCATCAAAACCGGAATCAACGGAAGAGAAGATTACAGAGGCGGAGCCACCTGGAACTTCGGCTCATGCACCTGCAATCCGCGACCCTTATGAGTATTATCTCCCACTTGTCGAAGCTGCAGTTCTGAAAGATACGGCATATCAGAATGCCTGCAGGAATTCAGACCGGGAAAATGCGGAGATTGAGGGGAATGCGGCCATTAAGCGTGCAGTGGATTCTCTGGAAGATATGGAATTATACCGCCTATACTATGATGACAGTGGATTCCATAACCGCCTGCACAGAGAGGTGATTGAATCGACCTATCCGACGCTTTCCGCGTCTGCGCCGGCAGAGACTTTTAACATATGGCAGTTGAGTGAGACGGCTGCGGAAGAATACAACGCAATCAAGGAACGCTACCAAAGTACCCTGGTTGGCTTCGAACAGCATGGATATTTTGAGTTTTATGGGGATGACGCGAGGCTTGTATCGCAGATTATCCGGAGCCGTGTTTTTGAAAAGCCGACAGGGACGGATACCCGTTTGTTTACGGCCTTCCCGGTGGACCAGTGGTCCGCATTTTCTGAAATGATCCGCAAGAAAGGCGAGAGCCTTGCTCTGATGAATGAGAGAGCGGATGGCACACATCGGCTGATGAAATATTTCAACTGGAAAGATTATCTGCCGCTGGATGCGTTGATTCATGTAGATGGCCGGGAATTTCGGATTGATACCGTGGATTATCAGACTGGCGTTGTCAGCCTGCAGGATATGACCATGGCCAAAGAAGCCCGCTATCCGATTTTTCGGAATGAGTCCGTCGAATTTGTCCGCTCGTATTACGAAGAGGAAGCACCGGCCTATGATTTTTCTACGGAAATACGGGTCATGGATGCCTTGGAGCAAAGCGGCGTGAGCCACGATGATTTCAGCGGCGAGCAGATGGATGTGATCTACGATGCGGCACAAAAGGAACTCGATCTTGAACCGCTTGCAGACCCGGACTTCCCGCCGGAGCAGATGCAGCTGATAGTTGATGCGGAAGAACGTTTGCGGGAGAGCGGCGATGGGATTCCCGCTGATCTGCTTGGGTTGCTGTCTGAAGATGTTATGACGCTGGAAGAGGTCGATGCTGCCAGGGCGAAATACCAGCTGCCACAGGAAGGGGATGAAAAAGAAAAGAAAAATGAAAAAACGGAAGCTGGGGCAAATCCGGGAGAGGCTTCCAGGGGTGAACTCACGCCATCTGAGCGTTTCAGTGTGATTGATGTGGACTGGCACCCATCGAAAAAGGAATACTCTATCTGGGATAGCCGACTGAATAATTATTATATAAATGCGGATGGGAATACCGTGGTTTTTGACAGCCGGTGGCAGGCAGAGGACTATCGGAATGATTTAATTGAGAACTACCAGACAAAAGCACAATTTCCCCCTTTGGAGAGGGCAAAGCAGCTGCTTAACTGGTATTCTATTGCTGAATTTGGTGTCCCGGCAGATTTTGATGACCCGGCAAAAGTAGGCATTGGATATACGACGGTTGGAGAGGAAGAACTGCCGATAGAAGTGTTTGTCAATCTGGTTGATTTTCGACTGGAGAGATTTTTTAATAATGAACTGATCGAAACCAGACAATATGATTCCATGGAAGACCTGATCGCTGTGGAACTGGGAAATCTGGATTATGATGAACTTGTCAGCGTTTCAGATGAAGAAATAGAAGCAGCTAAAGCAGTCCATCAAGTCACAGCTGATCCTGCAGGAGATATAGAACTTCGAAGTATTGTTCTGGAACTGAACCCGGACAGGAGTGAAGAACAGGAAAGTTCGGAAGAATCCAAACAGAAAGAATCAGAGTCATCGCTATCAGAGCAGCATGTTTCAGAACAGTTTGCATCAGAACAACCGGAAGTGGAGACAAACCCTGGTTCAGAGCAGAACAATCATCCAGAAGTGGAAACAAATCCTGACCCGGAGCAAGAGCAGCCGGAAGCGGCAGCAGAGCCTGATTCGAAGCAGAAACAACAGGAACGCATAAGGATGAAGGAGAAGCGGGAGAAGGAGCAGGCTGTGTGGACAGCGAAGTTTGATAAGCTTTTGCAGCCGTCCATCGAGCGGAAGTATGGCGCGGATTATTTTGAAAAGATTCCGCCGGAGGAGGCTGCAGGGTATTTTTCGCGTATCGAAGATTTATCCGCACAGGGAAGCGGAGAACTGGGAGACAAAGAACATGGAGGTGGAGACAGAAATGGGCATCTAGGCGGATATGAAGATCATTGAAAAGAACGGGATTATGGCAGCCGGGACGGTGACGATAGACGGCCTGTTTATTATTCAGGAAGTTATTGTTCGGCTCATTAAGCAGAATGACGGGACGGAAAAGCCCGTTATTTTTTTGCCGCGCAGAAAAACAGGCGAGATGGGTTGGAAAGATGTGTTCGAAGTCAGCAGCGAAATGAAAAAGGAGATTGACCTTGCGGTGGGAAAGAGTATCAAAGATGCATTATGCCGGGATAATTATGCGCCGAATCTGGATGTCTCTGTAATAATATACGTGAAAAAGGATCTGCTTGGCTATGCTACGCTGACATATGAGAATGCCATTACGATCAAGGATATCCAGATTTATAAAGCGGATAATGAATATGGAATCCGGCTGCTTTATCCGTCCTATAAAGGCGACAAGGATGAAAAATGGCACAGCCTGATTGATATAGGTGGATACCTGTTTGATGATGTCATCTGCCGGAAAGTCAGTGAGGCTTATGAGGAGAAACTTAAAAACTATCCTGACTTTGCTAAAAGGCATTTTTCAAAAACGCGGCAACAAAGGGGGAAGAGCATATGAGCGAAGTACAGGATGCCTGTCAGATCGTGATTGTTACAGGGAAAAGTGCGTACTGGATCGGCAAGATAACGACGCAGCTGACGATGATGATCCTGAAACTGATGAACACTATTTATCTGGCAAAATGGAAGGGAGCGACAACGCTCAACCGTTTCCGGAATATCAAGGGTGACGATTTCATGTTCATCAATGCGTCGACAGAGGATAAAGCCTTATTGCAGCATATCGAAAAGGAAATGGAAGATCTGGGGATACTTTTAGCGCGTCTTCCGGATCTGTGCGGCGGAGACGGGCGCACCCAGTATGTGATTTCCCCATCTGACTCGGCAAAATTTAAAGCGTTTCTTCTAGACCACAATGCCGGAAGATACAGGGATGTCAAGGTCGGCCCAATCAGCGCGGAGGATTATGCCAGAAGCGGGATTGACCGCAATGGGAGAGAAACGCCGGAGATGCAGGAACTATCACGGTCAGCAAATGAAGTCATTCAAGAGCAGAAACAGATCGGAGTGCGGCAAACGGCGGGCTATCTGACGATGCAGAAAAGCACTGCGTGGACAGCGTTGCCATTGAGTACCTGGAGAAGAAGGCGGGAACCGGTCAGAGAACCAGCCAGGAATTATACAGAGCTGCCGCTTACATCACCGACAGTGCAGTATAATCTCGTCCGCCATGATGAACAGGTAACAGAAAAGGGGAACATTTCCTGGATAACTAAAACTCCGCTGTAGCGTCATGAGAAATGGGCGATGTACGAAATGCCAGATGGAATCCATACGGTAATTATTCCCAATTCAGACCAGTACCAGATGACTGGCAGGGATGGAGTCGCGTACCGGGCGGCGATTTACGAAGAACGGATGTACCAGGTGGTCAACATGAAGAATGGGGCTATGGAATTGTCCTCTGGTCTGGAGGTGGCGGAGGCAATGAGAAAACCGGATATCCGGACAGAAAATGAACGGCTGAAAAATCTGGCGCACAAAAGAGGGCTGGATGTGGAGATGGATATTGAAAAGATGGAAAGCAGAGAAATGGATGAAAGAAAAACAGAAGACAGAGAAGCAGATGCCCCCGGCCTTGCAAGGACTGCATTGCTTGACGGTGAAAAAGAATCAGAAATACACTTGGAAGAGCCTGTATCGAAAGAACCACAGGCACCGCACGAAGTGCCCATTCCTGCAACGTCTTCGAGTGCCGAGCTTACAATTACAGGTACGATTGGTGATATGGGGGAACTTGGCATCCGGGACACTTATTACGTGACATTTCTTGAAGATGGAAAGGAACGTTATGTCGAATTCCCCTACTCGGAATGTGAATTATCCTCAGACAGAAAAACCCTGACCGTGCAGCTGCAGAACAATCAGGAATATGATGTGTTTTATAATGATGATTCGGGAAGCATTACCAGGGAGAAAATAAATGGAGAAGATCTTCGGAATAGGTACAATACCGAAACCCATGCTTTTGTCAGAGATAAGGATGTGCCGAAAAACCAAGAAAGAAGCAGATTGGAGCCGCAGCGCGCACTGGAAAAAAGCAGACGCGACAGGCAAAAGAAGAATCCGGCGGTGAAGCGAACCAGGCCGGTAAAGCCGCGTACCAGGAGATAGACAGGGGTGAATAAATTTGGATATGTTGAATAAAAAGAAGCCAAACTATGGTTTCTTTCTTTTTTTGCTTGTAGTTGCCCTATATGTTGGCTATTGTCTTGGGATGCTCTATGGGCAGGAGATCAGCCTGGATAATCTGACCGCACTGCTGCAGGAAGTGTTGACGCATCCGCTGCCAATCCAGATCACACCGATCACATCAAGGACGGTGCTGGCGGCTCTCCTGATCTGGCTGATCATTCTTGCCTATGACATAAGCAACCGGCGCAATTACATGCCGGGACGCGAGTATGGCTCCGGCCGGCTGGCTACGCCGAAAGAGATTAATAAAAAGCTGATGGATAAGGATGACCGGAAGAATAAAATCATCTCCGAGCATATCCGCATCAGTATGAACTCCAGGCTGACGGCTTTGAATAACAATACGGTAATTATAGGCGGCTCCGGGTCCGGTAAAACTTTCTATGTTGTGAAAGCAAATGCGTATAATGCAGGCTATACCTCATTTGTGTTTACTGATCCAAAGGGGTACGCTTATTCAAGATAAAAAAATTTAATCTTGTTTGGGCATTACATTTTCAGAAAGGAGGGGATGTGAATGCCAAAAACAGCAGCCGCAGAAGATTTCACTGCTCTGTATGAACGCCTCTCCCACGACGATGAATTACAGGGGGAATCGAACAGCATTACGAACCAGAAGAAATATCTGGAAGACTACGCACGGCGGAACGGATTCCGGAAAATCCGACATTTTACAGATGACGGTTACAGTGGTACTAACTTCAACCGCCCAGGCTTTAATGCTCTGCTTTCGGAAATCGAAGCCGGCCGGGTGAAGACGGTGATTGTGAAAGACATGAGCCGTTTCGGCAGGAATTATCTGCAAGTAGGCTTCTACACAGAAATGCTGTTTCCGGAAAAGGGTGTCCGCTTCATCGCAATCAATAACAGCATAGACAGCGCGAATCCGGCGGACAATGATTTCACGCCTTTTTTAAACATCATGAACGAGTGGTACGCAAAGGACACCAGCAAGAAAATCCGGACGGTCTTTCGGTCAAGGATGCGGGACGGGAAGCGCTGCAGCGGCAGTATTCCCTACGGATATATCCGTAAGCCGGGGGATAAGCAGACACTCTATGTAGACGAGGAAGCGGCGGCAGTGGTCCGCCGGATATTCAAAAGGGCGGCAGAGGGAATCCCAATGAGCGAGATCGCCAGTGAACTTACGGAAGATAAAGTGCTGATTCCTGCTGCCTACAAGGAGAAATTGACGGAAGGAAATGCGCGCAGCCATTATTATCATGATAAATATACCTGGACATGTCAGGCGGTCAACAGCATTCTGGGGCGGCAGGAGTATCTGGGATATACAGTGCTTGGAAAAACTGTCCGGGAAAACTTCAAAAACCATAAGGCGAGGAAAGCCAGACCGGACGAACTTCTGGTTTTCCCCAATACACACGAAGCGATCATAGACCAGGAGACATGGGATAACGCGCAGCGGCTGAGAATCCGGAAACCGCGCCATCTGTCGAACGGCCAGATCACCCACCGTCTGTCCGGCATGGTTTTCTGTGCGGACTGCGGCTCACGGATGAGCTACAGCAGCGCAGATACCCATCACCGGCCAAATGGGAAAACGTATGACTGTGAATCGTATTTCCAGTGCAGCCATTACCGGAATATTTATGAACAGTGTACATCACATTATGTGAAAGCATCCGTTTTGGAAGAGACGATTCTCCGCGCTGTCCAGAGCGTGTCCGTGTATGTCATGGAGAATGAGGAACGGTTTATCCGAGAGATGAAAGACCAGTGGAAGCAGCAGCAGTCGGAAACCTCCGTAGAGAACCGGAAAGAGCTTGCGGCAGCAAAGAGCCGGGTGGCTGAACTGGACATGCTGATCCGGAACCTGTATGAAAGCAACGCCACCGGCAAGCTGCCGGACCGGCAGTTTCAGAGGCTGATAACACAGTATGACGCGGAACAGGAGCAGATGGAGAACCGGGTAGCCGAGCTGCAAGCCCTGGCAGAAGAAACGGAATCTGAGAAGATGCAGGCGGAGCGTTTTGCCGCCCTTGTCCGCAAATATGGGGAATGCCAGGAAGTGACCGACCAGATGCTGTACGCTTTTATTGAAAAAGTTGTCGTCCATGCGGCAACGGGCGGGCGCAGCATTTACCGACAGCAAAAGATAGATATTTATTTTAACTTTATCGGGAATTTTCAGCCGCCGGATGCTGCAGAACAAACAGAAGAAGAATTCATTGCTGAGGTCGAAAGCCGGCAGGCAGAAAAAAGGAAACGCTATGTGGCAAACCGCAGAGCGAAGGTCGAGGCTATGCGGACAGCTGCGGAAACCGATCCGGAAGACGCCGCCCGATATGAAGAATACCTTCAAAGACGGAGAAAAATAAACCAGGAAAGCAGCAAACGGAAACGCCGGGAAGCTGGTATCATGCCGAGGACTCCGGCTCCGACTGATCCGGCTGTCATTAAAGAGCGGGCGGCAGAAGCCCGAAAGCGTCGAAAAGTAGATCAGGAAGAACGAATGGCGGCGGAACCGGAGTATGCAGAAATGATCCGTGCGCGGAACAAGGAGTACAGCCGGCGCAAATGCGAAAAGATGCGAGCCAAAAGGCAGGCACTGATTGAACAGGCGGCGACCGACCCGGAAGCAGCCAGAGAGCTGGCAGAAATGAGGGCAAAAAACGCAGACGCGCAGAAACGCTACAGGGAGCGGAAACGCGCCAAAGTAGAATCCGGATCAGCACAGGATTTAGAGCCTGCGGAAATGGAAATTGAAACAAGACTGGTTTTATCATCTGCGGAGAATCCGGCAGGGGAGGTGAATACTCAGGCTACTTGTAAAAATTCAGGGGAAGGAGGCTGACGCTTATGAGATACCGCATTGAATTTACAGACAGAAGGCCATGTAAATATGTGCAGAGCCGCGAAGAATTGTTGTTGTGGTTAAAAAACCCGCTTAATGGAGCGGTCAGTGACATTCGCAAGGTATATACGAATGGCGCGACGGATTCTGTATATGAAAAATATAAGCCGCTCATAAATAATCCGAACCCATGTATCCGGGAACGTAAAAAATGTCGTGTAAGATAAAAATTTTTGAGAACCGCCTTGTTTTATGCAGGGCGGTTTTTCCATGGAAAAAACAAACCGAAGGAGGAATCGTCTATGCCGGACAACCGAAAATATTATTATCTCAAGCTGAAAGAGAATTATTTTGAAGATGATGCCATTGTGCTTCTTGAGAGTATGCCGGATGGCATCTTATACTCAAACATCCTTTTGAAACTGTATCTGAAATCGCTGAAAAACGGCGGAAAACTGGAGTTTGCGGAAAATATTCCCTACACATCCCAGATGATCGCCACGATTACCCGGCACCAGGTCGGCACGGTCGAAAAGGCCCTGCAGGTGTTTCTGCAGCTCGGCCTGGTGGAGCCTATGGAGAACGGCACGCTGTATATGAGCAATATTGAGCTTATGATTGGGCAGTCTTCCACGGAGGCAGAGAGGAAGCGCCGGGCAAGGCTGGCTCTGAACCAGAAAAAATGTCTGCCGGACGCCCATGCGGACAAATGTCCACCATACACACCGGACATTTGTCCACCAGAGAGAGAGTTAGATATAGATATAGAGAAAGAGATAAAAGTAAATAAAAGAGAGAGTGAGAGAGAAAAAAGGACACCCGCCCCCGCTGCCTGCGGCAAATATGGCAATGTTTGTCTCACTGAGGACGAACTGGCTGAACTGAAGGCTGAGTTGCCGGATCAGTGGGAATATTACATTGACCGCTTATCCTGCCACATTGCTTCCACCGGAAAAAGCTATAAAAGCCATGCGGCAACGATTTACAAGTGGGCGCAGGAGGATGCGGCGAAAAACAGGCCGGGTAAAAAGAAGCCGGATTACTCATACAGTGACGGAGACAGTTTATGAATCGTGACTGACTTGCGATTTGAGACGAAAATCACCAGATTTTCATGAGGATTTTGAAAGCGAAACTGGTGAAGCGGAGATTTATATGACCAGAGATGGAGCAATCGAAAAAATCCATGAATTTATGAGAAAAAGGTTGATGATGTATGCAGATTGATTCATGGATAACCATACAGACAGAGCCGCCGGATGAAAGGGAGAATACCCGAAAAGCAGGCGGAGCATTACAGGGACAGGGAGGACAACAGCGAATGAACATCGAATTACGCGATCTGATCAAAAAAACATCAGAAATTCATGAGGATTCTGAGGACTACACAGGAGAGGACGGACTTTTATACTGCGGGAAGTGTCATACTCCAAAAGAATCATATTTTATTGGGGGAAACAATTTATGGGGGCGTGACCGTCACCCCAGGGAATGTGACTGCCAGAGGGCGGCGCGTGAAGAACAGGAAGCTGCCGAGGAAGTTGGAAACCGACGCCGGCGGGTGGAACGGCTGAAAGAGGATGGTTTTACGGATGAAGCTATGGTGGAATGGACATTTGCCAACGACAGCGGGAAATGCCGGCAGATGCATCGCGCGCGTACATACGTAGAGCACTGGGAAGAAATGCAGCAGGAAAATATCGGCTTGCTCCTGTGGGGAAAGGTAGGAACCGGGAAAAGTTTCTTCGCCGGCTGCATCGCAAATGCGCTCATGGAACGGGAAATCCCGGTACGCATGACGAATTTTGCGCTGATACTGAACGACCTTTCTTCCGGGACAAAAGACAGGAATGAATATATCCACCGGCTTTGCAGCTACCCGCTGCTGATTCTGGATGATTTCGGTATGGAGCGCGGTACGGAGTATGGACTGGAACAGGTTTACAACGTGATCGATGGGCGATACCGTAGCGGAAAGCCCCTGATCGCCACTACAAATCTTACGCTTGAGGAATTGAAGCATCCGGAGGATACCCCGCACGAACGAATTTATGACCGGCTGCTTACCATGTGCGCCCCGGTTTCTTTCGCCGGCGAGAACTTCAGGAAGGCAACGGCACAGGAAAAAATGGAGCGACTGAGAACATTGCTGGGCGAAGAAAAGAGCAGCTAGCAGGAAAAGAGGTGAGATATGAACAGCAAAGAAAGGGCGCCGCCGGATTTAGAACGACAACCGGAAATTAACAGCGGAAGGATGTGATGATTGATGTCACTGACAAGAGAAGAACAGGAGACGGTTATCCTGTTCGATAATGATTCGGATGAAGCGAGGATTTACACTGCGAGTCCGCAGATGATGAAGAAACTCGAAACATTCAGAAAAAATTATCCGGATTGCTACAGAATAATCGAGCAGACGGATTGCTCTAAGACATTTGTGTGTCCCAAGAATCTGATTACTTTACGGAAGCCAAGAATGGAGACAGCAGAGGCCAGAGCAAGAAAAAGTCGGCGAATGAGAGAATTCAATTTAAAGAAAAAACCGGATTCAGTTAGCTAGGATTGATGGAAGAAAAACAGAATGATAGATAGCGAGAGGAACAGCCACGGATTTTTCTTAGGCTGTTTTTTTACGCTAAAAAAATGAAAAGGAGCGAATATATCATGAAAGAATATTCCGAAACAACCCCTGCGCTGGAACGAGCGCAGAGGAATCTGGAACAGGCGAAAGCCAGATATGAGGAAGAACGGAAAAAGGCGAATGCGAAACGCCGGAAAGAAGAAAATCATCATAAGTATCTGATGGGCGGTATTATCGTGAAATATTTCCCTGAGTGCTATCAGTATAACGAGCAGGAACTGAACGTGATTTTGTCGGCAGCTTTGAACAGTGTGGAGTGTCGCAGGGCTTTGCAGCGGGTGAACAATCAGGAAATCCGGCAGACCTGATGAGCGGAAGTGGTCTTGACTGTTTTGGCAGAAGAACCGAAGCTGTTTCGCAATGTCAAACAGCCGGGGATGTTATAGTACCGCGCGCGGATTTGAAGGAAGAGGTAGGCCGCGCAGCGGCCGTAGGGGAAACTGCGTTTTCCCTGTTGGACGCAGCGTTTCACGCGCGGCCAAACCCCGTAGGGCGCACAGGACCATGCGGAGCGTGGTCTATCTGTGCGCACCCCGCAAGCGGGGTGGAAACCGTGAAGCCGGCGATACCTTTTCGGTGACCTGTGAAAAATTGGTGGACGCGGGGAAATGTTACGGAGATGTTAATTATGGGGAAAGGCGAAAAAACTACAAAATATGCCAGCACAAGATTTGGCATTGTGCAGCGGAGCAAGGGACAGTCCGCGATTGACCAGGCGTCGTACATCAGCCGGACGGAGATTAAGAGCGAATACGATGGAAAAACGTACCGCCCGAAATATCATGAAGACCTGGTACACAGCGAGATATATCTTGCATATGGCGCGCCGAAAGAGTGGGAAGACAGGGCTGCGCTCTGGAATTCCGTTGAGATGAATGAGAAACAGAAGAATGCGCAGCTTGCACGGACGATGAAAGCTACGCTGCCGAACTGGTGGAGTTATGAGCTGGCGGAAAGCTGCGTCAGGCAATATATTTATCAAAATTTTGTCTCCAAAGGGATGTGCGCGGACTGGGCAATTCACGATTCTGTGAACCCGCAGGGACAAAGGAATCTACATTTCCATTTGATGCTGACGCTCCGCCCCATTGACCGGAATGGGAAATGGGGTGCGAAGCAGCGGAAGGAATATATTCTGGATAAGAAAGCTTCCTGTATAATTCAAATATAGGGAATTCCGAGAAAGGTGGTTGAAAAAAAATACCTCAGAGTAAAATAAGATTACTGACTTAGACGGTTAGAAAAAATC
>JAJQDT010000017.1 GCA_021202075.1 Lachnospiraceae bacterium | reverse complement strand
TTATCTCACGGATTCCGGAATCTGTAAAACCGCCGGGTTATTCATCGCTTACGAAGATTGATTACATTGTTACGAAATCGCTCAGTCGCTTCGCAAGAAATACGACTGATTGTTTGGAGCTTGTCAGAAAGCTGATCGGGCTTGGCATTCCGGTCTATTTTGAAAAGGAAAATCTGGACACCGGGTCGATGGAAAGCGAATTGCTTCTTTCCATCATGAGCAGCCTTGCGGAAAGTGAGTCTGTATCGATTTCAGAGAACAGTAAGTGGAGTGTCCGACACCGTTTTGAAAACGGTACGTTTAAGATTGGGTATGCGCCATTTGGTTATGATGTGAAAGACGGTGTCTTCTCCATCAATGAGGCCGAAGCGGAAACGGTACGGTTTATTTATGCCGAGGCGCTTTCAGGAAAAAGCAGTAGCATAATTGCCAGGGATTTAAATGAAAGATGCGTACCTGCGCGAAAAGGAGCGCATTGGACGCCGACCGCAATTCGGAATGTTCTTACAAATGAAAAATATGTGGGCGATTGCCTGTTTCAGAAGACTTATTCGGATTTTACTTTCAAAAGACGGACAAATTATGGTGAAATGGACCAGTTTTACATGGAAAACCACCACGAGGCAATTGTGAGCCGGGAAGATTTTGAAACCGTAGGCCAGCTTATTCGCCAGCGGGCGAAGGAGAAGAACATTCAGAAAAGGGCAGAAAAATATCAGAACCGCTACGCTTTTTCTAGCCGGATTATCTGCGGAGAATGCGGCTCCGTCTTCAGACGCAGAATTAACATCACAGGCAAAATAAGATACCCAGCATGGGTCTGTAAGGAGCATATCGAACATATTGAAAATTGCTCTATGAGATTTATCCGGGAGGACGCCATCGAGTGGACCTTTGTTCTGATGATGAATAAGCTTATTTTTGCAAGGGAGAAGGTTCTGCAGGACTTACAGAGGAATATCCGGAAAGAGACACATAAAGAAATATTCCGCAAGGTTGATGAGATTGATGCTGCGCTGGAGAAAAACCGCGAAAAGGGCGAGACACTTACAACAATCATGACAAAGGGATACATTGAACCGGCCATGTTTACACAGGAGATGAATGCGCTTTCAGCAGAAGCTGATGCGCTGACAGATGAGCGGGAACAGCTGATTTCATCGGTTGACGGAGATACCAAAAAGGCGGAGGCTTTAAACGAGATTATCAGGTTTACAGGAAGGACGGATAAGCTTACGGAATACGATCCGGAAGTGTTTTCTGCATTTGTTGAACAGATTACAGTTCATTCCAGGGAGGAGCTTACCTTCCATTTGAAATGCGGATTGAATCTCCGGGAAAGGATTGTAGAAGTATGAGACGAGGACACATTCCATATGGCTATAAAATTGAAAACGGCGCAGCTGTGATAGATGAAGAACAGGTTGCAAAAATAAAAACGCTTTATGCGGCTTACCTTTCCGGTATGGGTTATGTGAATGCTGCGGAAAAAGCTGGACTTAAGATTACCCACGCAATGGCGAAACGGCTCCTGCAGAATAAGCATTATCTCGGCGACGACTTTTATCCGGCCATCATCGACCGGGAGACGTATGACGCAGCTGAGAAAGAACGCGTCAGACGAGCAGAGGCGCTTGGGAGAATTTTTGAGGAACAGGAAAGAAAGCAACCAAGCTTACCCACAGCATTTCAGCTGGGACAGGTGGAGCAGCACTTCTCTGATCCATATGCCCAGGCAGAATACATTTACACTTTAATAGGAAGCGAGGAATAGCGATGGCAACGATTACAATGATTCCTGCAAGAAGGCAGACAGGACAGAGCAAAAAGGGAGAAGAACAACCGAAATTAAGGGTGGCGGCCTACTGCCGTGTCTCGACAGAGACGGACGAACAGACGACGAGTTATGAAGCTCAGATTGAACACTACACGGAATATATCCAGAAGCATCCCGGCTGGGAGCTTGCTGGCATATTTGCAGATGACGGGATCTCCGGTACCAACACAAGGCACAGAGGGGAGTTTAACCGCATGATTGAAGAGTGTATGGATGGCAAAATCGACATGGTGGTAACGAAATCCATCAGCAGATTCGCGAGAAACACCTTAGATTGCCTGAAGTACATCCGCCAGCTGAAGGAGAAGAATATTCCCGTATTTTTCGAGAAAGAAAACATAAACACAATGGATGCCAAAGGAGAGGTGCTGCTTACTATTATGGCATCACTTGCACAGCAGGAGAGCCAGTCGCTTTCACAGAATGTGAAGCTTGGACTCCAGTACCGCTATCAGCAGGGTAAGGTTCAGGTCTGCGCAAACCGTTTCCTCGGTTACGATAAGGATGAGGACGGGAACCTCGTCATCAATCCGGAAGAAGCCGAGGTCGTAAAACGGATATACAGGGAATTTATGGAAGGGAAAAGCTATTACGATATCGGGAAAGGACTTACTGCAGACGGAATCAAGACGGCGGCAGGAAACGACTACTGGCTTGCCAGTACGCTGCACAAAATCCTGACGAATGAAAAATACATCGGAGATGCCCTTTTGCAGAAAACAGTGACGACGGATTTCCTGACGAAGAAGCGGGTGGTGAACAAGGGCATCGTGCCGCAGTATTATGTGGCTTGCCCCGATTCGCAAAGCGAATCGAGGGCGTAGGCCATGAAGCCATCATTCCAAGAGACATTTTCATGCGGGTCAAGGAGGAGATGGTAAGACGCGCCAATATTACGACAGGGACTGGAAAGCGCAGGGTATACAGCGGTTATTATGCATTATCGAGTATAATCTTCTGCGCACATTGCGGAGATTTGTTCCGGAGAATCAGCTGGAATAACCGTGGAAAAAAATCCGTTGTGTGGAGGTGCGTCAGCAGCACTGCCCTGCGCGAAGCGCATAGGAATGGGTAGTGCGACCTGCCCTCGCCGGGAGCATCCTCGCCCTTCGGGCGGGATATCCGCCGAACGTAGTGAGGGGGCATTTCCATCGTGTGACGAAGAAAACGAGCGGGATTGACTGTCCGGCCAGAACGGTCCGGGAGGAAGACCTTCAGGCGGTGGTGGTAAAAGCTATCAATGATGTGTTCTCCGGCAGGGATACCATTATCCCGATTTTGAAAGAGAACATCGAAAAAGTAATCGGCAGCGGCAATGCCAGCAAAGTTGAAGATGTTGAAGCGGAACTTGCCGATTTGCAGAAGGAACTTCTGAAAAAGGCTAATGCAAGACAGGCCTACGATGACATCGCGGATAAAATCGAGGAGCTTCGCAGAAAAAAGCAGGAGCTTCTTTTAGAAGATGCCAACAACGAGGGAAGCCGTCAGCGGGTGGAAGAGATGGAGAAAATGCTCGATGAAATGGAGACTGAGGTTGCGGAATATGACGAGAGCCTTGTCCGAAAGTTGATTGAGAAGATTACAGTTTATGACGACCATTTCGTGGTGGAGTTTAAGTCGGGACTGGAGACGGAAGTGGCGATGTGAAAAGAATAAGAATACGAGTTATCCCCTTGCATTTAAGGAATGATGCAGGGGGATCTTTTGCATTTTGCTATTGATTTTGCCGTGCTTATAAATTATAATGAATTTGCAAACTGCACAAGAATGTGAGAAAACTTGTGCAGTTTGAGAAAGCGGATGATATTATGGAAGAAAACCTGAAAAAAATTTTTTTGAGCCATGGTGGGGTTCTAAGAACGAGGGATCTGCGTCAGTGTGGCTATTATAATCAAAAAATACAAAAATTGATAGAAGATGGAGAGATAGAACAGATTCGTCGAGGATACTATCAGTATATGGACGAGAATGCATATTCTGAAGCAATCATTATTGCCGCACTGTTTCCTGACGGTGTTGTATGCATGGAGAGTGCTTTGGATTTTTATGGATATACAGATAGAACGCCATCAGCATGGCATATAGCGGTTGACAGTAAAACCTCGCGGAGACGGTTCAATATCTCATATCCGATAGTAAAACCGCATTTTATCACGGAAGCGCGTTTTGTAATCGGTATTACGGAAGCTGAAATTGAAGGGACGAAGCTGCAAATTTATAATCGGGAACGAACAATCTGTGATTGTTTGCTCCATCGCAATAAAATGGAAGCAGAAGTGTTTGCCAGTGCAGTAAGGGGTTACCTTGCCGACGGTAATCGAAATGAGTCGAGGCTTGGAAAATATGCAAATGAACTTCGTGTTCAGAAAAAAGTAAGGGAGGTACTTGGCATATGGCTGTAAAGAATAAAAGTGCGTCTGCACTTGCAAGACTTCGTAATCAGGCGAAAGAAGAAGGTATCAGCTATCAGATGAGTTTGCAGCTGTTCTTTCAGGAAGAGTTTTTGCGGAGACTGTCGCATTCACGATATAGAGATAACCTGATATTAAAAGGCGGGATGTTCATATATGTTCTTACTGAGTTTGACAGCAGGCCAACGAGGGACATGGATTTTATGCTTCGAAGCCTTTCAAATGAACTTGGCAATATAAAAAATGTCATGGAAGAGATATGCAGCATTCAGACGGATAATGATTATATCTGGCTGGAGGTAACCAGGGTGGAGCAGATTACTCTCGAAAAGAAATATCCGGGAGTGAAGACAAAATTTATCGGGCATATCAATAATGTCAGAGTACCATTTTCGGTGGATGTGGGGATTGATGACGTGATAGTGCCGAATGCAGAAATCAGGGAAATCGCAACAAGACTGGAGGGATTTGAAGCACCAGAGATTTATACATATTCGCTTGAGAGTACTATTGCAGAAAAGTTTGACGCGATTTTGCAAAGAATGTAAGCGATGAATAATCAGGCGTATATAAGATTTCCGTCACCAAATAGGAGGCCG